>DATGQZ010000011.1:0-62232 GCA_035303945.1 Cyclobacteriaceae bacterium
ACCCAAAGATGCGCATGCAAGGCGTCGGAAGGCACATGTAAGACAAATTAATCCTATTGCAAGCCTTTTTAATCCTAATGTAAGGTCTGGGGAAGCATATGTAAGGCCTAGAAATCCTAATGTAAGAGGAAATAATCCTATTGTAAGCCCTAGGAATTATATTGCAAGTCAAAAAAATCCTATTGTTAAGTGAAAACCATGCGGATGCAAGGGCTTGCTACCCCTGTGCCAGCGACAACCGAACGCGGGGGCTTAGCCAAGGAATCAAACAAAGATGAAGGAGATAGTGGATAGCTTCAAAGACAGCAAGACAGGGAGTGCTTCTTCGTATCGTGGTACCTTCGTGGCATAAATAACCTCAGTCCCCCAATCTATTTCCCCAAAGCCAACAATATCCTTGGGATCTTTTTAATTTTGCAGGGATGAAGGTTTTGTATGATATTTCTTTGACGGCTTCTTCGGCCTTGCTGAAGGTTTTTGGCGGTTTTTCCCCCAAAATGGAAAAGATGATCTCCGGGAGAAAATCCTCTTTTTCCACGCTAGCCGATTTTGTCAAAGAAAATCCTGCCAAGAAAGTCTGGTTTCATGTCGCCTCCCTAGGCGAGTATGAACAGGCCAAGCCCGTTATTCGGGAGCTAAAGCAGCGGTATCCGGATAGAGCGGTAGTGTTGACCTTCTTTAGTCCCTCAGGCTACGAACCGGCCACCAAAAAGCCCCAGCCCCATGTGGATCTCATAGCTTATTTACCCTTTGATACGGCTGCCAATGCCGAAAGGTGGTTGGAGATACTGAAGCCGGAGCTGGTGTTTTTTGTAAAATACGACCTGTGGGCCAACTTTATTTTTAGCATCAAGAAAAGGGGCATTCCTTTGTTCCTGTTTTCTGCTTCCCTCAGGCCCGAGCAAATATACTTTAAGTCCTATGGAGGATTCTTCAGAAAGGTGCTAGGTGCATTTGATCATATTTTCACCCAAAATCAGTCAAGCATTGACTTGCTGAAAGGCATAGGTTATACCCGTGCAACGTTAGCAGGCGATACCCGTTATGATAATGTCCATGCCATCAGCCAGCATCCAAGGCAGTTTCCTGAGCTAGCTGCTTTTGTCCAAGGTCAAAAGGTGATAGTGGTAGGCAGTGCCTGGGAAGAGGATATGGCGTTGATGATCCCACTCATCAATTCTAGAGCTGATTATACATTTATCATTGCTCCCCATGATATTCATCCAGCACAGATTGAGGATTGGCAAAGCAGGATTCAACGGTCCAGCCTGAAGTATTCAGAGCTGGGCGGGAACAAAATTGATCGGGAGCGGGTGCTATTTATTGATAATATAGGGATGCTGTCTTCCTTGTATCAATTTGCGGAAATCGCCTATGTAGGAGGGGCCTTTGGGAAAGGTCTCCATAATATTTTAGAGCCCTTGTCCTTTCATATCCCCGTGATATTCGGCGAAGTGAAGAAGGCTAGCAAATTTCCCGAAGCTGCCATCAGCATCCGTTATGGTTGTGGATTTGCAGTAGCTTCAGCCTCGGATTTGGAGCGGCAGGTACAGGTTTTGGAAGACAAAGAAAAGTATCAAGCTGCCTGTAAAGCCGCAGAAAAATTGGTGGCGGATAATCTGGGGAGTGCCCAGAAAATTGTAGAACAAGTTGAAAAGGTCTTGAAATGAGCAAAATAGGAAGGGTGATTAAGTCTACAGGATCATGGTACCTTGTCCGTGTAGGTGATCAGGATGTACAGGCAAGGCTTAGGGGGAAGTTTAAACAGGACAACTTAAAGCTGACGAATCCCATCGCGGTGGGGGATTATGTGGAATTGGCTCAGGAGCAAAACCAGCCCACGGCGGTCATTGTGGCCATACAGCCACGGAAGAATTACATCATCAGAAAATCGACCCGAAAAACCAACTTTTCGCATATCCTGGCTTCCAACATTGATCAGGCTTTTTTGATCATTACGTTGAGAAGCCCAAGGACATCCTTGGGATTTATTGATCGGTTTTTGGTCAGTACCGAAAGCTTTAGAATCCCCACCACTTTGGTGGTCAACAAGATCGATCTGGTAGAAAAAGAAAACGATTTGGACTTTTTGCAGGATATCAAGGAGATCTATGAGCCGCTGGGTTATCCGGTATTGACCGTTTCGGCCACCGAGGATGAGGATATCGAGGGGGGATTCAAGGTATTGCTCCAAGGTAAGACCACCCTGTTTTCCGGGCATTCCGGAGTGGGCAAGTCCACGCTTCTAAACCGGCTGGTTCCCCATGCCAATCAAACAACCCAAGAAGTTTCCTTTGCCACCACCAAAGGCGTGCATACTACCACCTTTGCTGAGATGTTTGACTACGATGGAGGGTTTATCATTGATACGCCAGGGATCAAGGAATTCGGGATTTTGGGGATAGAGGATCACGAGCTATCCCATTATTTCGTGGAACTCCGCCAATACTTGGGGCAGTGCAAATACAACAACTGCCGCCATATTAATGAACCTGGATGCGTGGTGTTGGAGAAGTTAGAGGAGGGTTATATCCACCCTTACCGTTACGACAGCTATGTGCGGATCTTAAACGAGGAGGACTCCTACCGGTAAAGCGTGCTTTATACCAGACGGCACATGCAATTCACAGACTTCGTATCAGGGGACAGCTTCCCACTTCCGGCCATTTTAACAAAAAACTTTGAAACCACTTCCAATTGCTTTAATTTTCCTTTTTTAAAAATGCCTGAAAAATGATGGAGGAAACAAAGGTCCTAGTGTTGGATCATAAACAAATTCAGCAGAAGATCACTCGGATTGCCTACGAGATTTATGAAAGAAATGTGGGTGAAGAAGAGGTTGTATTTGCCGGCATCGTCGGCATGGGATATCGCTTGTCCGGTTTGCTGGCCGATAAGTTAAAGGAAATTTCTCCCTTAAAAGTAAGGCAAATAGAGATTTTGCTTGATAAGAAAGCGACGACCATGGGCGAGGTCAAGCTTTCTGAGCCTTTAGCTTTTGAAGGGAAATGTATCATTATTGTAGATGATGTGCTCAATACAGGGAAGACATTGGCCTATGCATTGAACCCTTTTTTGACTGAACCCATTAAGAAGATAGAGATTGCCGTTTTGGTGAACAGAAGCCATAAGCTCTTTCCAGTAGCGCCTGATTATACCGGATATGAATTGGCGACTACGCTGAGTGAGCACATTACTGTTCATCTGGACGCCACTGCTTCTACCGTACATCTACATTAAATATTATGTCTGTTCATCCATCTTCGAATATAAAGCGGGTAACAACCCATATTTTGCAGGAAATGAAAAGCCGTGGAGAGAAAATCTCCATGCTAACCGCCTACGACTACTCCATGGCGGGAATTCTGGATGCCGCGGGCTTGGATATCATTTTAGTGGGCGATTCGGCTTCCAACGTGATGGCGGGACACGAAACAACACTTCCCATCACCTTGGATCAGATGATTTATCATGCTACATCAGTGGTGCGAGCCGTAAAGCGCGCTTTTGTGGTGGTGGACATTCCTTTTGGCTCCTATCAAGGCAACAGTTCAGAAGCCTTGCGTTCAGCCATTAGGATCATGAAAGAGAGCGGTGCCCATGCAATCAAGGTCGAAGGAGGAGCTGAAATTAAGGAGTCTGTTGTCAGGATACTGAGTGCCGGCGTCCCCGTAATGGGACATTTGGGGCTCACACCGCAGTCCATCTATAAATTCGGCACCTATACCGTTCGTGCCCGGGAGGAAGCTGAAGCCAACAAGCTGATTGAAGATGCCAAAATCTTGGAAGAATGCGGCTGTTTTGCATTGGTACTCGAAAAGATTCCTGCGGAGTTAGCCAAAAGAGTGGCTGAAGCATTGACCATCCCTGTCATTGGTATCGGTGCCGGTCCTTATGTAGATGGGCAGGTGTTGGTGGTGCATGACATGTTGGGGATCACCCAGGAATTCCGACCACGATTTTTACGGCAGTATGCTGACCTCAGGGGGGTGATGCACGACGCGGTAAGCAACTATATCAAGGATGTGAAGTCCCAGGACTTCCCCAATGAAAGAGAAAGTTATTAAGGAGAGCCTGTCTCTCCTTTTTTTGTGGGTGCTCATGGACTTATTGATCATCATTTTGGAGAGATGATTATGGCAGAGGCAGAGGCCAATTAGGGTGGCGGGGCTTCTTTGAAAATGGGATTTTTTGCTTATTTTAGCCATTCCTTAAAAGGAGGTCGTTTTGCCCCATCCGGACGAAACGATCGGTCATTTTTAACCCTATTGAATAAATAAAATGTCAAAAACACCTAAAATTCTTTATACCTTAACGGACGAAGCTCCTGCTTTGGCTACCTACTCATTGCTTCCCATCATTAATGCCTTTGCGGGTTCCGCAGGAGTATCCGTTGAAACCCGGGATATATCCTTGTCGGGAAGGATTTTGGCTTCTTTTCCTGAATATCTACAAGAAGCGCAAAGAATTGCTGACGACTTGGCTGAGCTTGGGGAAATCGCAAAAACGCCAGAAGCAAACATTGTGAAGCTTCCTAACATCAGTGCGTCTATGCCTCAGTTAAAGGCGGCGATTAAAGAGCTTCAAGAGCAGGGTTATGCTGTTCCTAATTATCCAGATGAGCCCAAAACCGATGAGGAAAAGGAAATCAAGGCACGTTACGACAAAGTGAAGGGAAGTGCGGTAAACCCTGTATTGAGAGAAGGTAACTCCGACCGCCGCGCTCCTCAGGCAGTTAAGCAATATGCCAGAAACAATCCCCATAGCATGGGCAAGTGGTCATCCGACTCAAAGACGCACGTCGCCAGTATGAGCAGCGGTGATTTTTATGGAAGCGAAAAGTCTGTGACACTATCCTCAGCCGACTCAGTGAAAATAGAATTGCACGGCGAATCTGGTGCGGTGACAGTGCTAAAGGACAACCTCAAACTGCTGGAAGGGGAAATTATCGATGCCGCTACCTTGAGCGTGAAAGCATTGAGAGCGTTTCTGCTAGAGCAAAAGGAAGATGCTAAGGCTCAAGGCGTGCTATTCTCCCTGCATATGAAGGCTACCATGATGAAGGTGTCGGACCCTATCATCTTTGGACACGCGGTAAAGGTGTTTTTTGCACCAGTATTTGAAAAGCATGCTGCCTTGTTGGAAGAGCTGGGTGTAGACGCCAACAATGGTTTTGGTGAGTTGGTCAACGTCTTAGATAAATTACCAGAAGATAAGAGAAAGGAAATAGAGGCAGATATTGAGGCTTGTTATGCAGAAGGGCCAGATTTGGCGATGGTAAATTCTGACAAAGGAATTACCAACCTGCATGTGCCGAGTGATGTGATTATTGATGCTTCTATGCCGGCGATGATCCGCAGCTCAGGACAGATGTGGAACAAGAACAACCAGCTTCAGGATACCAAGGCGGTAATACCTGATCGTTCTTACGCCTCCGTATACCAGGAAACTATTGATTTTTGCAAGAAGAACGGAGCCTTTGACCCTAAAACCATGGGCAGTGTGCCCAATGTGGGCTTGATGGCCCAAAAGGCGGAAGAATATGGCTCACATGATAAGACCTTTGAAATTCCTGAAAATGGCATTGTGAAGGTGGTTAACTCCAAAGGAGAAGTTCTCTTGGAGCATCAGGTTGAAAAGGGCGACATTTGGAGGATGTGCCAGACCAAGGATGCACCCATCCAAGACTGGATCAAATTGGCGGTAAACCGGGCTCGCGCCACTGGTGCTCCGGCGGTGTTCTGGTTGGATAAGAACCGTGCCCACGATGCCGAACTCATTGCTAAGGTGGAAAAATACCTTCCTAACCACGATACGGAAGGTTTGGAAATCCACATTATGGCACCGGATGAAGCTACCCGCTTCTCCTTGGAAAGAATCAAAGAAGGAAAAGATACCATTTCGGTTACGGGCAACGTATTAAGAGATTATCTGACAGACCTTTTCCCTATTTTAGAACTAGGGACAAGTGCCAAGATGTTGTCTATCGTTCCCCTCATGAATGGTGGAGGCTTGTTTGAAACCGGTGCTGGCGGTTCTGCTCCCAAGCACGTGCAGCAGTTCCTGGAGGAAGGACACCTACGATGGGACTCCTTAGGTGAGTTTTTAGCGCTTGCTGTTTCATTGGAGCATTTGGGTGAGACCTTCAACAATGACAGGGCGAAGGTGCTTGCAGAAACCCTAGACCAAGCCACTGGGAAGTTTTTGGAGGAAGGAAAATCTCCTTCACGTAAGGTTAATGAGCTGGATAATAGAGGAAGTCATTTCTACTTGGCTCTGTACTGGGCAGAAGCCTTGGCAACGCAGGATAAAGATCCTGAACTAAAACAAACCTTCGGTAAAATTGCTAGTGCGTTAGCAGAAAATGAGGCGAAGATTGTGGAGGAGCTCAATAATGCGCAAGGTTCGCCTGTAGATATCGGTGGCTATTATAAGCCACATCCAGAAAAGGCCAGCAACGCCATGAGGCCAAGCAAGACTTTCAATGAGATATTGGGTTTAATAACTGCTTAAGTCGCAAGATAGATAGGAAAGGGCTGGGCTGATGTTCAGCCCTTTTTTTGTACCATCCGCATAAACAGTGGGTTGAAATGCATGTTTTTGTAAATAAATTAGTAATTACAGGGTCTATGCTAAGTTGTGAATTGCTAAAATTTCACTAAACTTTGATAAGCTGGTATTTTATTTATATTTTTGTCCGCCACTACACCCAGTTTACATACAACCAAAGTTTGGGAGATTCACAGTCCAGATAGTAGGAAATACTGATCTGAATTTTCGCGTGGCTGATCTCCGTCAAAAGCAATGAGTTCGATTTCGACAATTTTCATTATTGATGACGATCCGGTCTTTCAGGCTATTTTAAATATGAGCCTTTCCCAAATTGACCATCCTAAAGATGTGAAGATGTTCAGTAATGGAAAGGATGCCATCACTGCCTTGCATGGACGAGCCTGCTGCCACCGTATCCTGGTATTTCTGGATTTGCATATGCCCATCATGGATGGATGGGAATTCCTATCTCAATTGCAACAGCATCCATTTTGCAAAGATGTGCGTGTGATCATTACCTCCTCTTCTACGCTTAAAGAAGATAAAGTCAGGGCACAACAATTCCCTCAGGTGTGGTCCTTCCAAGAAAAGCCTCTAAACCTTTCCCTCATCAAGGAGATGGTGGGGGAACATTTCAAGTATTAGTTACTTGATCAGTTTTAGGAGCGTGTTCCAGTTACGGGTGGTAATATCTTTCGTGTAGGTTTTATCTAATGCCTTCATCAAGTCCGTGGATTGGGTTTTCGATACATCGAGCACGCTAAATACCATGCGGTCCTTCTTCTGCAGGATTTGAAAGGAATCCCCACCCTCAATGGATGCATGCTCAACCTCCACTGGTCCACGAATGAAAGTGACATATCGGCGTATGTCTTTGTGCATAGGTATATGGGCAAAAGGGTTGTCCTCAATTACTTTAGCGATATCCGACCGCCTTCTGATAAGCACGGGTATAGGAAAACCAAAATGATTTTCCAGCAAAAGGGATATCTTCTTTTCCAGTTGTGCTTCCTTTTGATCTTCCTCCTCAAATAGCACATTTCCTGAGTTCAACAATGTCCTGACATGGCTATACCCATTTTTCTCTAGCAAACCTTTTAATTCGGGCATGGGTACTTTATGGTGACCGCCGACATTGATGCCTCGCAGCAATGCAACGAAAGCAGTTAAGGCTTTAGGTTTTTTTTTCGTCATTCTGCGTACTTGTTGGATATCCGTCAAGCTAGTTTTTTTCATTGAAAAAGCCATAAATGAAAGCCATCAAAAACGCATTGAAGGAGACTATCAAGCATACTGGCTTCTATGCTCTATATTGCCTAATTTGTACCTGATGAACAAGGAAGAAATCGTAAGGATAAGGTTGCAAAGGCAGCTAGTTACTGCTTCAAGCTGTATATCTCCCGAAGAGGTGGTCCGACATATGGTGGCCATACAGGCTCAAGATTACCGTTCCTCTCTGTGGGCGATAGCGTTACGCATGGACAAACCGACTTCGGTAAGTGAGTCTGCTGTCGAGCAGGCTTTTGCTAATAGAAGAATCGTCCGCACATGGCCTATGCGGGGAACCTTGCATTGGGTAAGTGCTGAAGATGTACGTTGGATGTTGCGGTTGCTGGCTCCAAAGGTGATTAAAGGTGCACAGGGTCGGCATAGGGAACTCGAATTGGACGAACCCACCCTAGAGAATGCCCGTTCCCTATTTGAAAATGCGATGCAAGGTGGCATTAGCTTGAGTCGGTCTGAGCTCTATCAATTGTTGGAGCGCAACGGAATTTCTCCCCAAGGCCAACGCGGTATCCATATTATTGGCTATTGGGCAATGCGGGGCCTGCTGTGCCAAGTGCCCAAAAAGGAAAAGCAAGATGCATTTGCCCTTCTTGACGATTGGATTCCTAATACCGGTGTGATCCCCGAGGAAGAAGCTTTGGCCATGCTAGCGGGTAGATATATACAAAGTCGTGGTCCTGCTACGGATTATGACCTTGCCAATTGGGCAGGATTGACCCTTCGGCAAGCCCGTGTAGGATTGGAGCTGGCCTCTCCCCATTTAGCCTCTATGGTTGTAGAAGGAGATACCTATTGGCTGCCGCAGGAGGACAGGATGGATTCCCCTTCCCGCGATCAAGAAGGTGTGCATTTGCTTCCCGCTTTTGATGAGATGTTATGTGGTTATAAAGATCGGTCTGCTCTATTGACTTCAGTAGAAATGAAATCCACTATTCTTCGAAACGGCATATTTAAACCGCTCATTCTATTGAATAAAAGAGCAATAGGCACCTGGCAACGCATCATCAAACCCAATTATGTTTTAGTATCTTTCTCCTTCTTCAAACCTGTTACGGTCAAAGAAAAACAATTGGTGCGCGATGGTGCTATGAATTTGCAGCCTTTCTTTGAGCGGGATGTATGTGTTGCGTCTGAGTGACCGGCGATAAGCTTTTATGAGGGATCTTGTAAGCTTCCTTTTTCAGTACCTTGGTAAGAATAGGCATTGCGAGATCTCGGGGTATGGACTTCAGTAGGCGGATGCAAAGTTTGTTAAAAACCCCAGGAACGATTACTTTTTTACCTGCAAACAGTTGTTGCACCCCGATTCCTGCTACTTCATCTACACTAAGGTGAACCAGTTTGCCTAAAAATCCGTGTTTGCTGATCCGTCCTGCATTTTCCGCAGAGGTATCCATTGGGCCGGGATGCAATACGGCAACGTGTACGGGACTGTCTTTAAGCTCTTCCCCTAAGCCTACGGAAAAGGAATAAACAAATGCTTTGCTGGCTGGATAAACCGTTTTATAAGGCATCGGCTTGAAGGCGGCGATGCTGGAGACGTTTAGTACAAAAGCTTTTTCTCTTTTTTTAAGTTCGGGAACAAATAACCTCGTCATGAGTGTGAGCGCGCGGATATTGATCAAAATCATGTTATCAATATTCATTACGTCTGTGCGATCAAAAAACGAGCTTCCGCCAATTCCGGCATTGTTTACCAATCCGGCTATCTCTACTTCTTGGGCCATGACCCACTCAGCAAATTCTCGAATGTTGTCTTCCTCTCTCAGATCCATTTCATAATACAGGGTGTCTATGCCATATTTTGTAGCAATGTCTTCACAACAATGCGATAGATTTTCATTCGGTAGAGACAGCAAGATGAGATTACAACCTTTTGCGGCCAGTTTTTCGGCAATGGCTTTTCCAAGTCCTAGGCTGGCTCCGGTGATAATTACATACTTTCCCTGAAAAGCATTTTTCATAAATAACTGCGAATTTTGGTGATTGATATCAGCCTAAACAAACAATTATTATGCCTAGCAAAGCACTAAGCCTTATTTATTGGATTATGGGAATTGGAAGTGCAGTGAAAATGGTTAGAACCTACTGTATAAATTAGTAGGATAGCAATTGAAACAGCGACTGAGGATATCATTTCAGCCGCTGATGCTTTGTTGTGGATATTACGCTGCTGGTTCATTTGGCGGACGCTTGTGCCAATGGGAAGCAAGTATGGATCCTGTGACATTCATCAGGGGACCAAAGACCGCTGGAGCAAGTCCTACTGTGGCAATTTTTCCCATTTCTTTGGCCAAACCTGAGGCCAAGCCTCCGTTTTGCATTCCTACTTCTATGGCAACGGTACGACAGTCTCTCTCATCCATTTTAAAAAGCCGAGCTGTCCAATATCCCAAAAGATATCCGCAGATGTTGTGAATCAATACCAATAGGATCAGCAGGAGTCCAATGTCGAGCAGGCTGTCCCGACCTGCCGCTGTAATAATCACAATAATTATGGCAATACCTAACATGGAAACTAAAGGCATAAGCTCGTCAAGCCACTTGGCTCTGCCGCTTAAGAATTTGTTGAACAGAAGACCCGCACCAATAGGGATGATGACCATTTTTACGATGTCCCACATCATCTTTTGTATATTAATCTCGATAAACTCCCCCGCTAATGTATTCATCAGGAAGGGGGTGATCAAGGGGGAAAGCATGGTGGATACAGCTGTCAAAGTAATTGAAAGGGCCAAATTGGCCTTTGCAAGATAAGCCATGACATTAGAGGCCATTCCTCCAGGCACACAGCCTATTAGAATGAGGCCCGCGGCTATTTCGGAAGGGAAATTGCTGATACTGGCCAGCGTAAAGCCTATTAGGGGCATCATCGTAAATTGACAGAATGCGCCTATAAATACGCCTTTGGGCATCTTGATTACACCTACAAAATCCGAGACGGCCATGGAGGTACCCATGCCAAACATAATGATCTGGATCAAGGGGGTGATCAGACCGCTCAATTGGTATCCTCCTATTTCAAGAAAATGCTCCGGATAATAAAGCGAGGCCGTTACTGCCCCAAAGATCATGATGGTGTAGGTGTATCCCTTCAGCTGATCATAGCCCCGGATTCCGATTGCTAAGGCTACAAAAAAGCCAATGATGAAGGGGCCCGATGCCATGGGTTCATCAAGTGAAGCCGTAATTATTCCTACCAATAGACAGATGAATGCTATGCCTAATAAGATCTGATAGTTCCTTTGCTCATTCAAAACGCAATGCTTTTATGGTTTCAGACAAAAATTTTGTGCTTGTGCTTTGTCGTGTAATTATAATAAAATACTCGTGTTGAATAAGAATAAATATATGTGCAAAATGCTTATGGTGCAAATGATAGCAGCCAAGTTTTGCTTCTGGGAATAAAATCGTCGTCTCTTGGTTGGGATAGAAGGAGGCGTATGACTTGTTATAAAATAAATGCTTGAAAACCAAATGGATGAAAGTTTCTCATAGCTATTTCTATACAAATGTGTTCTAATCCAACCGTTATTTTCCTACCTTATTTCTGAACTCACATAGCCACAGAACGCCATGCTTCCCAAGAAAAACAATAAGTCTGACCGAAAAATATTCGTGTTGGACACCTCAGTCATTCTATATGCCCACAATTCCATACTTAATTTTGCTGAACATGATGTAGTGATTCCTATAACTGTCTTAGAGGAGTTGGACCAGTTTAAGAAAGGCAATGATACCAAAAATTTTGAAGCACGGGAGTTTATTCGACTGCTGGATAAGCTATCCAAAGATCATATGATTCATAACTGGACGCCACTCAATGGGAAAGGCAGAGGCAATTTTAGGGTATTGATGAACCCGGAAAACAACCTGAATGCTAACGACATCTTCGGAGAGGAGAAAAACGATCATAAAATTCTAAATGCAGCCCTAAGTCTCAAGCAATCTGAAGTAGGGAGAAAAGTGATTTTAGTCAGTAAAGATATTAACCTAAGGCTGAAAGCAAAATCATTGGATATCCATGCGGAGGATTACGAAACGGGTAAAATTAAAGATTTGGATCACCTGGAAACATCGGGAAAGATTGTTATTGAGGGCTTGGATCCTGATTTGATCAACCGACTGTACGACTCAGGCCATGTCGAGGCAGACCTGCTGATAAACAAGGATCAAAAGAAAAATAATAGCTACTATATTATCAAAAGCCCCAAAAACTCCGTGTTGGCTTTTTACAATCATGAGACGGACGCGTTTGATCGGGTGGACAAAAAATCAGCCTATAATGTAAAACCTCGGAATGCAGAACAGACCTTTGCACTGCATGCGATCATGAACCCAAAAATCAAGCTGGTATCCATCCAGGGGGTAGCCGGAACAGGTAAAACGTTGTTGGCTTTGGCGGGTGCACTAGAGCAAAGGCGCAATTTCAAGCAAATCTTTTTGGCTCGGCCTATCGTCCCGTTGAGCAATAAGGATATTGGCTATCTTCCCGGCGACATTAAGTCCAAGTTGAATCCTTACATGGAGCCCCTTTGGGACAACCTCAAGTTTATCCAGAACCAGTACAGGGAGACGGACAAGGAATTTCAGAAGATCAACGAACTCCTAACTCTAGAAAAGTTGGTTATACAGCCATTGGCATACATTCGAGGGAGATCGCTTTCCAATATATTCTTCATAGTGGATGAAGCACAAAATCTTACTCCCCATGAAGTAAAAACCATTATCAGTAGGGCAGGGGAAAACACCAAAATTGTGTTTACAGGAGATATTTATCAAATCGATACGCCCTATCTTGACGCTCAAAGCAACGGCCTTTCTTATCTAATCGACCGGGTGAAGGATCATCCGCTGTACACCCATATCAAATTGGAGAAAGGTGAAAGATCAGAGTTGGCGAATCTAGCGAATGAGCTACTTTAGATTAGCAATTCCTATTGTAGCATCTCGACTGCTTCCATATTTCCCTGCTGAGCGGCAAGATCAAGGGCCCGCAGCCCGCGAAAATCCTTGATTTCTTTATCGGCACCATACTGTAGCAATAGTTTGGCTACGTTATTTCGTCCAAACATTACTGCAAACATCAAGGCGGTGCCTCCGTTTCCGTGTTGCTGGTTGATAGCTGCGCCATGTGATAATAACAGTTCGGCCAGTTCGGGATAGCCCTTAAAGGCCACACCCATTAAGGCAGTGTTGCCGCCAGTGTCCGGTAAGTTAACATCCGCGCCAGCTTCCAACAAAGTCTTTACTGCCTCTGTCCGATTATTGTAACTGGCTATAATTAAGGGTGTAAATCCCTTAGAATCGCGTGCATTTACATCTGCTTGATCATCAATTAAGGTCTTCAATAGGTTGATCTCCCCTGTTCTTGCTGCATTAAAAAGTGTTTGATTTTTGTCATCCATATCGCTAGGTCCTTTGTTTTTACCGCTGATGCTTAGGTTGTATCAGAACCTATGCCAACAAGTCCTGAGGCTTAGGGTTGGTGGCCTTTATCTTAGCTAAAAAACAAAGACCCATAATTAAGATAGAAGTTGATTAGGTATGCGCTTATAATACGAGCCTATCAAAAAGATTATGTATGGTTTCTTCGGCATCCATGCATAAGCCGGGATGTACCGGGGAGGTCTGCACCACGGTGCTTCGGACTGCCGTGAGCCAGCGGAACCGTTCGGCAATAGGGAGCTGACCAATGGGGCCTCCTTCCCTGCCGCCATGACATATTTTTTGGAAGGATACCAAATATTTTTCTACTTCCTCCAGATCGATTGCTTTTGAAAAAATGGTCAATCGTTCTTGATCTAGGGTGTACAAAGCCTGTAAAAACTTTTGCTTGGAACAATACAAGACCACTCCTACATTGAGGAATTCTTCCCTATCAACACGGGGAACAATCCTTATTACGGCATATTCAAATAATTGACGCTCTTGCATGTTGGGCAGCTTTTACAAAAATTTCCGAATGGGCGATCCGATCAATTAAGAACTGGGCGTAAGCAGCTCGGTGTGCTTCGATGGTCTGAAAGGTTTCCTCTTCTCCCAGCCAAACGTCAGGAATTAGATCTACAAAAGCATGGATCAGGCTGTCCGGTAACAGCAAGCGGAATTCCGCATTTACGGCATCTAGTTCTGATGCTTGAGGCAAGAGCACGTGGTTTTTAATCAAAGAAAAAGGCATTACCGCTTTTTTTTCCCAATCCTGCCAAGAGTGGTGAAAATAAAGGGCAGCACCATGGTCTATCAGCCATAACTCTTTGTGCCACATCAGCATATTGGTATTTCTAGGGGTGCGGTCCACATTATTGAGCAGGCAGTCCAGCCAGACCACTTGAGAGGCCAATAGGGGGCTGATGTCAGTTACAAGCGGATCAAAGGTCATGGCACCCGCGAGGTAATGAAGACCTAGATTAAGGCCTACACTAGCCTTGAGCAGGTCCTGTACTTCCTCGTCCCCTTCAATCTGACCAAAGGATGCGTCCAATTCAGCAAAAACCAGTTCAGGCACCTTAAAACCTAAAGCCCGTGCAATCTCTCCACCTATCAATTCGGCTATAAGCGCTTTGCTTCCCTGCCCTGCGCCATGAAATTTTAACAGATAAGCAAATCCGTCATCAGCGTCCACCAATGCAGGTAAAGATCCACCCTCCCTAAGAGGGGTAATATAGCGGATCACCTTGACGGTGCGTAGCTGACGCGTGTTTTTCATCGTCTGTTGTTTTGGATGCAACAATAAAGATAAGCATGTTTGATATAATCTGAATATAACGCAAAGAGGGACGCGCAGGTCCCTCTTTAGCTTGATATTTTGTCTCGTTCTTATTCTACGATGAACACACCTCTCATCAAAGCATAGTGTCCAGGGAAAGAGCAAAGGAACTCATAAGTGCCTTTAGCTGGAGCAGTAAATTCAATAGTGTCGCTTTCGCCGCCACCAAGCATTTTAGTGTGGGCGATAATGTTGCCTTCTTCTGATTTTGGAATGTAATCATTATCCATAGCAGTTGCAGACTTCTGTCCGAAAGCAGCCAAATCAACACCTTCTTTTAACAGTACCCAGTTGTGTCCCATTGCATTTTTAGCCATAGTACCTGCATGAGTAAGTGTAAGTCTCACTTTTTGTCCGGCTTTAACTTTTAATTCTTTTTTGTCGAATTGCATTTGGTCGGTACCGGAAATAGTCAATTCCACAACTTCGCTTGAGCTAGCTGCTTCACCAGAAGCAGGGGCAGCACTTTCAGCAGCACCAGCAGTAGGAGCTTGAGCTGGAGTTTCATCCTGTACAGGGGCCGTAGTTGAAGTAGAAGAAGTGCTTTCATTGCTGCTTGAGCTTGAGCTTGTTTCCCCACCACCACAGGAAAGAAGGAAGAAAGATGCGGCAACAAATAAGAATGATGATTTTATTTTGTTCATGATCTTAAAATTTATTTTTTGTTTTTATTTTCAAATAACCGATGTGATCATTTCAGCACGCAATTTAGGCAAATGATTATGTCCAAACAAAATTCACGCTCATTTCATTGAAGCTTTTTATTGCGTATATAATGCATTAAAGAACTATGTTTTCGGGTAAGTCAATGGTCATCAGGAGCGATGGAGCTTCTTGCAGGATATTTCTCATCCTTGGTTTGGGTAGGAGCTATAGCTAATAAAATCACCTAAAAGGCAAGCTTGTGAGGTCAACATTTCCTCCGGACAGTATGATCCCAACTTTTTGCCCTTGAAAGATGTCTTTGTGTGTCAAGATCGCTGCGAGGGGAACGGCAGCGGAAGGTTCTATGACGATTTTTAACCTTTCATATACCAATTGCATTGCATGCAAGATGTCTGTTTCTGTAACAGTAAGAATGGCTGTAACATGCTTGCGGATAATTCCGAATGTAATTTCGCCCAGCGCGGTTCTCAAGCCGTCAGCAATGGTGTTAGAGGCATCTACGGTTTGTAATCGCCCTGATTGAAAGCTGAGAAATGCGTCATCCGCTTCCTGGGGTTCTCCCGCATATACTTTGGTGTTTGGGGAGAGGTAGTGCAAAGTCAGCGCGCTGCCAGACAACAGGCCTCCTCCTCCCACAGGAGCAATGACTGCCTCTAGGTCCGGTTGATCGGTGATCAATTCTAATGCGCAGGTGGCTTGCCCTTCTATGACGTCTAAGTTGTTGAAGGGATGGATGAAGGTGGCTCCGGTTTTTTTCACTACTTCTGCCAAGGTGCTTTCTCGAGACGAGAGTGTAGGCTCACATTCGACAATTTGCCCACCGTAGTTCCTCACTGCTGCCTTTTTGATTTCAGGAGCATTCGACGGCATGACAATGTAGGCAGGGATACCGATTTGCGTAGCAGCCCGGGCCAATGCTGCCGCGTGGTTACCGCTGGAGTGTGTGGCTACGCCGTTCTTTCGTTCGGACTCGGATAATTTTAGGACGGCGTTGGCTGCCCCTCGTGCTTTGAAGGCACCTACCTTTTGGAAATTCTCGCACTTAAAGCAAAGTTGGCTACCAGCTAAGTGGTCGATGGCAGAGGAATGCAAGACCGGGGTGTGATGAATATAATCCTTGATACGCGCATGGGCAGCCTTTATAGACTCCAAATTTGGCCATCGTTGTTGATCCATAAGAAAGCAGGTGGTATTTATTTGATAGCGACAGGTTTAGGGCTAAAGATTCATTTCCTGAGTCTTCCTTAGCAGTTCAATGCTGTTGGACACGCCTAATTTTTGGTGGATGTTTTTTCGATGTGTTTCTACCGTATATACACTTAGCACCAAGATCTCAGCAATTTCTTTATTGCTTTTTCCGTCTGCAATAAGTTTTAATACCTCAATCTCCCGCTTAGAAAGTTTATACTTCAGCTTGTAACTATCGTCGTATGGGCTGTCATCGTCCATCTGCTTAAGCACTCTCTGGAAGCTCATGATGTGACGATCTTCGGCTACTTCCCTGATGGTGTAGATAAGTTCGTCTGGGTCGGCATCTTTTAGCACATAGGCATTGATTCCCATTTTGACACACTCTTTGAAGATCTTTTCATCATCGTACATTGACAGCACGATAATTTTGGTTTTGACCTGGTTGCTCTTCAGGTTTTCTATTAATGCCATGCCATCCATGCCTGGCATATTCATGTCCGTGATGATTATGTCGAGGGACTGGGTTTCCATAAACCGCAATAGTTCTTGACCGTTCTTAAACAGGCCCAGTACTTTAAAATCTTCCTCTTCTTGCAGCAGATTGGCCACTCCTTGGGCAAACATTTTGTGGTCATCTGCTATGGCTATTTTGATCATTATCTTTGGGTTAGTAGCATTTAGGTGACTAGTTGGGCAGCAAGAGCTGGATTTCGGTACCCTTCCCAAGGGCAGATTTTACTTCAATATGTCCTCCGATCGTATTCATTCTTGTCTGCAGGTTACGCAAACCTTGTCCATCCGAATCCTTGTCCATATCGAATCCTAATCCATTATCGCGGATAGATATAAACAGCTTCTCGGGTGATTGGTCGATTTCTATGGATATCAACGTAGGTGAAGCGTGTTTGATCGCGTTATTAAGACATTCTTGAATCATTCTCATCAAAACCAGCTTTTTCGACTCCTCTAAAGGAAAATGCTTGTCGGTTGCGACAAATTCGGTTTTGCAAAAATCCAAAGCCGCAATTTTCTCCAATTCTTTGGCAATAAAAGCTTTTAAGTCGATGTCTTTGGCCCAATTGAGGTTAATGGCTTTTGATAAGCTTCTCACTTCCTTAATTGCCTGCTGTACAAGTTCTTTGGCTTCTGAGATGCGCTGAGGGTCCGAATGCCGCAAAGTCAGTTTGGTGAGCGATAGAATTTGCCCGATATTGTCATGAAGTTCCTGGCCGACATGCACCAGCGTCTGTTCGCGTATTTCCTTTTCTACACTTAATACCGTTTTTTCATATTCAGCAGTAAGCCTATCTATCTTTTGTCTGTTTTTAATTTGCCGTTGTCTGTGGAAAAGCACCATGACCACAATAAACCCAGACATAAGCAACATCAATATCGCTCCAAAGATGATGGCAAAAATGATCTGGGAAGAATCCTGCTCCATTGTAGTTTTTACTTAGCGATGCAAAATACAATAAGGTAAAATTCTCTCCAATGAAAAGATCACAATAAGCAGGGCAGGAAAAAAAATTAACCACTATTTGTTAGCTTCCTTATAATAAATAATCAAAAGTTAATATTTCGGTTTAAAAATACGCGGTGCATAAAACGCCAATCCCAAAACAACGTAAAGTAAGCCGGCCAAAAGGCGTATGATCAAGTGGAGTGGCTCCATTAGGGACACCTCAATATCGTAGAGCAGCCTCAAGGGGGTGAAGTAAAAGAAAGTGGCACTGTAAAAGAACAAGATCACTGTGACAATCCAGAAATAAGGTATGGACAGCAAATTCTGATCTTCATATTGGTTTAAGTTGAATACATCAAGAAAAAACTTGATGGCTAGGATAATCAACGCCAGGCTGCCCACAGCATAGGAGTAGTTATGAAATACCAAATGGATTGGTTGAAAAAATAAGGTATTGATGATGCCGAAGGCGATAAAAAAGATAATCAGGTATTGAATGCGTTTTTTTGACTTTTTGCTTTCGGTAATGAGGTAGAAGAAACAGTAAAACAGGCATGTTTCTACATAAACAAATAATATATTATAAAATAGGGAGTTGTTATACCCATAGTTCGATGTGATTTCACCAATAATTTCTATTGTCAACCCCACAGCCACCAATACAGCAATTAGGGCATGCGCCCTTTTGTATTCTTGGTTTTTATCCTTGATGAAGAAATACAGCAAGCTAAAAATCAGAGAAAGACAAATGAAAAAAATATACCTGTTCATTTACTAATTCTTATGATTCTGTTGCAATGATCCTAATCCCTGGTGCAATTAGGCGGGCAGATTTTTCCCCCATTTTTCAATAACTTTCCATCGGTTGGGTCTTCATTGTCGTTTGATGCTGCTAAAATCACGGTGAGTCTTCCTACCAGATCCTTAGTGTCTTTAACACTTGTCACCTCATCTGCAGTATCCTCATCATATTCACCAAAATAAATCTTGATACCACCCGTTTTTTCATCTGTTTGGTCCAAGAGATCTTGGATGGTTTTGCGATCAAACCAGATGGATTGGGTTTGGTCGGTGATCTTTTTCCCTTCTCTGTTTTTTCCGTACTCCCCCCGACCGATTTGCTTTGCATAACTTTCTCTTAGCTTTTTAAATTTGTTAAGGTCCATGGCTAATTTATTTTAACAGTTTTAAATTGATTGCAAGGTAATGAGGGAAAAGCCGTGGTTCAATACCCAATTGGCGGTATTTCTTTGTTTATGGGCAAAATTTGACAAAAAAAAAGCACCACCCCAGCGGGCGGTGCTCTTACGTAAAGTTTTATAGATAATTAGGCAATTTTCTTTGCTTGATCTGCCGCATTTTCTTTGGCAATTTCTTTTCGCATCAGATCCACTACAATTGGAGTGGCAACATAAATGGAAGAGAAGGTACCTACCGCAATACCTACAAGCAAGGCAAAGGAGAAACCTCTCAAAACCTCGCCTCCGAAGAGGAATAATACAATCACAACTATTAAGGTTGTGCCTGAAGTGATCAAGGTACGGGAGAGAGTCTGGTTAATGGCACTGTTGAAGGTTCTTACGAGAGATCCGGTGCCTCTAGTCGCCACATTTTCTCTAATTCTATCAAATACTACCACCGTGTCGTTGATAGAATAACCAATTACGGTCAAAATTGCTGCAATAAATACTTGGTCGATTTCGAAAGTCGCTCCCAAGGCGTTGGCTATCGCAAAGGCTGCGATAACAAACAAGGCGTCGTGGGTCAAGGCGATGATAGACGCAAGTGAGAACTGCCATCTACGGAATCGAAGTAAGATGTAAAGGAAGATGGCCAGCAAGGCGAAAATCATGGCCTCTACGGAAGAGATCTTAATGTCATCCGCTACAGTAGCCCCTACCTTAGAGGAACCTGTAATCGCAAAAGTAGCATCATCTATTTTGGAAGCATCTTCGATGTAAGTGAGTCCGGTAATAGCAGCAATCCCTTCGCGTACTTTTTGTTCCACTTCTGCATTGGCTTCATCAGAGTCTTCATTAATCAGGTAAGAAGTAGTTACCTTCAGTACGTTATTGGCGCCATATGTTTTGGCTTCTATCGAACCGTCAAACTCGGCGTCCAAGCCTGTCTTGATTTCAGAAGCAGGGATTGGCTGATTGAATTCTACTATGTAAGAACGGCCACCGGTGAAATCCACGCCAAACTTCAGCCCATTGGTCAAGGCAACTACAAAACCTATTACAATAAAGGCGGTTGAAATCATGTATGCTACCTTTCTTTTGCTCATAAAGTCAATGTTCAGGTCGCTCAATAGATTTTTAGAGAAAGGCGTGGTGAAAGACAATTTGCTCTGGTCACCTTTTTTACTCCACCAGTAAACCAACACACGGGTAATAAATACAGCAGTGAAGAAGGAGGAGGCAATACCGATCATCAAAACGATTGCGAAACCTTTAACAGGCCCTTGCCCCAATGCATAAAGAATAGCTCCTACCAAGAAGGTGGTCACATTGGAGTCCAAGATAGAACTGAAGGATTTATTATAACCTGTGCTGATCGCTTGCAACAAACCGGCTCCGTTTTGCAGTTCTTCTTTGATCCTCTCCATGATCAACACGTTGGCATCGATAGACATACCCATGGTCAATACAATACCGGCTATACCTGGCAAGGTTAAGGCTGTTCCAAGCTGGGCAAGAATACCTAGAATAAACAAAATATTAAAGAAGAGTGCGGCTACGGCAATAGCACCACCTTTGGCGTAATATGCGACCATAAACAAGATCACAATGGCCATGCCTGCTACCAGTGCAGTCATGCCTTGGTTAAAGGCTTCAAGTCCCAAGGTGGGGCCTACGATCGCTTCTTCAACAATTTTGGTCGGTGCAGGAAGTGTACCTGATTTCAGGATGTTCGCCAAATCCTGCGCTTCTTCCATGCTAAAGTTACCGGTAATCTCGGATTGTCCTGATGGGATTTCTCCTTGAACAGTAGGAGCAGTGTAAACGTAATCATCCAGTACCACTGCAATGCGCCGTCCGATGTTTTCTGAAGTAAGCTTCCTCCATTTTCTGGCGCCGTCTGCATTCATCTGCATGCTAACTGCTGGTCTGGAGGACTGATCCAAGCTTTGTCTAGCATCTGTAATTACATCCCCTTCAAGCGGTGCCACGTCGGTACCTCGCGGTGTTTTGATGGCATAGAGCTCCAGTAGCTCCATGTTATCCGCCCGCTGAGGTTTTACTCCCCATAAGAAACGAACGTCTTTAGGAAGGACAGATTTTACATCTTCTCTTGCCAGGATCCTGTTGATGGTCATGGTGTCTCTCAAATCGTACACCAAACCGTAGTTGGCCTTTAAGAGAGAAAACAGAGGAGATACTTGAGATGACAGCGAGTCACTGTCTCCGCCTTCCGCCAATTGCTTGGCCAAATCGCTTTCCAAGTCTTCTGCAGTTGTTTTTGTAGTATCTGCTGCTGCAGGTTTGTTGGCTTGTGTTTCTGCTACTAAAAGTGCGTCAGCTGCTTGAATGGCGGCAGCATATTCATTGATTTCGGCTACTTCCCAAAACTGAAGTTTAGCAACTCCTTGTAACAGATTTCTCACCCGCTCAGGATTGTCTACACCGGGCAATTCAATCTGAATGCGGCCAGTATTCTGAATCCTTTGGATATTTGGCTGGGAAGTACCAAAACGGTCAATCCTTGTTCTTAGGATGTTGAAAGAACGATCAATGGCACTTTCAATCTCTCTATCAAGAATGTTTAAGATTTCGCTGTCGGAAGACTCTAAGCTGATTCTTCCTCTGTTGGCTGCCGTAGCGAAAATGCTGCTTAATTTCTGATCACCGGCTTTTTCTTTCCAGACATCATAGAAGATGTTGACAAATTTGTCATTGACGGTCTTTGCTCTTTCTTCCGCCTCTTGCAACACGGCTGAAAAGGTTTTGTTGGAGCTGTTGCCTGACATCCCCTTGACAATGTCAACAGGAGAAATTGCCAAAGTAACTTGCATACCGCCCTGAATATCCAAACCTTGTCCCAATTCAGTTTCCTTTACTTCCTGATAGGTGAATTTTGCACCGAGGAAGTTGTAGACAGGTTGCCTCCAGACAGAGTCTAGATATGTTTGTCGCTTGGCAAAGTCGATATTGCCGGCCTCATCCATGGCATAAGCCTCAGCTTCTTTTTCGACTCTGTTTGAAACAAATGTAAATGACAGGTAATAAAGGCATAACGCCGAAACCACCACCGTCAAAAACACGATTATACCTTTGTTTTGCATGGTAATAGATTAATAAGAAATAAGATAGATTTATTTTATGGTTTGAGGGAGCCAAGAAAAATTCAAGGCGCGTTGCTGGAAATAATATTTTCCAACAGTATTTCAAAAAAATCGCTTGAGTGTTTGACTGTTACCATTCCTGATGAAATGACCGGACCAAACGCCTCAATTTCGTAAATCAAACTGAAAACATGGCTTACTGCCGTAAACACAAAAGGAACCACAGCATCTACTGCTGCACTTAAAAATGTCTCTCCCTCAACTGGCCCCTCGTCTTGATTGGCCTGCTGCTCTTTTTTGACCGTTACAGGTTCCTCCTGGATTATATATTCAGAACTTGAGATAAGGAAACAGAAAAACATTACCATGATGATGGTAAGTCTTTCCCTGATGATATCCTTATTTCTCGGAGTCCTGCTCATAGATTGCAAAGGTAAAAAGAATTTTGATTTTGAAGTCCACTTTTTACGGGAGAATTTGATTATCCTCTCCAAAAAATGCGAGACAAAATACAGCTATTTAGCAACTCCCCCATAATAACCGCAAAATCTATAAAGCAATAGCAGTTAAATTTTTATATTGGCTACATCGCCAGTTAAATATTCATGATCAAGAATGCTAGTATCGCAGCTATAAAAACCAATCCGTAGCCGATGGCCACCAGCTTCCTAAGCTCGCGGCTTCCGGCCCATAAGGAAATGCCTATTTTGATGATCGTGTTTGAAATTGTAGCTAATACAATAGCATTTTGCGCGGTCAAAAGCGATAGGGTATTTCCAGCCAACTTTGAGACAGATATGGTTATGGCATTGATATCAGTCAGTCCTGCAATGGCACTGGTGATGTAAATACCTTTTTGCCCAAAATATTCATTGGTATAGCTTACCATAAGGATGATTAAAGTATATATAGCTCCAAATACTATCGCTGATTGCATATTTAAGGGCTTTCCGGTAGGGATGGATTCGCCCACGTCTCCCTTGTATGGTTGCTTAAAATGGAAAAACAAAGTCGGTCCCATGCCTGAAAGAAATATTATTCCCATAGGGATATAAAGGCTGGGGGTTAGATCCTGATTGAATAGGAATACCCATACCAACACTCTTATAATCATAATGGAAGACGCCGCAAGAATAGCGGTAGCACAGTCAGCAGAAAGCGAGGGTACCTTTTTGCTCTTTTTAGCAAATATCCACGTAACCATGGTACTGGACACCAATCCGCCGACTATGCCGGTCAGGAGAATGCCCCGATCGGCACCCAAAAATTTTACAGATAAATATCCTAAAAATCCCAATCCTGATGTGAGGACAACTATCCAACCTATCTCTCTCGGGTTCAGTACGCCAAATGGACCCATTTCCTGGTCAGGTAGGAAAGGAAGAATCAACAAGGCCAACACCACGAAGCGGATTAGGGCATACATTTCCTCGCCCGTGATTTCGCCGATGATGGTCTGCAGCTTCACCTTAGAGGATAGCAACACCATGATGATCACAGTGATCATCAAACTCATTTCGATGTAGCCCAAAAAGGTCAGCGCACCTAACAAAAAAGCCAACAGTGCGGAGAATTCTGTCGTGCCTCCAATATCGCCTCTCGAAGAAGTGATCCAGTAAGAAGTGGCGATAAAAATCACTACTGCCATAAATACAGCCAGGAAAGACCAAGGCGAAAAAAGGTAATGCATCATCGCTCCTACAAAGCCCAAAAGAACCACCAAGACGAAAGTCCTCATCCCTGCAAAGGCCTCTTGTTTTTGTCTTAAAGCAGAATGTTCCCTTTCTAGACCCAACAGAAAGCCAATACCGGTAGCCACCAACAAGCGGATGAAAAAATCCTTTTGCGTCAGCTGGAGTTGGAGCACGTCAATTACATATTCGTCCATGGTCAAGATGCATTAGCTAAAAAGGATATGGGGGTACTATTGCCGTTGCTTCCCCAACTAGAGCTAGGGAAGATCGATTGACTAGCCAGACTCTAACGGGCAGTTTGACTGGCGATTTTTTCTTTTAAATAAGACTTGATGATATCTAACGCTTTGTCAAAACCTCGGTTGTTTGGCACGATCAGATCAGCGTCATGTTTGAAGGGCTCGATATACTTCTCATAGGTAGGCATCACGTGTTTCTCATACCGATAAAGCACGTCATCTAGATCATAACCCCGTTCGATCTTATCCCTAAGAATTCTTCGCTTGACCTTAATATAGTCTTTGGCGTCAATAAAAATTCTTAAATCCAGCAGATTCGCCAATTCAGGGTAATAAAGTACAAAAATACCTTCTACCAAAACCACGGGAGCTGGCCGGAAGGTCAGCATTTTAGGTGTTTTATTGGGGTTGTTAAAGGTATATTCTTGCCGAACAACCTCTTCGCCTTGTTGGATCTTTCGGATATCTGCCGCGTATTGTTCGAAGTCGATGGACTCCGGTGTGTCAAAATTTGGTATGCCCATGTCATCCAAGGGCTGCAGATTGCGGGCTTTGTAATAGTTGTCTTGCGAGATGAGGCAAATCTGATTTGGATCGAAGAAGTTGAGCAGCTTTTCTAAAAAAAGCGTTTTACCGGAAGCACTTCCGCCTGTAATCCCCACGAGATAAGGTCTGTTCATGGGGCACAAATTTAGTAAAAATTATCAGGATACACAGCAAGCTACGCATCCTCTCCCTTCAAAAAGGAAATTAGCTGCCGCACCGCCCTTCCCCGGTGGCTGATGGCGTTTTTTTCCTCCATGGTAAGCTCAGCAAAGGTTTTATCATACCCCTCAGGTTGGAATATGGGATCATAGCCAAAGCCTCCCGAACCTATTTGGATATCTGTAATGCTGCCTTCTGCCTTTCCCTCAAACTTGTATTCTTTACCCTCCAAGATCAAGGCTATTACTGTTCTAAAACGTGCGGTACGGTTTTCTTTTCCATGCAGCTTGTCCAGTAAAAGCTGAACATTCCGAACATCGCTCCTCGGTTCTCCCGCATATCGGCCAGAATACACTCCTGGCTCTCCATCCAAAGCATCTACTTCCAAGCCGGTGTCGTCTGCAAAGCAATCAACCTGGTAATGTGAGGCAACATATCGTGCTTTTTGAAATGCATTATGGTCCAAAGTGTCTCCGGTCTCTTCTAATTCTTCTCTACAGCCGATGTCTTCTAAGGATAGAATGGTAATAGATGTGCCTTCTAATGCGGCCCTTACTTCTTCTAGCTTTTTCTTGTTGTTGGTGGCAAAGCAGATTTCCATGTTTTTAGGGGAATAGACCATTTATTGAAAATTAAAGTTTAGCTTCGAGACTATGGATAAGTTGCTCCAGGTATTGTCGGTCAGTCTGGTCAAAATCATCCAATCGATCGCTGTCGATATCGAGAACCATTATTACTTCTCCATCTTTAATGACAGGAACAACGATTTCTGATTTAGAAGCTGAATTACAGGCAATATGCCCAGGGAACGCTTCGACATCGGGAACAATTAAAGTATGACCTTCTTTCCAAACCGTGCCGCACACCCCTTTGCCGTATCCAATCCTCGTGCAAGCGATAGGTCCCTGAAAGGGGCCAAGTACTAGCTCTCGATCTTTCACCAAATAAAATCCCACCCAAAAAAAGTCAAAAGCCTCCTTAAGTGCCGCACTGATGTTAGCAAGATTGGCCACCAGGTCTTCTTCCCCACTGATCAAAGCTTCTATTTGAGGAATAATAGTAGTATACTTTTCTTCTTTCGATGCCTCTCTGGGCACAAATAGCGATTCTGACATAGTTAGTTCAAAGGGATGAATAATTTTTGTAAACGTAAAGCTGGTCACCCATGATATCCAAAGTCTCCTCAGGTTTACGATGGAGCAAGGGTGCTGGAATGCCGTGGTGGAATTTCCCCTGTCCAATAAACACCCGCGCCTCATCCCAAAGTTCTTCACTGATAAATCTTTGAAGTAAATAGCTTCCGCCCTCTACAATCAAGCTTTGGACTTTTCGACGATAGAGGTCATCTAGAATATCCTTTATTGTAAAATTTTCTCTCAATTGAACAAAGTCTAGATTTTCTTCAATTTCATTTTTTATCAAGTTGTAACAAATGGTAGGCTGGCTTTTGTCAAAGAGGGATAGGTTGTTGTCTAAAGTCAAGTGTTTGTCAATCACTACGCGGATAGGGTTCTTCCCTTCCCAATGCCTGACGTTAAGTTTTGGATTGTCAAAATGTGCCGTTTTTGTACCGACCATAATGGCATCCTCCTCTGTTCTCCATCGATGTACCAATTGCCTACTGTGTGCGTTGCTAATCCATTTACTGCTGTAATCTCCTCTGGCGACAAAGCCGTCTCTGGTTTGTGCCCATTTTAAGATTACATAAGGCCTTTGTTTCCGTACTTGTGTAAAAAAACGCTTGTTGATATCTGCCGCTTCTTTTTCCAATACGCCCACTTGCACCTCGATACCCGCTTCTGTAAGAAGTTTGATGCCTTTTCCAGCTACCAGTGGGTTGGGGTCTGTTATCGCCACTACCACTCTTTTTACCTGCTTTTCCGCAAGAAGTTTAGCACATGGTGGGGTTTTTCCGTAGTGCGCGCAGGGTTCTAACGTAACATATACGGTAGCTTCCTTCAACAATTCAGGCTGCCTGACCGCTTGTACAGCGTTGGGTTCGGCATGAGGACCTCCATATATTTGGTGATAGCCTTCCCCAATGATGACATTATTGTGGACAATCACACTTCCAACCATAGGATTTGGGCTTACTTTACCTCTTCCCCAAGTTGCCAGCTCCAAGGCGCGCCTCATAAACTTTAGATCTGTGTCCATGCTTATTGGTTATTTGTCGGGGGAAGCTTAAGCACAATGTTTTCTAATATTATGATCTCCGCCTTTTCCGTGCTCACTGAAAAGGTTGTGTCTTGGTGCGGTTCGAGAGGCAGTATCTTGACAGTATGGGCACCGGGTTGTAATCCCCGCAAGGAAAAATTGCCTTGGCTATCCGACAAGGTAGTAACAGTATCGCCGTTTTGAATGGCATAAATAACAGGCTTAGCCGTTGCTGGCTGTATTTTCCCTTTGACAATGGACCTTTCATTGCTGACAAACGACCTCACCTTGGGATCAAGGATATATTTGGTAGAGTCGGCGGTTACTTTAATTGATCTTTCTAGATCGACATCTAAGTAGATATCATAAGACAGATTCCTTTCCAGCATGAAGTTGACGTCCATCTCCACCGCGGCCTTCTCCGGGCTGGCCAATGTCAAAGACCTGTCTTTGCCGTTTTTTTGAAGATAATGTTCGTCGCCTAGCATCAGTCGAATTTTAAAAATTCCTCCTACAGGGACTTCCCGTCTTCCTAGAAGTAATGCAGCTTCGTTTACCAGCTTGCTGACTTCCACCTGGCGGTCAGCTTGGTCGTAAGGAACATAAATCCATTCCCCCTCTGTGGCCTGTCTGTCATTGCTTCTGAAGATTTCCACTCCCTCAAATTCTATCCAAGCTTGATCGTAATCCCCCGGCGCATCAATAAGCCTGAAGTTGACAAGTGCCATTCCTGTTTCATCTGATGTGTCCGTACAGGCTGTCGCTAGCAGGGAAATTCCCAGCAGGAAAACGAAAAGCCGTATCAAAAAAATGTCGTATCTAAACATGCGATTGAAATCAATTTTTTTCCTAGATGAGAGGCTATCGGGAACCTCCTTCTCAACGGAACGGCATCTAGCTGCTCCAAATTCAGGGAATAGTATTAATCCAGCATTTCAGCTATTCCAGCTTCGAATCCTGCGGAAAGAGCGACCTGGCTCCACAGATATCCCAAACAGTAGGACGCTGCTTAAGTAATAATGCCTGTTTTACAAGATCCTGTTCTTGGAGCATGGGATTTTTGTGCACCAGGTTTAGCTAAAACACCCTGCAATATCATAAATTTTTCTTACAATAAGGACTATTCCATTTTCCGTTACACTTTATGCCCACACCTTACATGGCTGGCCTTTCCAAACCCATTCAGTGTTGGAAGTGGATAGTTTTCTTCCAAAGGCCTGATTTTCTATTTAACCTGCTAATTTTGTTTTTATGATGGAATGGAAGAAACTGCTGCGTCCGGGATTCTTGGAGGCGGAGCAAAAAAACATAAACATTTTTAGAAGTGAATTTGAGCGGGATTACGATAGGGTAGTGTTTTCAGCGCCCTTCAGGAATCTTCAGGACAAAACACAGGTATTCCCTTTACCCGAAGATGATTTTGTGCATACCAGACTCACCCATAGCCTGGAAGTGTCTAGTGTAGGGAGATCGCTGGGTAAAAGTGCGGGTGAATTTCTACTATTCAAATATCCTGAATTGGCTGACATAGCCATTACGTCTGCGGATATCGGCGCGATTGTGGCTGCGGCGGCACTTGCCCACGACATCGGCAATCCACCGTTTGGCCATGCGGGAGAGGAAGCCATTTCCGATTTTTTTAAACTTCATCCTTTTGGGACAGTGTGGGAAAGACTATTGAGTGCAGAGCAATGGGCAGATATGATCAACTTTGAAGGTAACGCCCAAGGATTCCGGATGCTGGTGGACAAGAACAACGGTCTTAGGATCTCCTCCGCTACTTTGGCTGCTTTTACGAAATATCCCCGTTCCTCTTCAGATCCGGATCCCGAAAAAGGGCGCAAAAGTCAAAGGAAATACGGCTTCTTCATTGACCAACATGGTCAATTTGCCCAGTTGGCAAAGGAATTAGGGATGACCTGTCTACGTGGTAAAGCGTGGGTCAGACATCCTTTGGCTTTTTTGGTGGAGGCAGCGGATGATATCTGCTATAGTATCATCGATTTGGAAGATGGTTGTACTTTGGGCTTGGTCCCTCTTGAGCAGTATGTCGCTTTGCTGGCGGAGATCCTAGGGAATAGGTTCTCAGCGGAAAAAGTGGCAGCTATTAAAACACCCGCGCAAAAGTTAGCGGTATTGAGAGCCCTGGCTATCAACCAACTTATTGAAGAAGTTGTTGAGGCATTCAAAATGCGTGAAGAAAACATGCTTAGAGGAACATTTGATCAAGCATTGACGGACGTGATTGCCTCCACGCCGGTTTTAGAGAAAATCAGCAAGCTTTCGGTGGCAAAGATCTACCGTTCCAAACCTGTGTTGGAAAAAGAAGCGGCAGGCTTCCAAGTGCTGGAAGGACTGTTGGAGGTGTTTTCGAAGGCGATTTATCATAAGCTTTATCAGCAGGAGCATTTTTCTGGAAAAGACAGAAGTATTCTGCGGCTTTTGCCGGAGTCCTATGCATTAGATGATGCTTCTCAGCCATACGCTTTGCTTAGAAATCTGGTGGATTGGATTTCAGGTATGACGGACAAATATGCTTTATCGTTGTATAGAAGGGTAAAGGGCATTGCCTTGCCGGGTGTGTAGTGAGAAAAATGAAATAATAAAAAAGGAAGACTGGACGGTCTCCTTTTTTATTATTTGTTGTTGGAAATTCTATTAGTGCTTGAAATGTCTCACACCCGTCAACACCATGCTCATACCATGCGCATCACAGAAGTCGATGCTTTCCTGATCCTTAATGGATCCTCCTGGCTGTACCACAGCCGCAACGCCTTCCTTGCTGGCAATTTCCACGCAGTCAGGGAAGGGGAAGAAAGCATCAGAAGCCATAACTGCACCTTTTAAGTCAAAGCCAAAGGATTTAGCTTTTTCTATAGCTTGTTTTAGTGCATCTACACGGGAAGTTTGGCCTACGCCGCTGGCGAAAAGCTGATCTTTGTTGCTCAGTACAATGGTGTTAGATTTGGTATGCTTGCAAATCTTGGCTGCAAACACCAGCGCATCTTTTTCCTCTTCAGTGGGAGCTACCTTAGTTACTACTTTGAAATCTTCCTTGGTCTCGGTTTGAAGATCTTTATCCTGCTCAATAATGCCATTAAGCAGGGTTTTAATTTGCTTAGTGCCTTCTATTTTTATTTTTTGCTTCAAAAGAATTCTGTTTTTCTTTCCTTTTAGCAGTTCAAGGGCTTCCTCATCAAACGAAGGTGCAATCAGTACCTCAAAGAAAAGGCTGTGCATTTCTTCGGCCGCTGGCAAATCTACCCTCTGGTTGGTAATCAAAACACCTCCAAAGGCCGAAATGGTGTCGGCGGCAAAGGCTTTTTGGTAGGCTTCCTTCACGGTCGCACCGGTGGCAACGCCACAAGCATTGGTGTGTTTTAAGATGGCAAAAGCTGTTTCCCCGTCGAATTCATCAATCAGAGCCACCGCAGCATCTATATCGACCAAATTGTTATAAGACAATTCTTTCCCATTCAACTGATCAAAGAGCTCATCCAACTTGCCATAGAAGCGAGCACTTTGGTGGGGGTTTTCGCCATAACGCAAGGCTTTGGAAGATGCCTCACTCACCTTTAAAGTTGGAATGCCCTCGTTTTGGTTAAAGTAGTTGAAGATTTGGGTATCGTAATGGGAAGATACTTGGAAAGCTTGAGCGGCAAAATAGCGCCTGTCTTCCAATGTAGTCCCACCGCCGTTGTTTTTAAGCCGCTCCAGCAATTCAGGATATTGTTCACGGGACGCAATGATGGTAACGTCTTTAAAGTTTTTTGCAGCAGCTCTGATAAGGGAAATGCCGCCAATATCTATTTTTTCGATAATGTCTTGTTCGGCAGCGCCGGAAGCCACTGTTTCCTCAAATGGATATAAATCCACGATAACTAAGTCGATGGCAGGAATATCATACTCTGTTGCTTGGGTAAGATCACCTTCATGGTCCCTTCTATAAAGGATGCCTCCAAAGACTTTGGGATGTAAAGTCTTAACACGGCCACCAAAGATGGATGGATAGCTGGTTAATTCCTCTACAGGAATAACTTCAGCTCCTTGTTCCTCAATAAATTTCTGCGTACCTCCTGTAGAATATATCTTCACCCCCTGCTCCTTGAGTAAAGCAATAATGGGTTCTAGATTGTCCTTATAAAATACTGATATTAAAGCGGATGTGATTTTCTTGGCAGCCATAACAATATGGAGTTGATTTGAAATTCTTTACTCTATTTAAATTGAAGTCGCAAAGGTACGGAAACCAATTTATTAAAGCAGGCTTTCAATTACTTTTGGGAAATATTTGTGTTCCAGCGCATGGACTTTGTCAGCAATGGATTCAGGGGTGTCATCGGCCGTCAGTGCCACGCTCTTTTGAAAAATCACTTCTCCTTCGTCATAGTGTTGGTTGACGTAATGGATGGTGATACCGGTTTCAAGTTCTTTGTTCGCTTTCACAGCTTGATGGACAAAGCTTCCATACATACCCTTACCTCCATACTTGGGCAGCAGTGCGGGATGGATGTTGATGATGCGGTTAGGATATGCGGATATCAAGTGCTCAGGTACTTTCAACAGAAAGCCTGCCAATACAATCAGGTCAGTATCTAAGGCATGTAACTTCTCTTTCAGTCTACCTTCTTCTAAGTCATTTTTGGTGAAATGAACGTGAGGGATGTTGTGAATTTTGGCTCTTTCAAGCACATATGCGTCTTTTTTATTGCTTGCGATCAGAACGATGCGCGCTTTATCGGATTCCTTAAAATGACGAATGATCTCTTCGGCATTGCTTCCGTTTCCTGAAGCAAAAATGGCAATATTCTTCACTGTAGTTTAAATTTTAGATGATCCGATCCGGATTTATTTTTCTATCTCCTGATCTTTAAATGCTACATAAAAGGTACAGCCTTTATCCGGCTCGCCTTCCACCCATACTTTTCCACCCATGGTTTCTACTTGGGTTTTGGTGATGTATAAGCCAAAACCCTTGGCGTCGGGATGAAAGTGAAATACTTTTCTGATCTTGAAAAGCTCATTCTTGTGTTTCTCGATATCGATACCAAGGCCATTGTCTGTGACAGACAAAATAACATCACCGTTCTCTCTTTTTGTCTTTATGTAAATCTCCGGCAATCTGTGCGGTGATCGGTATTTTAGCGCATTGCTGATCAGGTTGTGGAGCACGCTGGAAAAATATTTTGGCGGAAAATATACCACTGGCGCCTGGTCAAAATTATATCGAATGGCAGCATTCGTCAACGCTATTTGGCCTTCAAAGCCTTTGATGACATTTTTAAGGTATTCTTTAACGATAATTCTTTCTGATTTTACTTCCAGGTCCTGCTGTATCTGAAGGGATTCTACCAGTTCGTTAAATGTTTCGTTGACGTTATTGATAATGGGCTTAAACTTGCTGATAAGCTTTTGTTTGTCCAGATCATCCTCACTTTCTTCAATCAGCTCTACGAGCATATTCATATTTACCAGAGGAGACCGCAGGTTGTGGGACACAATGTTACAAAAATCAATCAGCTGGGTGTTTTGGAAGGCTAACAAATCATTGCTCTTTTTGATAATCGCTTCTGCCTTTTTCCGTTCACTGATGTCAATGATGATGGCAACAAATATCTTTTTATAATCTTCCCTGATAAGTTGTAAGTGCACCTCTACCGGATAAAGGCTACCGCTCTTGCGTTTGTTTTCAGTTTCAAAAACGATTTTCTGTTCGTTATCCTTTTGTAGCCGCTCCACCAGCCGTTGGAATTTGACGGGAGTGTATTTTGGGATGATGTCCCTTGGCGTCATCTCCAGCATTTCCTCCAGCGTATACCCAAGGTTTTTTAGTGCTCCCTCATTTACATACTCGAATTTGTGGGTTTCACTATTGAACAGATAGATTTCGTTAAGGCTTTTTTGGATGATGTTGGAAAGCCGATCGTTTTCACTTGCTGCTAATTTCTTTTCGGTAATATCCTCCAATATACCGTAAGTACCTTCCAATTTCCCCTCCTGGGAAATAATCGGCTTGCTTTCCATCCTTATAATTCGCAGGTCATCGTTAGACCGCTGCAGTCGGTGAACCAATGAGCTGGATTGCAACTCATTTTCGGTGGCATAAATGACACGCCTAACCGCGTCAAGGTCTTCAGGAGGGATCTTGGACAGAATCAGTTCTTCAGAAGGTTCAACTTCTCCGGGCTGAAATCCCAATATACGGTAGGTTTCATCTGACCAGGTGATTTTTCCCGTAGATGCATCCTTCTCCCAATTTCCAATATGAGCTATGGCCTGGGCCTGGTTTTGGCTTTCTTCACTTTTGACGAGCTTTTTCTTCTGCTCCTCGATTACCCGTTTCTTTTCGTTGAGGTAGGCTTCGGCAATAATACACATCCGAATATCAAAAAGACGGTTTTTGCCTTTCATGATCTCCACGATCTCCTGCATATGCTTACCGCTTTCGTCAAAGAGGAGAGGACGGATGGTATTTCTGATCATGGCGAGCATATCATACCAAACATAAAAATCTACTCCCATTTGGGCAAAAAGAATTCCTTGGAGCGTTTGGTCAACGATATAAGGTTCCCAATTTTCATTGAAAATCGCATCATATTGGAGTCTCAATGCTTCCTTTCTTTGGTCTTCCTGAAGAGCATGTGACATTTCCAAAAGGGACCTTCCAAAGAGCGGGTGATCATGTAGCCGCTTTTCAAGTCGCGCATTAAACTCCTCTTCTACGGACTCGAAAAAATTATGAAACGCTTTCATATCCTCCTTTTCCTCGTCGGTTAGGGAGAAGATGATGTTTTCTAACAGATTCCGGTAATGTATGTCTTGGGTGAAATTTTTTTCCATAAGTATGGGGTCAGAAATCTTTTCGGCTAGGTCCTGCTCTGCTCTAATAAACCGTCCAATATATTTATTATTTCTTACCGCTGGTTGGTTTTATACTTAAATAACTGATGATAATTTTCTGCTCCCCTTATCTATATAAAAGATGTAGTGAGGCTATCCACCCGCTCAGCTTACTGACGATCTAATGTCTCGCGAAGTCTATCCCGAACTTCTTGAAAAGAGGACGGCTTTACCATAAATCCCTCAATTCCCTCAGCAGATGGCTCATTTTTGCCTTGGTCAATACCTGACATCATGATGATGGGGACCTCTCGTAATGTGTCCACGCTGCGAATGGTAGAAACAATGTTTTCCGGTGCCGATAGGCCTAGATTTTTGTCCAGCAAAATGAGCGCTGGAGACAGCCCCTGAAGCTCCTGCTCAAGTTGATGGAAATTTCCAATGGTTAAAATTTTAAATTCATTGCTTAAACCAAGTTTAAGGATATCCAAGTAATCCTCATCATCGTCTATAACCAGAATAGTCGGCTTCTTGTGTTCTGACATTGACAAATAGTAATAGTGAAATTAGACGAATCATCACGTCATAGAGTAGGTAATCCTGCCACCAATTTATCAATATTCGCAGAAAAAACATTGGAATCCGGCTAAAACTTTAGTCGCTTGAATTCTTCTGCATTGAGCCAAATAGCTTTTGTTTGGCTATCAGTAATGTTTTGAGCCGAAATTCATTTCACTTGTCCCAGTTTTTAGAACATTGGCTGATCAAAGACCAACATAAGGCATTTTTGCAGATTCTCTATCTCGAAGAAGATCCTTGCGTCAGTATTGGCACAGTCTGGGAATTATGTGCCACGGCATCCGAAGATATTCTTTTCCATTTGCTTGGAAGAAGAATTTCCAAAAGAGGTGCAATAGTTGCTTGATGTACGGAAAATAATAATGGAATGAAAAAGATTCTCCTCGCGGGCGCTTCCGGTTCTTTAGGAATGGAGGTCGCCAAATGTTTGGCCCATGCATTTATCCCCTTTCGGGCTTTGGTCAATAGTGAAGATAGTGCCGAACAGTTAAGAGGCTATACCCAAGATCTCTGGATTGCTGACGCTCAAGATCCTGATGAGCTGAAAGGTATGTGTGAGGGGGTCAGCCATGTTTTTTCCTCTTTGGGCAAAAGCGTCAGCTTGTTTACCGGTGGTAATGGTGACTACGAAGACATTGATTACAAATGCAATAGAAATATTCTACAGGAAGCAGAAATGGCCGGTGTACATCGATTCGTTTATTGTTCCATTCTCGGAAGCGAGCCAGAGAATAAACTGCATCTGGCACAGGTCCATTACAAGGTGCAGGAGCTTTTAGAAAAATCGCCGCTATCCTATACAGTTATCAAACCCACAGGCTTTTTTGCGGGCTTACACGACTTGGTAATATTTGGAAAAAAGGGAGTAATACCGGTGATAGGTTCTGGCGAACAGCTCACAAATCCAATCCATCATGCCGACTTGGCAGCAAAAGTAATGGATGTGCTGGAAGAGGGGCCAGAAATAGTAGAGGTAGGTGGACCTGAGACTTTGTCCAGACAGGAAATCGCTGAAATTGTAAAGGCGAAAACAAATGCCAAAATTCTTAATATTCCAGAGGCTATGGTACGAGCGGGTTTGCCGATATTTTCGTTTGTCACCAAGGACCTGTCCCATAACCTGGATTTTTTCACTTATGTAACCACTCGTGACATGATAGCACCCAGTTATGGTAGCCGTACCTTTGCTAAATATATCGAACAACTCGATTTGGATTCGATGTAGCTTGGTTTGCTTATAGCGCGCCACCACCGGGCTATGTGCCAAATAAAAGCCCAAGTGAGGGACTTGGGCTTTTTAAAATTAGTTGGATATTGGTTACAATTGTTCGAAGATCCGCTTGAAGCTGGTGGCTTCCTGTATTCGGCCATGAAGGTCAGCGATAGCAACCCTTTCCTGCTCTGTAGTATCGCGATGACGAATGGTGACCGTGTTGTCTTCCAAAGTTTGGTGATCCACTGCAATGCAAAATGGGGTGCCGATTAAATCTTGACGCGTATAACGTTTTCCGATCGATGCGGCATCTTCATAGATGACATTGAAGTCCATCTTCAACATATCGTAAATTTCCTTACCCTTTTCGGCCAATCCGTCCTTCTTCACCAATGGTAGAATAGCTGCTTTGACTGGAGCGATGGCAGGATGGAATTTTAAGAAGGTTCTTGTTTTTCCTTCTACCTCCACTTCCGTCATGGCATTGCACAAGACCATCAGAAACATCCTATCAGCACCCACAGAGGTTTCCACTACATAAGGAATGTAGTTTTGGTTGATCTCAGGATCGAAATATTGTTGTTTCTTCTTTGAATACTCTTGGTGTTGTTTGAGGTCGAAGTCAGTTCTCGAATGGATTCCTTCTACTTCTTTAAAACCAAATGGGAAATTGTACTCTATATCCTGAGCGGCATTGGCATAATGCGCTAATTTTTCATGATCGTGCGTACGCAGCTTTTCTTCCGGAATTCCTAATGCCTTGTGCCACTTCAGCCTTTTATCAGCCCAATGGCGGTACCATTCCATTTCTGTACCAGGGCGGACGAAGAACTGCATTTCCATTTGTTCAAATTCCCGCATTCGGAATATGAACTGACGGGCCACGATCTCGTTCCTAAAGGCTTTTCCTATTTGTGCAATTCCGAATGGAATTTTCATCCGTGCAGACTTCTGAACGTTCAGGAAGTTCACGAAAATACCTTGAGCTGTTTCGGGCCGTAGATATATAGTAGTAGATTCATCGGCTACCGAACCTACCTGTGTGCCAAACATCAAGTTGAACTGTCTCACTTCTGTCCAGTTGGCAGTGCCGGATATTTGACAGATAATATTTTCTTGAATAATCAACTCCCGGATCCCAGCAAGATCTTCAGCTTCAAACAACCTACCCATTTCAGCAAGCAATGCCTTTGCCCGACCTTCATCGCCAGCAAGTTCATAGGCGGCTGCTTTTTCCTCAAGAAGAACGTCTGCACGGTACCGCTTTTTGCTGTCCTTGTTGTCGATCATAGGATCATTGAAGCTATCCACATGACCAGATGCCTTCCATGTGGTAGGGTGCATAAAAATTGCTGCATCAATGCCCACTATATTGTCATTCAAGCGTATCATGGATTCCCACCACAATCGCTTTAGGTTATTCTTGAGTTCAGATCCATAGGCACCATAGTCATATACAGCCTGAAGACCGTCATATATTTCGGAAGAAGGATAGATAAAGCCATACTCCTTAGCATGAGCCACAATATCCTTCAACTGGGATATCTCCTGAGTTTGTTCATTCTTTGCCATGGCGCAAAAATAGTCAAATTGTACCATTGTGCAAGGAAATTACAAGTAGGTCAGCCAAATGCAGTTATTGCTGACAGTCATTAGGTTTTCCGCCCGTGCAGGTTTCTCGAAATACTTTATTGCCCACAGCGGACAATATTGATGGCGGGGTACTCACCAAGTCACTTGACATATCTTATCAGAAGGCATTCAGGCGGTTGATTCTGGGCTGCAGCAGCCAGATACCAATAGGAAATGCTACGGCCATGACAAATTCGCTGTAGAACTCCGCAGCCTTGACACGGGTACCTCTTTCCGCTTGCACTATAGCCCTCGCCATAAAGCTTAAGCAATAGAACAAGGTGAAGAGGGAGAGAAATAATGCTATAGCAATTGGTAAAAGGGGGAAAAATGCTTCATCAGTCAGGTTGCGGTAGAAGGTAAATAATAGGAGCGATGCCGTCGCTAAGAAAGATGCCCACAGGCTTAACCGGAATTTTGCCAATGGCATTCGCGCAGCAGTGTTTTTTTGCCCTAATCCAAAGCCTACTGCACCAATCCAGCCGTAGTATGTCATTATGGGAAGAAAAAGCAGCAATTGAATGATGGGGAATGTAGTGTCTTCCATCTGCCGGTGTGTCGAGAAATACGTTACGCCTTGAAGGAATTGAAGGATAACGGGGATACCTACGACTAACAGAAAGATCTGCCAATGCTTCAGTCTTCGAAATAGTGCCATGTGGCATGAGGTACTAAAACCATACCAGCTACATTGCCGTTGATAGACATGGCCTTTCATCTTCTTTTCGTAAAAAGACTTATCTTTGTAAAGCTGGAGTCATGAGGCAAACCATCAAAATATCGCTTTTACTGGTTTATGTGCTTTTTTGTGCAGGCCAATTCTATTCCTTGCATTTTTGTGGAGAGGAATTGAAGGATATCTCTTGGCTTGACCAGCCGACGCCATGTTGTGACGCTGAAGAACAAGATTGTTGTGAAGATGTATTTTACAGTGAAATTCTTCCTTCAGACCAGCAATTTAAACAGGCCGTTGACTTTCAGTTTTTGAAAATATCCCTTCCGCTGGGCATCATCCATACATCGGTAGTAGAAAAATTCTACCACGCAGATCTATCTGCCCTGGCTCCTCGGGTTCAACAGGAAGATCAATCTCCTCCACGCGCCCTCTATATCGAGCATCAGGTTTTTTTAATCTAGGGACGGTTTTTTTTGAAGGGCCTTGACGGTTCTTACCTGCATTTTCTTTGTCTCTTTTCTTTAGTTTTTGAATCTGTCGAAATGCTAAATGCTTTCATAAAATTCTTTTTGGAGAACAAAATGGTAACGTTTCTTCTCCTTATACTTGTTTTATCATGGGGAATTATAGTTTCCCCTTTCAAGTGGGATTTGGGCTTTCTGCCTTACGATCCTGTTCCTGTAGATGCTATTCCAGATTTGGGTGAAAACCAGCAGATCGTTTTCACCGAATGGATGGGTAAATCTCCCCGGGATATTGAAGATCAAATCACTTTTCCACTTACAACTGCTATGCTGGGCTTGCCCGGCGTGGAGTCTATCCGCTCTACTTCCATGTTCGGACTGTCTAGTGTCTACATCATTTTTGATGATGATGTAGAATATTATTGGAGCCGCTCTAGGGTGTTGGAAAAATTGAATTCACTGCCACGAGGCTTATTGCCAACGGGTGTTCAGCCTAAATTAGGACCAGATGCCACAGCACTCGGTCAGATCTTCTGGTATACCTTAGAGGGAAGAGATGAGAATGGGAAACCTGCAGGCGGGTGGGATCTGCATGAATTACGCAGCATACAGGATTTTTATGTTCGATATGCCTTGGCTGGTGCTGAAGGTGTGGCGGAGGTGGCGACTGTAGGCGGCCATATTAAAGAATATCAGGTTGACCTTGACCCTCACGCCATGAAGGCTTACCAGATATCCATGATGGAGGTAATGGAAGCGCTTCAAAAAAGCAACCAAGATGTCGGCGCAAACACCATCGAAATCAACCAAGTAGAATATTACATTCGCGGTATCGGTTATGTAGAGAAGTTGGAAGATATTGAAGAGGTAGTCGTAAGAGCCACAGATAATACTCCTTTGCGGCTTAAAGATATTGCCCGCGTTCAGCTAGGACCTGCAGACCGTTCCATGCTTGGTATTTTGGATAAAAGTGGTGCGGAAGCAGTAGGGGGAGTAGTAGTGGCACGCTATGGGGACAACCCCCTGCAGGTGATCGAAAATGTGAAGCAGAAAATAGCGGAGATTTCGACAGGCTTGCCTCAGAAGAAACTAAACGACGGCCGGATATCCAAAATTACTGTTGTTCCATTTTATGACCGAAGTAATCTCATCTATGAAACCCTAGGTACTTTGAATGAAGCGGTGGTGCTCCAAATCTTAATTACCATTGTCGTAATAATCGTTATGGTATATAATTTAAGGGCCTCCCTTCTGATAGCTGCTCTTTTGCCCTTAGCCGTGCTGATGTGCTTTATCTTTATGAAACAATTTGGCATTGATGCTAATATTGTAGCACTGTCGGGAATTGCTATTGCAATCGGTACTATGGTGGATTTGGGAATTATTCTTAATGAGAACATCCTAAAGCATATAGAAGAATCCCGGAATGAAAAGCCTTTAGTTAAGGTGATTTATGAAGCTTCCGCTGAAGTTTCTTCCGCTATTGTTACTGCTGTGGCTACGACGGTCGTGAGTTTTATTCCCGTTTTTACATTAGAGGCAGCTGAGGGTAAGCTCTTTGGGCCCCTCGCCTATACCAAAACATTTGCCCTAATCGCTTCTTTAATTTTTGTACTTGTCTTTATGCCTGCCTTTGCTCATGTGGTTATGGGATGGAAAAGCAGGGGCATGTTGAAGCGATATGGGAATTACCTACTCTTGCTGGTGGGCATCTTCTCAGTCTTTCTATTGCCATGGGCAGGCATTGTTCTTTTTTTGTTAGGGCTTAACAATTTGCTTACCCAAAACATCAGTAGATATTCGACACTGCATCGACCGGTATTGATTGGGGTTACGGCAGGTGCTGTAGCTTGGCTCTTGACAGAGCAATGGCTACCGTTGGGCGTAGCGGTGAGTACATTTACGAATTTCTTTTTCATATCGATCCTTCTTGCGCTGGTTTTAGGCATGTTTGTCGGCTTTCTGCTTTTTTATCGGCATATTCTTGAATGGTGTCTACGCCATAAACGACTGTTTATGGTAGTTCCCATTTCTATAATAGGCTTCGGCATGGTGATATGGCTTGGCTTCAGCAATCTGTTTGGGTGGTTAGCTATAGGCTTTGATGTAATAGGTGTAAACATCCGCCAGTCTGAAATATATAGCAAGCTAGCCCATACTTTTCCAGGAATGGGCAGGGAGTTTATGCCTTCGCTCAATGAAGGATCATTTTTGCTGATGCCTACATCCATGCCTCATTCTGGGGTAGAGGTCAATCAAAGAATCCTTCAACAATTGGATATGTTGGTTACTGCCATCCCCGAAGTGGAGAGCGTGGTGGGAAAGGCAGGTCGCGCCGAGACGGCACTTGATCCCGCCCCGATGTCCATGTTTGAGATCATGATTAATTACCTGCCGGAATACAAGGCTGATGCAAGGGGCCATAAAATCCGATATGCTGTTGACAAAGATGACAATTTTCGTGAAGACAGTCTTGGCAACTTGATTCCTGATCCACGGGGAAAATATTATAGACAATGGCGGGATGAGATACAATCCCCTGACGATATTTGGATGGAGATCAGTAGCGTCGCCAATATAGCTGGCGTTACATCAGCACCTAAACTCCAACCTATAGAAACGCGCATGGTTATGTTGCAAACAGGCATGCGGGCTCCAATGGGTATCAAGGTTTATGGGCCTGATCTTGAAGCTATTGAGGAATTTAGTCTTCAGTTGGAAAGACATCTCAAACAGGTGCCCTCTGTTAATCCAGAGGCAGTGTTCGCTGATCGATCTTTGGGTAAACCTTATATTGAAGTGGAACTTGACCGCAAAGCAATGTCTCGTTATGGGCTTAACATTGCTGATGTGCAGGAGTATATAGAAGTTGGTATGGGTGGAATGGCCGTCACGACCACAGTGGAGGGAAGGGAGCGTTATTCCATCAGGCTACGGTATGCCCGAGACTTTAGAGAAGACGCACAGTCCATGGATCGAATCTTAGTAATGACCAATTCTGGAGCACAGGTACCATTATCAGAAATGGCCCAGATAGTCTATAGGCCAGGACCTATGATGATTCGTGGGGAGGATTCATTCTTGGTTGGTTATGTCCTGTTGGACAAGAGGCCCGGATTTGCCGAGGGAAATGTTGTGGAAGATGCCCAAGCCTATCTTCAGGACAAGATTAATTCAGGTGAGCTACAGGTGCCGTCTGGAGTAAGCTTTAAATTTTCCGGATCCTATGAAAACCAGCTTAGAGCAGAAAAGCGCCTGGCCATGATTATCCCGCTCTGTCTGTTTGTCATTTTTTTGATACTCTATTTCCAGTTCCGAAGGGTGTCTACACCCGTTTTTATTTTCTCAGCCATTGCGATGGCCTTTTCAGGAGGCTTTATCATGCTTTGGTTATATGGTCAGCCCTGGTTTATGGATTTCAGTATGTTTGGTACTAATGTCAGAGAATTATTTCAGATGAAATCTTTTAACATGAGCGTGGCTGTGTGGGTTGGTTTTATCGCGTTGTTTGGCATAGCGACAGATGATGGCGTGGTTATGGCAACCTATCTTAAGCAAAACTTTGAGGTTCAAAAGCCTACCAGTCAAAAGATGATCCGAGAAAAAGTGGTTCAGGCCGGCCTTCGGAGGATTCGCCCATGTTTAATGACCTCCGCTACAACCTTGCTTGCTTTGTTGCCAGTGCTAAGCTCATCTGGAAGAGGCTCTGATATCATGATTCCTATGGCTATTCCATCCTTTGGAGGAATGACCGTAGCGCTTATATCCCTCTTCGTTGTCCCTGTCCTTTATTGCTGGTGGGAAGAAAGAAAATTAAAAGTCAAATCACATGAAGATGTTACCCTTGATACGATTGATAACAGCCTCTAAAGTTTATCGTTTAATGGTTCCGATTCGGCTTGGGCTTTCTATGATGATGGCCTTGTTTTCCTCTATATGTGCAGCCCAAACTTTAGACGATTATTTATTACTGGCCGCTGAGAACAATCCAGCGTTGAAAACCTACTTTTTGCGCTATCAGGCCGCCTTAGAGCAGGTTCATCAAGCTGGCAATTTGCCGGATCCTGAAATTACCATGGGTGTTTTCATTCAGAAGATGCAGACATTGATGGGTGATCAGAAAGCAGATGTGTCTGTGATGCAGATGTTTCCCTGGTTTGGTATGCTGAAAGTGCAGGAAGAGGAGGCGGCTCTTATGGCCAAAGCTCAGTATGAAGATTTCAGGGAAAGGCAAAACCGCCTCTTTTTTCAGGTGAAGGAAACCTATTACCAATTGTATCTGCTGAACGAAAAACTGAAATGGACCGCCGAAAGCAAAAGAATTCTTGAAACGTTGGAAGATTTGGCGCTGACGCGATTTGGAGCGGGGGCTTCTTCGGAAGGTATATCCAATAAGCCTTCTCGTTCTGCCCCTTCATCCTCCAATGAAACAGGAATGGGTACAGGTATGGCGATGGGAGCATCAACATTGTCGTCCGCACCCCCTAAGGGTTCATCCTCCATGTCAATGTCTGCTATGGCCGGAGAGGCCTCAGGCAAAATGAGTGATGTTTTGCGCGCACAAATAGCGCTGAAGGAAATTGATAATGCCTTGGCACAGCTTAGTGATGATAAACAGCTACTACAGCTGAAATTTAACCTCTTGCTCCATCGGGATCCAGATTTGGAAGTGAAGCTTCCCGAGAAGTTGGAAGAACCTCCGCTGATGCTAAGTCAGCAGGCATTAATAGATTCGGTGCTACATAATAATCCAATGCTTAAAATGTTGGAGTTCGATGGAGATGCCGCCGCCAAACAAGCGGAGATGGCCAAGCTGGAAGGTCGTCCTATGATTGGTGTAGGCCTCAACTATATGTACTATAGTTCAAGAGCTCCTATGGGATCGGTAGGTGCGCATGGGGGAAATACAGATTATATGCCCGGAGGCATGGGTGGAAATATGGTTATGCCAATGATATCCATGACCTTGCCGCTCAACAGAAAGAAGTATAAATCAATGCTGACATCCTCAGAGTTAATGCGCGCTGCTAACGCCCAACAACAAAGAGCTATGAGCAATGAGCTCACCTTGATGGTGGAGGAAACGCTAAGAGAAATCCGCATGGCTGAACGCAACAAGGACCTTTATGAGGATCAAGAAAGGCTTCTCCGACAGACACTTGATCTGATGGTAACGGATTATGCTACTGCCAATGGGACATTTGAGGCGTTGCTTGATGTACAGCAGCAGTTATTGGATTATAATCTCAAGAAGGTAACTAATAGGGTCGCCTGGCAAACAGCTTTTGCCCGATTGGAGACATTAATCGCCGGGGAATAATCCGTCAGGCCAGATCAAGCAGAAGTTTTGTCACAATCGACATTCGCTGGAGGATTATCCAGCATGGAAGGCATCTACCGCGCTTCTCACTGATCCGTGTTGCAACAGCAATCTGTGGGCTTCTTCGGCGCTTACGCCTGTAGCTTCCATGATCATTCTGGTACCCCGTTTCACCAATTTCTCATTGGAGAGTTGCATATCCACCATTTTGTTCCCTTTTACCTTACCCAATTTGATCATCAAACTCGTAGAGATCATATTTAGCACCATCTTTTGGGCGGTGCCGGATTTCATACGGGTACTGCCGGTGACAAATTCAGGGCCCACCACTACCTCTATTGGATAAGCAACGGCTGCGGCCAGAGGACTGCCAGCATTACAAGTGATACAGCCGGTTATCAAACCTTTTTCACGGGCTTTCTTGACACCACCGATGACGTACGGCGTGCTTCCAGAGGCTGCTATGCCGATCACCGAATCATTTTCTCTAATGTCAAATTTTAGCAAATCTTGCCATGCGGCTTCTGGATCATCTTCAGCATTTTCTACCGCTTTTCGAATCGCCTGGTCTCCACCAGCAATAATGCCGATGACTAAATCATGAGGAACACCATAGGTAGGAGGGCATTCAGAAGCATCCAATATTCCTAGTCTTCCGCTAGTGCCAGCCCCTATATAAAATAGCCTTCCACCTTTTTTCATGGCTGGTACTATAGCTTCAATCAAAGCTTCCACTTGAGGGAGGGCATTTTCAACGGAAAAAGCCACGGTTTGATCCTCTCTGTTCATATTGCGGATCAGTTCCGAAGTACTCATCCCTTCTAGATGATCATAATGAGAGCTGCTTTCTGTTGTATTCATAGGTTTAGCTTTGCTTTGTGATAAAGGGTAAGTCCCGCAATGGGCGTCTCTAAAATAAGGTGCACATGAATGCCAAGGTCAGCGGCTACTTTTCGCAAAATGTCGCTGTTATAATATGCAATCGATCCTACGAAACTCACCGGCTTGACTTGGTAGTTGTCATAGCGCATAACGTGACGCTGGAAGAAATCCTTAAATCCATGGTAATACAACTGGTAACAATATGGGTCAGTTTTATGCTGCGTAATAAAGTTGCAGAAACTCGCCATATAGCGGTTCGGAAAGGGTTTTTGATAGACGGTTTCCTGAATACCCATAATACTAAGTCCGTACTGTTGTATGGCTAACTGACGTATATGTTCAGGCATATCATCATAGATAAAGTCCTGAAGAAATTGTCTGCCGATATAGGATCCGCCTCCCTCGTCGCCTAGAAGATAGCCCGGTGAAGGACGGCTGTAGAGGATTTTTTCTCCGTCATAATTGCCACTGTTGGAGCCGGTGCCAAGAATGCAGGCTATGCCTTCATGATGGCCACATGTCGCTCTGGCAGCAGCTATAAGATCATGATCTACACTAATTGTAGCATCTTTAAAGAATTGCCTGATGGTCTGAGCAACAATCGTACAGTTGGCTTCGGAGGTACAGCCTGCGCCATAAAAATAAACCTGCTCAATTTGGTTTTCAAGGCTTAAAATATCCGGTGTCTTAAGCCCTTCGGCCATTTCTTCTGGGCTTTGGTAAAAGGGGTTAAAGCCAATTGTTCTAAACTGGCGGATGTGTCCATTTTGATCTATGACCCTCCAATCGGTTTTGCTTGAACCGCTATCTGCTATTAAAATCATTTCAAAAATCCTATGGCCTTAAATTTATCAAAAACATTTTCATTATGTGGAGCTTCTGCTAATTCCTCGGTCAGGTCTTGGCCAGCCCAATGTTCGTAGTGCATTCCATTTCTCCACAGGCGCGATTGACTGACATCATACACAACGCCCTTGTAGGCAATCCAGATGTCGGGTTTATCTTGGCCGTTGCGCAAAGAAAGTTGTTGCTTTGTTATCAGGTTCATCTTAGTACAGTTTCAGTTGCGCATTGATCCAACGCTCCGGGATTTCTCCTTTTTGCGCGGTGAGGTAATCCTGATAGCTACAGGGAATAATAGTGTCGCGATCGTATTTCTCCTGGTCGGTTTTAGGTATTTCCATCCACCACTTGCCGCTCAACTTGCTTTTGTAAAAGCATAAAATGGAGGGCTTTGAATCTAGGGATACCGTATATTTGATATAATCATTGCTTTTGAAGGAGAGGCTGTCTTTGCGGTGGTAAAAACCTTCAATGAAATACCAGATCATCGTTGCGATGACAGCGGCTGTTTTATTTCTGCTGTCATCAAAGTTTGGCTGATACCCATAAATCCCCAGAGAACTCAGTTTTTCATTCATGCCAGCAAACCAACAAATCTGACAAGCTTCTTCCGCGGTGAGGCCAAAGGGCTGGGCATCGGCCGCGCCGGGGGCATCAGCGGACTGAATAGCACACATGTCGAAGCTGAGAAGATCAGCGTTTCGGATCAACGGCTCTACTTCTTTAAAGTTATCTCTCAACTGCCCGAGGCGCACGTGGTCAAAGTATAACTTTTCCATGGCATTCACCAGATCATGGTCCGCCTGAAAACTCTGGTATGCCAAATGACAGTAGTTAAACAAAAAGTTCGGCTGGTGGAGGATGATCTCCTGAGAATGGATTTCGTTGGGTTCACCCTCATCTTCCATATCTATTTTGGCGTCCACGGTAAGCATGGTGACGAGCTTTTTCATGCCCTCATACGACAAGTATTGACCGTAGTCCAGGTCATGGCTGCCGCCTATGTATATCGGGAGAATCTGTTTTTTCATCAAATACTCGCCGATAGTGCTGATACGGATATTGGTTTCTTTTAGATCCACGCCGGGCCGAAGGTTGCCCAAGTCTACGATCTTGTAGTGTGCGTTTCCTTTCTTTAGGGCGTACAATTTCTCCCTCACAAAAGACGTGGCCTTCTCCATACTATCGCTGTTAGCCATGCCTCTCGTTTCCGTCAGTCCAATAATAGCGATTTGAACGCCTTGCAGATCGGGAAAACTTTCTCCGTGATAGTTGATATGTGTAAAAAAAGAATTGGTAAGATGTTTTCCTTGGATGAGGTATTCAGGAACTGGATCAAATAACAGGGATAAGTTCATGGATAACGAGGTTCTAAATTTCAAAAATAATTAAAAAAATGTGCTGCTAATAAAAAAGGCCCTGTTTTACAGGGCCTTTTTAAGATCAACCGCCAAAGTCGTCGAACCTGACGTTTTCTTTGGGAACTCCCAGATCTTCCAACATCTTGAGTACGGAAGAGTTCATCATTGGAGGTCCACATAGGTAATATTCTATTTCCTCTGGCTCTGGGTGATGCTTGAGGTAGTTATCATATACCACTTGATGGATAAATCCCACATAACCATCACCTTCCTGATCATCTAGGGATTTCTTAATCTTCCAGTTATCTTCTGGAAGCGGTTCGGAAAGCCCTATATAGAACCTGAAGTTAGGGAAGTCTTTTTCTATATCTCTGAAATGAGGCACATAAAACAATTCCTTCTTAGATCGGCCTCCGTACCAGTAAGATACTTTTCGAGAGGTCTTCTCAGTATGGAATAGATGGAAAATGTGTGATCTCAAAGGTGCCATACCCGCACCACCGCCTATGTACACCATTTCACGTTCCGTTGGGTTGATGTGGAACTCGCCGTAAGGACCAGAAATATATACTTTATCGCCTGGCTTTCTAGAGAATACAAAGGATGAACAAACACCTGGATTGACATCCATCCATCTGTTGTTGGCGCGATCCCATGGTGGGGTGGCGATCCTGATGGTCAACATGATGATGTTACCTTCTGCAGGGTGATTGGCCATAGAGTAGGCCCTGAAGAGAGGTTCCTCGTTGGTCATCACCAAATCCCACATACCAAATTTATCCCAATCACCCTTGTATACATCGCCGGGGTGGCCTAATTCTGGATGAGGAGTAATATCAATATCCTTAAAATTAACAGTGATTTCAGGAACGTCAATTTGAATATATCCACCTGACTCGAAAACCAATTTTTCTCCTTCAGGCAAACGAACCACAAATTCTTTGATGAAAGTAGAGACATTGTAGTTGGATACCACTTCGCATTCCCACTTCTTAATACCGAAAATCTCTTCCGGAATGCGGATTTTCATGTCCTGCTTCACTTTTACTTGGCAAGACAGCCTCACTTTATTTTGTTGCTCGGTTCTGCTCAAGTGACCCACTTCGGTTGGAAGGACTTCACCACCTCCTTCTTCTACCACACATCGGCATTCTCCACAGGTTCCACCACCTCCACAAGCTGAAGGAAGGAAAATTTTCTGGGCGCTCAATGTACTCATCAGGGTAGATCCGCCTGACACTACCAAGGGATTTTCTTCGTCACCATTGATGACGATTTTTACATCACCAGAAGTTACCAGCTTGGATTGAGCAAACAATAATATGAAAACTAGTAGCAGAATGATTAACGTAAATGCTACAATCGAAGTAATAATTACTGAACTCATTTAATGAAATTTTCTTTTTTTCAGTAGATAATGCCTTTATTAAAGGATCACAAATATATCCATTATTCCATAAATCAGACCAAAATTCTGCCTAATTTTTAGAATATTTGACCCAGGTCAGGAGGGTTAATTATCCAATAATCTTAATAGGATGGAAAGTCTGCTTTTCAACTGCCTTCTGTCGACGATAAAGTCTAAAAAGCCGTGTTCTAAAACAAATTCAGAACTTTGAAAACCTTTTGGAAGATCTTTTCCAATGGTCTCCCTGATGACTCGCGGACCGGCAAATCCAATCAATGCACCGGGTTCGGCAATGTTAAAATCCCCCAGCATCGCATAAGATGCGGTGACGCCACCAGTGGTGGGATCAGTCAGCAATGAAATATAGGGTAAGCCTGCCTTGTCAAGTTGAGCGAGTTTCGCAGAGGTTTTTGCCATCTGCATAAGACTGAATCCGGCCTCCATCATTCTGGCGCCTCCCGATTTAGAGATCATTAGGAAGGGCATCTTATTGTTGAGGGCATGGTCGATTGCTCGCGCGATTTTTTCTCCCACTACAGATCCCATGGATCCACCGATAAAGTTGAAGTCCATGCAGGCAATGACAATGTCTTTGCCGTTGAGTTTGCCGACAGCAGATCTCGCAGCATCCTTGAGGTTGGTTTTAGCAATTGTCGCCGTTATTCTTTCCGTGTAGGGTTTGCTGTCCACAAAATTTAAGGGATCGGCTGATGTCATTTCCGGATCTAACTCCGTGAACTCGTTATTGTCAAAAAGTATCTCAAAATATTCTTTTGATCCGATTTTAACATGATAATCATCCTCAGGACTTACCCATGCGTTGTTTTTAAGTTCTCGGGTATGGATGATGTTTCCTTTTGGGGTTTTGTACCATAATCCATCAGGCGACTCCTTTTTTTCCTCTGTGGAAGTTTTTATTCCGGCATCTTTTCTTTTAAACCAAGCCATAGTTATTTCTCTTGTTTAGCCTGAAAAATTATTTTCATGGACTGCAAATTTATGGTTTCTTATCCGTTAAATAAAATCTTATAACGATGTTCGTTCTGGTAGTATTACCCTGCCAATAAGCAAATGTTCAGTTTTTAATGCGATGATCCGTCCTTTGAATCGTTTATAGATTTATATGTTGGCGGTGTTTTCGGGAAGATAAAGAAAAAAACTCCTTATATTTGACGCAATTTCAATAAAGTTGCCAATGATTCTGTTTGAAGCGTGTTCTGCTGCTACGCATCTAACACATAGATCTATAGAGTCATACATGGACCTACCTAACCCGAAGATATAACCATGCATTTAAGTGTTCTTGTAATTTTTGCCGCTGTTGTTTTAATTATCGCATACCTTACCTACGGCAAATATGTGTTTAGGAAATTAGGAATAAACAATAAAAATACCGCCCCGTCACATACCCATAAAGATGGAGTAGACTATGTACCTAGTAAACCATTTGTGGTATTAGGGCATCATTTTGCATCAATTGCGGGAGCAGGCCCGATCGTAGGCCCCATTATCGCGGTGACTTTTGGGTGGATTCCAGCCGTTATTTGGATTTTACTGGGTGGGATATTTTTTGGAGCTGTGCATGATGTGGGAAGTATGGTAGCTTCGATGCGCCATGAAGGCAAATCAATTGGGGTAATTATTCATAATAATATAGGATCAAAGGGTAAGCAGCTGTTTGTTCTATTTAGCTTTGCCACGCTTATTTTGGTCATTGCTGTATTTACCGATATTATCGCCAAAACCTTTATCAGCAACCCGGAAGTAGCTTCTGCATCTATATTTTTCATTCTTTTAGCAATTGCATTTGGGCTGGTAACCCGGCTGACAGCCAATAGAAAGTATGCCTTTGCCATTACTTCTGTAATCGGAGCAACACTGATGTATTATTTTGTATATCTGGGTACCCAGCTTCCCCTTTCGCTGGATTTCGATGTGTGGATTTATCTTTTGCTTGCTTATGCTTTTTTAGCCTCGGTATCCCCGGTTTCAATGCTGTTGCAGCCTAGAGATTACCTCAATAGTTTCTTGCTTTACGGATTGATTCTCTCTGCTGTAATAGGTATTTTCATTGCCGACCCCATTATAGAGATGGATACAGCAGTGACGGTGGCGCCAGACAATCTGGGATTTATCTTTCCTGTTTTATTTGTCACCATAGCATGTGGTGCTATCAGTGGTTTCCATTCGCTTGTGGCATCAGGTACGACTTCTAAGCAAATAGATAAAGAAGAGGATGTCAAGATGGTGGGATTTGGTGGCATGCTCATCGAGACATTTTTAGCTATTATTGCTTTAGGCGCTGTAGTGGTGATTAGCCGAGCGGATTATGTCGTCAAATTGGATAGCCAAGGACCAGTTTCTTTGTTTGCAGAGGGGCTTGGTGCAATGATTCATACACTGGGAGTGCCCCAGGATTTTGCTGTAGGATTTGTGGCCTTAACCGTATCTGCTTTTGCGCTTACCACCATGGATACTTGTACACGCTTGGCTAGGTTTACCCTTCAGGAATATTTTGAGGATATCAAAGGCCCGGCAGCCAAAACCATTTCTACCAACAGGTATTTTTCTACTGGGATAGTGGTTGTGCTATCTGTTTTATTGTTGCAGTCCGGCGGATTCTCTACGCTATGGCCGCTGTTTGGATCGGCTAACCAATTACTGGCCGCACTTGCCCTGTTAGCTATTGCAGTGTGGTTGATCAAAAAGAATGTCAAGGCTACTTTTGTGACTATTCCCATGTTCTTCATGTTTGCTGTCACGCTGTCTTCTCTAGGTATTTTTGCATGGCAAAACTTCCAAAATCAAGTTTATGCCCTTTCCGTTATCTCGGCTATTTTGTTCGTTTTGTCGGTCGTCTTAATCCTTTTTGCCCGAGATAGCCTGAAAAAACATGAACTTAAGGCTGGTAAGGAACATGATGAAGCTTCGGCTACAATGGAAGAGAATAAAATCCTTCATTAAAAACAACAGCCCTCTCCATTTTCTGAGTGGGCTGTCATTAATATAGCTAGTGCAGCAGCAGAACTTTGTCACCAGTCTGCTTTTGTTTCTAATGCATGTTAAACATATCTGTGGATTTATTCAACCTCCAGGCAAAACCCACGTTGATCAGATAATCCGCAAAGGCGGCGTCCCCATGTCTTCGGTTGTCGGGCGTACTGTTTTTCTTGTCCAAGTAGCTTTGGGTTCTGTTTCGTTCCAAGGCAATGGGTACATTAAGATTCAGCGCAAACCTACTCCAGCTGTAATTTATTCCCGGTTCTGCGGAAATGATGTAACCTGGTCTTCTAAATCCGTCGCTGCCACCGATCAGATCATACACAGGAACACATTCATGTCTCGCTCCAAGGTATACACTCAGGCCCTTGATGCCGGTAATGTAAGTTGCTCCCAGCCGAGCTGCATATTGATCGGGAACAGAGAAAACATTGCCGCCATTTCTTGCCGACTTCCCATTGGTTTCCCGTGGGTTGGCCAAATAATAGAAGGCTCCGTTCAGCATGAAGTTGTGGGAAAGCATTCGGTACGCTTGAAAGTCGAACGTTATCCCTAGGCCCCCATCACCGGGCTGAATGGATTGGTCAACAGTCAACCTTTGGGTAAGATTTCTTTCCGGGCCTTGGTTGTAAAAGACACTCTCGGCACCATAATCACCGGTTGGGAGTTTTACCCCCAGTCCCAAAGAGAAGTTGCCGTTCATATGCTTGTGGGGATCAAGCATCCAATACGCCACGCCCAGCCTTACATCCGCCAAGCCTTGTGCATAGGTTTTATGCCTATCTCCCAGCCCACTTGGAGGGTTGCCTCCATGTTCATACATGGAAGAACGCTCATGGTACACAACGGGAAGTGTCAAGATGGCGGACAGCCTGTCTGTTAGGCCGTAGCTCAAGGACATGTCTAGGAAGTAAGAATCATTAATTACCTCAGTCCCCTGCTCGACCCTGTAGGTATGTTCTTCTTTTCCACTAAAATGTTTATAGGAATGGAAATATCTGAAATTGGCGCTTGCCAACCAGGATCCTTTAGGCAAAAAGGCTTCTGCCCCGATTTCGCCGGTACTACCAGAAAATGAACGGACGGCTACACAACCTTGGGCATACACTTCTGTTGCAGCACCAAGGAGGATACCGCATATTGCGAGGTATAAGGATTTTTTCATATGGTTATTTAAGTAAGGTTAATTGAGGAAAGAGTAGGTTGCCGGGTATGGTCATTATACTTCCTAAGTTTACTTTGGAATTGTTAGACCAACCAGGCTTTTTATAATCTCTTGCACAGGCAGACGTTCGTCCTTTTATTGTAAAGGGCGTGTCTGATTTGGCGAAAGATTTATCTTTATCAATTAGGCGAAGACTGTTTTAGGGGGAGGATCAGGGAGGTCCATCTTGGTATTTCGATAAAAGCAAGAAAAAAATCCTCCATCGGTTCTGACGGTGATAGCATATGGCTTTGAAATGAGAAAGCTGATGGGCTGAAGGTAATCCTTTATGAAATTTTTAGGGATAATTTTTCCATTGGCTGCCTCTTGATCAATGCCTTCTGTTAATGCGGTAATCCAGCCCTTAATGGTCTGGTCAAGTTTAGTCAGCGCGACATCAGGAACGTAGACGATTTGCAGGGTATCCTGAACGTACCGTTGTTTTACAATTCTATAAGAAGTGCCATCTTGAACAAAGGAAGTGTTAGTAGTATGAAAATCTTCCTGCTCGACCATATATGGGATATGGAGTGGTATTTTGATCAAATTCTCCTTGTCAAATTCCGTGTCGAAGGTGTGCACAGTGGTGGATTTCCATTCACTTTCGATTTTATATCTATAAGAAAAATAGAAAAAGTAGTACCCGAAATGGTAAAAAGAAAAACAAAATAGAAGCAATATGGCTATCTCCTTTTTCAACGGTTTTGTCAATTGAAAAGGAAAGATATCAATTTATTTGAAAAAATAATTAATAGCCTTAATAATTAATCTTTAACTTCCTCATAATCCACATATTCTCCTCCGGAGATCTGGTCAGGAGATTTTTTTGTATTGTTTTTGGGAATGTAATCGACATTAATATCCCCATGTGAGGGTTTTCTTTGTTGACGGTACTGCTCTTTTTGGGCTTCATTGACCTGATCCACAAATTTTTTGAGCTTACTCCTCAAAAAATACCGGACCAAGGCAGACATAACCCAGCCTACCGCAATAAAGAAAATGATCAGTTTTAAAATCATTTAATACATTTTTTAAATAACGCAGTCAGGTGCAATTCATTACCCCCTGACTGCCTATTCTTTTATTTACTTAGGTAAAGATTTCTTCTGGAATAAATATCCAGAAAGTAATCATCCATCAAATCTTCGATAAAATAAATTGCCTCACCTGTAGATTTCATTTCCGGTCCCAACTCTTTGTTTACATTTGGGAATTTGTGGAATGAGAAAACTGGCTCTTTGATCGCATAACCCTTTTTGTAAGGATTGAAATCAAAGTCAGTGACTTTCTTTTCTCCCAACATTACCTTTACGGCATAGTTGACGTAAGGTTCTCGATAAGCCTTACATATGAAAGGAACAGTCCTGGAAGCTCTTGGGTTCGCCTCGATGACATATACTTTATCATCCTTAATGGCAAATTGAATATTGATCAGACCGACTGTCTCCAGTGCCAACGCGATCTTTTTAGTGTACAACTCAATCTGCCGGATGGCCAGATCGCCCAGGTTATAGGGAGGCAACACCGCGTTAGAGTCTCCTGAATGGATACCTGCTGGTTCAATATGTTGCATTATGCCAATGATATAGACATTTTCTCCATCGCATATGGCGTCCGCCTCAGCCTCAATGGCGCCCTCTAAAAAGTGATCCAGAAGCACTTCATTGCCTGGCATGTCTTTGAATACCTCCACGACATGTTCTTCCAGTTCCTTTTCGTTGATAACAATCTTCATCCCCTGACCTCCTAATACATAAGAGGGTCTGACCAACAAGGGGAACCCAATTTTTTTGCTGAGTTCCAGTGCCTCGTCAGTACTGTGGATGGTGCCGAACTCAGGATAAGGAACATCGTTCTCCTTTAACAGGGTTGAGAATTCGCCTCGATCCTCTGCAAGATCGAGCGCTTTAAAGCTTGTACCTAAGATCTTAATACCATATTTTTCCAGTTTTTCCGCCAACTTTAAAGCGGTCTGCCCCCCGAGTTGAACAATAACGCCCAGCGGCTTTTCATGGAGAATAATTTCGTAGATATGTTCCCAAAAAACTGGCTCAAAATACAGTTTGTCAGCAATGTCAAAGTCCGTAGAAACAGTTTCTGGATTACAGTTGATCATGATGGTTTCATAGCCACATTCTTTGGCCGCTAAGATACCATGCACACAGGAGTAGTCAAACTCGATGCCTTGCCCTACGCGGTTCGGTCCTGAACCCAACACAATCACTTTCTTTCTGTCTGAAGAAGAGGACTCGTTTTCATCACCAAAAGTAGAATAGAAGTAGGGTGTCTGAGCTTCAAATTCAGCGGCGCAGGTGTCGACCAGCTTGAATACCCGCTTCAGTCCCATTTGGTTTCTACGTTTGTCAAATACTTCGCTTTCCAAGCATCCGATTAAGTGCGCAATCTGGCGGTCTGCATATCCTTTTCTTTTTGCCTTTGCCATCATTTCTTGAGGGATGGTTTCCAGCGTATATTTGCTAAGTGTTTTGTCCAGTTCAACCAGTTCCTCGATTTGTTTTAAGAACCACTTGTCGATCTTGGTAATGTCTTGGATCGTTCTAAAGGATATCCCAAGCTTAAAAGCATCATAGATATGGAAGAGTCTGTTCCAGCTTGGGTTTTTAAGGCTGTCCAATAGTTTGGCTTGATCTTGCAACTCCTTGCCATCAGCGCCAAGGCCATTTCGTTTGATCTCCAGAGATTGACAGGCTTTTTGTAGCGCCTCTTGGAAATTTCTGCCTATACCCATCACTTCTCCTACAGACTTCATCGAGAGGCCTAAGCGGCGGTCGGCACCTTTAAATTTGTCAAAGTTCCAACGTGGGATTTTTACGATTACATAATCCAAGGTAGGTTCAAAGAACGCTGAGGTATGGCCAGTAATTGCATTTTTTAATTCATCCAGGTTATAGCCGATCGCAAGCTTAGCGGCAATTTTGGCAATAGGATAGCCGGTTGCTTTGGAAGCCAAGGCAGAAGAACGCGACACCCGTGGATTAATTTCAATCCCCACAATTGTATCGTCTTCAGGATTGACGGCAAATTGAACGTTACATCCGCCGGCAAACTTGCCAATGCCGTTCATCATTCTGATTGCCAGGTTTCGCATTTTTTGATAAACCGTGTCAGGCAATGTCATCGCTGGAGCTACAGTGATGGAGTCCCCAGTGTGGATCCCCATAGGATCAAAGTTCTCGATAGAACAGATAATAATAATGTTACCTATATTATCTCGTAGCAACTCAAGCTCATATTCTTTCCAGCCCAAGATACTCTGCTCCACCAGTACTTCATGGATTGGAGAAGCCTGCAAGCCTGCAGACAAGGCTTTTTCAAAATCTTCAGGCTTTTCCACAAAGCCCCCGCCGGTACCCCCTAAGGTGTAGGAAGGACGAATGACTAGAGGGAAGCCGATTTTTTGTGCAATTTCTTTTCCTTGCAAGAATGAAGTAGCTGTTTCACCAAGGCAGACATTGACACCTAACTCATTCATCAGAAGACGGAATTTCTCGCGATCTTCCGTAGTCTCGATGGCGGCAATGTCCACACCGATAATCCGTACATTGTATTTGTCCCAAATGCCTGCTTTGTCACAATCAATGGCCAGGTTGAGGGCAGTCTGTCCACCCATAGTTGGCAGCACACAGTCTATATCGGGATGATCTTTTAGGATTTGTATAATAGATTTCTTCTCTAGGGGGAGAAGGTAGACATGATCTGCGGTGACCGGATCGGTCATAATGGTGGCAGGATTGGAGTTGATCAAGGTGACCGTGACACCCTCCTCGCGGAGAGAGCGGGCCGCTTGGGATCCAGAATAATCAAATTCACAAGCCTGTCCTATGACTATAGGGCCGCTACCGATGATAAGTACATGTTTGATGCTATTGTCTTTAGGCATTCTTTGGAGGTTTGTGCAATTAAAATACTTATGGCTAAATTGGGGCAAAATTAAGAAAAAAATAATAAGATGGGCTAACCTCTACAGACTAATACAAGCTCGGGTAGAAAAAAATGATTTTGCCTTAAATCGGCCGTATTCGGAATACGGCTCTCGACGTAAGAGGGGCAATTTTGACAACAAATTCATACAATGCCCTACAAATCAGTCCTAAACTTTTCATCTAGCAAATCTTTTGTATCTTTGCAGTCGCTTAATAACAATTTTTTAAGCTGCTAGAATAGTCATTCATAAAAAAAATCTATTGCTGATGATGGAAGTGTTGGATGTCCAACAAGCTGAGGTAGCAGAAGGCCTCGGCAGATGGATTTATAAATTATTGGTTGGTTGGGGAGTTGATGAGAAGTTGGCCTCCTATGTCAATTTAGCGGTCCTACTCTTTTTGGTGGTGGTGCTGGTGTATCTTTTGCAGTATGTGGCCCGTGCAGTTTTACGTAAAGCTTTTACCAAAATTGCCTCTACCACCAAATTAAGCTTCTTTGGATATTTGCTGCAAAACCGATTCCCGCATTTTCTTGCATTGATTGCCCCCTTAAGCTTGATCAAAAATGCCATACCTATAATCTTCGCTGACTTTCCCGCCTTCATCAGGCCAATGGACAACTTGGCGGAAATTTATATGGTATTTATGATCGTCTGGATCTTGATGTCTATAGTCAGATCTGGTGTAGACGTGCTTAAGGAAAAGCAACCCTTCCGGGATAAACCTATGGAAAGCTATTTGCAAGTGGTGCAAATCATTTTTTTCCTGTTTGGTGCGGTATATCTCTTTTCCGTGCTGACAGGTAAGTCTCCTGCTGTCTTTTTCGGAGCTATGGGTGCAGCGTCAGCAGTGCTTTTGTTGATGTTCAAAGATACCATTATGGGTTTTGTGGCCAGTATTCAAGTGACCACCAATGATATGGTACGGATTGGAGATTGGATCACCATTCCTAAATACGGCGCCGATGGGGATGTCCTTGAAATAAATCTGACAACGGTAAAGGTGCAAAACTGGGACAAAACAATTACTACTATTCCGACATATACCCTCATATCCGATTCCTTCCAAAACTGGCGCGGAATGCAAAATTCTGGTGGAAGGCGAATCAAACGCTCCTTACTGATCAAACAAAACAAGATTCGCTTTATTGCTGATGAGGAAATACAACGCTTCAAGCGCATTCAAGGAATCAGTACCTATATTGATGAAAGGCAGGCTGAAATTCAGGCCCACAACCTAAAGATCGGAGCGGACAGGAGCGTACCGGTCAATGGCAGAAATATCACCAATTTTGGGCTTTTCAGGGTTTATGTGGATTGGTATCTCAAAAGTCATCCAGGCACACACAAGGGAATGACCATGATGGTGAGGCAATTGGCGCCCACGGAGCACGGCATGCCCCTAGAGCTCTATGCTTTTACCAACACGGTGCAGTGGGTACAATATGAAGCCATTATGGCCGACATTTTTGATCACCTCATAGCGGCAGTTGTTCACTTTGATCTTGAGATTTTTGAGTTGCCTACTGGAACGGACGTGAAAGAAGTTAATTTCCAAAACCCCTTGGCCATCTCCAGCTCTGAAAACTAGCAATTAAAATAGTCAACAAAAAAAGAGACGCCTGCTAGTCAGGCGGCTCCTCTGTTAGATTCATAAACCTTCGAACCTAAGATTTTCGATTTATTCGACCGTAACGGATTTTGCTAGGTTTCTAGGCTGGTCTACATTACACCCTCTCATTACAGCAATGTGGTAAGAAAGCTGCTGGAGCGGAATGACAGAAAGCAAAGGCACAAGGGCTTCGTCCGTGTGTGGAATTTCAATGGTATAGTCCGCCAATTGTTTTACCTGTTTGTCACCTTCACTGACCACAGCGATAATTTTTCCTTTTCTTGCTTTTACTTCCTGAATATTGCTCACCACCTTTTCGTATGAGCTATCCTTAGTGGCAATGAATACCACCGGCATTTCCTCATCAATTAAGGCAATGGGGCCATGTTTCATCTCTGCAGCAGGATAACCTTCCGCATGAATGTAGGATATCTCTTTAAGCTTCAGTGCACCTTCTAGGGCCACCGGGAAGTTATAGCCCCGCCCCAGATAGATGAAGTTTCTAGCGTCTTTAAATTCCCAAGCGATTTCCTCTATTTTTTTATTGAGTGCTAGGGTTTTTTCTACCTTGGCGGGAATGCCCGCCAGTTCCTTGAGCAGTTCCATGTATCTGCTTTCGGACAATGTACCTCTTTGGTAGCCCAACATCATGGCCATCATTGACAATACGGTAATTTGAGCTGTAAAAGCTTTGGTTGAGGCCACGCCAATTTCGGGTCCTGCGTGGGTGTAGGATCCGGCATGGGTAGCTCTTGCAATAGAAGAACCAACCACATTGCATACTCCAAAAATGGTGGCACCTTTCGATTTGGCCAACTCAATAGCAGCTAAGGTATCGGCTGTCTCTCCAGATTGTGAGATGGCAATAACAAAATCGCCTTCTTTGATGACAGGGTTCCTGTATCTGAATTCAGAAGCGTATTCCACTTCCAGCGGAATTCTCGCAAATTCTTCGAAAAGATATTCCGCCACCAGGCCAGCATGCCAAGAAGTTCCACAGGCGATGATGATGATCCGATCTGCATTTTGAAATTGGTTTTTATAATCCCGTAAGCCTCCCAGTACCAAACGACCTGCCTGGGCATCCAATCGGCCCCGCATACAGTCGGCAATGGATTTCGCCTGTTCATTTATCTCTTTCAGCATAAAATGTTCGTAGCCTCCCTTTTCTATGGCTTCCAATTCCATCTCCAGCTGATTGATGTAAGGATTAGTATCAACGTTTTCAATCGTTTTGATCTGAAGCTTGTTGTTCCTGATCACGGCGATCTCAAAATCATCAAGATAAACCACTTGGTTGGTATACTCTACAATCGGAGTGGCGTCGGAAGCCAGAAAATAGCCATCCTCAGCTACGCCAATCACGAGCGGTGATCCTTTTCTTGCAGCAATTAAGGTGTCTGGTTCTTCTTTATTGATCAAAACAATGGCATATGCACCCACCACCTTATGAAGGGCCAGACGTACGGCCTCTTCCACGCTGCAATCATTATTTTTGTAGATGTCCTCGATAAAGTTGATAAAGACCTCAGAGTCTGTGTCACTTTTGAAAGTTACACCTTTGTTGATCAAGTCGGTCTTAAGCACCTCATAGTTCTCGATGATACCATTGTGCACCATTGCAAAGGTCTCATTGGAAGAGTAGTGCGGATGTGCGTTGGCGTCATTAGGCTCTCCATGGGTAGCCCATCTGGTATGTCCGATGCCTATCTTGGAATTAAGGTCTTCGTTGCCAACAAGAGATTCTTCCAACTGGCTCACTTTCCCTTTCTTCTTGTACACCGACAAGCCTTTGCTATTCAGTAATGCAATTCCTGCACTATCATATCCACGATACTCCAGTCTCTTTAGCCCTTTGATGATAATAGGCAAAGCTTCTTGCTGTCCTACATAAGCTACTATTCCGCACATAATAAAAAATTCTAGTTGTTAAATTTTACTTTTGCAAAGAAAAGCAATTGAGCTGATATAAAATAGTCTATACTAAAGTATGATTAACAAAATACCGTAAAATGTCTTCTAGTTTTAAAGGAAGGTGGAAAAAAAATAATAGAAATTTAATTAAGCGAGGAAGGGGTATCGTGTTGTTTGTAGTTTTACCTAACCTTCAAAAAAAAAGTGTAAATGCTAGATTTACACTTTCCAATAGGAAATATTGGCGGCTGGGATACGTCGCCGACGTTTATTTAATTTTCGAATAGTATATCTTCAGCTTGATGGTGTTTTTGTTGACGATATATTCTTTTACGGAATTTTTAAATTCATCAGAGCTACCATTGGGTGCTGTGGGATATAAGATCAAATCTGTTCTTTCAAGCCCATGGCGAAATACGGCGTTGATGTAAGCATTCAAATGCTGGCTGTAGGTGAATTTTTCAGTGTTGAATACAAGAGAACTTGGATTGCCTACTGCTGGAGTCACCTTTCCGGTTTCATCCTTGCTTTCTATTTGGGCTTGGCTTTCCGCTTGGATGGCGAGCAACCTACCGTCTTCTCTCCTAAGAAGTTTGTTGCTATCGTCAGTGAAGTACATTACCAAGTTTTTGATGGGCTGCTTGGTTTCAGGGAAATTCTCCAAAGGTCCCATTTCTAATGAAAATTGATTGAAGGTCACATTTTCCAAGGTGTCCAAGAAATCCTCTATGGGTTTGGTGTCGATTTTGACCACCAAGCCCACACCTGCCTTGCTACCAATGAGATTTCCATCCAATTCGTAGGCTACACCCTTATCCGTAATAGCCGCAATAGGAGTTTCAGATCGACTATTATTGATTTGGTTAAAGTACCGCGACTGTATTGTGTTAATGGGATAAGCGGTCGACACTGTATCGTCTTCGTAATGATAATACAAGGAGATTCCCGTGCCGCTTCCTGGGCTAATGGAAGCTGTCACTTGTTGTTCTGGGGCAGCTGCAATGGCAATGCCGGGAAAGTAATTCCTAAACGCGAATAGATTGTCAAACACCGGATCACTCGCTTTCAACTTGTTGAACAAATCTAAGGCAAGCTCCTCCTTCAGGTCCATGGAAACCGCATTAATCGTGTCGGCCTTCAAGACAAAGGAGCCGGATGCAATAGCATCATCCTCGAAAGGTAGAGAACTGAAATTGTAGTAGGTGGTATCGAGAATCTGTTCCTGAAGACGATGAACAGTGAAGGTTTTTGCTTGACTTAACCCTGTGCCGGATACGCTTGCAATATTCAAATGGAACTTTGCAGAGTCAAAAATCGCCTCTTCCGTTGGCGCTTTGCCTCCGGGATTAAAGGATAGACGGCTATAGGCAATGGCCTCAGTGGTGCCAAAAAAGCCACTGACATCACCTCCAACCACCAAATAGCCCGATCCAGTCGTACTAAAAGAATCCAACAATACCATAGAAGCAGATAGGGGTATTTCTTGGTAGAAAACCCCTATCTGATTATTATCTGGATCAAGTATGATTTCTGAAGGGTCTGAACATGCGCCAGCAAACGCCGTAATTGCCAACAGTGATGCGGCTACTTTAGCCGGCAAGCTCTGTATAGATGTTGTAATAACTTTCAAAAAGTTCTTCTTCTTCTTCACTGTTGATTTCAAAATGTTTGTCTTTAGAACACTCATTAATTAATTTGATAAGATTTTCTGAGATGTCCTTAGAAGGGGTTACCACATCAGCGTATTCCATACCCAGCTTCAGGAAGCCCTCGTAGTCTTTCGACTTTAATGGTGCAAGGATTTTGTCATCTATATCCACCATTTTGACTTTCTCAAACAAATCGTCCCCAAACTTATGACTAAATCCGTTATTATAAATGGCAAAAACTGATTTTGTGTTTTTGAAAAGGGGTTCGTTCTTATACGTAGTTTTCAAATACATAGGGATCAAGCTGGTCATCCAGTCATTGCAGTGCACCACGTCTGGCGCCCATCCCAATTTTTTGACAGTTTCAAGCACGCCTTTACAGAAGAAAATGGCTCTTTCGTCATTGTCTTCGTAGAATTTTTCCTGCTTGTCGAAGAAAACGCTTTTCCGCTGAAAATAGTCTTCGTTGTCGATAAAATATACCTGAAGCTTCGCATTGGGAATGGAGGCTACTTTGATGACCAGTGGTTTTTCTTCTTCGCCAACAGAAATATTGATTCCTGAAAGCCTTACCACCTCATGCAGCCTGTTCTTTCTTTCGTTGATCAAACCAAACCTGGGGACAAGAATACGAATCTCCATCCCTTTCTCTTGCATAGCCTGAGGCAAAGCTCGCACGAAGTTT
>DATGQZ010000012.1:0-83899 GCA_035303945.1 Cyclobacteriaceae bacterium
GAAGTTGAAAATCAGTATCCTTGATTTTGGGTGAGAGCAGGATTTATCCTAATCTGATCTGCCGGTATTGGAAATAATGCCTCATGAGGCTCAAATTTGAAATCTGCCGGTGAAAAGGGAATCCCAAAACGGGGTGTGGTAAGGTGGTTTTTTTCGAATTCGCCGTAGGCATTTAAGAAGGCGGCCAATTCCGTGGGCGTCATGGTTCGCTTCAGATCAAACCATCTATGGTTTTCAAATGCCAATTCCAACCTGCGCTCTTTTAATACTGCAGACCTAAAGCTCGCCTGATCAAGACCGCTTAAGGGCGCTAACCCAGCCCGGGATCGCACAGCATTTAAATGTTCAAAAGCCTCCGAAGTTGGACCCTGGGACTCGTTGATGGCTTCCGCTAACATCAGCAATACGTCGGCATATCGCAACACCGGCCAGTTGTCATTGGTAACGCCCCTAATGGAATGAGGGTGATTGTATTTGTTAATAAAAGGAATGGCCACCCACTGTCCATCAAGGTTGGTGTATCCCTCTCTTAGGGAAACATCCTTTCGCTTATCTCCCTGTTCGTAAGCAGCAATGATGTCCAAAGTAGGAATATTCCACCCGCTACCGTTTTGCCCAGGGAAATTGATCACTGCACCGTTGGATTGGCGAGGTGCAAAGGTGTAGATAAAACCACTGTGCTCTCCTAACTGGTTGTCTCCCTGAAACTGTACATCAAAAATGGATTCCTGATGATTCTTATTGGCCGGCACAAATACATCTGCATAATTGGGAAGAAGAGCATAGTCCAAATTGAGCACTTGTCGAAGCTGCGTGATCGCTTTGTCATATTCTTTGCGGGTGAGGTAAACCTTTCCCAACAAGGACAAGGCTGCCCCCTTGGTTGCCCGTCCCTTGTCTGCATTCGCATAGGTAGTAGGAAGGGCATTGACAGCAAATTCCAAATCGGAAATGACCAGTTGGTAAACCGACTCTACCGGCTGTCTCGTATAGGTATAAGCTTCACTGGGGGAATTTAGCGGCTCTGTAATAATCACAACATCACCAAAGTACTGAACCAACAGGAAATAATAGTATGCTCTAATAAATTTCAACTCTCCTTCCGATCTGCGCTTAATCTCCTCCCCGGCATTGGATTCCGGAAGCTTGGCAAGCGTGGTATTCACATTGGCCAAAGCACCGTAGATGCTGTTGTACAGGCTGGTAATGTTTCCTGTAGAAGGGTTGATCTGCCAAAACTCGATGGCTTCTAAAGAAGGCCCCTGACCACGGTCTGCTTCATTAAAATGCAACGTGGTGTTGTCAGTAATAAACTCATTGTATTGCCACTGGTTGCTGATAAGAGGCTGCAACTGGCCGTACACGCCATTGACAGCTTGTATCACCTGCGTCTCGGATTTATAGAAGTTGTCAGCAACAAGCACTGTGGGGTCAGTCTTGTTCAGGAAATCTTCGCAGGAACTCAACAGTACCACAGAAAGAGCACATGTAAGGATATATTTAGGTTGTTTCTTCATCTTGATAATTTTTCAGGTTAGAATCCAATAGTAGCTCCGACAGTAAACGTTCTTGGCACCGGATACACTTCATCATCTACGCCGGGGTTGATTCCACCCCTGTTGTTGACTTCAGGATTACTGCCGGGAAAATCGGATATCAAGAACAGGTTTTCTGCGCTTACAAATAGCCTTGCGTTTTTCATAAAGCTGTTTTTGGGAACAGTGTAGCCTAGGCTGATGTTTTTAAGCCAAATATGGCTAGCATCGTATACATAGCGTGAATTGGATTCTCTTTCCCATTTCCAGGTATTCGTAGTCGCTCCTCTTCCATCCCCGGGATTTTCTGCTGATCGCCATCTGTTGATGCCTGAACGGAGGATGTTGAATACGCCATCCATGTTCATAGTGGTCGCTTCGATATTTCGGAAAACATCGTAATCATGGGCTCCTGTGAACATCAAGCTCAAATCAAAGTTCCTATAGTCCGCACCAAGGTTGAGTGCATAGATAAACTTGGGGTGGGGGTTACCAATTTCTATCATGTCCTGCTGATCGTAGGATATCTCCCCATCACCATTGGCATCAAAATACTTATAAACACCAGGAATTGCTCCGTCCTGTGTAGGCCAGGCATCGATCTCTTCTTGGGTATTGAAGATGCCCATCATTTTAAAGCCTGTCAGCATCCCAATTGGCCGTCCTACCCGAGACACGTTGTAGGTACTGTACATGCCTCCGTTCCAAATAGCATCTGTATCACCTTGTATGGCCAGCACCTTATTTCTGTTAAAGGAGATATTAAAATTGCTTCTGAAATTGACTTGATTGAAACGGGTTTTGTAGTCCAATGCCAACTCAATCCCACGGTTTTGGACTTTACCCACGTTGGAAATCGTACGCGTAAAACCTGAGATAACCGGAATCTCTACGGACAATAGCATATCCTTGGTGATTCTATCATAGTATTCACCGGTAAGGATCACCTTATTGTCAAACAACGCCAAATCCAAACCTATATCCAGTTGCTCTGACTGCTCCCAGCCTAAATCGGCATTGGCAAAGGCGGCCAAGATCTGACCATTGGCTATGGCATCCCCGAAAATATAGTTGGAGGTGCCAAGGTTTGATAAACTTGTATAATTACCGATATCATTGTTGCCGGTCACCCCATAGCTCGCCCGCACTTTCAGATCCGTCAACCAATCCTTTTTAGGCATAAAGGACTCTTCGGAAATTCTCCAGCCCACGGATGCAGCGGGGAAATTCCCCCATTTGTTGTTGATACCAAATCTGGAACTACCTTCCCTTCTAAAGGATGCTGAAAGAAGGTATTTGTCTAGAAATGAATAGTTGAGGCGTGCGAAATAAGCCATCAAACTCCATGCGGCCTCTCCTGAACCTGCACTTTTCCTGATAGCGGCGTTGAGATAAGGAATTTCATCATTGGGGAACTGATCACCACTGCCTGACAGTACCTTAAAAGTTTCTTCTTGGGCCGAAAACCCGATTAAGGCGTCAAAGCGGTGATTCTCCAAATGTTTGCTGTAAGACAGCAATTGATCAGCCGCTACATTGAGGATCTCTTGGGCTTCCTGTCGCAGGGTCGCTTCTCGAGGTGGCGGTGCATCAAAGCCTGGTCCTGCGAGGAAAGAAGGTCTAAACTCCTTTCGGGAGATATTTTCCAATTCTACATTGACAGAAGTCCTAAATTTAAAATCCTTCAGGAAGGAAAATTCCAGGTAACCATTTGACACCAGGGTATTTTTAAACAAGTCTCTGATCATGGAGCGTAACTCTTGAACCGGATTCACGGAGCCGAATGCACCGTCTTGCCCTCCGATAAAGTCTAAGTAAGTGCCATCTTCGTTATATACCGGGTATCGGGGGTCAAGCCACAACGCCCTACCGATGGTCGCATCACGACCATACGTATTGGCAAAGTCCTCTTTGGAGCGGCTACCCGCAATATTCCATCCCATGGAGATAAAATCGTTGATCTTCCCGTCCAAATTGGCCCGCACGTTGAACCGCTGAAAACCTGTCTCTATAATGGCGCCCTGCTGGTTGAGGTAACCTACAGACAGTAACGTTCGAATATCGCCCTTTCCGGAGGAGAAGGTGATGTTATAATCTTGAAAAGCGGCATTGTCATTGGTAATTTCGTCAAACCAGTCTGTGGAATACTTCGTTTCTTCAGGATAGCGAAAGCTCAGCGGAATTTCCTCTATGGAAGGCTCTCTATTTTCATAGTAGCGGATCCTGTCTATAAAACTCTCCTTTTTGTACTGGGCAAATTCCACTCCGTTCATCATTTGGGTGCGCCTTGAATTTGGGATATGTTGCACGCCATAATTTGCTGTGAAATTCAGGTTGACTTGACCGTCTTTTGCCGATTTGGTGGTAATTAGGATCACCCCGTTTGATCCCCTGGCACCGTATATGGCTGTGGAAGCGGCATCCTTCAATACACTGATGCTTTCTATGTCGTTAGGATTTATGTTTTGTCCAATAGAACTGCCCACCGGAAAGCCATCGATCACGTATAAGGGAGCACTTCCTGCGCCGAGCGAGCCTATACCCCGTATGGTAACTTCCATATCCTGACCCGGTGTGCCGGTAGTTTGTCGCACCTGAACCCCAGCCGCCTGCCCTTGTAACAATCGGCTGGCATTGGAAACGGGCACATCACCGATAGCGGTCATATCTATTACCGACACGGCGGAAGTAATATCAGCTCTTCTTTGGGAGCCGTAGCCCATCACCACCACTTCTCCAAGATCGCCAAAGGCTACCTTTAGTGTGATGTTGACGCTGGTCTGTCCAGGACTGAGGACTACCTCCTGGCTTTCATAGCCTATATAACTGAATACCAAGGTTTCTCCGGGGGAAGCATTAATCTGATATGCTCCATCTAAATCGGTTACAGTTCCTCTTTGGGTTCCTTTGACAAGGACAGATATTCCGGGAACGGGATCAGACTCCCCCTCCACATTGACGTAGCCCGTGATAGGGCGGGAATTTTGGGCATAGGAAGCCATACTTAAGCATAAGCCGAGGCACCAGAGCACAAAGCTTTTTGTGTATAGCTTCCTGAGCGTGATATTGCTCTCCATATTTAGGTGACGTTTAGGTGAATAATCTCCACCAATGTACTATATACCCATGCACAAGTGTATCCTGCACTATCCTGCTTTCACCGCACTTAAGACCCAATTTTATAAGATTTATACAATATTACATGGCAAAACCGGGCTAGCTACCGTAAATTGATTTGAGCCGACAATACATGAAAAAAATAAATCCCGGGACAACACTTTGTTCATGTCCCGGGACTGTTCGCCTCAAGTTTTAAAATTACCTGCCCCAAAAGGTGAATTCGTTGAAATTCGCGCTCAAACCTCCCCCGATGGAGCGTAACCCCACGATTCTAACATATTGATAGTTTTGAGAAGCCTGAGGAATGTCAACCTCAAAAGTGGGCTGGCTATTATCCGAAACATCCACAAGCTTTACCCAACCTTTTGCGGTTGCGTCTTTTTCCCATTCATCTAGTGGCACAGTATCAATATCAATCGTCTCTCCCTTACTAGTATCGTTTGTGACCCAGATTTGATAGGCTGCAGGGCTTCTATCCCCACAACAGCCTTGTCTCTCATCCAGCCTAAACTTACTAAGATTAACGGCTTCGCCGAGATTGAAGCTCATTACCCATGGGTAAAGATCTTCCGCATTTTCCTGCTCGTTTTCACAACTGTGCCAGAACTCGTTTATTTCACCATCAGTAAGGCGGGCATAAGAAGAACCGTAGCATCCATCTGAAGCATCAAACGGTAGCCGTAATGCAGAAATTAGCGATTTATCCAACATATATTCTGAGGGAAAAGACCTTTCTGAAGGTGAGGCTTCAAAATTCTCTATTGCCATCGGAGTAGGTTTAAATACACTCTGCACATGCAGTTCGCCCCCCAATCTATAACCTTCTACTATAGTAGTATTTTCTCCATTTTCTACTTCAATAGACCGCATAACCCCTGATTGGTCTTCATAGATCAACTTGGTGATTACCATATTTGGGGCCGCTTCCGACCAAGTAATTGAAGCTGTGTTCGAAAAGGCATTAATCTCGTTTATCCCTCTATTCACTAGACTATTTTGGTATTTCTCACCATAAACTTTGGCAGGAACTTCACGTCTCACTGACTTATTGCCTGCAGCATCCATCAAGAATAAGCCAAACGTGTACTCTCCCTCGGGGATCGGTAAGTCAAAGGTAATGGTATCCTTCCCGTTCTGATTGCGCTGCACCTCAAATTCATGCGTTATTGTATTATCTGTGGAGGTTAGCAATCCGCTTTTTATTTTAGGATCAGCATTAATGGCAACCCAAAAACGGAGTTTGTCGAACCCGGCGCCTACCAATACTGTATCTGCCGCGCCTACGTAGATCGTTTCGCCCTCCTTTACGAAATCATCAAAAGTTTCTCTATTGGTTTCACAAGCTAAGAAGATGGTTAACAACGCCATTAACCCCAACGAAGTGCGACTTATAGCTATTTTCTGTTTTTTCATAATCATTCGTTGATTTGGCCCCAAAAATTAATTTCCATAATGTGCATGAACTTACCGGTGGACCAGGACTCCAAATTGACAAACCTGATGTAACGTACAGGTGGAGCTTCAATGGGAAATTCAAATTCCTCGCCGGAGGCAGCTTGGGCAACATCTTCCGCACTATTACTTCCTATTGCTCCGCCAGAAGGCTTGATTACTTCCCCATTTTCAATCAATTTCGTCCATCCATCAAAGGAGGCTCCATTGTCAGAAGGCAACTCATTAATTCCCCAGACCTCAAAAAAACGGGGGTTGCCATGGGTATAAATCCATTCTCCCTGCCTTTGCCAAAATTTAAACCTACTGAGTTTGGCAAGCACGCCAAGATCCATTGTAAACATATGGAAGCCTTCGGTATAGGGAGGTATAACTGCGCCAGGCAATCCTTGGGCGGTGTGAAATCCTGAGCCATCAATGGATCCATTCCAGAGATTTGGCTTCGTCCATCCAAAAGCCGCAGGCTCATCACCTGACAGGTTAACATCCCTGAATCTCTCTAAATCCAGCAATATTTCCTCCAGCGGGGTTCTCTCTGCGGTCAACATTTCCGTGGAATTATCCCATCTGTCGATGGCTGCAACTCCAAATTTGGCATTTGCGGGCGGAAAGCCTCGAAAAGTCTGATGGGTCCTCTTATCATCACTGATAAACACTGACTGTCTATAGATCATATTTCCCTTTTCATCTTCAGTGTAGAGAAGCAATTCAGCGGAAATCTTATCCTCATTGTTGTAGTTAAGCCTTACTCCACCAAAATCCTCAACCAGCTCAAAGCTGTTGAATAGCTTATCTACCGGAGCCATTTCAGGATTGATCGTGACAAATACAGAGGTTGACCTGTTGTTGCTTCGATCAACTGCTACCAATTCCACCTCTTGTGGCCGGACCTGTCTAAGTCCTTGGACCTCAACATGATTCTTGAAAATGGAAGATTTAGCGGTGACCTGCTTTCCATTATCCAATTTATATATAGCCTCCACTAATAAAGCGTCTTCATCATCGGGAACTTTGTACGCTATTCTGGCTCCGCCCGGTAAATTGGTCACAGTCACTTCCGATACGGGCGAGGGAGGAGTATCATCTTTGACTAAAGGTCCCCGCTCCATCTCTTGTTCACATGCGATGAGCACAAATACGAGCCCCATCAGCAAACATTTATAGATATTCATAGTTTGTTAATGTTATATTTTGAGTCTTACCACCCAGGATTTTGTATCAAATTAGAGTTGGCGATTAGATCAGCCTCAGCGATAGGCCATAGATAATCCCGGTTTAGAAATTTATAGGATCCGACATTAACCACGTTGTAATAGGTGTCTGTAGTCTCGCCTTCTACGTTCCACGCCTGGATATCGCCGTTGAGAAACTCAGATGCCCGTTTCCATCTGCGAAGATCCCAGAATCTCTGCCCCTCAAATACGAGTTCTATCATTCTTTCATCCTGAATAATATCCCGCATACCTTCTACTGTAGTAGGCTTTGCGGGTTGGTTGGAGTGACGCGACCACGATTCAACCACACCGGCCAGCCCCGCCCTTTCCCTCACTTTGTCGATCCACTCATAAGCAGCACCAGGACCTACGGACTCATTAAGGGATTCTGCATATAAGAGATAGAGATCAGCAAGACGCACCACAGGAAAGGGATAGGATCGGCTTGTATAGGAAGAACCGGAAGTAGATTGAACATTTTCGAAGTAAACTAATTTTTTTGCCCAATAACCACTTTGCGACCATCTGTTCGCATCCAGCCTCCCTGCCTTTTGGCCCTTTTTACCTTCCACTATCAATGCATCATCATCTCCTTTCACGCCATGGCCAAACCAGATCCCCCCATCGAAACCCAATGAAGCATAAAAACGAACTTCTCTATTCAAGTTAAGTTTGGCCGTTTCAAACCCGGGACGGACGTAGTGCTTATGCATGATATCTGCTTTGCCAATCTTATATCTGTTTTGATAATCGTAATTAACATCCTCATCTATCGGCACGCCATTTTCAGAATAGAACATTTCCGCAATTTTTAAAGGAGGGGACCACCATGATTGCGTGCTTTCTCTACTCTCCGCCGTCAGACCAGGCGCAATCTTAGCCTGAGCCCAGCTCTGCAATTCACCTCCAATGGGACTATTAGAACCTCCCCATACAATCTCGTCATTCCACCTTTCGGTGATGCTGCCCCGAATATTCATTTTGAGTACAGTAGTATCCGACCAATCCGAAGGCGGTCCTTCAAATGTATAGAGTTTATGTCCAGCTTGATGGGCCATCTCTATTGCTTGACGACAAGCCTCTGCTGCCCTCTCCCATTTACTTTCATCATAAATTGTACTAATGAGCTGTCTGCCATCTTTGTCTACAAATCCATTATAGTCGGAATTCCCGTTAAACAGAGGGCTAGCTACAGTCACTAATGCCCTAGCTTTAATGGCGGCCGCCATAGGCGCAGTAGCTCTTCCCAATTCCAACCCGCGGTCCTGGATGACCAGCGGAAGGTTAGGAATTGCCTCGTCAAGTAACTCCACAATGTACTCTAAGACCTCATCTACTGGATCTCTGCTTACCCTTACGGCGTCCACCCCACTGCTTACTTCAATATTCTCTCTAATAATGGGAATGGGGCCGTACATCCGCATCAAATAAAAGTGGAAGTAGGCTTTCAGAAATTTTGCTTCCGCAATCCACTTAATCCGTTCATCTTCCTTTAGATCAAAAGGTTTGTCGATATTTGCCAAAAAAATATTGCAATCCCTCAAGGCGATAAAGAGATTTTTCACCGTACCCGTATTTCCCCAATAACCCAGACTGGGGCTTGTAACATTCTGTCCTCCACGGGAAATACGACGAGCTGGCCAATCACGAGACACATTGTCGTTTACAGAAATTTCATCGCCCGCTGCCAATGCCGGATTATTGGTGCTGGCATAAGGCGGGAGATAGCTATATAATGTAGCTAAGAATCTTAACGAGCTCTCCCTCGTTTCAAATGCATCCTCAATTACAGCGATATTGTCTGGGACAACATCTATATACTGTCCGCAGGATCCCATATAAAAGATCAATAGAAAGGATGCGGAAAATCTTATGATTTTATTTTTCATGTTCTAAAATTTAAAACCCAATGTGAACCCCCAAATTAATTACCCGCTGAAGAGGATAGTTTAGGCCATTCCCCCCCAACTCTGGATCCCAAAGCTTAAAATTGCTCCAGGTAAACAAGTTGGTCCCCGTCGCATAGACCCGCAGGTTAGTCATGCCGAGTTTATTTTTTGGTCCACTAAGAAAACTATAACCAATCTCCACCTGCTTTAGCCGTAAAAAGGAACCATCTCGCAGCCACCACGTACTTCTTTGGACGTTGTTTTCGACAATACTGGAAGAGAGTCGAGGCCAAAGCGCATAGATATCTCTATTCTCCTCAGACCAATGGCTATCTGCATAGGCTTTAATAAGTCCATTTTCGCTCAACACCCCATTGCCTTCAGACATTGCGTTTAAACTTCCATCTTGAATGGAATTGATGAAGGGTCCGGTGGTCACAGGATTGATAAAAAAGGACACATCACTTAAACCTTGGAAGAAAACGTTGATGTCGAATTTCTTATAGCCAGCTGACAAACCCATTCCATAGATGAGACGTGGCACTTGAGGCTTTCCTATAGGTGCTTGATCCAAGGTAGTAATCACCCCATCACCATTGAGGTCTTTGTATTTAATATCCCCTCCGCCATAATCAATTCCGGGAGAACCAAATTGGGTAGGAGAATTGCGAGCTTCCTCATCATCCACGAAAAGGCGCTCTGCAATATAGCCTTGAGCAACGTTGACATTGTTTCCAACATTCGACCTCCAGGGAGCACCGATTGCAGCATAATTAGCTTCTTCAAACACTGTAAATTCATTGTCGCTATAGGTAAAGGTCCCGCGACCTGTTACCCAAAAGTTATTGGTGAAGTAATGGTTTATATCCAGTGAAGCATCTATACCTTTAGAGGTCACCTCACCAACATTTGTTTTTAAGGGTGCCTGTAAGCCTAAGGTTGAGGGGATATCTGCCCGCTCCTGGAGTATGCTCGTCCTTTTCTCATGGAAGACGTCCACCTGAAACTGGAAGGCATCATCAACAAAGTTGATCTCCGCCCCTAAGTTGGTTTTCTGCGCCTTTTCCCATGTGACCAACGGATTAGCATAGCGGCGGATAATCACACCCCCAATAGTTTGGTTCAGCTCTCTGCCGAACGTCGCACTGTTTTGCCCGCTGTTTAGATCAACTTCTGATAAATAAAAAAACCTATCATTTCGGTCATTGCCAATCTGGTCATTGCCTACAAAACCATAAGAAGCTCTCAGCTTTAGCCTACTGATAGTGGGGGAGATACCGCTCAGAAATTCCTCATTGGAAAGCAACCAACCAATCCCAAAGGAAGGGAAGAAGCCAAAGCGGTTGTTTTTGGCAAAGCGTTCGGAGCCGTTATATCCGAAGTTGAACTCCGCAAAATAGCGATTGTCGTAATCATAGTTGTATCGGCCTGAGACGCCGATATTTCTGCTAGGTAAAGACAGCTGAACGGTGGTTGCATTTCCGTCGAGATACTCCTGCCCAATCATCACCAACAACCCACCTACAGTATGTTTCTCATTGTAGGTTTGGTTGTAATTGATTGCTGCCTCCATATACATCACCGAATTGTTGGTTCTATCTCCCCCCAGCAGCCTGAGGGATTCATCGCCAGATCCTAAAGCGGTCCTAACGAGTCGATACTCTTCTGTAAAGGGATCAAAGGTAGACATCCGATAGAAATAGGGAGAATACCCTCTTCGATTTTCAAAGTAGGATGTGGTGTTCACGTTGCCTAAAAATCTTGCGTTTAGCCCAGGAAGAAATGAATCCAGCTTCTGCTTAAATTCTAACTGTACCAAGGAAAGTTGGCGTCTAGTATCCCGATATCCCCTTTGAAGCTCAGCATATGGGTTAAACCATACTGGGCGGGTGCTATTATCACCAACCGAAGAGCCTTCTCCTCGGGGAGCCAAGGCATTGCCGAAGATGACGTGGGGAACACCTACCAAGGTGGGATCAGGATCGTAAACGGCAGGAAACCTGGTCGGACTCGTCCTTACTGCTGCATTAAAGATGGCATCTCCTCCCTGAAGTGGCCCACGGTAATTATCCAAGGTGGAGTGAAGACGAACAATCATTTCCGTATTTCGGTGTAAGTCAATGTTAATATTTGACCGCAACAGGAACCGCTGTAAGTTAATCCCGTTGGTGAAGTTGTTGGTCTTCTCCACATTTAAGAGACCATTGTCTTTATTATAAGAACCTGCCACATAATACCGCACCTTCTGCCCGCCACCCCGCACGTTTAGGTTGACCCTGGTCGTGTTGGCATAGTCCCTGAATAAGGTGTTATACCAATCCGTGGCAGGATAAATATTTGGATTCCCTCCTCTTATGGTACCGGCAATTTGTTCTTCGGTGAAAGTAGCGAAATCACCCCGGGTACGATTGGCTTCGTTCTGCAAGCGCATATGCGTCACCGGATCTGCCATATCTACCATATTGGTCGGCTGACTAAAGGAGCTCTCTACACGCAGATTGACCACAGCCGGACCTTCCACCCCCGCTTTTGTCGTGACCAGAATTATTCCGTTGGCACCTCGGGCGCCATAAATCGCTGTAGTAGTAGGATCCTTTAGCACTGCAAAACTTTCTATATCGTCAGGCTGGAGTCTGGCCAAATCGTCCATGGTCAGCTCCACGCCGTCGATCAGAATAAGCGGACCGTTTTGACTGTTAAAAGATGCCACGCCGCGCACAAGAAACTGCGCATTATCCTTGCCGGGCTCACCGCTGGTTTGGTACGCAACGAGGCCTGCGACACGCCCCGCCAAAGCGGTAGTAAGGTTGCTGGCGGGGATTTTCAGTTCCGAAGGGTTAACCGAACTCATCGATCCTACAACGCTTTCTTTCTTTTGTGTACCAAAGCCTACCACCACCACTTCATCAAGCCCAGACATATCCGATACCAGCTGCACATTGACAACCGTACGGTTACCTACTACTTCTTCGTGGGTAGTAAGACCAATAAATGAAAAGATAAGGACAGCATTATCATGAGGTACATTCAACACATAATTTCCATCAATATCTGTTACTGTACCAGTAGTTGTATCTTTTATACGAACATTGGCGCCAGGAATTCCTTCTCCGCTCTCATCTGTTACCTTTCCCGTTATTGTTTTTTCCATGGGATTTATCGCCAGTAAAGGCGGGATAAAAAATGCTTGGAGAAATAGCATTAAAAACAGGTATTTAAACACCTGCTTCCGTTGGAGATGTAAAGGTTGATACATAGGGTTTGAGTTTATTGATAATTGTAAGTGCCATTATGGTCCAATTCTTCTACTGACTAATATAAATAAGAACATTCCGTTCACTAGCGGACTTCTCACAATCCAACAAAAATATTTACCGTCCGCATCAAGCCTAGATCACAAAGAATTATTCTGAATTAGAAAGGTTTCCCCATATATAATTACTACTGCCAATAAATAAAGGAATAATAGCAGGATGACTATCCTGTTCTGTCCTGCTATTGCACTATTTCTAGAGAAAATTTTATATTAATGGAAAATTAAATAGATAAATGGCACGAACCGGACTCCTTATCAAGAAACAACGCAAAACGGAAAACGAAGAACTAAGAGTATCTTACTATCTGCACAGATACAACCTATCAACTATTGGGCGGAGCAGATAAACAACAACTACAACTAATTAGTAGGTAATGGGTAGTAAGTTCAAAAATAAGTTATCCCTGCCGCTACCTCTCAATGAGACAGCAACAGGGACGAACTTGTTAGATTTGTTGAACCGCAGACTAAACCCTTTCCAACTTAATCGGATAAGTTTTTTGGGACGCCCATTGAGGAACATAAATATTGTCATCAGCATCCACACACACATCATGAGGGTGCATAAAAGTGACAAAGGAGGTATCCTTTTGCTGCTCTTGCAAACGGTCGCCTACATAGGTCGGCGCTGTACCGCCCGGTGTAGAGATGATTCTGTCATTTTTATCCAGAATGGTAATATAACCGGAATTGGCATTTTGCTCCGATGTGCTGCGATAAACAGCCGCATAAATATTGTCTCCCTTTAGAACAGGTCGACATACAAAGGATCCTGGAGTCGATATGGTCGATAAATATTTGCCGTCCAAGGTAAAGCGCTTATACTGCATATGCGAACGGTCGGTGATCATCAATGTAGGACGGGATTTATCGCGTGTATCTATCAATATGCCATGGCAACATCTGAACGTATCATCAGTATCTCCCGTCCCGCCAAAATGACGGATGTAATCCCCTTTGGCATTGTACTGTATAATATAATTTTGACCATAGCCATCCACTACATAAATATCTCCGTTAGCAGGATTAATGGCTGTTTCTGTAGGCACAAACTGTCTTGGATACTCATATACGCCCGCCTCTTTGGGATAATCCAACTTAAAGATTTCTTTTCCTTTGAGGTCCGTCTTGATGACTTGGTTGCGATTGGTATCCGTGATAAAAAGAAATTGCTCATCCCCCTCCGTACTTAAGGTCAAGCCGTGCCCACCGGGATAGCTGTGCCCCCAAGTTTCGAGCAACTTCCCAGACTTATCATAAACAAGGATATTGTTTTTAGTCTCATTGGTCAGCATGATGAGGCGCCCCTTCGCGTCCTCTACCATTTCGTGACAGTCGTTTACCGGGTTTTTGCCAGCGTCCAATACTCCCCATCCTTCAATGACTTTGTATTTATGGGTGCCATGTCCGATGATCTTGTTCTCTTTCCTACCGTAAGACTTCTTTATGATGATGTTTGGCAAGGCTATGCCAGCTAATGCAGCAGTCCCGGCACGTTTAATAAATCCCCTGCGGGATTGGTCATTGTGATTCATTGTTTTTTTTAGTTTGGTTGGCTTTCAGTTACGCAAACAGTTCCAGTTCGGGCTTACCCAATCCATCCGGGGTGGTATAGATAGGTCGCTTTTCGATTACCGCATGGGTATCCGGCGCGATTCCCAATGCATGATAGATGGTCTGATGAATGGAGTCAATTTTAATGGGCTTCTCTACGGTTTTGCAAGGCCGTTCGTCTGAGGTCTTACCATAGACATAGCCCTTTTTGATCCCTCCACCAAACATCAACATAGAACATCCGTCGGTAAAATGTCTGTGCATGCCATAATGTTTGAGCTCATGAATGATGTCTGGCTGATCCACCTGCTCCTTGACTTTTGCCTCCGGCCTGCCTTCCACCATCATATCCCTGCTGAATTCACTGGCCAAGATGACCAGCGTACGGTCGAGATGACCCGACCGATCCAGATCCTTGATCAGCTGCGCAATAGGCCGATCGATCATTTTCTTCATATCTTTTAATCTGGTGTGCCCATTATCATGGGTGTCCCATCCAAAAAAGGGCTCATATTCGGTAGTAACACTAATGAATCTGGCCCCTTGCTCCACCAGCCTTCGCGCCATCAAACATCCTAGACCAAATCGGCCCGTATTGTAGATGTCATAAACCTCCTTAGGTTCTTGATGAAGATCAAAAGCTTTGGCTTCGGGCGAATTGAGCAGCATATAAGCCTGCTCCATCGAACGACGCAGCGATTCTTTCTGATAGTCGCTGCCGTATTCACCCATCGGACTTTTGCTGATAAGGTCGTTGTATAGCTTGTTTCGGCCTTCAAAGCGCTTGGTTGACATGCCTACCGGAGGCTGTACGCTTTCCAGACCGGAAGATGGATCAGGAATGAGAAAAGGCCCAAACTCATTTCCCAAGAAGCCGGCACTATGGAAAGCCTTTAGTTCTTCGCCCTCCCCTACCGTGAATCGCTGTCCAATATCAATAAAGGCAGGAATTACGGGATTTACCGGTCCCAGTTGTTGCGCGATCCATGCTCCTAAATGCGGCATGGTCACCGACTGGGGTGGCTCATAACAGGTGTGCCAATGGTATTGATGCCGCGTATGGAGAATATGCCCCATATCCGCAGCAACGTATGAGCGAATCAGCGTTCCTTTGTCCATCACCTGCCCAATGGCTTCAAGCCCCTCGGAGAAATGGATGTCATCCAACATTGTTGGGACAGACTTGAAGGTGCTGAGCACGTCATTCGCCTGCATTCCTTTGGTAAAAGGCGTATACCGTTTTGGATCGAAGGTTTCGGTATGGGCCATGCCTCCAGACATGTATAGCAGAATCACTGAGTCGGCTTTTGCAGCGATCTTATTGCGGTTGCAGGACGACAGTATGCCAGTCATGGGTGCCCCCACCGCCATCGCAGCTATTGCGGCGGCGCTAGTCTTCTTTAAGAACTCCCTCCTGTTTAATTCCTTGTCCATGATGCAAATATTTTAATCAATCAGTACGTTTTTAGTTGCTAACCTATAGCTGCCATGCTAGTTGATGATCTGGAACTCCGGCAACAATAGCACCGCCCAAAACAAATCCTGAATGGATTCTTGAGTAGGCGATTCGCCTAGAGCAGCTTTGGCAATTTGAAACTCTTCTTTAGCGGGTTTTCTGCCCAAAGCCCGCTCATATACCTCCTCAATGATAATATCGCTTTGACGGTATTTTTCTTTCCACTGCTCAGCGCCACGCCGCAAAACAGAATTGAAGATCTCCCCATTGGTGAGCTCCAAGGTCTGCAGCAAATTCGCCTGGGTATCCCTAGTTGTTTGGACCACTTCACGGCTTGTACGCCCTAAGGCGGTTAAGAAACTGTTGTTGGCTACTAACGACGCTCGAATAAACGTCAAATTGGATTGTTCTGGATTCACCAGTTCAAAGGGATTGTAACGCATGGCAGAATCAGAAAACACCGGGCTGATCACTTGGCTGACCGCATCAGAAAACTGTTCCGCAGTAATTCTTCGCTTCACCATCCCTTCAAATTTAAAATCTTCAGCGATGAGCTGGTTCACGTCTTCCTTACCGACAGATGGCAATTGGTAAGCTTTAGAAGTAGTGATCTTGAAGATCAAATCCTTTAGGTTGTAGCCATTCTCAACAAAGTCAGATGCAAGCCAGTCTAGCAGATCCTGGCTCCAAGGTTCATTATCCATGGCATCCACAGGCTCAATAATGCCCCGTCCCATCAATTGAGCCCAGACCCTATTCACAATCGTCCGATAAATCCTTCCATTAGCCGGTTGGGTCAGATATTCTGCCATCTGCTGTAGCTTGACCGACCGAGGGGCTGTGCTATCAATTTCTCCTAGCTCCTCCCACAGGATCTTTGTACCAGCATACCTTCCCGTGGGTACATCACAGCGAGCAACCTCCAGCGTCGTGTCCGCAAAAACATTGGCAAAAGCATAGGCATCTTCCAGCTTCCAATCACTGATAAAGCTATCGTGGCAAGACGCACATTTCAAATTCAAGCCCAAGATTACCTGTCCCACATTTTGGGCAGCCTGCATTTCAGTTCGCTGACTGGCATTCACCGTTCCTCTCCACTGAATACCTGCGATAAAGCCCTTGGAGGCCTCGGTGGGGTTGAGCAGTTCTTTGACAAACTCATTATAAGGTTTATTGCTTTGCAAGGATTTATACAACCAGTCTGTGATGTTGAAACGCCCGCCAGTGATATAACCAGTACCGGTATAATCATTTCTCAAGGCATCGTTCCAGAACGTCAGCCAATGCAGGGCGTAATCATCATTCCTATTCAATAGCTCCCTAACTTTTTGTTCCCGCTTGTCGGTGCGCGGATCATTTTCAAACTTAGCCAGCTCCTCTGGACTAGGTACAAGTCCAATTATGTCTAAATAAATCCTTCTCAAATAGGTCCTGTCATCTACCTCATCTTTCCATGGAATTTGGTTGGCTGTAAAATAATCATGGACAAAAAGGTCCACCTCTGTTTCAATGCCGGGTGCTACTGCTGGCAAATCAGGCTTTCGGGGCGCTAATTCCGCCACCCGAAAAATGCTTCTGTTTTCGGCACCCTCAGGCCACGGTGCTCCCTTATCAATCCATAGTTTGATTAAGGCAATTTCCTTCTCTGTCAACAACTTGCCTTTGGATGGCATAACATCATCGTGCTCTTTGGAAAGACTAATACGGCGGACAAGCTCACTCTTGTCTGCCGATCCGGGTATGATGACCGGTCCAGATTCTCCTCCGGCAAAAACAAACTCACGGCTGTCGAGCCGCAATTCGCCCCTTATCTTTTCTTGACTATGGCAACTGTAGCAGCTATGGGCAAATACCGCCCGTACTTCCACCAGTAAGTCAAGTTGCTGTTCTTCGCTCAGTCCACCTTCAGGATCTTCATAGGCGGCGAAGTCAAAGTATGCCGCAGCATTACGATCCACCCCGCCCCATGGCAATACACTGGTCAAATACTCGTCACCATGGGTCAATGAAGCACCATAGTGACCGGCGACAGAGACACCTAGAGCCGTAAAAAACAATAGGCTGCGGTAGGCTTTTATTTGCGGAGAAGAGTCTATTTCTTTTATTCTTAATAGCAAATAGAGGGTGATCAAGCCCAGCACTGCTGTGGCAATGCCTGTCCATTGGTGTAAGGTAAGGGTATTTCCGCCATAATCTTCTACATTGGCCAAGAGCAAGCCCAATATAGCTGCGACTACTGCCGCAAAAGCACCTACATAAACCATCAACTTGATGCCGGCTCGGTAGGGGGAGTGATAATTTTTAATCGTCAGCAATTCAATGACCGCTGCGAGCAATAGGATACCAACAGGAAAATGAACTGCTAAGGGATGCAGCCTTCCCAAAAACTGCCAAAGCCAAAAAGTGGATTCACCCCCGTCGCCTGTTTGCGCAACAGCAGGAATGACCAACATCGGCGATAAAAAAACCAACATCCCCATTCCACCACCCTTCTTTAACAACCTTTTTGCCTTGAAATTCATTGTAACAATGATTTAATATTACTTAAGTAAGCATCCGCCTGCAGAAATTTATTTCATACAACACCAGTCAACAACATCTTCACCTATTGATTGCCTTTTCGAGCATGAAAGACAAACATACACAGGACTATCTTCAATATTATCTATTTGTTTACAATAAACTTACCTGCACTTTCCTGTAAAGCACAAAATTTACAAGATTATTGAACATATTCCAAAAAAATTAGGCAACTACCCCTAAACAGACCTAATTCATTATCTCAAATGCAAAAAGAAACAAATTTAATAGGCTGTCTAAAGACACGTCCTAGAAAAGTAACACAAGATAAGCCATCCTTCAATAGACATAACTACAAACTCAAAAAAATGCCCTCGACCGCAGCAATGAAGCCGGCCGAATGCATGTATTGTCGGAGGAAGAAAACGCTTATTCTTGGAGTGTAAAATGAAACACGCTACACAAAATGCATGCTTCAGGCAAGGTATCTAACCCTTCAATCCGTATTACTGATCGCCCTGGTTGTAGAAAACACACAGCCCATCCTTTCCGGCCACCACCACATCTTTCCATCCCGAGCCATTGAGATCAGCCACAAAGAAGAAAATGCCCGCTCCCTTGCCCTCACCGAAGGGGCCATAGCTGATGATATTTTTGGTAAAGGACTCCCCGTTCCACTTAAAATAGTAGAGGCCCAAATGATCGTCTGCTCCCGGATCTCCCCCATTGTGGGCCCTATAGCGCTTGCCAGTTACCAATTCCATTTCTCCATCATTGTCTATGTCCACCCATTCCATGGTGTGGTACTGCGATTGAAAGGGGTCAATAGGATGTCGGACAAATTTAGTTTCCTTACCTTCTCTTACCTGCTCATACCAGTCTAGTCCGTAATCATGCCCCTTACCGACAATGATGTCGTTCAAACCGTCCTTGTTGACGTCGGTGACGATAATGGGAACACTAGCATGCTGTAGGTCCCATGTGGAATGGAATTTCCACTCCCCATTCACAAGATCTTTTGGTGCTTCCAACCACCCGCCTGGCACGATGAAATCACCTCGTCCATCGCCGTTGATATCCCCAAACCCCAAACCGTGTCCTTGCTTTTCAGCCACCTTCACCTGGCTAAATTTACCCGTTGGCTTTCCCGAAGCATCCCTTTCGAGTTTAAAATAAGATAAAGGATGATTAGGGGTGTTGGGCACAATTTCCTCGAATCCATCCCCATCTACGTCCCACGCCCGGGTAGTTTCAATATTGCCTACATGGGCAATCACATGCTCTGTCCATTCTTTATTATTACCGGGATTTTCCTTCCATACCAAATTGCCGTTAAACCAACCTCCCGTGACAATGTCGGTTCGGCCATCTCCGTTGACATCCATGGGTATGGTTGAGAAATCGTCGAAATATTCATTCTCCCGCTTAAGCTGCCCCAATAAAGTCCGCTTTTTATACTCCGGACCCTCATACCAAAAACTCCCCGACACAATGTCCAAAACACCATCTCCATTGACATCCAGTACGCCAACGGATTCGGCACTTTCAGTGGCAATTAGTCGTTTTTTAAACTTCAAGGGGGGAGCTTGAAATGAAAACAGCGGTAAACTGGCAATTCCGATTAAGGCTAAAATGTATTTACGCATCATAAAATTTTTGCTATATATGGACCTATTGTTACAGTATTTATGGAAGACCTAGTGGAGCGCCTTGGATCCGGATTGGACCTTGCACCGGTAAATAAAGATATTTACCATAAACACGCATCCTGCCCTATCCTGCTTCACCCAGAAAAGGGTATCACCTTGCTTTCAATTTTAGAACAATCCAAAGGGCAATGTACCATGGTAAAATATGTTTGGCAAAGGAATGGTCGGCATGAGTTCCTCACAGCTAGTGTCTGCGGACAAGTTAAAAAATGTTAAGTTCAAGACCACAAGGGGATTTAGCTTTAAATTTGTCCTATGTCGAAAACCCAGATTAATATTATCATCGTGTTGATGTCAGTGGCGTGCCTGGGATTGATCGGCTTCCAGCTATATTGGGTCAGCAACGCGCTGAAGATCAACCAGGAGCGGTTTGAGCAGAATATCTATCAGTCATTGACCTCTACCATAGAAAAGCTCGAAAAGGGGGAGACCAGCGACATCCTGCTGAGTGCCCTCGCCCAAGACACCTTGTTCAGAGCTTCTTTGTTTCAAAGAATTGAACCTATACAGCTTCAAGTCAGCAGACGAAGGATTACTACCCGACCATCTATGATGGATTCGATGCTGACTGCACCGATGCCCCAGTTCTCACAAACCTTTAAGCGCCTTATTGCCTCCAAAGACGGGCCTACCGAAGACATTGAGGAGATTGAAAAATATTTCCACATGCCTCCCTCAGTGGCTTCTTCCCTCTTTACACCTGACGAAATGGCTATTCTACTTCAGGAAAAAGAACGATACCTGGAGCATGTCAGCAAACAGGACAGTTTTGCCAGAAGCAGGAGCCACGCCATGGACCGTCAGGCTTATATCGTTGAGGAATATAATGTATCCCGTGATGTAGCTGAGTCGATTGTCAAAGCCAATATGAAGATCGAGCTTGTTGAGGTAGTCATGAACCAACTCTTGATGGAGGGCAAACAGTACATCTTGACTCGGCTCGACACGGGTAAGGCAAGGCGGGAAGTACAGAGTCAGCTGGCTAACCGAGGCATCTTACAAAGTTTTGACCTGGGGATTATTGACGAATTTGATTCCTTGATTGCTATAGGTAATTTAACCCGGCCGGATGAACTTAGAAGCAAAGGAATAAAAGTAGAGCTTTTTCCAAGCGACTTGATTGGAAACGATAATTTCATGATCATCAATTTCCCGCACAAGCGTATTTTCCTACTGCAGCAGATATGGTTGCCGCTGCTGAGCTCCCTGATATTTCTCGCGATCATCATCTTTTGCTTTGTGTATGCCATCAAGGTGATCATCCGCCAAAAGAAGCTGTCTGAGATCAAAAATGATTTCATCAATAATATGACGCATGAATTCAAAACACCTATTGCTACCGTAAGCCTGGCCGTGGAAGCGCTGCAGGATCCGGACTTGGCTAATCAAGAAACATTCCGCTCCCGGTATTTAGGGATCATCAAAGATGAAAACAAGAGGCTTGGCGCTCAGGTGGAAAAGGTATTACAAGCTGCTACCTTGGATAAAAAAGAGTTCAAACTTAAAATCGATAAGGTCAATATTGTTGAACTCATTCAATCTGCCCAAGCACACTTCGAACTGCTAGTGGAAAAGAGGGGGGGCAATATGCAGGTTAATTTATCTATTAAAGAGCCCTATTTGGAAGGTGATGCTTTCCATTTGGCCAATGTGATCAATAATCTCTTAGACAATGCTAACAAGTATTCGAAGCTAGCTCCCCAAATCACTATAGATGCTTCAGATACCGAGGAGGAAGTGGTGATTTCCGTTAAAGATCAAGGAATAGGCATGAACAAAGACATGCTAAAGCGTATTTTTGATAAATTTTATCGCGTGCCCACCGGAAATGTCCATGATGTCAAAGGATTTGGACTCGGATTGGCCTATGTCAAAACAATGGTAGAAGCCCATCATGGCACCATTGACGTAGAAAGTGAGTTAGATAAAGGAAGTAAGTTCACCATTCATTTACCCAAAAAACATGAGTAAAGCAAAACTTTTAGTCGTAGAAGACGATCCTAACCTCGGTGACATTCTCAATGAATACCTCACCATGAAAGGTTATAGTACGGTACTCTGCCGGGATGGAGAGGAAGGCTGGGAGAAATTTAAAAAAGGGGCCTATGATCTTTGCATTTTGGATATCATGATGCCCAAAAAGGATGGCTTTACCTTAGGCAAGGAACTTAAAAAAGTAGAGGAAGATCTTCCCATTATTTATCTCACTGCCAAGAATCTTAAAGATGATGTGATCGAGGGATTAAAAATTGGCGCAGATGACTATATCACCAAGCCCTTCAGCATGGAAGAGCTGCTGTTGAGGATTAATGCAATATTGCGCCGTACCAAGAAGAGCGAAGACACTACTCCTTTGAAGAACTACAGGTTTGGTGACTTTGTCCTTCACTATGACCAACAGCAATTAGACGGCCCAAAAGGAACCCATAAGCTTACTTCCAAAGAAAACGAACTGCTCAGACTGCTTGCTTCTGAGCTAAACAAAAATGTGAGTAGATCCCAGGCGCTCAAACAGATCTGGGGGGATGACAGCTATTTCAATGCACGAAGCATGGATGTGTACCTCAGCAAGGTCAGAAAGCTTTTGAAAGATGACCCGAAAGTGCAGATTATCACCTTGCATGGGGAAGGATTCAAATTAGTGGCCGAGGAAAGCTGAATTGGCTTTAACATGATTTAACCTCCTAAATTTAGGCATCTGTCGATCAATGGGTAAATTTACCCATGCTCCGAGTTTTACTATTGTTTTGCTTTGTCCCGCTATTTACCAGCCATTCCCTTTCGCAGGAAATGACGGGGCGGGTCATGGATGCACAAGGCATCTCAGGCATAGCCTGGGTAAAAGTCCACAATACCAATACCGACAAATACACCTATACCGACCATGAGGGAAATTTTGTGGTCTTTGCCGAGCAAGGTGATACATTAGTGTTTAGCTTAAAGAATTATCATTCCCAAACAGTTACTATTAATGGCCCCGTAGAAGAGCCTATATCCGTATACTTGGCATTTGATGCAGTGGAATTGCCAGAAGTATATGTAATGGAAAAAAACGAAAACACCACTGTGCAGCTACAAGGTCTAAAAAAGGCGAGTCCGGGCTATGTGCCCATCAAGCCTGGACAGTTAGTTGTAGGCGCTACAGACGACGGTAGACCTGGAGTGGCTTTGGCAGGTCCTATTTCCTTCTTTTCAAGATCAGAAAAACACAAACGCCAATTTGAAAAGGCGGAAGAATTAAAAAACGCACAGCAGGAATATTTGGAAGTGGTCCATTCCGACTCCACGCGGATGGCCATGATGGAACATTTCTCGCTTAGCCGTGAAAACTACGATAGCCTGTTGATACTTTTTAATGCAGCCAACCTGGACCATCAGTTCCGAGATATGGAAAAGGAAAGGGTACAAAAGCTACTTTTTTATTTCATGAATGATGCCGTGGCCAACGGCAAACGGTCTCATTAATTGGGAAAAAGCTGGAAAGCAACAAAGCCTCCCTATCTTTAAGTAAAAATTTAGCACTTGAAAAAACAATGGACGGCACCAAAAGAAAAGACATACAAATAGGCACTGAGGTTGAAGTAGTACAGAAGCATCACCAACGTACCGGTGAACTGACCCACGGTTTCGTCAAACGTATATTGACCAAATCACCTGAACACCCCCACGGCATCAAAGTAATGTTGGAGGATGGTATAGTAGGAAGAGTGAAGAATATTATTTAAATAAAACACGGGGGCTGTTACTACTGCCCCATAGGAAAATATCAGAATGCTGGACGGAGAGGGTACCTCAATTATAAATCTCCCTTCTAGATCTGTTACAACTCCGGCAGATGATCCCTTAAGCATAACAGAAACGCCTGGAATTGCCTGGCCGTCGGAATCGACCACCATACCAGATACTGTGATATTCTGAATTTCAGGAAAAAAGAAAGCAGGATTGGCGTGAAGGGGGAGGGAAAAAATCAGACACAACAGCAATGTTGTCATCCAACCCGTCGCACCCCGGTTGGAGGGTAGTATGGTTCGGTTCATAGGATTTGGGTTTATGTATAAGATGTCTTACTAGTACAGTACAACGGACAATACCCGAATTGCAGCTATTGTTGATAAACTTGCACTTTAAACAGTTTCAATAATAGAAAATTAAAAATATTCACACAAGGATTAATTGTCTTTTTTACACTATATTCTTACAGGCAAAATCCCCCTACCATTCACCGCCGCGCTGAACTATTCTACGTAGGGCTTGGGTTAATCTTTTAATCCTGAATTTCGTTCGTTAATTTTGCTACAAAACAAGACCTTATGCCCAAAGAAATCGTATTCTCCAAGAACGCACCCGCACCGGTGGGTCCGTACAGCCAAGCCGTCAAAGTAGGCAATACCTTATATGTTTCCGGTCAAATTGCACTTGACCCGGACACAGGGGAGTTGATCAATGAAAATATTACGGAAGAGACCCATGCGGTCATGAAAAACCTAGACGCCGTATTGGCTGCGGCCCATTTCAGCTTCAACGATGTGGTGAAATGCACCATTTTCATCAAGAATATGGATGATTTTGCCACAATCAACGAGGCCTATGCACAATACTTTAACAGCAGCCCACCAGCTCGGGAAACGGTAGAGGTAAGCAAATTACCAAAAAATGTGAACGTTGAAATATCCTGCATAGCAGTGAGAGGCTAGCCATATTGTAGCTTGTCATCTCACCGTTCCAGGGGGCCATAAAAAAATATCCTGTGAACATATTTCCTCACCATAGCGAAATCTTAGTATCCTCCTTTTCCTGTGAAGAGGTGGCTAGAAAAATTGCCGCCGTTACCAAACGGGTGAACTATATGGACTATGGTGAGTATTCGATCGAGAGCTACAGATTTAATGGGGAGATTGATACAAAACGCTTTCGCCTCTCCTTATTGATAAAACGCGCCGACAGTTTTTTGCCGCTTATTCACGGAAAAATTGAGCCTACAAGCAGTGGCTGTATTCTTTTCCTAAAATACACCTTATTTCCAAGCTCTATATTCTTTCTGGCATTCTGGAGCTTCGTCACGGTGTTAATGGCGGTGCTTTTTATGTTCTATGACAAACAATGGCTATATGCTGCGGCCTGTTTGCTGGCCGGTACTGGCAATTTTGTTTTCGCTTGGGTTTACTTCAAATCGAAATTGAAACAGTCACAGATGATATTCCACCAGATGTTGAGCCTACAGGAAAAAAGTTAACTGCTTTACAGCAATGAGCGTAAGGCAGGGGAGGTCCTCATTGATTTGAAGAATAAGCCTTAAATTAGCAATTTGAATATATACTTTACCTAAATATTGGTTTCATGCAGTTTAGAATAGAAAAAGACACAATGGGTCCCGTGGAAGTACCTGCAGACAAGTATTGGGGAGCACAAACCCAACGTTCCATAAACAATTTTAAAATCGGCGGGCCTCGCAATCAAATGCCCCAGGAAATCATCCGCGCATTTGCCATTCTTAAAAAATCGGCTGCTAGCGCCAATGCGGAGCTTGGTGTCCTTGATCCAGAAAAAGCCAAAGTAATAGGGCAAGTCTGTGATGAAATATTGGAGGGGAAGTTGGATGACCAGTTTCCATTGGTTATTTGGCAAACGGGATCAGGAACCCAATCCAATATGAATTCCAACGAAGTGATAGCCTATCGGGGGCATGTGCTGATGGGCGGTTCATTGGAAGACGAAAAGAAAAAGATTCACCCCAATGATGATGTGAACAAATCCCAATCATCCAATGACACTTTTCCAACGGCCATGCATATAGCGGCCTATAAAATGGTGGTTGAAACTACCATTCCCGGAATAGAAAAATTGAGAGACACGCTCAAAGAAAAATCCGACAAATTCATGGATGTGGTAAAAATCGGCCGTACGCATTTTATGGATGCCACTCCTCTTACCCTGGGCCAGGAATTTTCGGGCTATGTCGCACAGTTGAATTATGGGCTTAAAGCCTTGAAAAACACCTTGGCCCATCTGTCGGAGCTGGCTTTGGGAGGCACCGCTGTCGGCACAGGACTCAATACGCCCAAGGGATACGCTGAACTGGTTGCCCAAAAGATAGCTGAAAATTCAGGCCATCCATTCGGCACTGCGCCTAACAAATTTGAGTCTCTGGCTTCCCATGATGCTATTGTGGAAAGCCATGGTGCCTTGAAGCAGCTGGCGGTGAGCTTGATGAAGATTGCTAACGACATCCGTATGCTTTCTTCTGGACCGCGATCTGGAATAGGTGAAATCCTCATTCCTGAGAATGAGCCCGGATCCTCTATTATGCCTGGCAAGGTAAATCCTACACAGGTAGAAGCCCTGACAATGGTTTGCGCGCAGGTGATGGGCAATGATGTGGCGATCTCCGTAGGAGGCTCTAACGGTCATTTTGAATTGAACGTGTTCAAACCGATGATTATCCACAACTTCCTGTCCTCCGCGCGTCTGTTGGGCGATGCCTGTGTGTCTTTTAATGATAATTGCGCTGTGGGTATTGAGCCCAACACCCCTTTCATCCAACGCCACCTGGAAAACTCTTTAATGTTGGTCACTGCCCTTAATCCTCATATTGGGTATGAGAATGCAGCGGCTATTGCCAAAAAAGCGCATAAAGAGGGTACCAGTCTCCGTGAAGCCGCCCTTGCACTCGGACTATTGACCAATGAACAGTTCGACGAATGGGTGAAGCCTGAAGACATGATTGGAGGCTTGAAATAAGCATAAAAAAACTTTAAATTAGTTGTTGGTAGCGTAAATTTTGTATTTTAGAACAAATTTTACGCTATCTTTTTTATGAAGCCCGTACTGCGCCTTCCGAAATCCCTAATCACCTTTGCGCTGTTATACATGCTTACAACTTTTTTATCTCCTTATGCCAGTGCGCAGCTTTCACGGTCGGAAAGGAAGGCGTGGAAAAAAGAGATCAAAAAGTTATCGCCGGAGCGGTTAAAACAAATGATTGAGGAAAAACAACAGCTTTTGGCCATGCTCAACATCTTACAAAATGAAAAAAAACACCTGCAGACTGACATATTTGAAAAGGACCAAAAAATAGCGTTTTTAAAATCTGACACAGAAAGGTTGAGGGAAAGCCTAAAAACTAGAGAGATTCAAATGGGCTTGATCAATGAAAATGGAGAACGCTGGGATAGCGGAGTGGTGTTTAAGGTGCAAATTGGCGCCTTGAACCGCGCGGATTTTTTGAATTTAAATGGAACCAATTATACCCTTGAAATAGAAGAAGGGGGGCCTTTTCTTCAATATGTAATCGGCAACTTTAGAAATTATAAAGAGGCGGATGCGCTGAAGAAGCAGATGAGAAAAGTAGGAATGACCAAAGCATGGATTGTTCCGTATAAGAATGGCAGGAGGGTTCCACTCAAAGATGTGCTAGACTACGTGCTCGACAAGTAATCTATCTTACTGTTTTTCGGGCTTTTGGCTCCCCTTCCACCATCAGAAGCAAGATAAATTATACCGGTTCCCAAGGAACAAGCGCCTTTGTTTAGTAATTTCGTCACATGGAGTACCGATGGAAAATCAATGAGAAAGCAGATCGACGAGCAGTAGAAATACTTAGCAAGGAGATCAACGTTAATCCCACTTTGGCTAACATATTGGTCAACAGGGGGATCAATGATTTTCAGGAAGCAAAGGATTTTTTTAGGCCAAACTTAGATAAACTCCACGACCCTTTCCTGATGAAGGATATGGATAAGGCTGTCGAACGACTATCCCTCGCCATGGACAGAGGAGAAAAGATCCTGATCTATGGTGATTATGACGTGGATGGCACCACAGCGGTAGCGCTATTCTACGGCTTTCTCAAATCATTTTATGACCAAGTAGATTTTTATATCCCCGACAGGTACAAGGAGGGCTATGGCGTCTCTGATAAAGGAATCTTGTTTGCGGCTGAAAATGGTTTTAAACTGATCATTTCCCTGGATTGTGGCATCAAAGCGCTGGGAAAAATAGAATTAGCCAATTCGTTAGGCGTTGATTTCATCATTTGCGACCACCATACCCCGGGAGATGAAATTCCAAAAGCAGTAGCTGTGCTCGACCCAAAGCGTAAAGATTGCCACTATCCCTATAAAGAATTGAGCGGCTGTGGCGTGGGGTTTAAGCTTGTCCAAGCTTATGCTATTCGACACGGATTGGAGACCATCAATCTGTACGAGTACCTGGACTTGGTAGCCGTCAGCATTGCAGCCGACATTGTTCCCATTACCGGTGAAAACCGTATCCTCGCATATTATGGACTGGAAAGAATCAACAATAATCCCCGACCCGGCTTAAAAGCCTTAATGCAAAACGGCAAAATTGAGAAAGAGATTGAAATTGGAGACATTGTCTTTAAGATCGGGCCTCGAATCAACGCCTCCGGGCGAATGGAACACGCCAAAGCATCTGTGCAGCTTTTGATTTCCAAAGATATAAATGATGCCATTCAGCGGGCGCTGTTGGTAGAGGATGTCAATGCCAGCAGAAAAAATTTCGATGAAAACATTACCAAAGAAGCGCTGAGGATGATCAGCGTCCAAGAGACTGAAGGAACCTTGAAAAGTACCGTGCTTTTCAAGCAGGACTGGCATAAGGGGGTAATTGGAATTGTTGCATCGCGATGTATCGAGCAATACTACCGCCCCACCATTATCCTCACAGAATCCAATAATAAAGCTACGGGTAGCGCTCGTTCTGTAGTGGACTTCGACATTTACGAGGCCATCAGCGAATGCTCCGATCTATTGGAGCAGTTTGGGGGGCACAAATATGCGGCAGGATTGACCTTAGCCGTGGACAATGTCCCTGCTTTTCAAAAAAGATTCGAACAAATCGTCAGCGAACGCATCACGGACAACCACCTCAAACCGGTATTGGAAATTGACGATACCTTAACCCTCGATCAGATCAATTATAAGTTTTATAACATACTTAGACAGATGGCTCCCTTTGGACCGGGAAATCCGGAACCTATCTTCTGCGCCAGTCAAGTATATGCCGACAACATTAAAATCCTAAAGGACAAACACCTGAAGTTTGAGATTGTGCAGGACGGGCAGGCAACCCGGCCTACCTGCATCGCTTTTTGCTTTGCTGAATATTATGACTTACTTAACAGCAAAATGCGTTTCAACATCGCTTTTGGAATAAGAGAAAATTCCTTTAGGAACACCAGCAGTCTTCAACTTTACGTTAAAGACATTAAATTTGATTGATATGATATTAGGGGCGCAAAACCTGATCAAAATATACAAAGGAAGAAAAGTGGTCAACGACATTTCCGTGAAGGTGGAACAGGGGGAAATCGTGGGACTACTGGGCCCCAATGGGGCAGGCAAAACCACCTCTTTTTACATGATCGTGGGCTTGATCAAGCCAAACAGCGGCAAAGTATTTTTGGATGAGCAAGACATTACTCCCTTGCCGATGTATAGAAGGGCCAAATTAGGAATCGGCTATTTAGCCCAAGAAGCTTCGGTTTTTCGAAAGCTGTCTGTCGAAGAAAATATCATGGCAGTATTGGAAATGACCAAACTCCCCAAAAAGGCACAAAAGGAAAAAATGGAAAGTTTATTGGAGGAGTTTTCACTCACGCACGTGCGCAAAAACCTCGGCATGGTGCTGTCGGGCGGTGAGCGAAGACGTACTGAAATTGCGCGTGCCTTGGCTGTAGACCCTAAATTTGTATTACTTGATGAACCCTTCGCAGGTGTAGACCCCATCGCCGTAGAAGAAATTCAAACCATCGTCGCCCAACTCAAAAACAAGAATATCGGCATTTTGATCACTGACCATAACGTAAATGAAACCCTTTCCATAACTGACCGGGCTTACTTGATGTTTGAAGGCAAGCTGTTAAAAGCCGGCACTGCCGAAGAACTGGCAGCGGATGAGCAGGTCCGAAAAGTGTATTTGGGGAAACATTTTGAGCTGAAGAGGAAAATATAACATATGGAGGTAATCAACACTTTTATGACCTGGTTGTTCAAATACCGGATCAACCAGATCGACAAGTTTAAAAAATATCCAATTGACGTTCAGACGGAGTTGCTAACCGAACTCGTTAGGAGTTCGAAGAAGACCGATTTTGGAACAAAATACAGTTTTAAGGATATACGGGATTATCGGGATTTTGCCGAACAAGTACCTATTCACGATTACGAGCAAATAAAGCCGTGGATTGAACAGACCATGCGCGGCAAACAAAATGTCATTTGGCCCACCAATATCACATGGTTTTCAAAGTCCTCGGGCACGACAGGTTCGAGAAGTAAGTTTATACCCGTTTCCCAAGAAGCCTTGGAAGATTGCCACTATAAAGGCGGGAAAGACATGATCTCCCTTTATGTCAACAACTATCCGGACACCAAGCTCTTTAGAGGCAAAAGCCTTTCCATCGGCGGCAGCAGTCAAGTCAACGAATTAGACTTTAACAAATCCAGCCATTGCGGAGATATTTCGGCTGTAATCATTCAAAACCTTCCGATGTGGGCGCAAATAGCCCGCACACCAAGTCTTGAAGTTGCTTTAATGAGCGAGTGGGAACAAAAGATTGAACGGATGGCGCAGGAAACTTTGCAGGAGAACGTCGTAAGCATGGCTGGGGTGCCTACATGGACCATCGTTCTGCTGCAAAGAGTACTCGAACTCTCCGGTAAGAAAAACATCCTCGAGGTATGGCCCAACTTGGAAATCTTTTTCCATGGCGCAGTAGCTTTCGGGCCTTACAGGAAACTGTTTAAAGAACTTATTCCCTCACCGAAGATGCACTATATGGAGACCTACAACGCATCGGAGGGTTTTTTCGGTATCCAGGACCAAAGGGAGTCGGAGGATTTGCTCCTAATGCTGGATTATGGCATATTTTACGAGTTCATTCCCATGAATGAATGGGATAAAGAGCACCCCAAGGTAGTCCCGCTGGAAGAAGTAGAACTAGGCCGGAATTATGCCATCTTGATTACGACAAACGCGGGGCTTTGGCGCTACAAAATCGGAGATACTGTAACTTTCACCTCCCTATCACCATTCAGGATCAGGATCTCTGGAAGAACAAAACATTTTATCAACGCATTTGGAGAAGAAGTCATTGTAGATAACGCCGAACGCGCTATAGCCATGGCATGTGACACTACGGGTACTTCTATTACTAATTTTACGGCTGCTCCTGTTTATTTTGACGAAGAAGGTAACAAGGGAGCACATGAATGGGTAATAGAATTTAAGCAAGCACCGGTTGATAAAGCGCAGTTTGTGGCCATTTTGGATCAAAACTTGCGGGAAATAAACTCTGACTACGATGCCAAACGTTACAAAGACCTGGCGTTGACCCTACCTAAGGTACATTTTGCACCTGAAGGTTTGTTTGAGAAATGGATGAAGTCTAAGGGAAAACTGGGAGGGCAGAACAAAGTGCCACGTCTGTCCAATGACCGCGTTTATATTGACGAAATTCTTAGCATGCTGTAGCCAAATTTTCCAAAACAAAACCTTCGGCTTGCGACCGAAACTTTATTTTAAAATCCAGCTAAAACAGCCTTAATAATTCATTAACCGTTCGTTAACAAGCGCTGTTGACCCGCTGTCAAAAACAGCCTCTGCTTCTTCTATTCCACATCCAAAAAAAACAAGCAAAATTTATCCACATTTGGCAATATTTATCCACAATTCATTTTAAATTATATATAACTTGATGTAATTCAGTTATTTAACAGATGTATTTTGATGTTCAAATTTGTGGATAAAGTTCACACTAAATTAGTTTTTCAGTTTTTTACCCTTGCGACAAGTGGATAAATTCCTCACAGAATTTTATTCTTTAACAATCAATCCTGCTGCTGTTTAATCAGCTTCTTTCGATACACATTAAAAATCCTAGACTTGGAAATAAAGCCAATATATTTGCCTTTTTCTACTACGGGAAGATTCCAAGCCCCTGTGCGTTCAAATTTATCCATCACCTCCTGCATATCCTCCCGAGGAGAAACATATGCCGGTGGCTTGGTCATCAGTACACGCACCTCTACGGTTTCCTGTTTCTCCTTGTCAAACATAATATCGCGCACATCATCCAGAGTTACCACTCCGTGGAGAATTCCCTTTTCGTCCACCACGGGAAAGATATTTCTCTTCGACAGCTTTACCAAACTACATAGATCCTTTAACAAAGCGTCTGGATGGATGGGCAACAGGTCGCTTTCCATAATGCTTCTCACGTTGATTAGGCCTAATACTTCCTCATCCTTGGTTTCGGGTAAGTATCTGCCCTGATCAAGCAACTGCTGTTTGTAGAGAGAGTTCTTTTGAAAATACGTTGTGGTAGAAAATGAAATAGCTGAAACCAACATCAAGGGGATAAAAAGTTCATAACCTCCTGTAACTTCAGCAATTAGGAATATTGCTGAGAGCGGGGCATGCTGCACTCCACTCATCACCCCGCACATAGCCACCAAGGTGAAATGGGCTAAGGGAACAGGAATATACCAACCCAGGAAATTATTGACGTAAGCGAATAGAAAGCCTGCAACCCCGCCTATAAATAAGGAAGGCGCAAACAAACCGCCACTCCCCCCACTCCCAATGGTTAAGGAAGAGGCAATAGGCTTCACCAATATTATCAAAGCCATGAAAGCCATCAAAAGGTATGGATTTGCATTTCCAGAAAAAAACAGGCTGTTGCTCAACAGATGAAGCGGCTGTCCATCAATTAATGCCTGCAAGGTATCATACCCTTCCCCATAAATAGGAGGAAGCAAGAAGATCAATAACCCTAGCATGCAGCCACCAGACAAGATCCTCAGCCAAGGGTTTTCCTGTCGGTGGATTTGCTTTTCTGTTTTTAATAAGGATCTAATCGTGTAAATGGATACCAGACCGGTAAAAATCCCCAAGAGCAGATAAAGTGGTGTGTGAGCTGCAATAAATTGATCCTGCAGGGTAAAAGTGAACATGACATCTTTGCCCAACAATATCATGGAGGTGAGGGAGCCGGTCACCGATGCAATTAACAAAGGAACAAAAGCACCCACGCTTACCTCCATCAGAATCACTTCCACCGCAAAAAGCACTGCGCCTATGGGTGCTCCGAAAATAGCCGATATCGCCCCTGCCGTGCCACAACCTATTAACAAAGCCCGCTTCTTTGCGTTAAGATGCATCATCCTGCCAATATTGGAGCCTATCGCAGATCCTGTGACTACAATAGGGGCTTCCAAACCAACTGAGCCTCCAAAACCTACCGTGATTGCCGAGGTAACCGCTCGACTATACATATGCGTCTGGGGAACAATGCTCCGCTTTTTAGAAATGGTATACAGCAAATCAGGAATGCCGTGACCTCCAGTATCTTTGAAAATAAACCGGGCAACAGTATAGGTTAAAAAAAGCCCAACCAACGGGAGAAAAATATACAAGATATTGGTATACTGAAGATCGGCTCCTTCTACAAAAAACTGCTGAATCTGGTGGACCGTCACCTTTAAAATTACCGCAGCGAGTCCAGCCACAATACCTACGATCCCGCTAAGGATCAACACAAAAGTCTTCGTTCTGAGGTTTTTCAGCCGCCAAATCAAAAACCTCTCGATCAATCCTACCTGTGTCAATTTATTTATTGCTGCTATTGATAAACCTATTTAAATTATTCCAATGCTTAATCAAGGTGTATTCACTCCGATTTTTTGGCTTCCTCCCAGATTTTATCCATTTCCGCTAATGTTAAATCTTCCAGAGCCCGCCCTTGGGCCTTGACATTACGTTCCAAGAATTGAAAACGATGGATAAATTTCTTATTGGTTTTCTCCAAAGCTTCCTCGGGATTGATATCAATAAACCGCGCATAATTGATCAAAGAAAAAAGAAGATCGCCAAACTCGCCCGTCGCTTTATCCTTATCAATGGATTGCTGTTGAAAGATGTTAAACTCTTCCTTAAATTCCTGCATTTCCTCCTCGACTTTCTCCCAAACCTGCTGTTTTTCCTCCCAGTCAAAACCCGCACCCCGCGCCTTTTCTTGTATACGCATGGCTTTAATCATAGCGGGAAGCGAGCGGGGGACGCCTCCCAACACAGTTTTGTTTTCGCTTTCGGTAAGCTTGATCTTCTCCCAATTATTCTTCACAGTCTCTTCATCCGCTGCATCCGCGGTACCATAAATATGCGGGTGCCTTCGGATCAATTTATCGCATAGGCTATCAATCACCGATGCTATATCGAAAGCCTTTTTCTCCGATCCGATTTTGGCGTAAAACACGATATGCATGAGAATATCCCCAAGCTCAGTTTTGACCTCTTCCAAATCCTGGTCCGATATGGCATCAGACAATTCGAAAGTCTCTTCTATGGTCAGATGTCTCAGACTTTCAATGGTTTGCTTGCGGTCCCAAGGGCATTTCTCACGCAACTCATCCATGATGGTAAGCAGCCGATCAAACGACTTCAATTGGGCATCCCGATTGGACAATTCAAACATACGGTAGGGGAAACTATATTTAAAGTGCAGACGTTTTGAAAGTATTGCGTAAATTTGAGGAAATATATTCGATATGACAACTGTATATTTGACTTTAGGTTTTATGGCCTTGTTTTTCATCTTAATGTCAGTCAGGCTGATATTTTTGAAAGACGGACAATTTAAGGGAACATGTGCCTCCCAAAACCCTTTTTTGAACAAAGAAGGAGAGACCTGTAGTTATTGCGGAAAAACGGTGGATGCCAATTCCTCCTGCGGCAATCCGGATAACGAGGTGGACAAGGTCATGGCCAAATTCAAATAAGACCATCAACTAGTTAGTTACACCATAATTTTTATACTGAACATTAACCTACTCTTACGTGGCATTAATTAAATCGATTTCCGGCATCCGGGGAACAATAGGAGGCACCGTGGGGGAAAGCCTGACTCCGGTTGATATAGTAAAATTTACCGCAGCCTATGGATCATGGGTCCTTGAACGGTATCAAAACCCCAAAATTGTCATTGGACGGGACGCGAGGATTTCCGGAGAAATGGTATCCAAACTCGTTGCCGCTACTCTGCAAGGGCTTGGCATAAACGTGATCGACCTGGGTTTGAGTACCACACCAACTGTGGAGCTTGCCGTATCAATGGAAAGTGCCGGCGGAGGAATTATTATCACCGCAAGTCACAATCCTATCCAATGGAACGCCCTAAAGCTGTTGAACAACAAAGGCGAATTCATCTCTGACTTAGAAGGTAAAGACATTTTGGATCGGGCCGAGAACGATTCTTATAAGTTTGCCGAAACCAAAAAACTGGGCAGCTATACGCTGAACAATGACTATATAGACAAACACATTCAGCATGTACTGGATCTTGAGCTTGTAGATCGCGAAGCCATAGCAGCAAGAAACTTTAAAGTCGTCATTGATTGCGTCAATTCAACGGGAGGCATTGCCATTCCCCGTTTGCTAAGAGCATTGGGAGTGACGGAAATAGAAGAAATGTACTGCACACCCGACGGATATTTCCCCCACAATCCCGAGCCCCTTCCCGAGAATCTGCGGGATATTTCGGCCAAGTTGGAACATGGGAAATTTGACTTAGGAATTGTTGTAGATCCCGATGTGGACCGCTTGGCTTTCCTTAATGAGGACGGTACCTTTTTTGGAGAGGAGTATACCTTAGTGGCAGTAGCGGATTATGTACTATCCCACACACCCGGCAATACGGTTTCCAACCTTAGCTCTACACGTGCCCTGCGTGATGTTACAGAAAAACATGGCGGCGCTTATAATGCAGCAGCCGTAGGTGAGGTCAACGTCGTGGAAAAGATGAAGGAGACCAACGCCGTCATCGGTGGAGAAGGCAATGGAGGAGTGATCTATCCGGCATCCCATTATGGGCGGGATGCTTTAGTGGGGATCGGGCTTTTCCTGACCCACTTGGCAAAGTTTGGTAAATCATGCAGCAGACTAAGAGCCAGCTATCCTAACTACTATATCTCTAAAAACAAAATAGAGTTGACCCATGACATCAACGTCGACACTATATTGGAAAAGATCAGACAACGGTACAGCAAGCACCCTATCAATGACATTGACGGGGTGAAGATTGAATTTGAAAAAGAATGGGTACATCTGAGGAAATCAAATACTGAACCCATTATCCGTATTTATTCGGAATCATCTACCCAGGCCACAGCCGAACACTTGGCCAAGAAAATTATGCTGGACATTAAAGAAGTGATATCAACGGGAAATTGATTTCCGAAATGATTATATGAGAGTATATTTTGACAATGCCGCCACTACAGCCCTGGATGAACGCGTGCTGGAGGCCATGCTTCCCTTTATGCGTGAGCACCATGGCAACCCATCCTCCGTGCATTCACTTGGGCGGGAAGTGAGGACGGCCATTGAAAAAGCAAGAAAAAAAGTAGCGGAATTATTGAATGCCAGCCCCTCCGAAATTTTCTTTACCTCGGGAGGAACGGAAGCCGACAATACGGCCATCTTCTGCGGCATTGAAAGCTATGGCATCACGCACGCTATTACCTCACCATTGGAGCATCATGCCGTGCTACACCCTTTGCAGGAATGCGAAAAAAGAGGACAGATTCAATTAAGCTACGTTGAGGTTGATAATCAAGGACGCATCAATCTGGATCACTTGAAGGAGCTTTTGGAAAGCCATCCAAATGCTTTTGTCAGCATTATGCACGCTAATAACGAAATTGGCAATATCAATGATATTGATGCGATAGGAACGATGTGCCGCGAATTTGGCGCGTTCTTTCATTCCGATACCGTGCAGACCGTTGGACATTATATTCATGACCTGGCGAAAACTGCCGTTAACGCCACTGCCGGGGCAGGACATAAATTTCACGGCCCCAAAGGTACCGGCTTTCTCTATGTGAGGAAGGACAAAAAAATCCATCCTTATATCCACGGAGGCGCACAAGAACGAAATATGAGAGGAGGGACAGAAAATGTCTATGGAATCATCGGCATCGCCAAGGCCCTGGAGCTGGCTTATGAGGAAATGTCAGCTCACCGGCGACATATTGAGGCCTTGAAAGCTCACTTTATTGAAGTGCTGAAAGAGGGTATTCCTGAGGTGGAATTCAATGGATTGTCCGCCGACATGAACAACAGCCTCTACACGGTATTGAATGTCAGCTTACCTCCTTCAGATGAAAACCACGGCATGGTCTTGTTCAACCTTGACCTGCAAGGCATCGCTGCTTCGGGAGGCTCTGCCTGCAGCAGTGGAGCAGCGGTGGGATCACACGTTTTGCGCGCCATACAGCATAACCCTGAGCGGGATTCAGTAAGGTTTTCCTTCAGCCGCTTCAATACCTATAAAGAAGTGGATTATACCTTAGAAAAGTTAAAAGAGCTGTATGTAGGTGTTCATTAAACAACATCATGCCTGTTAATTTAAAAGCCTTTCGACGCTATCATGTCGAAAGGCTTTTTGCTTGCCAATTTTATCCTAGCTGTGGATTGGAATAGACAATAATGGCACATCATTATTAGAGGCCATCATTCGGGTCTTGCTACGGTGGACAAAGGAGTCCCAAAAACCATATTTTCTCGGCATCATAATGAGCAAATCCGCATGCATGTTCTTTACTTCTTTTTCTATGGAAGCAATGACCTCCGTTGATTCCACATTTTTATAGTAATAAGAGATGCCTTCCAACCCTTCATCAATAACAGGGCTGGAAACTGTTGCCTCTGCTGGCGTACCCCAGGTTTTGGTTCTCGTTTTCACATGGAATACCTCCACTTCCGCTTCCAGTACGGAAGCAATTTCCCTAATGCGATCAAGAATTCTTTTAGGCACCCCATCCAGATCCTCACAGGCAAATACAATCTTTTTTAGCCCGTTAAATTTAGAGCCCATCGGCACAGCCAGTACCGGATACTTTTGCTTCATGATCACAGAGGTAGTAGTATTGCCAAAAAGTTCTTGAGCAATAGATTTGGGCGCCATACCCATTATCACCATGTCTCCTTGATATTTTTCAACAATCTTATCCAGCTCTTCACTAACCTCCACCATCAATCCATATTCATAGCTGATTTCGATATGGCATTCTTCGGACAGCTTTGTTGCGCGTTCCTGCAGTAGCTCTTTATTATGCTCTTCCAAGCTTTTCATACTGGCAGCCGACAATCTGGCATTGGAAGCATGCACTGGGAAGCTATAGGAATTGAAAAGAATCAAGCGGGCGTTGAGGACACTGGCGACAGAACAGGCATATTCCAGAGCATTTTCTGCTTCAGGAGAGAAATCGGTGGGAACGATGAAAGTCTTCATAGGTCGAATATTAAATGGTAACAATCAGTAGTGGATGAAGAAATTCATAAACTGTAAATAGTTATTAAGTTCATCCACGGTGACAAGGTAGCCTTTTGGTTAAGGATAAGGGCTGAAATTTGCCACTCCGAAATGATGATTTATATCATCATTATCTGTAAACTTTCTACCTCCCCCAATTGTTCTAGAATCTGTTTTACCTCATGATGGGAGTTAACGTTGAATTGTGCTCGGCTGCACTTGTGCCCCACACAAATACTGAAAGCCGAGGATGGCAAAGCCTTAAAACTTTCTTCGTTCGTCCATTGATCACCTATGGCTAAAATGAAATCAAACCTTTCTTTGCCTATAAAATCCATGGCGGCGCTGCTCTTGTCTATTCCCGGTCCTTTGATCTCCAAATAACAATCTCCTTCAAATACCTGAAGATTATTGCTTCTAGCAACATATTTAAGATGGCAAAACATTTCTCTCAGCCTCAAATCCCGAAGGCCGTTTTCTGCCTGTCTACAGTGCCATACCAGGGAGTTATCTTTTTCTTCTACAAACGCTCCCGGCGTTCGCAGCACATAATAGTCCATCACGGACCGGACATTGGACTTCCAACGGCTATCAATAGGCATCACCGCTTTCCAATCTTCCCCCTTATCTTTTCTCCTAACCCACAGGCCATGCTCGGCCATTAAGTTTACCGGATCATGTTGAAACCACCTGCTCAACGTATGCCGATCCCTTCCACTGGTGATAACCACCAAAGCTTTTTTGGCAAGTTGGCCGATCACCGCCTTTAGCTCCCTGCTGGGATAGGCTTTTTGTGGGCGTGATTGATAACTCACCAGTGCACCATCATATTCCAGAAAGACAACCGGCTTCTCGGCCAGCCGAAATTGTTGCTTCAGCTGTTCGAAATCCCGGTGTGTCAATCGGCTTGACTGCAGTTCTTTTTGTTTTTGTTTGACATACTCTAAACGGCCCATAAAGACATTCGTCCATTGGAACACATCGTACTTTTGCACGCTTTCTTGCATTACAGCCATACGAGCGATCTGTTCCTCTTCACCCATGGTCAATGCCTGATGAATAGCGGCAGCAACTTCAGTAATGTCATTAGGATTGACCAGGATAGCATCCTGCAGCTCTTTGCTTGCACCGGCCATCTCAGAAAGAATCAAACAGCCTTTTTGATTGACCTTGCTGGCCACAAATTCTTTACAGACCAAATTCATCCCGTCCCTCAGCGGTGTCACTAACGCTACGTCTGCCATCCTATAAAATGCACTTAGCTCCTGTAACGGAAAGCTTCTGTAGAAATAATGAACCGGTACCCAATCGAAAGAGGAGTACTTGCTATTGATATTCCCTACCAATGTATCTATTTCCTCCTTCAGCTCTGCATATTCCTTCACCTGCTCTCTTGAAGGAACCACAATCATTATTAAAGAGACCTCACCTCTTTGGGCTTCATTTTCTGCTAAGAATAAATCAAAAGCTTTTAGCCTTTGGAGAATACCCTTAGAATAGTCCAGCCGATCTATGGAAAGCAACAGCTTCTGCTCCCCTAATATGGATTTGTAATTGGTGATGGTCGCTTGCGTAGCAGCGTCCTGAGCGGATGCTTTATATTTACGGTAGTCAATTCCCATCGGGAACGCATCCACATTGATCAAATGATCATTTGCACGGATATATCCTTTTTCGTTGGAATATCCCAGTACACGACTAACCGCGCTCATAAAATGTCGCATATCGTCGTAAGTATGGAATCCTACCAGATCAGCACCGCACAATCCTTGCAGGAGTGCTTCACGCCAAGGCAATAACCGGAATATTTCGTAAGAGGGGAAAGGTATGTGTTGGAAGAAGGCAATGGTAGCATTAGGCAAGGCCTGCTTTACCATTTGCGGTAACAGTAACAAGTGGTAATCATGGATCCAAATTGTATCGTCAGGCTCGGCCATCTCCAATATAACATCACAAAACTTCTGATTGACAGCAACATAGGCTTCCCATAACCTACTTTCGTAACTAATATATTGGGGGAAGTAGTGAAAGGCCGGCCAAAGCACCCCATTGCTAAACCCTTCATAAAAATCCTCTATTTCTTGATGGGTCAGGAATACGGGAGTCATCTTCTTATCTTCCAACTTGCCAATAGTTAACTCCCTTTCCTCTTCGTCAGTCATCTCAATTCCAGGCCAGCCAATCCAAATATTGTCCCTCTCTGAAAAGATGCAGCCCAAGCCCGTGGCGAGCCCGCCCGAACTAGATTTGAACACCATTTCTCCATCTCTTTTCTCCACACTTAATGGTAACCTGTTAGACACTATTATTGTTTTTCCCATAGTTTTGCTTCCCGTATAAAAACTACTACCAGTAATTTTTATCTCAATCCATAATTTTAAATAAAGACCGTTCACATTCTTGTTGTAGTTATAAATTATACATCTATAATGCCATTTGGAAGGAAAGTGCTCGTGGACAATGAGGACGAAGACGGAGGGGCAGGCTTAATGATTATGCGATTGAGTTGATGTGACCTCCGTTCCCCAAATTGTCTTCTAAAAGTGACATCATTGCCATGGCTCCTTCCAAATAAAAGGGCAAGGAATAAGCCATGTAAAAGAGGTCTAAAAATTGATCTATGGGCGGTATGATTCAAATAGGATACCACGTTTCCCATGAGCAGTTCTCTCCTACTGAACTGCTTTCTCTTGTCGTAAAAGCCGAAGCGGCCGGATTTGATTTTGCTATCGCCTCTGACCATTTTTATCCTTGGAACGAAGCTCAGGGGCATTCGGGATTTGTTTGGTCTTGGCTAGGAGCGGCATTGTCCCGTACATCTATTCCCATGGGAGTGGTCAACTGCCCGTGCCACCGCTACCATCCTGTAATTATAGCTCAGGCGGTAGCTACGCTTTTGGAAATGTTTCCCAATCGCTTTTGGCTGGCGGCTGGGAGCGGGCAGCTGCTTAATGAAGGAGTTATTGGTTCACATTGGCCGTCTAAGGCCCGTCGAAATGAAAAGTTAGAAGAGGCTGTATTTGTCATGAGGTCTTTGTGGAAGGGAGAAGAGGTTAACCACAGAGGTCATTTTGATGTTCAGGAAGCGAAACTTTACACCATGCCTCAATCGACGCCTCACCTTATGGCTGCAGCGATTACGCCACCTACGGCTGGATGGGCAGGAACTTGGGCAGATGAGCTTATCACTATTTCCCAACCGATAGACCAGCTGAAAAAGGTAACAGAATCCTGGAAAAAAGGCGGGGGGAAAAACAAGCCTATGACTATTAAATGGCAGGTCTCTTATGATCCTGATGAAGAAAACGCCAAAAAAGGAGCGCACGAACAATGGAGAACCAATGTTTTCGGCAGTGACCTTTCTTCCCAGCTAAGAACGCCGCTTCAGTTTGAGATGGCCGCCGCCCATGTCACACCGGAGGAAATGTCTGAATATGTTTTTATTTCAAATGATCCTGAGAAATATATTGAGATGATCAAAACCTATCATGCGATGGGCTTTGAAAAAATCGATATACACAATGTAAATAAAAACCAAGAAGGCTTTATCCATTTTATCAGCAGCAAAGTGTTGCCTGCCCTAAAATGAAGGGTGGTTATCCACCCTTTTATTCTTTAAACCGGAGGCTGCGTCTCTAGTTTAAGTGTTTTTGCGCAGTCCGTAACCAGCATCTTTGCGTACTCCTGTCTGAGTTCATCAGGATCTTCTATATCACTGACCAGCTTCTCAGCAAATACGATCCTTCCATTTAATGCAACTGCACCAAAAGCGTAGAGCTCATAAATATTTTCTTCTGGTATAGGTGAAGCATAACCTGTTAGGCTTAGGCCTATTTTAGCATCAAAGAGATCGCAGACATTTAATGCCAGGCGCTGGGCTATTTCTAAAGCCACACCATTGCAGGGATCGCATATTTCGAAAGGAATCTCCAAGTGCCGGGCCTTCTGCTTGCAACTATAGGCCGTGATGCCTCCTTCGAAAAACAAGCCGGCTTCTTTTTCTGAACTGAATAAGACTTGAAGGAAGCCCGAGGATACGCTCTCCGCTACGGCAACACTCAAATTATGGTCAAAGCAAAAGTGTTTGATGGTATCCAATGCAGCAGATACCGCTCGGTCAGAAACCGAGTTGACGTTTTCATCATCTGGTGAGATCATAGGTTTGTTTAAAAGTGAATGATGATTTTAATGGTGATGCGATAGGCTATCGGGGTAGTGATCCACTAGCTGTAGTTGTCTCACTTCACCCTTTTCCCAAGCATTAGCCAAAGGATCTACTTCGGGCATAGGAATATTTTCCCGCTGTTGCTTTTTGTCAGCAGTAGATATGCCAAAACGCTCATCTCTTTTCGTTAGCAGCTCTTGACGTAATTGCCCTTCCTTGGTAAAACCCATCATAAGTAAAGGCGGGCCAATAGGAAGCTCCAGTTCACGGTCTGTATGCCAAGTATGGATAGTTTTTCCATAGGTGGAGACAAGTTTTTCCATAAGTACGTGCTCCACATCATCGGGAATACCCGGGGCTATTAAAGTGCCGGATTTCACCTCATGATGGTGAGAATGCCACAGTTTCTTTTCCTCCTCCGGCAATTGTTTAAAGAGGCGTTCTGTGACAATGTATTCAATACCCATAATTTTGGCATCATTGCCATTCCCATCGAAAATAATAGCTTGATAAAGATCTTCATTCAGTTGGCTTACGTAATGGTGGGCTTCCATTTGGCCCTCCATATTACCTCCATAAAAATGAAAGCCATCCAAATAAATGTTCAGCTTTTTCAATGGTGATTTATCCTGGAGTAGATCTGCACCCACTCCCAAAATTTCTGATTCTGCTGTCTTTTCCTGCCCTGGAGCTTCTACATATGAGGGAGTATTGTTACCACCACATGCTTGCAGCAGAAGCCAGGCAGCCGTAATTACTACAGTCGCATGTTTGATCATCATGTGAATTTATGTATCTTCTATTATGGCCATTATCATTTTAACATCTATGGCCTTTTCCCGTTGAAAGTTTTGTTCTAGCAGATCCTTGACTTCTGGAAGCTGTAAGCGGGTGGCCAAAGAAAACAACCATTCATAGGCTGCCTGATTATAATGTGATATTCTCATCACCAGATGCCCAATGGCAAAATCATTAATGACATTTTTGCCAGTTAAGGCGAGATGTTGACCTTCCTCCAACATCATGTCCGCAATCGGATTGTTCCTACCGGCAATGGGAAGATCCAACAACACAAAAACCTGCTGCAGGTTGTCCACCTGATCGCTCTTATTCCGCTGATATTGGGCGATAATATCTCTCGCCAATTGGGTATACGCCGCCTCCTGTAGTCCCACCAACTCCTCCAGTAAATGCATTTCACCTTGGTACAGCTCCATCAGCTTTGTCATAAACAGCTCATGGAGTTTCGAGGTGTGTAAACGATTGATTCCTTCGGGGGAAGGGTGGTTCTCAAATATCATTGGCTTTCTTTATAGGTTCACTCCACAGGATTGGGATCTGGATCCAAACTCATATCTGGCTGCTCTTGTGGAATATTTTGCTCAGCCTTTATCTCTTCATTGAGCTGCTCGTATTCGCGCTTTTTATGCTCTGCTATAAATGTGATGGTTTTTTCCATGGCTTTGTTTGTTAATCTGGGTTGATGCGCATCGGAAAAAGAATCTTGTTTATTCGTTATCTTTTTCTATCCGGTTGGGTTCTATCTCAGGGTCAGGATCCGCATCCGGTAGCTCTTCTTCATCCGGGTGAGGCAGGTCCCGCTGTGGAAAATCTCTACCGGGGTCAATTTCTCTCTCATCGGGTCTTGGAATATCGGTCTCTTCTGGCCTTTCTATTTCTGGACCAATGTCAGGATAAGGTTTCTCAGGTCGATCCTGGTTGTAATTCGCCAAGGTCATTGCTTGTTGATAACTGGAAGATCTACCCACATGATTTTCATTGGGCTGAATATCCAGTGTTACCCGTAATCCTCTTTTCCTTCGCCCTTTGGCTGGGTGGTAAATGGGTAATTTCGACGCATAATGATCCTTAACTAATTTACTTTCTATTTCTTGAAAGATTGCACGTGATCTGTTCATGTTGTGGGTGATTAAAGTTAGTGGTTAAACCATACACACAACTAAAAACAGTCCAACTTTTTAACCCTATGTTACTATTGAACTTTAAGTTGAGGCGAGGAACTTTTTTAGATGAATAAACCACCTCCATCAAGTATGACAGGATTTTAAATAATCGAATTATTTGTTTATACAAATTTTCTCATCGAAACACCCTTCAGGTTGTGACCGGAACTAAACAAACTGTTGCCCTGCCTCAACATCCCTATCAAATCATGCCCCGGGAGGCGTTTCTCCTTGCACCAACAAGCTTGGTGGATCATTTCTATCGCTTTCATCCTCCTCATCACGGTTGATATAAAGCGCCCTTGCTGGCATGGCCACGGCAATCCCCTTCCTTTCAAATTCCTCATGAATCCTTAGGTTAATGGCTTGTTGGATATCCATATAGAGGTTATAGTCTCCTGATTCTACATAATACACAATCTCAAAGTCCCAGCCTGAGTCCGTGTAAGCGAAAAAATGCGCGCGGTCAAAGGTTACCGGTTTTTGCTCTAGAACAATTCCCTTGATGATGGCAGGGATTTCAGCCAACTGTTGATGCGTGGTCTCAAAACTTGTTTTCACCTTGAATACAATTCTCCGCCGCTCCATTTTCTTAAAATTATGGATACGGGAATTGGTCAAATCACTGTTAGAAAATACCAGTTGCTCGCCTGATAGCGTCTTAATCCGGGTGGTTTTCAAACCCACATATTCAATCACCCCATTTTTATCGTCGATTACCACAAAATCGCCAACTTCAAAGGGCTTGTCAAAAAATATCACGAAATAGTTGAAGATATCTCCTACAATATTCTGAGCGGCAAGGGCAATGGCTATACCTCCGATTCCCAAACTGGCGATGATGGCTGTAACATCTTTACCCCAGTTGTCCAACAGAAACAAAATACCCACCGTCCAGATAAAGACATTAATAATGACCATAATGCCATATAATTGTTTTACCTTCTCTTCTCCTCCACTCTGATGTCGCACATATCGAGTCAACAGCATAAGTATGGTGGAGGATATGAAACGGATGACGAGTACGGTCACAATAATCGTAGTAGCAAATTCTATAAAGGAGATCATCCTAGGCGACATATTCAGCAGCCTAAGAGCCCAGGATATCACAACGATGTATAAAGCGGGGATGCCAAAACGTTCTACCGAATCTACAATAAAGTCATCTACCACAGACTTCGTTTTTGAGGTTAGTGCTTTCACATTTCTCAAAACAGGACCTTTGATAATCTTAATGATCAGCACGCCGAAAATAATTGCCCCCAAGACAAATAAATAGTCATAAACAGTGTTTCCCCAAAAAGGTTGAGCTAGCACTTCATTCATAATATCACGGTGTTAAATGATGAAACATAGCATCCATTACGAGGAGTAATGGACAGTAGCAGTCAAAACTGCCAAAACCAAGCCAGCGATTGCCCTTAAGTCTAACAGGATGTTGTCATCCGTTTAAAATGTAAATGGATTCAGGCAGAAGACTCAGTTCCACCCATACGCCCGAAACGTCCTTTGCCGAGCTGACTTCATCATCGACATGACAAACTTGGTCAGTCCGGATCTTGATCTTTTGGGCTTTGATAGGAGCAAACAAGTCCTTATCATTGTCTCCCTTTTGTCGCGATATAAAATGCTCCAACAATGACCTTTCATTTTCCCTGATAAGTACCACATCGAGATATTCATCACCATGTTTTGCCTCTGGCGCTAATCGCAGACGCGGGCCTATGGATTGCGTATTCATCACCTCCACCCATAGATAGTAACCTGTGAGATCTTCCCCATCTATAAAAATTTGATAAAAAGCAGGTTCTATTGCCGAGACCATTCTCGCAAGCCGTTGCATTCCTGATTTTACTTTGTCTTGGCTTTGATTGGGTGGCTGAATCTGCTTTTCTTTTTCAGCTTCTACTTCATGCAACACTTCACTAAACAAACCCCAACCCACAGATTCAAAAAAAAATTTACTTACCTCTCCTAAGGCCACTGTGCCTACGCGAAACTTTCGATATTCTTTTTTTTCCCAGGAGTCAATGATGCTATGAATGGCAGTATCCACTTCCAAGCTTCCAGCTATATTGTTGGCATTGCCAAAGGGAAGAATAGCAATGGGCACTGTCATACCCTTATTAATTACTTTTTTGGCCACCTTCTCTATAGTGCCATCACCTCCTGCGACGATAATAAAGTCACATCCATAGTCCAAGGCTTCTTTGTAATCATCTGCTTTAGTGTCTTGTGTAAGTACACTTGCTCCACGCTGTTCCAACAGGGAAACCAGATCCTCCACAGGCAACGTACTGCCGCCTGCCTTGGGATTATACATTAGGGCGATTTTCATAAAAACGATAAGTTGACAGGGTTAAGCTTGGTTTTTGATCTGCTTTGAGAAGAAACAAACGCTAATAGCATATGAAGATTTTAATTTCAAATGATGACGGTATTTATAGTCCTGGTATTCTCGCCCTTGCCGAAGTAGCTGCCGCTTTTGGGGAAGTAAGAATTGTTGCTCCCGATGTGGAACAATCCTCCATGGGTCACGCCGTGACCGCCTCTAGGCCTTTATCATACCGGAAAACGAAAATCAAAGATTTTGAAGCTTTTCGGGTCAACGGCACGCCGGCAGACTGCGTTTCTCTGGGATGTTTTCATTGGGACAAAGTTGATCTGGTCCTTTCCGGCATCAACTTAGGCACCAATCTAGGCAACTCCATGTGGCACTCCGGCACGCTGGCAGCCGCCAAGCAAGCTGCACTTTTGGGAATAAAAGGTGTCGCCTTCAGCACGCCAAGTTCTAAAGAGGAAATTGACTTTGAACCTATCAAACCTTTTATCCATATGGTCCTGGAATTTTTGATTAAAGAAGATGCGCCGGCCTTGGTCAATGTGAACCTCCCACCCCAACCTAAAGGCATCAGGTGGGCGCGACAGTCAGTTCGCCATTACGATGGCTTGGTCAAACCCTCTCATGACCCTATGGGGCGAGAACATTATTGGTTTACTGTCGTTCCGATTGAAGAAACGGAAGAGGATACGGACCGCTGGGCGATGGAAAACGATATGGTATCTCTCACTCCTCTTCGACTAGACCTCACCGATGACGAAGAACTTGAGAGAATGCTGTCTATGAACGTATTCCCGCTATCTGATAAATCAGATGCCTTTCAACGATAACCTGTCGCGTGCATTTGCAAAAGGCAGAAAAACCGAGACCTCAACCTCCTTTTCTGCCTTTTTTGTTTCCAATCCTAAACACACTGTGTCCGAACTACCCCGCAAGGGGATCTGCCTGATGCTGTTTGCCTAGCTTAATTTCGCTTATTGCCTTGCTGATCAAAAGTCATCTTATCACCATTGTCGAAGGTAAGCTCATAATAGGTATTACCAGCCTCCGAAAATTGACGGCTGTTCGTCAGTCGCTTCTGTCTCAGAGATTCGTCATTTTTCAATTTATCAGCAATGGCTTGAGGAAGGTCATTCATTGCCCCACTGTTGTCCCCTTGGGTTTGTATGGTATCGTTCCTGATGGCATTGTTATCAGGAATACCTTCCGCTGGAACTCCTCGGCTATTATACTCCTCTCTTATTACTGATGTATCTCTTCTGTCCATCATTGCATTATCTTCGGTATTTTTCACCGTATTAGTTTCACAGGAACCAAGAGCAAAAGCTCCCGCTAGGGACATTAAACAAATAATTTTTTTCATGGTATATAGTGGTTAGTTATGGCTACAAAATTCAAATTGTGTGCCTAATGTCTTGGCACAGGTTTAGAGAATTAAAGATCAAACCGCACATCCACCACCGCCATGGCTGAAATAGTATGCCTCATCATTGGAATTTTCCTCATAATCGTGATCTTTAGAGACATTCTCTTCACAACCTACTCCATGGAGGGCGGCGGCGAATTGACCGACTTCTTTTTAAAGCATTCCTGGTTTGGGCTTTTATGGCTTTGCGGAGGAGATGGACGCAAAAAACTGTTGAATTATGCAGGCATGTTTATGATGATCAGCCTGATTGTATTGTGGAGTTTGGGATTGTGGTTAGGTGTTTTTCTTTTGTTCGCCTCTGACCCTAGTGCTATTGTTCACTCGGACACCCTTCAGCACACAGATCTATGGGAAAAGGCTTATTTTTCCGGTTATGTACTAACTACCATGGGGCTGGGGGATTATATGCCTATCAATGCCTACTGGGGCATTTTGTCCGCTGTATTTTCTTTTTTTGGCCTCCTTTTTATCACGCTTATGGTATCCTACGCTGTTCCGGTTTTATCCAATGTCATCACCAAAAAGCAACTGAGTCTATTTGTTCAACAACATGGAGACTCCCCCGCAGCACTCATAGACTATCTTTGGAACGGAAAGGACTTTTCACGCTTAGAGCAATTCAGACAGCAGCTTCAGCAAAGTATTCTCACCATCGCCCAAAGCTACAGAGCCTATCCTATCCTGCATTATTTTCACACCAACAAGCAAAATGAGTCATTAATTGTCACTTTATGCATGTTGGACGAAACATTAGCGATAATGCAACAATATATTTCTCCTGAACAATGGGAGGAAAAGGAGCTTCTTCCCTTGCAAAAGGCTATAGATCACTACTTGAACACCATGAGAGACACCTATGGCTATGCGGAAGACGAAAGCACAGAAATCCCCTCACTAGATTTACAGATGCTTTCCAAAATGGGGATAAGGTGGAACAACAATTCCAATTTTGACTGGCAGCGGAAGCAGCTTTGGTCGCGGTTGTTGAACTCCAAAGGTTGGACATGGAAAGAAGTTTACCCAACACAGCAAGCGAAAGTCGCATAAAATTATGTTGCTTTCCCTTTGTGGTCCCAATGATCCTTTACCACCTTTCCATCATCGTCCATCACCAGTCGACGCGCATACCTTTCTCCTTTAACTTGCCCATTTGCATCGCGCTTACCTAGAAATAATAGTATCGGCCGTCCCTCAGCATCCGTTTTAAAGGATAAATCGTATTTTTTGAATTTAAGATCTACCATGGTGGAAGGGGCATATATCTTGTTCAATAGCTTTATGATGGGCCTTCCTAATGCTGTGATCATTGCTTGGTATTTTATGAGAACGAAAACCTAAGGATCAGCCCACATTTTATGCCTTTTTCTAAGATGCAGTATTTTATGACCGGAGTTCAATTTTCAATTTGTAAAATAGCTTTTATATGAACAAAAAAAAAGTTGCAGTGATTACTGGCGGAAGCTTTGGCATTGGTCGGGCAGTTGCAGAAAAATTGGTGGAAGAAAATTACGCGGTCATCAGTGCTGATATCCATCCGCCAAAAGAAAAAAGCCCTGTTCATCATGTCAATTGCGACATTACCAAAGCCGAAGATATCGCCCGACTTTATGAGCAGGTAAAGGGCCGTTTTGGATTACCGAATGTACTTATATCCAATGCTGGACAGGGCATCCACGAGAAAATTACCGAGGGAGATCCTGAAAAGTGGGCACGAATTATAGATATCAACCTGATGGGTGCACTGCGTTTTGTCAGAGCATTCGTAGGGGAAATGATGCAGCAGGGTAAAGGCAGCATATTCTTTATCTCCTCCACCGCGGCCAACCAAGCCTACAGTTATGGAGGAATTTATTCAGCTTCCAAAGCAGCCCTTAATATGGTGGCCAAGACATTGAAGCTTGAGACAGAAGGCAAAGTGAGAGTCAGCGTCATTAGCCCTGGAGTCGTCGATTCGTCATTTTTTGAAAACATGGTCAGTGGCCATCACACGGTTTCAGATATTGGTTGGGGCAGTATATCACCTGAACAGGTAGCAGCAATCCTACATCAGGCTTTACTGCTTCCGTCTCACATCAACCTTTCTGAAATTACCATCACCCCTACCCTACAACCCAATTAAAGTTGTGGTGCATTTTCTCCGTGATAAGGGAGGTATTCTCCCCACACTGTAGACATAATTTTAAAAAAAGCGGGGCTTCTACAGCTGCTTCTTCCGATTCGTCTTGTGGAATACATATTGTAAACATTCCCCATCGACACCAACTGTACTTCCATGAAAAGAATCCTAATAACCGGGGGAGCCGGATTCATCGGTTCTCATCTCTGTGATGAACTTTTAAAAAACAACTACTCCATCACCGTCCTTGACAACCTTTCAGAACAAGTCCATGGAAAGGATATCCTCAGACCAGAATACCTCGACGATCGCGTACATCTCGTAAAAGGGGACGTTCGCGATGCGGCGCTTGTGGAGCAACTGGTGAAGGAGACCGAAGCCGTTTATCATTTTGCCGCACTAGTGGGGGTCGGCCAATCCATGTATGAGATTAAAGAATACACCGACGTAAACAATGTAGGCACCGCCACGCTGCTAGAAGCTATTATTAAACATCCGGTGAAAAAACTGGTGGTGGCATCAAGCATGAGTATTTATGGCGAAGGATTATACAGGGATGCGGCAGGTGCCACTTACCACAACGCCTCACGCGCAATTGATCAGCTGAAGGCAAATGAATGGGAAGTTTACAGTAAAGATGGAAAACTTGCTGGAACCCATACCTACGGACGAAACAAAAAGTCCGAATCTTTCCTCTGTATACGCTTTGTCAAAATATGATCAAGAGCAGCTGTGTCTACTTACCTGCAAAGCCTACAATATTCCCGTAAGTGCTTTGAGATTTTTCAATGTCTATGGTACCAGACAATCGCTATCTAACCCTTATACAGGGGTGATGGCAATATTTTCCTCCCGACTTTTAAACAACCGTCCCCCTTTGATTTTTGAAGACGGTAACCAACAGAGAGACTTTGTACATGTAAAAGATATTGCTCGAGCTTGCCGACTTGCCTTAGAAGTCCCGGGATCCAACCAACAAGTATTTAATATCGGTAGTGGGGAACACTATACCATTAGCTCTTTGGCTAGAATATTGGCTAAAACCATGGGTAAAGAGGAAATCGAACCAGAAATCACGGGAGAGTATCGTGTTGGAGATATTCGCCACTGTTTTGCTGACATTTCTAAAGCACGACAAATTTTAGGCTACAGTCCTCAGGTGTCGCTTGAGGAAGGTATGAAAGAACTTGCAGAATGGCTGGAATCACAGTTGGCAGTAGATCATGTAGACAAGGCAAAAGCCGAATTGGCATCTAGAGGGCTGACCGTTTAAACCACTACAACGATGAAAAATCACCAACTAAAGGACCGCTACAGCAACGGAACCTCAAAGGAAGAAAAAGTCTTCGGCATTCTTCAATGGTTCCATCTAGGCGAATATGACAAGGTTGAAAAAACCCTAAAAGACCTAAAGACTTTGGGCATCACTCATTTGAGAACGGGAATATCTTGGGCTGATTATTATACCAAAGAAGGCCCTGCCTGGTATGACTGGCTTCTTCCGCGATTAGCCCAAGAGGTAGATATCCTACCTTGCTTCCTCTATACCCCTCCCTCCATTGGGATCGAACATAAAACATCCTCTCCTCCCAAAGGACCGAAAAAATACGCTGACTTTCTGGACGTATTTATCAACAGGCATGGACAGCATTTTGAGTGGGTAGAGCTTTGGAATGAGCCAAACAACCGCAGTGAGTATGACTATACCCTTGATTCTAACTGGGATATTTTTTCTGAGATGATCATCTTCGCTGCCTATTGGTGCAAGCAACTTAGCAAAAAGGTTGTCTTGGGGGGGATGAGTCCGGTGGATTGTAATTGGCTGGATTTTATGGCCCAAAGAAAAGTGCTTGACAATGTAGATGCAGTAGGCATTCATGGTTTCCCCGGCACATTTGACCCCCACTTCCGCCCTTGGGATGATCAAATCGAGGCGGTAAAAAAAGTATTAGAAGATCATCAGTTACAGACGGAGATTTGGGTAACGGAAGCGGGCTTTTCTACTTGGCAATACGATGAAAAGCAACAACTTCAGGAGTTTGTCAAAGTAGCTAACTCCGGCGCTGACAGAGTTTACTGGTATACTTTATACGATCTTAACCCTTCTCTTCCAACCGTAGATGGTTTTCATGTTGATGACAGAGAGTATTACTTTGGGATGAAAACGTACGAGGGCAAGCCAAAATTGCTTTTTAGAATGTTTGAAGTATTTGATTTGGACACCATCAACAGCATGGACTGGTGGAATGCCAGAGACAACAAAAATCAAAAAGTGGCAGCACCTTCTTATGTTTTGATCACTGGAGGGGCAGGATTTATCGGCGTTAACCTAGCTCACCACTTGCTCAACCAGGGGCATAAAGTAATCATCTACGACAACCTGTCAAGGGCGGGGGTAGAGAAAAACCTTCAATGGCTGCTTTCAGTGCACAGGCGGAGCGACATATGGGTAGAAATTGCGGATGTACGAAACGCTCTTCGTCTCAAACAGGTAGTAGCTCAAGCAAAAATGGTCTACCACCTGGCTGCCCAAGTGGCGGTGACCACCAGTTTAGATGATCCCAGTCATGATTTTGAGGTAAATATTCAGGGGACCTTCAACCTCTTGGAGGCTATAAGAACATCTTCGCATCAGCCACCATTGGTATTTACTTCTACCAATAAAGTGTACGGGGACCTTCCCGATTTGGCATTTGAACAATCAGAAACCCGTTATTATCCTCAGAACAGTCAAATCAAACAAAATGGGATTAACGAAAACCAACCACTGACATTTCATAGCCCCTATGGGGCATCCAAAGGTGCCGCCGATCAGTACGTACTCGATTATGCCCGTTCGTACAACCTTAAAGCAGTGGTGTTCAGGATGAGCTGTATATACGGGCCACATCAGTTTGGAACCGAAGATCAAGGTTGGGTGGCCCACTTCTTAATCCAAGCGATCAAAGGCCGTAAAATCCACATTTATGGCGATGGCAAACAAGTAAGGGATATTCTTTTTGTAGAGGACCTATTGAAGGCTTTTGTAGCTGCATGGGATCACATGGAGACAGTCAAAGGAGAAGTCTTCAATATCGGTGGCGGTGTTGGAAATGCCATCAGTCTTCTTGAACTGCTTAACCTTATTGAAATTAAGCACAAGCTCAAGATAGATCTGGCTTTTGGGGGCGCCCGCACCGGCGATCAGGTCTATTATGTTTCCGACACCAACAAGTTTAAAGAAGCCGTTGGTTGGAAGCCTTCAGTTCCTATTCAAGAAGGTTTAGAGAAAATTTTTAATTGGTTGTGCGAGCAGCACCTTCCCAGTTCAAACAAAGGAAAGTTAAAAGACAATTTGGTACATGAATACATCTCACGCACCGCTGGTAACGGCACAAACGCGAACTAGTACAACATCATATCAAACAGCAGTTATCGATCGCCCTCAATCCATTGCTTATATAGAACAGGCAAAAAGCTTTGGTCCAGATCAATTATGGGTAAGGTTGGAAGGAGTCGGCTTGTGTGCCTCCAACATCCCAGTCTGGGAGGGCAGGGAGTGGTTCCAATACCCACTGGATCCCGGCACCCCGGGGCACGAAGGCTGGGGAATTGTTGAAGACTTTGGTGATCAAGTTACCGGTTTTCATGTGGGCCAGCGGGTTGCTATACTCCAAGGCAATGCCTTTTCCGAATATTTAGCAGTTTCTGCTGAAAATGCCGTGGTGCTTCCCCCCGAACTGGAGGGCATGCCTTTCCCGGGGGAGCCACTGGGCTGTCTCATGAACATCTTCAAACGGGCAGACATACAAGCAGGACAAACCGTAGCAGTAATCGGTCTCGGGTTTCTAGGTTTAGGACTGATCAAGTTATGCAAAGAAAAAGGAGCTAAAGTCGTGGCCTTGTCCCGTCGGGACTCTTCTCTGCAAATCGCTTCTGGAGATGCTGATATGTGCCTCAAGATGGACGACCACTACCAGATCGTAGAAAGGGTACAACATTATACCGAGGGCAGAGGCTGCGAAAGGGTGATTGAATGTACGGGCAAGCAGTGGCCACTGGATTTAGCGACAGACATTATTGGAGATTATGGCAAGCTGATTATCGCCGGCTATCATCAGGATGGGCTTAGGAATGTCAACCTGCAAAAATGGAATTGGAAAGCATTAGATGTCATCAATGCCCATGAGCGCGACCCCAATAGATATAAAGAAGGTATTATTGCGGCAATTGAAGCTACCCAAAAAGGAGTGATCCATCCAAGGGAGCTGTTGAGCCACGAATTTACCTTTGACCAACTTAGTGAAGCCATGGCCATGCTTTCCGCCTGTCCTGAAGGCTTCATCAAAGGCTATATCAAATTCATATAATTTTTAAACCATCTAAAAAATGATAGAAACCGCAAAAGATACCCTCCCAAAGTTGGGATTTTTAGGAGTGGGTTGGATTGGCAAAAACCGCTTAGAGGCACTTACAACAGAAGGATTGACAGAAGATATTGCCATATGTGATCCTCATCAGCCTTCTGTGGAAAACACTTTAAAATCAGTACCATCAGCTAAGGTCAGCGAAAGCTTCGATGAACTCCTGAACTCAGATGTGGACGGCATCGTTATCGCCACGCCGAGCGCCCTTCATTCTAAACAAGCTATACAGGCTTTGCAAAGAGGCAAAGCGGTATTTTGTCAAAAACCGCTAGGCAGGGATCTGACGGAAACCAAAGCTGTGGTACACGCTGCCCAGCAAGCTGATAGACTGTTAGCGGTTGATTATTCCTATCGCTTCACAAAAGGAATCGCAGCGGTCAAAGAACTACTTGATCAGGAGGCGCTGGGAAAAATTTTTGCTGTAGAAGCGATTTTTCATAATGCTTATGGACCGGACAAGGCTTGGTTTTATGACCCCGGTCTTTCTGGAGGCGGTTGCCTAATAGACTTGGGCTCGCACTTGGTCGACCTCATATTTTATCTCTTCAAGTCCCCTTCTATAGAAGTGCGTTATGCAAACCTGCTTGCGCAAGGAAGGCCTTTAGTCAGTCGCGGAGAAAGAGTAGAGGATTTTGCAGAGGCCCAATTAAAGACCTCCACCGGCATCAGCATCCACCTGGCTTGCAGTTGGAAATTGTCCGTGGGCAAAGATGCAGCTATCGCCCTGAAGATTTACGGCACCCATGGCGGCGTATCCTTTCATAACGTCAACGGATCCTTTTACGATTTTCAAGCTGACTTCTTCACCCAAAATAACCGAAAAACATTGGTTAACCCACCTGATGACTGGGGCGGCAAAGCCATTCAACATTGGGGGAGGCAGTTAGCAAAGGGCAACCAGTTTAACAACGAAAACTACGAGCTGATAAAATCGGCTGCCTTATTGGAGGAGATATATAAATACACGGGAATCTAGATTCAGCTGCTCTGTCCAATTTCCTAAAAAGATTTTATCATGAAAATATTGATGACCATAGATGCGGTCGGCGGGGTTTTTAATTATGCCATGGATCTGGCCCGTTGTCTTCTAGAAGAACAAATGGAGCTGGTGCTGGCATGTACAGGACCTGAACCGAATGCATCACAAAAAGAACACATACAAAAACTTCAAAAGAAGGGAGTCAGGTTTTATCATCGGCCCTATCGGTTAGAATGGATGGACCAGCCTTGGGAGGATATTCAGCAGGCTAACAAGTGGATAAAGGAGATATATAACATAGAGAAGCCTACGCTGCTGCATTTCAACAATTTTGCGCCTCTATCCCTAACCTGGGAGGTGCCCACCTTACTCGTCGTGCATTCCTGTGTAGCATCATGGTGGCAGGAGGTTAAAGCTGAGCCACTTCCCCTACACTATGCTACTTATTTTCAGACCGTTCAACAGGCCCTACTGAAAGCTGATGTTGTGGTGTTTCCCTCGCGCGGGCTTTTTGATGTATGTCAAAATATATATGGAAAGATCTCCCATCCGCAAATAGTCTACAATGCTATAGCACTTCCTTTGGTGGACCCTGTCTATGAGTTTTATTCAAAAATGCCAATCATCTTCAGCATGGGTAGACTGTGGGACGAAGCTAAAAATATCGATCTGCTTTTAAAGGCTGCAAAAAGTACCAATGGAGAAATTTTCATTGCCGGAGAGCAGGCTGAAGGACTTCCATGCCCCCGCAATGTCCGCTTTCTTGGAAAGCTCAGCCGCCTTCAGGTGATGAATTGGCTTAAAATCAGTGCGGTGTATGCTTTACCCGTAAAATATGAACCTTTTGGCTTATCATTTTTAGAAGCAGCCTCTCAGCATTGTGCTCTGGTGGGCGGAGATATCGCCACACTGAGGGAAATTTGGGGCAGGAGTATGACCTATGTGGATAACAACGATCCAAAAATGCTGGCCAAAGCTTGCAATGAATTATTAGAAGATCTTCCTTATTGCCGCCTTAAAGGTGAAGAAGCCTACCACCGTGCGAAAAAATACTCTTTGCACAATATGAAGGAACAATACTTGAATCTTTATCATCAATTAAAAGCTCCTATACCTCGTGAAGTGGTTGTTTTTTAATGACATAAATCTTCTCTAATCGATGACTTTAAACCTACGTGTATGAAAATTGTATTGTTTTACCACTCTTTAATCTCTGATTGGAATCATGGAAATGCTCACTTTTTGAGAGGAATATGTACCTCTCTGCTTAAGAAGGGACATGAGGTAGTGGTGTATGAGCCTAAGGGAGGCTGGAGCCTTACCTCGCTTCTACAGGATTACGGGAGCAGCGCCATTGAGGAATTTAACTTAAAATTCCCGCACCTCAGCCCTAACTTTTATGATCCTGCCGACTATAATCTCCGGGAGATGTTGGAAGGAGCTGATTTGGTTATTGTTCACGAATGGAACGATCCCGAATTGGTATGGGCAATAGGAGAATTCAAGCTTGTACAGGATTTTACCCTCTTTTTCCATGACACCCATCATCGCGCTGTGTCTGCCAAATCAGACATGCAACGGTATGATCTAAGCCGCTACGACGGCGTATTGGCTTTTGGAGAAAGTCTTAGAGAGGTGTATTATCAGGAACAATGGCATGAGCGGGTTTGGACTTGGCATGAAGCAGCAGATCTTAGTACCTACCATCCAGTGGCTTCAGAAGAGTATTTGGGTGATGTAGTGTGGGTGGGCAATTGGGGAGATGATGAACGCACGCAGGAGCTCCATGAATTTTTAATTGAACCTATCAAAGCTTTAAAACTGAAAGCAAAATTTTATGGGGTTCGGTATCCTCAACACGCCATTGAGGCATTGGAACGTGCCGGCATAGCTTATGGAGGCTACCTTCCTTCCAGTAAGGTGGCTGAAACCTTCTCAAAGTATAAAGCTACGATTCACGTCCCCAGGCGTTTCTACCGAGAACATCTTCCCGGAATTCCTACTATCCGTCCCTTTGAAGCCATGGCTTGCAAGATTCCCTTGCTATCAGCACCTTGGGAAGATTCTGAGAACCTGTTTACTCCTGGCAAAGATTACCTCGTCGCGCAAAGCGGTCAAGATATGATGATCTTACTTGCCAAGGTACTTACCGAACCGAATTTCACCACTACGATGGTAAACCACGCGTTTGAAACCATTCAATCGAAACATACCTGCGACCACCGTGCGCAGCAACTACTTGAAATTTACCATCAAAGTATTTCCGAAAAAACCAAGAAAGGGGGCTTATCATGAACAAAGGACTTCAAATCGCATTTTTTGGCAGCAGTCTCGTCAGTGCATACTGGAATGGAGCCGCTACCTATTATAGAGGAATTATCAAAACCCTTCACCAACAGGGGCATCAGGTAAGTTTTTATGAACCCGACGCATTCGGACGTCAGGCAAATCGTGACATTCCAGATCCAGACTACGCCAAAGTGGTGGTTTACCAACCCACTAGGGAAGAAGTAAGTCGATGTGTTAAGGAAGCCAACAGTGCCGATATAGTTATCAAAGCCAGCGGAGTAGGTGTATTTGACCAAGAACTTGAAGAAGAAATCCTCAAGAGCCGAAGGGAAGACCAACAGATAATTTTTTGGGATGTTGATGCACCAGCAACCTTGGATAGGATGATCTACGATCCCACAGATTATTTTATTTCATTGATACCGCAGTTTGACCAGATCCTTACCTATGGTGGCGGTGGACCAGTAGAAGCGGCCTATAAAAATCTCGGAGCTAAAGATTGTACTTCCATTTATAATGCTTTCGATCCAGAAAGTCATCATCCCGTATCGGCAATGCCTATGTATGAGTGTGATTTGGCCTTTCTCGGCAACCGACTACCTGATCGTGAAAAGCGTGTAGAAAACTTTTTTATCGCGGTTGCGGAAGCCCTGCCGGACAAAACCTTTATTCTAGGTGGAAGCGGCTGGGACGACAAGCTGCTGCCGCAAAATGTCCGTTACATTGGTCATGTGGCCACCAAAGACCATAATGCTTTTAATTGCTCACCTTTGGCCGTACTCAATATCAGCCGCGACAGCATGGCGAGCTATGGCTTCTCTCCCGCTACCCGGGTTTTCGAAGCTGCAGCTGCAGGCGCATGTATGATTACCGATGCTTGGGAAGGCATTTCAGAATTTTTTGAACCGGGCAAGGAAATCCTTGTCGCCCATTCAAGCCAAGATGTAATTGATCTTCTTCAAACACTGCACAAAGAAAAAGCAAGGGCAATAGGAGAGGCTGCCTTAACTCGGGCACTTTCCACGCACACCTATCAACACCGTGCTCAACTGCTGGAAGAAATGTTACAAATGAAAACAAAATTAGTATAAGCAAATAATGCCTTGGCGATGTTGCCCTCGGGTACCTTAATGGAGATGGAGATGAAAATTGTTTTTATAGGACTTACGATTAGCTCATCATGGGGAAATGGTCATGCCACCACTTACAGGGCTTTGCTGAAAGAGCTTGGGAGCATGGGACATGAGGTGTATTTCCTCGAGCATGACAAACCTTGGTACAGCAGCAACCGGGATTTAGGATGGCCTCAAGCTTATAAATTAGCTTTGTACAACAGCGTAGAAGAACTTAAACACGAGCACGCAGCATTGGTCCAGTCGGCGCAAATGGTCATTGTAGGCTCTTATGTACCGCAGGGTGTGGAAGTAAGTCAATGGGTATTGGACACTGCCACCGGAGTCACCGCCTTTTATGACATTGATACTCCTGTCACCTTAGACAAATTGGATCAGGGCGACGAAGAGTATATTTCGACGGAGCTAATTCCAGCGTTTGACCTTTATCTATCTTTTTCGGGAGGAGACGTGCTGACGCTCTTGGAAAAAAAATATCAGGCAAAGTCAGCCAAAGCGCTTTATTGCTCTGTGGATCCCAGCCTGTATTATCCAATGGACATCGACAAAGAATATTGCTTGGGCTATCTCGGGACATATAGTGACGACCGGCAGCCCACCGTTCAGGACTTGCTAATTCGCCCAGCAAACCTGATGAGAGACGAAAAATTCGTGGTAGCCGGGCCAGCCTACCCTTCGGATATCTATTGGCCCGAGAATGTGGCCCGGATTGAGCACCTCCCACCGGACCTTCATCGGGAATTTTACAATCACCAGAAATTTACCTTGAATGTTACCCGACAAGCCATGATCCGTTTGGGTTACTCCCCCAGCGTCAGGCTGTTTGAAGCAGCTGCCTGTGGCGTACCCATCATCAGTGATGCCTGGAAGGGACTCACGGATCTCTTTGAAGAAGGCAAAGAAATCTTTATCGCCAGATCAACAGAGGACGCTCTGGATATCCTCAAAAATACATCCGAGGAAGAGAGACAGCGTGTTGGCGAAGCAGCACGGCAAAAAATCATGAATGCACATACCGCCGCACATCGGGCTTTGGAGCTGATCGGCTATTACCAGGAGGCAAAACACTTGGTGAAGCAAAAAGCCTCTTGAAACCCGATATTATATGCACCAGGTTCAGCATCTAAGGCAAGGAGCTATTCCAACTTGAAACCAGAATTCCAGCATGAATAACAACGAACAGATTAGAGAGGATATTGACAAATTAGGACCTTGGTTTCACAACCTCCATCTACCAAGCGGCGCACAAACTGCTCCTGATCACTTTCTAGGGGACTTTCCTACCTTCAAATGGCAACAACTCCAAGAACATGTGCCTGCAGATCTGAGCGGATGGAAGGTGTTGGACATTGGTTGCAATGCTGGATTCTACACCTTTGAACTAGCCAAAAGAGGCGCCGAGGTACTAGGCATCGACCTTGATCCCCATTATCTGCGGCAAGCCCGTTGGGCAGCAAAGATTTTAGGGCTGGAGGAGCGGGTGGCATTTAAGCAGATGCAGGTCTACGACCTATGGAAAATGGAGGAAAAGTTTGACCTCGTTTGGTTTATGGGTGTATTTTACCACCTGCGATACCCGATGCTGGCCTTAGACATTGTGGCTGAGAAGGTAAGAAAGTTGATGGTATTTCAAACGCTCATGATGCCCGATCGTACAGAAAAAATCATTCAACCAGACTATAAGATCAACGATAGAGAAGAAATGCTGGAAGCAGGTTGGCCCAAAATGGCCTTTATTGAGGATCGCTTAGCCGGGGACCCAACCAATTGGTGGGTGCCCAATCAGGCAGGAATCAAAGCCATGCTACGCACATGCGGCTTGCAAGTGATCGCCAGCCCAGTTGACGAAACCTATATCTGCAAACCCGAGACAACATTACATGTGGCGAGGGCTTGGAATGAATCAGAGTTTTTGTCAGCCACAGGGCAAATCTGGCAAGATCAATTGGAACTCAAAATACAGAAATGATCCTCTGGGGGTAGAAGGATTGGTCTTATTCTTGATTCAATATGTAAGTCAAACCCTAACAGCTATGAAAATTTTAAACTCTTTCAAGGTTTGTGCCTTGATGATTACAGCCACTTCTTTATACAGTTGTGGCGGTGGAGAAGGCAACACCGGCAATAAGGTGACAGAAATCGATAGTGTCCGGGACAGCACCCATATTTTGCATCATGAACACATCCCTGATCCGGACGAAGACAGGCGTTTTGTAGCCGACAATGCTGTTCAAGCTACCTTTGCAAGTGCAACGGATTTTAACTGGGAAGATTTCAAAAACGGTTTGGCTGCTAAACAAGAAGCAATTGGAGAGGGCTTCTCCCAAGAAGAAGATAAAGTCACTACTGCCTGGCAAAAGCTTAATGATCGCATTTCCTACCAAACGGTGTACCATCATCAGGATGGTGAAGTATGGCTGCAGACTTACTATAAAGACCACAGTCAAAAAGCAGGTAATCAGTCCAATGAAGAAGGGACTTTATTGACAAAAGCAGCAGCTGAAAACCAGGACTTAATGGATCTTTGGAACAATATGGAGGCAAAAGCAGCCAACCCTTAACAAAAAATCAATTAACGAGGAGTGATCACTGCAATCACTCCTCTTATCAAAAAGGGGTGGTTTTAAATATCCAATTCTAATCGCTTAAAGCTCCTCAACTGGTGAGTTGCGTCACTTTGACGCTCTTTAACGACCAATGAGGTGGGACTGATGTTGATTACCTCCGAACGTTCAATTAGGGAGGGAATAGTGAGCAACAATGTTCCGGCTTCTTCCTCGAGCAGGTAAAAATCTGACCTGCCGTCACCCAAAAAGCGCATTTGGCTATTTCCTTGAATTTCGATTACCGGCCCTCCATGTTCTAATTCCCAAATCCCTTTGAGCAGCTTTTCAAAATGATTCTTTTGCATACAGCGTCAAAATTTATCTTGATTAAGTGCAAATTTGTTTCCAAATGTTTTAAGCCGCCCCATCTGAACGCCAACGGCCATAGATCCTATTGAAGGTTTTCAGCTCCTCCACGCTTTGCTTACCTGGCCATTGATCAGAAGTCATTCGCCAGGACCAGTTTCCCGACCCCGTACCCGGTCTATTCATAATGGCAGTCTCATCCAACCCAATAATATCTTGCATAGGAATAACGGCAAGATTTGCGACAGACATCAAAGCCATCCGATGCAATACCTGATGCACATTTTTCCTGTTGACGGATTGTCCGGTATACGTTGAGATTCTTTTCGCTTCCTCTTTTTTGAGCGATTTGAACCAACCTATGGTGGTATTGTTATCATGTGTGCCGGTAAAGACCAAACAATTTTTATGATGGTGGTGAAGAATATAAGTGCTATCGCCCATATTTTCATCAAAGGCAAACTGCAAAACCTTCATGGTAGGGAAACCAAAAGCATCCAGTAGCCGATATACCTTATCATCCATCATGCCGAGGTCTTCGGCGATAAAAGGCATAGCAGGAAACTTCTGCTTTGCCAGTTGAAAAAATTCCTTTCCTGGGCAAGGGGTCCATTTTCCATTAATCGCCGTCTCCTCTTTGGCCGGAACTTCCCAAAATGCTGAAAAAGCCCTAAAATGATCCAACCGTACCAAGTCATACAGCTTTAAGTTCTGTCCCAGACGCGCTACCCACCAATCAAATTTGTTCTTTTTCAATGCTTTCCAATCAAAAACAGGAGTACCCCATAACTGACCCGTCTCACTGAAATAATCGGGCGGCACACCAGATACTTTGATGGGACGCTTTTTCTTATCGAGCTTGAAATAGGAGGCGTGGGCCCAACAATCCACACTATCATGGGTAATATAGAAAGGGATATCTCCGATCAGGTAAACCTGTTTCTCATGACAATAGCTCACCAACTTTTCCCATTGGCGGAAAAACAGAAACTGAATGATTTTTTCTCTTTTTATGTCCTGCGCCAACTCCTGCCGCAATATTTTTAGCGTTTCGTTTTCCCTATCTCTGATGGCTTCGGGCCACTCAAACCAGGGCTTTTGGTGCGCATGCTTCAAGCTCAGGTAAAGTGAATAATCTTCAAGCCAGTAGACATTTTCTTCACAAAATTTTGCGAAGGGCACCACAAACTGCTTTTCTTGTTGGACAAAGTTGGCGTATGCTTTTTGAAGCATATTTTGCTTAAACTCGCTCACCTGATCGAACGCAACTTTTTCCTCATCAAATTCAGGTGCACCCTTGAGGTCCTTCTCTGAAAGCAGCCCATCCTGCTGTAGCATCTCCAAGCTAATCAACAGCGAATTACCCGCAAATGCGGAAAAACTGCTATAGGGAGAATGGCCTAAGGATGCTTCTGTTGGATTGATAGGCAATATCTGCCAATAGTGATGCCCACTGTCATGGAGGAAATCCACAAAGCGGTAAGCTGCCTCGCCCATATCTCCTATGCCGTGGGGAGAAGGTAAGGAGGTAATGTGCATCAAGATGCCACTGCTGCGCGATAAATCCATAGCTTATGCAATATTGGTTTTTAAAAATGCCACCGGAAAGAATGCAAACACATCCCCTAACAACAGCTTGTCATCAGCTTGAAATACTTCCCCGGTGTAAACGTGGGTCCAAGAAGCGTCGGTTGCTAATGGAAGCTTTAGATATCCTTCACCAAAGGCTTTTATATCCAAGCTCAAGCCTTCTTCCAATGCCAAGTCTGTAATGCCAAGGGGTACAGCTATTAAATAACATTGCCCCTTGTACCGGCGGAGGTACGCAACAACTTGATCTTCCGCCCCATCAGACAAAGCAACGGGTATATATTCGCCTTGTTCAAACACCAGCGGATGCGCCTTCCTCTCGCGCAGCGCTTTATAAAGCGTAAACATTTTAATTCTGCCATCGGTAAAATCTTGCTGCATAGGAGCCAGCGCATCGACTGTTGATGGCATAGCTTCAATCTCAGAAAGATATTGCTCCCGCAAGCGATAATCTACGGGCCTGCGGTTATCAGGATCCACATAACTCAGATCCCACAGTTCCGTACCTTGATAAATGTCCGGTACGCCGGGCGCGGTGACTTTAACCAAGGTCTGCCCGAGGGAATAGAAAGCACCATAACGGGCTATTTTGCTTTTAAAAGGCTCAAAGTCCCGGCGAAAAGCCTCATGCTGAAGCACATTGGTCACGAAATCTGCCACTTCTTTCTCATACTCCTCATCGGGTTCTGACCAAAAGGTATGGACTTTTGCCTCCCGGAGTACCTTTTGCAAATAGGCAAGCGTACGCTGTAGCAATTCCTCCTCATCTTCATCTTCAAAAGCCATTGCACCCAATAACATCTGATAAATAAAGTACTCCTCATTGGCATCAGGAACCTGTGCGGACCTTCGAATAGATTGGTTGAGCGCCCGCCATTGCTTAACTTTTTCAAACCACTCCCCCGGTATTTCACTCAGCACATTGATCCGCATCCTCGCATCCTCACCACGCTTGGTGTCATGGGTAGCCGAAGCACTAAGTGCGTAGGGGAAACTGGCCTGACGCTCAGCCATGCGGCGGTGAAATTCAGCGGTACTTAATCCAAACACATGAGGGGAATCGCCCACCTCATTGTGGGAAATCAATAGGTTGTAGTTATAGAAGAGGGTGTCTTCTACCCCTTTGGCGGCAAGCGGACCTGTGAACTGCTGACAGCGTTGGAGAAAAAATAAAGCCTTATCCTGCTCTGTCTCTGTCTGTCCCAAATACAGGTCCCTTAATTTGCTAAGCAAACCGGTCAAATGGGGTGCTTTCCGTACAGCCTTTTCATACGCTGTCACGACAATAGATTGGTCCCAATCGCTGAGGGGATAGCTTTTTGCATAGATCCTATAAATAGGAAATGCTGCCAGAAAGGTTCCTAAGGCTTCTTTAAGCTCATCTGTTTCTCCTCCTACACCTAAGCCGGCAAGCAGGTCCACAAGATTCTGCAGCTCGCCGCCCATTCTATTGTAAAGGATAAACTGCTTTTTCTCGTAAACCAAATCCTCATAGTCATGATGAGGAAAAATCTCCTGATAGTGTTGTTGAAAGATTGCTTTGTTTTTTGCTGCTGTAAACAGATTATTTACCACCGCTAAAAATTCATATCCACTGGTGCCCTGCATCGGCCAATCGGTGGGCAATTGCTCCTCCCACTCCAGAATTTTTTCTATTATGATATATTGATCCTCTCCTACTTTTCCCCTCAGCCTTTCCAAATATCCCACAGGATCAAAAAGTCCGTCGATATGATCAATTCGCAATCCTGTAATTAATCCTTCCTCACAGAGTTCAAGAATGAAGCGATGGTAATCCTCGAAAACCTTCTCATCTTCCATCCGAAGACAAATCAGATCATTGATCGTAAAAAAGCGTCTGAAGTTGATCTTTTTCTCCGACTCCTTCCAATGCACCAGCTTGTAATGTTGTCGTTCTAAAAGTTGTTGCATCAGGTTCTCGGACGTATTAATTGCTTCTATCACTGCATGAAAAGCATGGGACAAGACGGCATCTTCTTCTATGGCTTTGAAAAAAGCTTCCTTATGCCTGTGCCAAGGGTCTTCACCATGTCCCATCGAGTTGAAAGTCGACAGCCAAAGCCGAAAGGTATCTTTTTGTAGATTTAAAATAAAAGAATAAGATCCGGCACTGACGGGATATTCATTTTCATAATAGCAGATGCTCAATCCATTTGAAGAATGCTGAAGTTCAATTACACCCTTTTTAAGCACTTCTTCTTCAGGTGCGCCGAGTATCGGCACCATCACCTTCCCCGTCCAGTTTTTGTTGTTCCAATCGATGTCAAAATGCCGATAGTACGGAGAGTCTGCTCCCAGTTCCAACACGCTATGCAACCAAGGGTTGGTGGGATGATTGGCCATATGGTTAGGTACAATATCCTGTAGCCAAGCCATACCCTTTCGCTTCAACGTTTCGCTGATGCTGCGAAAACCTTCCAGATCGCCGATCTCTTTGTTGATCACAAATGGGTCGGAAACATCATAGCCATGGGTACTTCCTTCTTTGGCTTGAAAAAAAGGAGCTGCATAAACAGTAGCAATCTGCAGGCGCTCCAGATAATTAACGATTTGCTCCAAATCCGATAGCTTAAACGCGGGGGATAATTGGACTCTATAGGTTGAAAGTGGACTAGACATCGTAAGTCTAAGGATTAATATGTGTGTTAGATAGATTCGTATAGAAGTAAAGAGGCTGCAGGAAGGGACAGTAGCTGTCCTTCCTCTAGGCTGTCGGGAGCATTGATATGGCCTCCCCATTGCTCGTCCGAGGAGGAGAGGAGCTTTTTCCATTTGCCTTGCCCAATTGTCAGGCTGCGCTCCGCATGGTTGTAGTTCAATATGGCCATCAGGCGTTTGGAGGTACCACTCGTGTTAATCATCAGCAGCTTTTCCTGCTCTTGGGCCTGGATCTCCTGCTCTCGAAAGGCGCTAAAAAGACCTTGCTTACGCCAATGGATCAATTGCTTATAGTAATGGAAGATAATGGTTTTTGATACATCATCTTTAAAATCCCACTTCAGCTTTGATCTCATGAAAGTGTCTTCGGATTGTGGATCCGGTACTTCATCTCCCCATTCAAAGGATTTGAATTCATCCCTTCTACCCTCCTGCACAGCTTTCACCAATTCCGGATCCGTATGGCTGACAAAGTACTGAAAGGGCTGATCCTCCCCATATTCCTCTCCCATAAACAACATGGGCACGTAAGGAGAAATTAACATGGTGCCGGCGGCAAGCTTGAGCATTTCGAAGGAGACCAATTGGCTGATCCTGTCGCCCATCATGCGGTTGCCTATCTGATCATGATTCTGTAGACAAATCACCAGCTGGCCCGGATGCACGCCCTCAGGCGCCTTGCCGACCTGCTTTTTACGAAATCCGGAGTAAATGCCATCATAGATAAAGCCTTGCTTGAAGGTTTTTGAAAGATGGTGAATAGCCCCATAATCCTCGTAGTAACCTTCCCGCTCTCCAGTGGCCAGAGTATGAACGGCATGATGAAAATCATCCACCCACTGTCCATCCAACCCATAGCCGCCCACACTGTAATCCGAAATGATCTTGACATCATTCATATCACTTTCGGCGATGAGGCAGTACTTTTTGCCGCTTTCCGCTTCCAGCTCGTCCACCTTCATCCGCAGCTCCTTCAGCAGATGAACAGGACCATTGTCCATAATGGCATGTACAGCATCCAGCCGCAGCCCATCAATATGAAAATCGCGAAGCCAGCTTAGGGCATTATGGAGAAAGAAACTACGTACCGGCCCGCTATACGCATCATCAAAATTGAGTGCGCTGCCCCAAGGGGTGTGGTACTTGTCGGTAAAATAAGGACCAAAATCAGAGAGGTAATTACCTTCCGGTCCCATGTGATTGTAGACAACATCCAGAATAACAGCCATATTCTTTTGGTGACATTTATCTACCAACTGTTTCAATTTTCCAACACCGCCGTAGCTATTTTGGGCAGCGTAGGGATACACCCCGTCATATCCCCAATTGCGGCTTCCGGCAAACTGCGCAATGGGCATGATTTCTATGGCATTAATGCCTAACTCCAATAGGTGGTCTAGCTTGTCCATAACGGCTTCAAAGGTTCCTTCGGGCGTAAATGTCCCCACATGAAGCTCATAGATAACCATATCTTCCAATGCCGGTGCTTTCCATGCTTGATCATGCCATTGATAGTCGTGGTGATCAATTACTTCCGACCATTCGTGGACGCCGTCTGGTTGGGAAAGGGAGGCTGGATCAGGTCGTTTGAGCTCCCCGTTCACGAGAAACATATATCTGGCTTTTGGAGCCAGCTCCGTTTCGACATGCCAATAGCCCCATTCATCTTTGGTCATGTCCAAAGCTTGTTTTTGGTCCTTGATAAGCAGTTGTATCTTGTCCGCCAAAGGCGCCCAGACGGTGAAGGAACAAACACCTCTCCCATATCGGGCCCCTACAGGCTGTGTAATTTTTTCATTCATAAAAGGATGGTGTTAAGATTGGATAGGTCTCTGGATACTCTCATCCTATTCATAATTATGCCAAGTCAAGAAAAGATTCTCTGCAAAAGCATAAGCCGAAAAGGGAATTGTTTAAATTGGATATCAAGAAATAGAGTTAGGCACGTTTTTTCTTTAAATAATCCTTATTCCTACATCCATTAAAACTCCATAAGAAAGAACATCATTGACTATATGAAAGAACTGGAAGGACAAAAACGCGTCAACATAGAAAACATTCGCCCTCAGATCGACTGCGGGAAGTATCCGATCAAACGGGTAGTCAACGAACGTGTCCATGTACAGGCCGATATTTTTGCTGACGGCCACGACAAAGTACAAGCGATTTTATTATACCGAAAAATCCAAAAAGGGAAGGATAAATGGCAGCAAAGCCCCATGTATTTTATTTCCAACGACCATTGGGAGGGCAGTTTTGTTCCCGATCAAGTAGGAGCATATGAATATGCGATCGCCGGATGGGTGGACCATTTTACAACTTGGCAGGAGGGTTTAAAGAAGAAGTTTGAAGATCATCAAGATGTAGCTACTGAACTCCAGATCGGCATTGAACTCATAGAAAAAGCAGCTTCCCACGCCCCATCTTCCATTCAAAAAAAGCTGCAAAAGGCAGCCAAACTGCTGCGCGCACAGAAGCAGGACGCCAAGGCGGTGTCTTATGCCATAAGCCAAGAAGTATCAGATCTGATGTATGGCCGGTATGAACCGCATATGCTAACACATTCCGCTCCTTTGCCGCTAAAAGTCGAAACCAAGTTGGCGCTTTTTAGTGCTTGGTATGAGCTATTCCCCCGCTCTACCTCCAGGGAAGAAGGCAAGCACGGAACGTTCAAGGATTGTGAGCAGGTCCTCCCGGAAATTGCAAGAATGGGTTTTGATATCATCTATCTTCCTCCCATTCATCCTATCGGCAGGAGCCACCGCAAAGGCCGTAACAATGCAACTACTGCACAAGAAGGTGATCCCGGCTCTCCCTGGGCCATTGGTGCAAAAGAAGGCGGACACAAGGCCATCCATCCGGAGCTGGGTACTTTTGCTGATTTTGCCAGTCTAGTGCAGAAAGCCAATGAACTGAATCTCAAAATCGCACTTGATTTTGCCATACAATGCTCCCCCGATCATCCTTATGTCAAAAAACATCCAAGTTGGTTCAAATGGCGGCCGGACGGGACGGTACAATATGCGGAAAATCCACCCAAAAAGTACCAAGATGTACTTCCGGTAAATTTTGAAACCGAAGATTGGGAGAACCTTTGGCAAGAGCTAAAGAGCATTGTCGACTTTTGGATCGGCAAGGGCGTAAGGGTGTTCCGCGTGGATAATCCGCATACCAAGCCCTTCCGCTTTTGGGAATGGCTTATTCGTGAGGTTCATGCCAAACATCCTGATATCATCTTCTTAGCCGAAGCCTTTACAAGACCGCGGGTGATGGAAAAATTGGCCAAAATAGGTTTTAACCAGTCCTATACTTACTTTACATGGAGGAATAGCAAGGATGAGTTCCGCGAATATTTGACAGAGCTTACCCAAACAGACCGGAGAGAATATTTCCGCCCGAATTTTTGGCCCAACACACCGGACATTTTGCCTATCTCCTTAGAAGATAAAGGAGAAGCTTCCTTCCTTATCCGTTTATTTTTGGCAGCGACTTTATCCTCCAACTACGGCATCTATGGTCCCGTATTTGAGTTGGGGCTCAACAAAGCCTATCCAGGAAAGGAAGAATACATTGACTCCGAGAAATACGAGATCAAAAACTGGGACTGGGAACGGGACACGAAGGTCAAACGACTGATCACCCGAATCAATCAAATCAGGCGGGAAAATCCTGCCTTGCAAAGCACCTGGGATATAACCTTCCATGACTGTGACAACGGCCATTTGCTCTGCTATAGCAAGATTGATCAAGAACGGGAAAACAAACTTTTAATGATTGTGAACCTCGACCCGAATTATACCCAAGCGGGCTGGGTAAAAGTCCCCATGGAGGCATTTGGCTTGGTGGACAATGAACCCTATGTGCTCCATGATCTGCTGAGTGATCAAAGGTACTCTTGGAAGGGTGAATGGAACTATGTCGAGCTTCGTCCCCACGAGATGCCTGCTCATCTGTTTAGGCTAGAAACACTTTAAAACCACATTTTGAAGATGATAGACAAAAATGAGATTGAAGATAATCTGCACTGGTACAAAGATGCGATTATCTATGAATTACATATAAAGGCATTCTATGACAGCAACGGCGACGGTGTCGGAGACTTTCAGGGTCTTTTAGAAAAATTGGATTACCTGGAGGACTTGGGCGTAACGGCAATTTGGTTGCTGCCCTTCTACCCCTCCCCCCTGCGTGATGATGGCTATGATATCGCTGACTACTATGCGATCAATCCCACCTATGGCGACATCAAAATCTTCAAGCAATTTATCAAAGAGGCACATAGGAGAAACCTTAGGGTGATCACGGAGCTTGTCATCAACCACACTTCCGACCAGCACCCTTGGTTCCAACGGGCAAGAAAAGCCAAACCCGGTTCAAACTTTCGCAATTACTATGTCTGGAGTGATGATCCCCGCAAGTACAAAGACGTTAGGATCATCTTTACGGATACCGAACCTTCCAATTGGACCTGGGATCCCATAGCCAAATCCTATTACTGGCATCGCTTTTTTTCACACCAGCCGGACCTCAACTTTGACAATCCCAACGTGCAAAAGGAAATCTTCAAGATCATGGATTTCTGGCTTAAAATGGGAGTGGATGGCTTCCGTTTAGATGCTGTTCCTTATCTTTTTGAAAGGGAAAACACCAACTGTGAAAATCTTCCTGAGACGCATCAGTTTCTCAAAAACCTGCGGGCTTATGTAGATAGCAAATATGAAAACAAGCTGCTGCTGGCCGAGGCCAATATGTGGCCTGAAGATTCTGCTGCTTATTTTGGGGACGGGGACGAATGTCACATGAACTATCACTTCCCCATCATGCCGCGGATGTTTATGGCGGTCAAAATGGAGGACCGCTATCCGATTACCGACATCATTGACCAAACGCCCGAGATACCTGCCTCCTGCCAGTGGGCCATTTTCCTCAGAAACCACGATGAACTGACGCTCGAAATGGTGACTGACGAGGAAAGGGATTACATGTATAAGATGTACACCAAGGATCTACAGGCCAAGATCAATGTAGGAATCAGGCACCGCTTGGCTCCTTTATTGGAAAACAGCCGCAGTAAAATCGAACTGATGAACTGTCTGCTTTTTTCATTGCCCGGCACGCCAGTGATCTACTATGGGGATGAGATTGGGATGGGGGACAACTTCTACCTCGGCGACCGCGACGGCGTCCGTACCCCCATGCAATGGAACGCCAATAAAAACGCTGGTTTTTCTGAAGCCAATCCCCAGAAATTATACCTGCCGGTGATCATCGATCCCGGCTACCGCTACGAATCCATTAATGTAGAGTCTCAACAAACAAACCCCTCCTCCCTGCTGTGGTGGATGAAGAGAATCATCAACACCCGAAAGCAATATAAGGCATTTGGCCGTGGCAAAATCAATTTCCTAGCCCCCGCCAACGCCAAAGTTCTTGCTTTCACGCGGGTGTATGAGGAGGAAGTGATTTTGGTATTGGCCAATCTTTCCCGCTTTTCTCAAGCTGCTGAAATAGAACTTACCGACTACGAAGGCTACATTCCAGTGGAAATTTTTAGCCAAAACAAGTTTCCAAAGGTGACCGACAAGCCCTATCTGTTCACCCTGGGTCCCCATAGTTATTACTGGTTCCTTTTGGAAAAAGAAGAAGGTTATCAAGAAGACCAATCCCGCCTACCTCAGCTCAGCCTGAACCGTTGGCAGGGTCTTTTTGAAGGCAAAACCGTACAGCAGCTTGAACAAAAAGTACTTCCCAACTATATCAAATCCTGCCGATGGTTTGGCAGCAAAGCCAAGGTGATTAAAAGTGTTAAAATAAAAGACAACATCTTCCTTGGCGATAAAGAAATGTTGGCCAATTGGCTTATTCTGGAATTTCAGTACAATGAGGGTTTGCCCGAACTCTACCAGCTTCCGCTGATATGGACGAAGACACCAGATGAAGACAGCCTCAAACAAATCGAACGGAAAAGCATTATAGCAAAATTGAGCATAGGAACTTCGGATGGGCTGCTTATTGATGCGGTGTATGATGAGGATTTTAGAAATATGCTCTTCCGAAGCTTAACCAGAGGACAAAAGCTTAAAGTCGGAGCGGACCATTTAACTTTCCAGACCATCTCCAAATCGGTATTGAAAAAAGAGACAGAGGTACAATCCAAAATTCTAAATGCAGAACAAAGTAACACCTCTGTGATTTATAATGGAAAGTTCTTTATGAAGCTGTACAGGAAGGTGGATGATACCATTAATCCTGATGTGGAAATCACACGCTTCTTAAGCGAGAAAGCGAAATTTGCTAATGTGCCGAATTTTGTCGGTGACATCTCGCTCCACCGCAACGGCAAAGCCAGTACCGTGTTGGCCATGGTACAGGAGGCCGTTCCCAACCAGGGAGATGCTTGGGAATATACCAAAGATGCCCTGCAACATTATTTCGAAAGGGTATTGACCTTGCCCAAAACAGAAAAGCGACCGGACATAGAAGGCAGGCTCACCCAAGCCTTGTCCTATGATGATATCCCTGAAGAGCTGCAGGAATTAATCGGTGGGGTTTTTGCCGAGAGAATGTACTTATTAGGTAAGCGAACCGGAGAAATGCATCAGGCTTTGATGTCTCATCCCGATGAAAAAGACTTTGAACCGGAAGCATTTTCTTTGCATTATCAGAGGTCCTTGTTCTCGGGCCTACAGTCCTTGACCAGAGCTTCCTTACAGAGCCTCAAGCAAAACGTGAAAGCACTTCCCGAATCCGTACGGGAAGAGTCTGAGCGAATCCTGAAAAGCAAGGATCAAGTGCTGACGATCTTCAAGCGGATATTCGCCCATAAGATCGATACCATGAAGATCCGAAACCATGGGGATTTCCACTTGGGGCAGGTGCTATGGACAGGTAGGGATTTCATCATCATTGATTTTGAAGGAGAGCCTGCCAAGCCCTATAGTGAGCGGCGTTTGAAGCGTTCCCCCTTAAGGGATGTGGCAGGAATGATCCGTTCCTTCCATTATGCCGTATACAGCACGGTGATGCAGGATCAATTCAATACCCAGCGGCAGGAAACCAACCTGCTGGAATGGGCAGATCTCTGGTATCACCATATCAGCAGATTTTATCTCCAAGGCTATTTCGACCAGGTAAAAGGCGCTAGTTTCATTCCCCAAGACGAAGGAGATCTGCGGGTGTTGATGGAGACATACATCCTGGAGAAAGCAGTTTACGAACTCAATTACGAACTGAACAACCGTCCCGATTGGGTGTTGATCCCCATCAGAGGTATTCAATCGATCATAAATAGGCATAAAAATGACTAAACCAACCGAAACCCTAACAGCACACCCTGACACAGGCGCTACCCTGTTTTCGGAATATGATATACATCTCTTTAAAGAAGGCAAGCATTTCCATCTCTACAAAAAGATGGGTTCCCATCTGGTAGAATTTGAAGGACAGCAGGGAACTTACTTTGCCGTATGGGCACCCAATGCAGAGACGGTGACTGTTATAGGGGATTTTAATGACTGGGACCGCTATACACATTATATGAACGCCCGCCCCGATGGTTCGGGGATTTGGGAAGTGTTCATTCCTGAAATCGGAAAAGGTGCAGTATATAAATATTTCATCCGCTCACACAATGGGTATGAAGTAGAAAAAGGAGATCCTTATGCCCTCTATTGGGAAATGCCCCCCCAAACGGCTTCTGTGGTGTGGGAGTCCAACTTCCAATGGAAAGACCAAAAATGGCTGGCCGAGAGGAAGCAAAAAGCAGGCAAGGCCCAACCCTATTCGGTGTACGAAGTACACTTAGGCTCATGGAAGAGGGTTCCCGAGGAGTCCAACCGCTTCTTGACCTACAAGGAAATGGCATATGATCTTCCCGCCTATGTCAAGGAAATGGGATTCACCCATGTGGAATTTTTGCCTGTCATGGAACATCCCTTTTATGGTTCATGGGGCTATCAGGTGACGGGCTACTTTGCCCCTTCCAGCCGGTTCGGCACGCCGGATGAATTTATGCTGCTGATCGATGCCCTTCACCGCGAGGGCATTGGGGTGATTTTGGATTGGGTACCTTCTCATTTTCCCTCTGATTTACATGGCTTGCATTATTTTGACGGCACCTTTCTATACGAACATGCAGATCCCCGCAAGGGCTATCATCCCGACTGGAAAAGTTATATCTTCAACTATGGCCGTAATGAGGTAAGGTCCTTTCTAATCAGCAATGCACTCTTTTGGTTGGACAGGTTTCATGCAGATGGCTTACGGGTAGATGCCGTAGCATCCATGCTTTATCTAAACTACTCCCGCGAGGAGGGAGAATGGATCCCAAACGAGCAGGGAGGGCAGGAAAACCTGGAGGCGGTAAGCTTTCTGAAGCTATTTAACGAAACCGTTTATAGGGAATTCGAGGATGTAGTGACCATTGCGGAAGAATCTACCGCCTGGCCTATGGTGTCGCGGCCTACCTCTATGGGAGGATTAGGTTTCGGAATGAAATGGATGATGGGTTGGATGCATGATACGCTGCAATATTTTAAACAGGATCCGATCCACCGCCAATATCATCAAAACACCATCACCTTTAGCATTTATTATGCTTTTGCGGAAAACTTCATGTTGCCGCTTTCCCATGATGAAGTGGTGCATGGCAAATACCCCTTGCTGCTAAAAATGCCCGGCGACAGCTGGCAGAAGTTTGCCAACCTTCGGTGTCTTTACGCCTATATGTATGCGCATCCTGGATGTAAGCTGTTGTTTATGGGAGCGGAATTCGGGCAAACTTCGGAATGGAACCATGATGCAAGTCTGGACTGGCACCTGAAGGACCAACATTTCCATCGGGGGGTGATGAACAGCTTGCGCAGCCTTAACCGGCTTTACCAAAGCGAGCCGGCTCTCTATGAGTTGGCGTTTGAAGAGCAGGGCTTTGAATGGGTGGACACGCAAGACACCGCGAACAGCGTGATTTCCTTTGTCCGCAAAGGCAAGGATCCGGAGAACAGCATCTTGGTCGTCTGCAATTTTACGCCGCTGATTCGGGAAAATTACCGCTTGGGTGCGCCCTTAGCGGGGGAATGGGAGGAAATCTTTAACAGTGATCACAAAGCATGGGGCGGAAGCGACGTCAAGAACCCGGAGCCTATTGCCACCAATGAAGAGCCACTTCACGGAAGGGGGCAATCCCTTGCTGTAACCCTGCCGCCTTTGGGAGTTGTTTATCTGAAGTATAAAGGGAAGGAGGAAGAAGGAGGGGTGAGGGGTGAGGGGTGAGGGGTGACGGATGACAGGTGACGGATGACGGAGGATGGATGACAGGTGACGGGTGACGGATGATGGGTGACAGATGACGGGTGACGGATTACGGGTGACTGTTGTAGGTCGGTGTAAGCCATCTCTGATGCTGGGTTGGTTGTCGCTGGTTTTTGATCTTGGTTGTCTTTGGTCTATTATTTTGGTGTCTTTGGTTGTTGTAGGTCTGTGACCTGTGACCCTTTTGCATACCACCTAGGAAGCCTGTGATAGTTCGCAGCTAGCGCAAACTTCCACATCCCCGGCGGGATCTATGGCCTATCATTTGAAAAAATAAATGAAGATGCTTACCTTAAGCCTATGGACATCCTTAGGCTACTTCCCGCATTCCTTATCCTGTTGTTTTCCTGCCATACCCCACCGGCAGACACCTCTTCTTATACCGCCTTCGTCGGCGCTAACCTGATCGACGGCAGCGGATCGTCACCTATTGAAAATGCCGTTTTGCTCCTCCGGGATGGCCGCGTCGCCGCGGTAGGAAATGCGGAAGAAGTGGATATTCCCGAAAATGCCACTACCCATGATGTTTCCGGAAAATTCATCATGCCCGGTATTATCAATGGCCATGGACATGTGGGGGAAGTGATCGGAATAGAAAGCGGTCATTATGGTACAGCCACCCTGGAGCAAAACCTCTCGCTTTATGCCCGCTATGGGGTGACCACCGTTGTTAGCCTTGGGGGCGATCAAGCGGAAGCCGTACCTTTCCGCGCTGTAAATGATACCATTCCACCTCATAGAGCAAGATTGTATATCGCCGGAGAAGTGATTTCCGGTAAAAGCCCGGAAGAAGCCATAGCAGCCCTGGAGCGAAACCACCAAATGGGGGTAGACTTTATGAAAATACGGGTGGATGACAATGTCGGCACCAGCCCCAAAATGTCCGAAGCGGTGTATCAAGCCGTGATAGCCCGCTCTCACGAACTGGGATATGCCATCGCCACCCATATGTATTATCTGGAAGATACCAAGAAACTATTGGAAGCGGGTTCCGACCTCTTGGCCCACAGTATCCGTGATCTGCCTGTGGATGCGGAATTGATCAGCTTGATCAAAAGCAAAGGGGTGGCTTATTGCCCTACCCTTACCCGCGAGTTGTCAACCTATGTATATGAAGACACCGCCGCGTTCTTTTCTGACCCCTTTTTCCAAAAGGTATACGACCCAAGCATTATCCGCCCTTTGCTGGATCCTTCCCGCCAACAGCAGATACAACAAAGCCTTACGGCCCAAACCTACAAAAAGCAACTTCCTACCGCCTACGCCAACCTCAAGATCTTGAGCGAGGCGGGCGTGCCGATTGTTTTTGGAACCGACAGCGGCGTAGCAACACGCTTTATGGGCTATTTCGAACATCTGGAAATGGAGATGATGGCCGAGGCAGGCATGACGCCTATGGAGATTATTGTTTCCGCCACCAAAACCACGGCTGAATACCTAAGACTAAAAGACCTCGGCACCCTCTCCCCCGGCCACTGGGCCGATTTTTTAGTACTTGATGCCAATCCTTTGGAAGATATACGCAATACCAGAAAGATCGTGGGCGTGTATATTGGCGGTAAGGAGGTGGAGTAATCAGCTTATGGCTGACTAGACACCGGGGTTTAGCTTTTTATAACTATAGGAGCATGAATGCAATCCGAAGCGTGGCTATACTTCATCATTTCATCGTCATATAGCCCCGCTTGAGTTCTTAATATATAATCTAATTTAATTTATCTTTCCCACCAAGGCATATACCCTATTCTGGGTATTTTTCAGCTATTTTATGCGGTACGGATGCTTTCATTCAAAATAATGGCTATTATTAGCGCGAAATAGTTAATTAGTGTATGGCGCAAAGCCATCCAATAATGGGTGGATTGGCGCAATAATGAGGGGATATAAGAGTTAGCAGCAACACGATTGACCGACAACAATGGACAAACTGAGCATCCCCCAATAGTTAGGACAAATTTCATTTAACTTCAAGTATACAGGTTGATGCAGAGTTTTCCATATTTCCACACCTGAAAATCCCTTTGAAGATTTTCAGTGTAGTGTGGGAATGTGGAAAACTCGGTTTCATGCCACCTGTTCAACCAGGGAAAAGACCTCAGCAGGAACACGGTCATCCAGGCTGCTGTGTCTTCTCATATGGTTGTAATATTCCATGTATTCCGTCAGCTGTGCGTATAAATCCAGCCCGTCTGCCGGTGGGTTGAGATAGATCTTCTCGTATTTGACCGTCCGCCAGAACCGTTCGATAAACACATTATCGATGGCCCTTCCTTTGCCGTCCATACTCAGCCGTATCCCCTTGGACAGCACCGCCGCAGTAAAGGCTTCCGAGGTAAACTGGCTTCCCTGATCGGTATTGATGATCTCCGGACATCCGTGTTGACCGACAGCCTCTTCCAGTACGTCCCTGCACCATTCAGCATCCATGTTGTTGGAGATGGACCAGCCCACGATATAGCGGCTGTACAGGTCGATGACCGCAGCAAGGTACATAAATCCTTTTTTCATCGGGATGTAGGTGATGTCCATCGCCCAGACCTGGTTGGGACGGGTCACCTGCAGGCCCCGGAGCAGATAGGGGTAGACTTTATGGGCCTTGTGCCGCCGGGAGGTATGCTTTCCCGGCATGACCGCCTGCAGTCCCATGCAACGGTAATATAGCCGCTCTACCCGGTTTTTGCTAACCTGGTAACCTTTGTCCCGGGTCAGCCAGGTATGCATGCTTGGTGCCCCCTTGTAGGGATGGTGAAGGTAATGTTCGTCCATCAGTCTCATGAGTTCCAGGTTCAGCTCCGATTCCGGCTTGGGTTTATAATAGATCCCGGAACGGTGTATGGTAAGTATTTCGCATTGAGCTTTCAGGCTCAGTTCGGTATGACCCTTGCGTATCATGCTGCGTCGTTTTGCCAGAGGTTCTAGCGCAAGGCGTCTTTTAAAAAATCCACTTCCACTTTGAGTCTGCCGATGGTTTTGAGCAGCTGGTCCTTCTCCTCATCGGCGGGATCTTTTTTGTTTTTGCCGCCTTTCTCAAAGACCTCCTCAGCCCCGTTGAGGAACTCCCGTTTCCAGGTGCTGAGCTGTTGGGGTGCCAACTCATACTTCTGGGCCAGCTCTGCAAGCGTTGACCGCTCCTTTAACAATTCCAAAACCACCTTGGTCTTGAACTTCGGGGTAAACTTTCTTCTTGTGGTCATAACAGTAAATGTAAGGATTAATTGTAACTTAATTTACTGTCCTCTTTTTTGGGGAATACTCACTTTATAAGAGAAATGTACCCCGTCAAAGAATCGGGTTAATGAACTTTGCGACCAAAGACGTCGTGCGGTTGATAAATTATTAAAAGTTGTAATCCTAAATCAAAAGGGGTACCTCCGAAGTACCCCCTCCCACTTCCGAGCTCAACTAGTTCACCTTTTTTGCCAACTGGTTTAGCTAAAAGGGTAACTAGTTAGCCTATCTTGAAAAATAGTCGTGCTCCGAATCGAACTAGTTTAGCTCCGAGAGCAACTAGCTTCCCGCTTTTGTCAACTGGTTAGGCGTTGAGGCGAACAGGCTTGTTTTTTTGTGAACTGGTTCAGCTCGAATACCAACCAGTTTGGCTTCTTTGTCAATGGTCGATGCTTGGAGATAGAATGCTTGTGCTACCTTCCTTATCCACGCTAGCGTAGGATCCTATTGAACCCAGTTTTCCACGCATCCTCGTGCTGGTAGTTTAGCCCCTAGTCGCCTACCACCCGATCGATTAGACCTAGCCGTTTCTTAAGCTTTGGCCCCGGAAGGAAGCGGTAGATGAAGTTCAACCGGTAATTGCCCGTCATCATGGCGCTGGAGAAGCCGCTGTTTTCCGGCAGCTGCACGTTGTTGTGGACATAGTTGGCGTTGATGGACCATCTTTCGGAATTATAACCCACAAATCCCCGCAGGAAATAATTGGGGTTGATGCCCCATTCGGTATGCCGACTGTTTTCCCCGTGCTGGGTGGAATAACCAACGCCAAGATTGGCCGCAGCTGAGGCAGTAACAAAAAAATGCTTTTTGATGACCAAGGTATAGGCATAGCCTACATTGGGCCCCAATTCGAAAAAGCGGATGGTCTTAAAGTTTCTGGAAGGGTCATCAATAAGCGCATCCGGAATCAGATTGCTCTCCTCATGCGCTAACCCGCCGTACATCTCGGCGCCAAGTAGGAAAGTGCCTGCGGATTTTTTTTGCCACTCGTTCTGTAGAAAAGCCGCCCGGTAAGAGAACTTGCCATGGTTGAACACATACTGAACCGAAGCACCGATCTTTTGAATCTTCATGTCGGGGCGGGTAAGGTAATTTTCCCCCGCAGCCGCTCCTAAACCGTCGGTCAGGTAGAAGCCTTTATAAAGCTGCAAGAACAAATCGATCACCATCTTGCGCGGGTAAACATGTGCTTGGGCATCCAGATATTTGGTTTCTCCTTTTCCTTTTTCCGGATTGAGGAAGCCAAAGCCATAGGCCAGATTAAGGGTCAGGTTTTTATAAGTGGCACCCACGCCCATATTAAGAGTGGTGTTGGGCATGTACAAGTAATTTTCCTCCACTTCTGTATCCTTGATTTTTAGCCCGGTATATTTTCTGGAGAAATAGAACCTGCCGGTAATGTCTTCCGGAAATGTTTGGTAGTAGGTGGTATCAACCTCCGGTTCTTGGGCAAGAATGGATGGCGAAAAACCAATAAAAAGGATGGTCAACAAGAAAATGTTTTTTTTCATGGTCTCGGAGCTCGGAAGATAGGGAAAACGCACAAACCGTGCTATGTTTTCCAGCCTTCCTTTGAGCGACTGCCTCTTAGTCTCCTGTTTTTTTCTCTGTCAGGTATCGCCAATAGCGTTTAGGAACGTGTTGCAGGTGGAGTTTCATGTTTTTCCGCTCCACGATATTGGTGCTTTTGAAGTAGGTCTTCCAAAGCCTGGTGTATAAAGCCTCTTTTTCATCCAGGACAATCGTAGCACTGGCCGGGGAAAGATCCCGGACAGGTATATAATCCAATTTTACCTCATGTACCTGGCTGAGATCGTAATGGATCCCATACTTGCGCTTTTCGTCGTAAATCAGCCAAGGCTGGTCGGCATAACGGTTTTTGAAATGCCGGACAATCAAAGGCAATACATTGTAGTCCGGGGCGACCAAAGCAAAAAACATCCCGTCACTGCTTTTTTGAAACCGTATAAAAGCTTCCATTCGGTGCTTTTCACGGTGGACCTTATGGGCCATTTGGGAAATGGCCGAAACGTGTTCATTGCCGTAGTTCCTAGAATGCCCTTCACCGTGCTTAAAAATATACAAAGCATAATCAAACAAGTGCTGGAAAATTACCGGATCCTCAGAAAGAAAAGCCTTATAGTAATTTTGGTGACCGATAGCGTCTGCTTTTTTTTGTAGTCCCTTCCACACCCTTTCTGCTTTATCGGGGCTGTTGTAGATTTCGAAGACCTCCCCAAATACATCATTCGTGCGACCTTGAAGAAGAAGCCGTACTTTCGGGTGCTTCCGTTCAAAAGACTCGAAAACAGCAGTTAAAAGTCCCCCAAAACTTCCATCAAACACATAATCTACCATCAAAACAAGCTCAGCTGATTGGGTTGGGATTTCATGTATTTACTTTGACTGTTTTGCAGAATGATCCCCTTGATGCGGTGGGGTTCTTTTTCATTGAGTTGAAAGGGGCTGTCGGCACATCGGATAAAATGCTGGGCCCGGTTGTAGGCAATGCCCAATTTCCTTAACTGATAAATATGTAGTTTTCCAAATTTGCGAGCCGCAACGATCTTCTTCGCCGAGCCTACTCCTATGCCTGGTACCCGCAAGATGGCCTGATAATCAGCCGTATTAATGTCCACCGGGAAAAAGTGCGGATTTCTCAAAGCCCAGCTCAGCTTTGGATCAATGTCCAGCTCAAGGTTGGGATGTTGGTCATTTAAAATTTCACTGACATCAAACCCATAAAAGCGCATCAACCAGTCGGTTTGGTAAAGCCTGTTTTCCCTGATCAATGGCGGCTGGCTGCCGATGACGGGCATTCTGGTATCATTGCTGATTGGGATATATCCGCTATAGTACACGCGTTTCAAGGAATAGTTTTTATAGTATTCATCCGCGGTCTGCATAATATCGCGGTCGGATTCAGGCGTGGCCCCGATGACCATCTGGGTGCTTTGACCTGCAGGTACAAATTTCGGTGTGCTTTTGATCAGTTTGTATTCGTCTTTAAACTGGATGGATTTATCCCGGATAATTCCCAGCTCCTTCTTTACTTCATCATGGGATTTTTCAGGAGCCAGCACTTTTAATCCGGCTTCTGTCGGCATTTCCAGATTGATGCTCATCCTATCGGCGTATAGGCCGGCTTCGGTGACGAGTTCTTCGCTGGCGCCGGGGATGGTTTTGAGGTGGATATAGCCGTTGTAATTTTCTTCGAGGCGGAGCTTTTTGACGATCCTGAGCATCCGCTCCATGGTATAGTCGGCATTTTTGAAAATACCGGAGCTTAGGAAAAGACCTTCGATGTAGTTCCTTCTGTAGAAGTTCATCGTCAACTCTACCACTTCCTCCACAGTAAAAGCTGCCCGCTTGATGTCATTGCTGTATCGGGAAACGCAAAATGCACAATCGTAGATGCAATAATTAGTGAGCAGGATTTTGAGCAGGGAGACACAGCGTCCGTCTTCGGTATAGCTGTGGCAGATTCCTGACCCGGTGTCGCCGATCCCTTTTTTTGTGTTTTTTCTGTTGCTTCCGCTTGACGAACAGGATACGTCGTATTTGGCAGCATCCGCTAAAATCTGTAATTTTTCCTGAATTCTTTCTTCCCTCAACTTGGCTCCTTTCTAGGCTATGCCCCTGTAATTTCCCTGCTTATAAACGCCAGCCAATGAATTTAAGTTTGTCGGTCTGAGAATTTTAGCCTATCGGGGCTGATGCATCATTAAATCATTGATGAGTTGCTGTACTTCCAGGTGAGACCGGTCTTCTACGAGATAGTAATGCCTGGATCCGGAAGGATCCCAGTCATTGCTGCCGTCATCTTTCACGTTCATTGTTCCGGAGACCAATTGATAATAGGGTGCATGTCCTTTAATAGCCACTAATACCGCCGTTTGATCCCAACTCATCCGACCGTTTTTGTCCCCTTCGGACATAGGAATACTGATCGCATAAGCATCCTTTACGGGACTGTTTTGTATGGCGCTGTTTTGGATTAAGGGGAGGCCTGTTTTAATCTTCTCACCGATCTCAAATCCGCTAAAAACGATCATGGTGGGCCAGTTCTCTGCTACGTACTTGGCTTATTGAACATCTTCGTGAACGTTGAATTCACGGCCGTAAGGGAATTTTCCTGCCATGCTGACCAATTTCTGTACTTTTTTCTCCACCAGCTCTTTCCCGCTTAAGTCGGAGTATTGATCCGGGTCAGACTGCAGCAATGCCGCCACATTGGTCAGGAAGCCAACGGTGATGATGGTGACGCTATGGTCAGGCTGCTGTGCCAATACCTTTCTATATAAAGCCACTGCATCTGGGACTTCTTTGTTCAGGTTGATCGAGTGGGGATAATTGGCGATGAGGCTATCCGTCCAATGTTGAAAGTCTTTGGTGGAGACCGCATTTCCGCGCGGCACCGCTATAGGGATATCCGGTCGCTTGAAGTAGGTGTTCAACACGTTAATTACTGCGGCTACCCCCTCATATTTGGTGCTGGCTACCGTAGCCAGGATTTCGGCATCGCCCTGAGCGGCATAGGCATGTAATAAAGCCATGGCCCCTACATCATCATAATCCGGTCCCATATCCGTGTTGAAAATGACGGGAACAGCCGGAGAGGTGTCTTGGGCAGACAAGGAACTGTAGAAAAGCGTACCGAAAAGAAGGAGTGTGATCTTTAGCATGTGGAATTATGTTTATTATTTGAGCTTTTGGTTGAATGCCTTTAGGCGTAAAAATAGAGATGATTTTCACATTTCTTCGGTTCTGTCTAACCAAACGGTCGTAATTGGTGTTAAAGCAGTTGTGGCTTAGTCCTGCGGCTTTGTTTCAGTCCTGATTGAGGCGCTATAAAGCGACTGCCAGGTCCTGTCGCTCAGAGTATGCCTGTCAGTCATCGGTAAATACTTAGGCTAAATTTTACGTTGAATACAGAACAAAACCGTTTCTTTGCGTTTATATAACAAGCCCTCCATGGAAGGCTTTTAAAATAAAATACTGACATAAAAATATTTCCATCCATTCATTAACATGATTAAAATTAAACAATTTATCCTCCTATTCGCAGTCATTACCGTAGCAGCGTGTCAAAGTCCCAGTGAGCAGAAGCAGGTTACCGTGGAGGAGCAGCCTACGACAGCGCTGGCGGGTGTGCCTTCTTATCAGATAGGGGACCAGGTTCCGCATGATTTGGTATGCATGGTTAATAACGCCTACATGGGCAAAAAGCAGTTTGAGGTTCCTTTTGAAGGAAAAA
>DATGQZ010000013.1:0-54086 GCA_035303945.1 Cyclobacteriaceae bacterium
TGGTTTCCGGAATCATTTTGTCTGCTTTCATTGCGCTGATCAGTCCGCTGACCCAATGGATCACTTCTTTTGTGATCAGCCCCGAATATTTTCCGAATGTCATCAAGCGTTCGGTGGAGTTGGGCTATTACAAAAGCACCGCAGAGGCCGAAGCCCAGTTCAACTATCCTAATTACGCCATACAGGGTGCTATTGGAGCCTTTGTAATGGGCACCATAACCACCGCCATTGCCATGATCTTTATTCGCTCGAAAAAGACCCGCTAAAAACAGCTTTGTTGCAGCAAGTTGGGGAAGTAAGTGATTACCCCAACATCCTACCAACGGCAATTACAAAATGAATGACAAGAGAAAATCAAGACTGTTCGACAATGACAAGATAATTGCCTTGATCTTTATGGCCTTGACGGTTATATTTATTGTAGCTTCCATGACAAACCAAGCCTTTTTTGACTGGGTCTATGACAGACATCATCACCCCTGGAGCTGGTATATAAGACCTTTATTTATCATTCCCTTTTGTTTCTTTGCCTATAGACACAGTTGGTCCGGCATGTCGATCACCCTATTTTGTATTTTTACAAGCATGTTTTGGTTTAGCCGCCCAGAGGTAGTGCCTGACAACGTCCAATCCTTCTTAGCCTTTGAAAAGGCCTGGCTTTATGGCGATTGGACCTATCAAAAGATCTTGTTAATATTAACTGTCCCTCTCTCATTTTTAGCATTAGGTCTTGCGTTTTGGAAGCGGAGTTTATGGATAGGCCTCGCTGTAGTGGTTTTGATGGCAACAGGAAAGATAATATGGAGTGTTCAGCATGCAGGTGAAGCAGGGAAGTCTATTCTTACGCCAGCTGTGGTGGGATTAGGTATATGCATTGTCCTGATATATTATGGCTTTAAGAGACTGGAAAGGAAGCGAACTTCGGAACATTAAGAGGCGAAGATGGCTGACTGGTGGCCCGAGAGTCCACTTCTATAATGTTGTGTTCGTTTTTGTCAGGTCGGTTATACCTTCGGCGAATATCCTCAGATACGTAAAGCGTTACCTTTTAATACCATGAAGAATAATAAACTTCCCATCGGATACTATTTGAAGAAAGCAGATAACCTGCTAACGGAAGGCATCAACAATATCTTCAAAGCCTTGGACATCAATCGCCTCAAATGGCAGATTCTCCATTCCTTAACTGACAACAAGAGGATTGATCGATCTGCGATGGCATCCTCCCTAGGGCCCTTTGCTGATGAAGAGCAAATTAAGCTGAGCATTGCAGATTTGATCGAACGGGGTTTGGTTCAACAAATAGGTGACACTGATATAAAGCTTACCAATAAAGGAGAGGAATTCCATCAACTATGTTTTCAAAAGCAGAAAGCCTTCAGGCTTAAAGCCACAGAGGGCCTTTCTCAAGAAGCATATTTTAAAACAATTGAAACACTGGAGAAAATCATCAGTAATCTTGAATAATCTTCAAACCACGACGGCATAACCAAAAGGCCTCATTGCACGAAAAGCAGGGACAATAAAGCTCCTGTAGATTTTCCCAGAATGCAGTCAATTTAAAAGTGGCCAAAGTCCTTAACTTTACGCTGTATAAAGACTCAGGATTTGTGACGATCCATTCTAGGCATTTGGATCAAGTCTTTCCAAAAGTATGGATGTGGTAACTCGGCCCCATTTAACCTATACCGAATAGCCTATGGGTAAGCGCTACTAAAAGCGATGCGCTGGGATTAGGAAATAAACATGAATATGGATAACTTAAAATATAGACGACAATTTTTATTCACTCCAGTGGCATGTAAGGAATTGGCTACATGGAAAATTGAACAAGTGGATGATTATTTTTTATATGTACATTCGGATTGTCAATTTGAAAAAGCTTTTGGGAACTGTCATTTATACTTGATAGGTTACTTTTTCAACCCACATGAGCCAAATAAGACCTCCAAAGACATTCTCGTTGAACTCTCAAAGCTCAACGACATCCACGATTTTCCGGAAAAACTGTACAATCTAGTGGGCAGATTTGTGCTGGTCATTAAAACCCATAGTGATGTCACATTTTTTAATGATGCCTGCGGGTTAAAAACCTTGTATTACACGAAAGAAGATGATAAAATCTACGCGGCATCTCAACCATTACTCATCAAGGAGGTTCTCCCTCTCAAGCGGAGCAGCGCCTATGACGAATACTTTAATTCGGCCTATGTTGCTGAAAACATAGAGCATTGGGTACCCAGCGGCCTAAGTTTTTATGAAGATGTTTACCAGTTGGTGCCTAACCACTATATCAGCGCATCCGAGCTGGAACAAAAACGTTACTATCCCTTTCAAAACCTCGAGATCGCTCAATATGCAGACGCCGTTATACAATTTGCTTCCCTGCTGAAAAAAACAGTGGATGTAGCGAATCGCCATATAGATAAACTGGCCTTTAGCTTGACGGCTGGCTGGGATTCAAGGATCATACTAAGCACCTGTAAAGACATTGTTGACGAGGTTTCCTTTTACACCTTGAGATACAGGAATATGGATGATAGCCATATGGATATAAGGATCCCTATGTCTTTATCCCGCACACTGAAGCTTAAATTTGACATTTTCGACTGCGAGCAGGATGTATCCAAACAATTTGCAGAGGTATATGAAGCCAATACGGATATGGCCCATTTGAATGACTGGGGAAAAATTGCCTTTGGAATGTCAAAAACAGATCTTCCCCGAAAAGTAGCGGTAAAAGGAAATTGCTCAGAAATAGGGCGGTGCTATTATTTTCCTGATAGAAAGCATCACTTAAACCCAGACTCAGCCAATCTTACGGAAAAGGACTTTATATCCCTGGAAAAAGGCTGGGAAAATATGAATTTTATCAGGGAAGGATTAAGCAAGTGGAATGACGGTTTGAAAGGCAAAAGTTTTAACTATAATTTATATGATCTCTTTTATTGGGAGCATCGAACGGGGAGCTGGCAGGCGCAAAGCCAGCTTGAATGGGATATAGTCCAGGAAGTCTTCACACCATTTAATTCAAGAGAATTACTTGATTTGATGTTAAGTATAGATCCATCGAAGAGGAAAAAGAAAAAACCAGCCTTATACGTCGATGCCATGAAGTATTTATGGAAAGAAGTTTTAGATGAACCGATCAACCCGCCCTCATTTAGAAAAAAATTACAAAGGTTGGTTGTAAATGTTTTGAGGAAAACAGGATTTAGAGATAAATTGTGATAGGATCGGCTTCAAATGCGGGCCCTCTCAAGTTCTCGAATTGGCGCTGAACCGTAAGGCAACCCAGGAGAGAAAACATCCGTATCCAAAATCCCAAATAGTCAATTAGTAACCGAACCCCATGGACCTAACCTTTCCCCCCAGCATTTTTGGCGCACGATGCAGTGTATTGATGGATATCGTGGTAGTATCCATGATTGTGATCCTGCCTCTGCTTTGGTATTCCTATAAAAAAGTCCGATTCGAACGTCAGTACAGGCTGCATAAGAACATACAGCTGACGATGTTTATCATTCTGTTTTTCGTGGTTTTGCTGTTTGAGTATGACATGCAGAGGAGTGGAGGGATTTTCGAAATGGTAAAAGGATCAGCCTACGAAAACACATTCTTTTTGAACTTTATGATCTACTTCCACACCTTTCTGTCCATTACCACCTCTTTGATTTGGCTGGTTCTTATTATACTATCTCTAATCAAGTTTGGAAGCAATCCCAGACCGGGTAGATTCAGCAAAACCCATAAGTTGTGGGGAAGAATAGGCATGTGGGACATGGCCTTGACCTGTGTCACCGGCTTGATATTGTATATTTTCGGATTTGTGCTTTAGCAGTTTACTTCAAGCTGAAAATTTGGATCATGCATGCCGGAGCGCCCTTTGTCCAGGAAACCATCGCCATGATGAAATATTACCGGACGGTACATGCGGATATATCGGTGATCTCCAATCCCTATATCTTCTCTCCCGCGGAATTTCAATTGAGCATGCAGCAATTGATAAATGCGGGATTGGAGGACCGATTGATGTTCGGCACAGCCAAGGGCGACATCAAATATATTCTGGACAATCTCGACCAGCTTGAGTTGACCACAGCACCAAAAGAAAAGATTCTTTACCTGAACGCTGAGAGGTTTTTTTCGAAAGACTAGGCATTGAAAACAGCAAGCGTTTCACTGTGCAATAGGAGAATGGGCGATTACAGAAAATATTTCCGACGCTTTGTCAAAGAAAACTACCCAGCTGACTTTTACAGGATCCTCGTCGCAACGGACAGCCACTACCGACTGATCGCCAAAGATATCGCCTTCGTCAAGTCATCAAAAAACCCTATTGACAAGCGACTGGATTTCAGTGCCTATTTTTTAGCACTGATCAAAACATTGGACGAAAAAGGGGAATCTTTTGAAGCTATCAGAAAAATATGCCTAGACATCACTACCGAATACGTCAGACCAAAAAGCAAAGTCCAAAGCTTTTTTAAAAGGCTTGTCCCCCGATTAACCGGCACCTGGCTCGGGAAAACTTTGATCAAAGCCTTCCACAAAAGGGTGAGCAGCAATCCCCATGCAGAGGGATTTGTCGCTCATATCATCACAGATCCCAAAGAGACCTTTGGGTTGGGCTATGGTATCGACATCCTCGAGTGTGGGATTTGCAAGTTGTTTAACAAACATAACTATGCTCCCTATGCTTCCATTCTGTGCGAAGTGGACGAGATCAGTTCAGGACTGGCCGGACTTGAATTGATACGGACGGGGACCATTGCCAATGGGGCGAGGAAGTGTGATTTCCGGTTTAAACTGAAAGAAGCATAATGGTTTTTCAGTGTTGAAGAGAATCAATAGCCAAATGTTTAAATTTTTAAGCTTTTCCGTTAAGGATCAACGGTATCCTGTATTACAGCCTACCATTTTTTATTACCTTTGGCTACCGATACCGAAATAACCACCAGATGAAGCACTTTCTTATTTTAGCCTGTCTTATGTATTGGACAGCAGGGGCATATGCACAGGATCGCACCGCATTTTTTCCCAAAACCGAAGCCTATCCCACCCAACTTCCGAACAAAAAAAATCTCTGGGTTTTTATCCTTGCCGGCCAATCCAATATGGCGGGTCGGGGAAAAGTAGAAGCATCCGACACCCTGCCTGATCCCAGAATCCTGAGCATCAACAAGGAGGGCAAAGTGATTCTTGCTAAAGAACCCCTCCACTTTTATGAACCTCAGCTTGCCGGACTGGACTGTGGAGTTGCCTTTGCCAGAAATCTTCTTCCGGCGGTTCCCGACAGCGTGTCGATTCTTATCATTCCCACGGCTGTCGGAGGCAGCTCCATCAGCCAATGGATCGATGATGAGACATTCAGGGAGGTGCCATTACTCAGCAACTTTAAGGAAAAGGTAGCCATAGGCAAACGATATGGCAGCATCAAGGGCATACTATGGCATCAGGGAGAAAATGACGCCGGAAGCCCAGCCACTATTGAGGTACATAAGCGGCAATTACAACGGCTTTTTAACATTTTCAGAAAAGAAGTAGGAAATAAGCGCTTGCCCGTGTTCTTAGGTGAATTAGGCTCCTTCTCGGTAAACCATGAAAAATGGCAGGAAATCAACCGGCAGATCGAAAGCTTTGTCTCTTCGGATCGCCGCGCCTACCTGATCAACACCGGCGACCTTAACCACAATGGCGACCAAGTCCATTTCGATTCAAAAGGACTAAGGCTGATGGGCAAAAGATTTGCCCAGGCCTATATCCATCAAATGAAGTAAAGGCTTGGCATTTCTCCACCTTTGCTGTCCCTACTGACATACCCTTGTCGCAGGCGGGCTGTAGTTTTGGGTAAAACCAATCCAACAAACTATGAACATCATTGTAGGCGCAACGGGACAAGTAGGCTCACAGGTCATCCAACAATTAAAACAGCAGGGCTATCCGGTAAGGGCAGTCGTCAGAAATAAGGATAAACTAGCAGATCCCTCCATGGACTGGCGCAGGGCTGATTTGATGCATGAAGCGGAATTGGTAAGCGCCTTTGAAGGAGGAACCAGTGCCTTTGTGCTCACCCCTGAAAACCCTGCCTCCAAGGACATATTAGGAGACACCGAAAGGATCGTCAGCAATTACGTTAAGGCCATTCGTGCCACGGGAATTCAAAAGGTGGTGGCTTTGTCCTGTGTAGGCGCCCATGTTGATGGGAAAACAGGAAATGTACTTATGTCGCGCATGCTGGAGCAGGAATTGGCGGCTTTGCCTGTGGAGAAGACCTTTATCCGGCCTTCGTATTACTTCAGCAACTGGACGGCATACAGGGATAGTCTTCAAGCTGATGGCCTGCTTCCCTCCTTTTTCCCAGAGGAGCTGAAAATAGACATGCATTCCCCCATTGATTTGGCGGCATTTGTTGCCCAAGCCCTTATCGCGCCTACTGAGGCCGGAACAAAAGTATATGAACTTACCGGACCTGAGAAATACAGTGTGCGGAATGTCGCCCATAGCTATTCAGCATGGCTCAACAGGAAAATAGCTGTCCATTTTATTCCAAGAAAACAGTGGAGGGACGAACTTCTCGCAGCGGGTTTTACAGATAATACAGCCGAGAATCTTTCTGATATGACGCAAGCCGTCATCGAAGGTCTGGTTGTTCCAGAACATCCCGAAAAGGCGATAAAGCTACCCACCTCTCTTTCCGCATACCTTGAAGAACAAGTAAACATGCATGCCTAATCTATTCTTATTACTTCAACAGAAAACAAATGATCCATGTTATTGTAAGCTATCGCGTTAAGCCTCAATTTGTAAGGCAAAACATAGCAAACATCGCAAAGTTTTTGAAAAATTTACAAGATTTTGATCAAAGCCAATTTAAGTACACCGTACTTCTCCATGCTGACGGTCAGACTTTCACCCACATTTCCCACTATGAAGATGTAGCTATGCAAGAGCAGATACTCAACGATCCGAGTTTCCTTAACTTCCAAAAGCAGCGGGATGATAGCGGATTGGAGGAATCTCCTAAAGTTCAGGTGCTGGAATACATCGGGTCTGCCGGTAAATTGTTGTAAACAGTCCTGATATTTGACCTTTGAGCAAATGGCGTAGACAGCCAATATAGTCTTTGCATTTTGCTCATGTTGAAAAGGATCGGTTATCTGAAGGTAAATCGGAATTTTGTTAGGCGGATTGGTGCAAACTTCAAAAATTGCAAGCATCTTTATTCTCTAAAAATTGATGTTTATTGATGCTCCACATTAGAAAAACCACGCCCCCAGACAATCGCCGCGTCACAGAGATTTGGCTGGAGAGCTCCATTCCTGCCCACGACTTCATTCCGGAGCAGTATTGGAAACAAAACGAAAAAATCATGGAGGAGCATTACCTTCCTTTGTCGGAAGTTTATGTGGCGGAGGAAAATGGCCATATTTTAGGCTTTATCGCTTTGATAGACCAGCAAGTGGCGGCACTTTTTGTCCACCCTGATCATCAGGGAAAAGGAATCGGAAAACTCCTGCTCCAACATACCCAATCTTTGAGGGAGGTATTGGAGCTAAAAGTTTACCAGAAAAACACCAAGAGCCTTGGCTTTTATTTAAATAAGGGTTTTGAGATTGTAGCCGAATCACTTGACCCACACACCGGCGAAAAGGAATGGGTGATGCAATGGACAAATAAATCGCTATAATAATCTACCCTTAGGATCGCCAAACTTCAGAAAACTTTCACCTATGGATCTGGAACAACTTAAATACCCCATCGGAACATTTGCTGCCCCTACAACCATTACACCTGACTTGCTGGCGGCATGGATAGCGGATATTGCGGCCTTTCCTGAAAAACTCAAAGAGGAAGTTAGTCCGCTAAACGAACAACAGCTAAACTGTACCTATAGACCAGGGGGCTGGAGCATCCGGCAAGTGGTTCATCATTGTGCGGACAGCCATATGAACAGCGTGATACGCTTTAAATTAGCGCTCACTGAAGAAGTTCCGACGATCAAACCCTATAAAGAAGATCAATGGGCCCAACTTTCGGACGCTCAAATGCCGGTAGCATCCAGCCTTCAGCTACTGGATGCCCTGCACAGCCGCTGGGTAAATTTGCTTAACAACCTCACTGAGCAGGAACTTACCCGCTGCTATTACCATCCGGAACAGCAAAAGGAGATAGACTTACGGACAACAATTGGGCTTTATGCCTGGCATAGCAACCACCACCTCGCCCATGTCAAGCAGGCTAAACGGCAGCATAGCTTGGCTTAACAACTCATGACCTGTACAGTTTTTATTATACCAAATTTTTAGGCAATCGCTGACGTTTGTGTGGTATACAGAGCGGATTTTTGTGAGATGGCTGTATATTAATTCGGAAAATAACTATATTGATCATCATCATTTTTATCTCATTTTTCCAACCACCAAACCTCTAGATGATGAGAAGAAAAGCCCTATGGTTATTGTTATTTGCTGCCTGCTACAGCCTCAGTTGCAGCCCGGAGAAACAAACAGATGAACAAGATCCCCTTGTTGAAACCAGCTACGGAAAGGTTTTGGGTGCCTATGAAGACCGGGTATACGCCTTCAAGGGAATACCTTATGCCAAAGCGGAGCGATTTATGCCCCCGGAAGATCCAGAAGCATGGGATGATGTGCTGGAATGCAAGGACTTTAGTCCTGTCGCCAGACAGGTCGTTGCCTGGATTGATGAAGACAATATGGATGAAGAAACACTCTTTACCGTCAACATCTGGACCCGAGGCGTGCAGGATGGTAAAAAAAGGCCCGTGATGGTGTGGCTGCATGGAGGTGGCTTTCATGTGGGCAGCAGCAATGATCCTATGACTTATGGAGAGGCAATGGCCAAGAAAGGCGACATGGTGTTTGTTTCACTCAACCACCGGCTAAATATTCTTGGTTTTTTGGATTTGTCGGCTGCGGGTGACAATTATGCAAAGTCTGCCAACGCGGGCATGCTCGACATTGTCAAAGCGTTGGAATGGGTGCGGGATAATATTGAGCATTTCGGCGGAGATCCTTCAGCTGTAACCATTGTCGGCGAGTCCGGTGGAGGTGGAAAGGTAGGCACATTGATGTGCATGCCCGCCGCAAAGGGTTTGTTCCACAAAGCTATCATACAGAGCGGCACCTTGCTCAACACCATGACAAAAGAAAAATCCCAGGCTTTGGGCTTGGCCGTTCTAGAAAATTTAGGATTGGGGCCAGAGGATGTGGACAAGATAGATACGGTCGATTATAAATCGCTCGTCAAAGCAGGCAATGATGCGATTGCGAGGCTTTACGGGCCCCGGCAACCCGGTTCATCCACCATGTTTGGATTTGCTCCTTCCGTAGACGGAGAAGTACTGCTACAACAGCCATTCAGTCCGGGATTTGCCGACTTGGCCAGAGATATACCTTTAATGATCGGCACCACCTTAAACGAGTTGGTACGGACAGCCTATGGCGAGAAATCGCTAAGCCTGGAAGAAGCCAAAGGTCGCCTTAGCGAAAAGTTTGGAACGCGTACAGAACAGTATATTGCTTTATTTGGACAGGCCTACCCTGATCATTCGCCGCAGGATTTGTTGTCGGTCGACACCGTTTTCAGACCCTACACCATCCGGACAGCAGATGCTTGGTCCGCCGCATCCAATGCACCAGTTTATGTATATTTTTTGGCTTGGAAGAGTGGTGTGGATGATGCTTCCAGAGGTTCCTTCCATGGCCTTGATATTCCCTTAGCCTTTTACAACGTTGATCTTCGGGCAGATTGGACGGGTGACACCGAGGAAGCTTGGCAGCTATCCGAAGTGATGAGTAATGCATGGATCAATTTTGCAAAGACAGGCAATCCTAACGCAGCTGGTGTCTTGCCCCAATGGGATCCTTACACGGCAGAAAACGGCAACACCATGTACTTTGATAAGGAAAGCCGCATCGTGAATAACCATGATAGGGATTTGATGCAGTTTGTGAAATCCCTGAAATGATTCTCCTTGCAACCTATTGCCCCCATTAGCCCTGGCTTTTAGGGGCTTTTTCTGCTCCACGTGCGGCCCTTTCGGCAACAAAAAGTAGAAAATTATTGCGTAGCTAAATGACTTCATATAAATTTGTAGCCAAATAGCTTCATATGAAACTGAGAAGAGACGTTTTTCAGGCCATTGTTGATCCTACACGGCGGGCGATTCTGCTATTGGTAGCCACGCAATCCATGACGGCGGGGGCAATAGCTGTCAATTTCGATACGGCACGGCCAACCGTATCGAGGCACCTGCAAATTCTGACCGAATGCGAGCTGCTTACGCAGGAACAACAGGGAAGAGAGGTCTACTACCACCTTAATCCTGAAAAAATGAAAGAGATCGCTGACTTCCTCGAGCCTTTCCGCAAACTGTGGGATGACCGGTTTGATAAGCTAGAAGCCCTGATGAAAGGGACAATGAATAAACAATAAGTTAAGCGTAGACGCTACTCAACGAGTCATACCCAACATAAACCCGCTACAAAATGGAAATAAAAGCCAAAGTTCAAGCTGAAGAAGGTAAGCATGATATCCTTATTACGAGGGATTTTGACCTGCCGGTAGCCCTGCTTTTTAAAGCTTACGAGGATCCCGAACTCTTTGAACAATGGATGGGCACCAAAGTAGTAAAAATGGAAAACAAAACCCATGGCTCTTATGCCTTCCAAACCTTCCACAACGGTGAGGTAGTTTTCAGCGCCAATGGAACCATCCATGAGTTTGTCCCTAACACACGCATTACCCGCACCTTCCAGATGGAAAACACCGGTTTTCCGGTGCAACTAGAGTTTCTGGAGTTTGAAGCTCTAACCGAAGACAGCAGTAAGCTAACCATGCATATGGTGTTTAAATCGCCTGCCTTTCGCAACGAGTTGCTAAAAATGCCTTTTGATAAAGGCCTGAACATGGCCCACAACAGGCTCCAAGAGATCATGAACCCCTTAAAATAACAGTTATGGAAAAGTGTAAGCGAATTGCCTATTGGATTGTGACAATCTTTCTGGCCATCGGGATGACGGCAGGCGGCATTCAGCAGATGTTGCAGGTCGGCGGATACAATGAGATTGTGAGCGCGCTAGGTTACCCCTTATACATGTTGAGCATTTTGGGTGCCTGGAAGCTGCTCGGCGTTGTTGCCATCCTACTACCAAGATTTCCCTTGGTGAAAGAGTGGGCCTATGCAGGTTTCTTTTTTGCCATGTCTGGTGCCTTCATTTCCCACCTGTTGGTGGGCCAAGCCTTTGTCGAAGCTGTACCTTCTCTGATTTTGCTGATTGTAACAGTCTTGTCATGGTATCTCAGACCCGCTGACCGTAAACTTATCACTCAACCTACTCACACTTGATAATGAACGAAAAAGTAGCGACTTTTTTTGACCGCCCCGGCAAGTGGCAGGAGGAATTTCTGCTATTGAGAGGTTTCATTCGGGAGAATAATTGCCTGGAGGAAGATTACAAATGGATGCACCCCTGTTATACCTACAAAGGAAAAAATGTAATATTGATCCATGGCTTTAAGGATTATTGTGCATTGCTTTTTCACAAAGGAGCCTTATTAAAAGACCCCTACCACAAGCTGATTCAGCAGACCGAAAATGTGCAATCGGCGCGACAGCTGCGGTTTACAAGCCTTGGGGAAATCGCCCAGTTGGAACAATTGATCAAGGAATACATAGCAGAAGCCGTGGAAATAGAAAAATCCGGAAAACAGGTGACTATGAAAAAGGCGGCAGAATATCCTATGCCTGAAGAATTCCGGAAGCTACTGGCAGAAGACGAGGCATTGAACAAAGCTTTTTACTCTCTCACTCCAGGACGACAAAAAGGCTATTTATATTATTTCAACCAAGCAAAGCAGGCCAAAACGCGTGAAGCAAGAATAGAAAAATACTATCAGCAGATGCTAGACGGCAAAGGTATGGACGACTAAAAGACTGGTAAGAGCCATCTGTGGAAACACAATAACCTCCACAGATGGCTTTTACCTTACTGCCTAGATGGACCAGGCAGTCGCCATAGGGAGCCATTCTTGGTGGTTACCTTCGTCAAGGCGGCTTTTTCTGTTAACTCATCCAACAGCAGCTCGCCGTCTTTTCTTGGCGTTCCTGATAACTCAGCAAACTCACGAGCTGTCATTGAGCTGAATTTGCTAAATAGGCTTTGCCAATCTTTGCGGTATTCCATTTTTTCTGCTTTGGGATGGAGTTTGAGTATGGCCATTTCATAGAAAGCGTATGGTTTTGATCCGTATACCAGTTCCTGCGAGCCTTCTTGATCGATGAAGAAGATGGTAGGAAAGCCTCTTACGCCCAGCTCTCTGGCCAGCAGTAGATCTTCCTCAAAGATTTGCTTGGCTCTTCCTTCCACATCTTCCTTTAGCTGCTCTGTGTCAAGCCCTACCCGATTGGCTGCTACCACTACCTGCTCCCATCGCGTAATGTTCTTCTTCTCCAAAAACAGCTGTTCCCTTAGCGCCCTTAAGAAATCGATGGCTTTGGCATCATCCTGAATTTGCGCGGCTTTAAAAGCGATTGATGGAGGAAAGGAAGAAGCAAGTGGATCTTCCAGCCAAACGTCCCCATCAATGGGCATATCATAGTGGACACTCACCTCATCCCAATGAACCGCCACATCTTTTGGTCCACTGATGCCACCAGCGTTATAGTTCCAGTCCGGTAGTAGCCCGCCCATGCGGTATTCCATTTGAAGACTGTCTCCGTATTCCAGTTTGAGTTTGCGGAGTTGTGGCTCAATTCCCCAACAGGAGGAACAAATAGGATCGGTGAAGTATATCATACGCAGTGGCTGATCGCCTGCCTTTTCGGCTACTCCTTTAGCGGCTGAATTGCCTTCAGGCATTTCACAGGTGCCTGTCACAGGATCACACAACAACGGATTGTTTACTAAGGTGTCTTTACTCATAGCTAATAATGGTTAATAGACTGCTGCTGAAACTGATGAAGGGCAACAGTCATGGATTTCACTTTTTCAATATATCATTGTCTACACTCAGCTTCTTTTACAAATGTACCCCATAAGAACTATACTATAGGTATGGGTTTCCTTTTGGAAACTAGTTTCCTATTGGATACTAACCGTGGATTTTTTATATTAGGACTAAAAAATTTGAGAAAAGAAATGAGAAAAAAAGCGGTTGTCAATACCAGCAAAAGCTGTCAAGTCCGCATACAGGCCATCCATGACACGATGGGTATATTGAGTGGGAAATGGAAGTTCCATATCCTCGGAACCTTAATCGAAGGAGAGGAAATGGGATTTATGGATCTTTTGCGGGAAATAGACGGCATCGGCACCAAGATGCTATCTAAGGAACTTCAGGATATGGAGATGAATCACTTGATCAGCCGCAAGGTGATGGACACCAAGCCTGTGACGGTGAAATATACGATTACAGCACATGGGAAGACGCTAAAACCCATTATTGATGAAATCGCTAAATGGGGTGTATCCTATAGACAGGCCTTGGTGGAATAGTCGGTAGTACTTTACCCTACCGGAATATATAGCACCATTTTTCAAAACCCTTAGTAGGCAATGGCATCCTGACCAATTTTAATAAAAAAACCACGGTTGATAACCGTGGTGAAATAGCTTAGGTATGATGATAGGCTAGATACCTAGAGGGATAGCGTATTCCGGTTCGTTGCGACGGAACAAGAACTCGCCCTTTCGGACAGATGCCAGTACTTCTACCCTTTTTCGAATGGCTTCAAAAACCGAGGACTCATTCAGGACGATGAAGTTGGCGGGTTTTCCTTCCTCCAATCCGTATTGCTCCTCCAGCATCAGCGCTTTTGCTCCGTTGTAGGTAATCAGATCAAAAGCTGTTTCCAATTCCTCATAGGAGGCAACTTGGGTTAAGTGAATACCATTGTCTAGAATGTTCATCATATTCCCATTGCCCAAGGGGTACCAAGGGTCATTGATTGAATCTTGGGCAAAGCATACATTCACCCCTTCTTGGAGCAGTTCCTTGACACGCGTGAGTCCGCGCCGTTTGGGGTAAGCATCTTGCCGACCTTGGAGGTAGGCATTTTCTGTGGGACAGGAGATAAAATTGATCCCGCTGGCTTTGAGCAAACCCATCATCCGAAAAGCATAGGCGTTGTCCGCACTGCCAAAAGAACAGGTGTGACTCGCGGCAGTCTTCGGTCCAATTCCCTCAATCATCACCAATGCATTGAGCAATTCCAGAAAGCGAGACATGATGTCGTCCGTTTCGTCACAGTGAACATCGATCATCTTATCGTATCGTAAGGCCAATTCCACAATCCGGTGGATGGACTTCTCCCCTATCTCCCTTGCCCATTCAAAATGAGGAATGCCACCTACGCAATCCGCGCCCATCTTCAGTGCCTCCTCCACCAGCTCATGCCCTCCTTTGTAGGCATACATGCCTTCTTGAGGAAAAGCAACGATTTGTATGTCAATCTTATCGTTAAGCTCTTCTCGCAGCTCCAACATGGCACTTATTCCTTGAAGCTTAGGGTCAGTTACATCTATATGCGTTCGGATAAACTGTACCCCATGGGACATTTCCTCCCTAATAGCTGCCAATGCACGCTTCTTTACATCTTCCACCGTTTGGCTTTTTTTGATTTCATGCCAACGGGCTATCCCTTCGAAGAGGGTTCCCGATTTGATTTGCCCTCCATCATTTCTCCCCGTATAGACATAGTCCAGGTGAAGATGGGGATCTACATAGGGAGGCAACACCAATTTGCCACCGAGGTCAATCTCCTCTTCAGCCTCCGGTAAGCCTGTTCCAATATGGGTGATTTTTCCGTTTTCGACCAGCAGTTCAGTCGCAGCTTCATGACGGTATAGCCTTGCATTAACAAATTTTCTCTTCATAAAGATATCTTTATTTATTGCTACACTAAACATGTCAGTACTGACAGATATAAAGATAACGCTTTCAATGCCTAACAAAAAGTAAAGGTCGATACCCTTTGGCCTAGCCCATTATGCTTTTTCACCGTTATTCCTTACCTTCCCTAGGTAATTGATAGCCCATTGAGGCCATACAACCAAGTTACTCAATACTATGGCAGAACTGAAGACCAAACAAACCGATGCAGATGTTTCCGAATTTATCCAATCCTTTGCGGACACGGAGCAAAAGAAAAGAGACAGCTTTGAGCTTCTCCAACTGATACAGGATTTTACCGGCTACGAACCTAAAATGTGGGGAGCATCGATTATTGGCTTCGGGCAGTATCATTACAAATCCGAAAGAAGCCGTCAAGAAGGGGATTGGCCATTGGTGGGATTTTCTCCGCGAAAAACGGCCATTTCACTCTATATTTATTCTGGCGCCCCGGGACAAGATGAACTGCTAAAAGAGCTAGGCAAATACAAAATGGGAAAAGGTTGTATCTATGTCAAAAGGCTATCCGATATCAATTTGGATGCGCTTAAAAAGATGATTCAAACTACCATTGAGCATCTACAGGCGAAATACTGTTAATCGGACGTGTTTTTCTTCCTTGATCGCGGCCCATCCAGATTAGTTAGACAGCCGTAGGGTTTTACTGCTATGTTGCACATTTTAAATAGCCAACATCCACCTCACCTCATAAGCATCAATAACTTCCAGTAAAGGCAAATAAAGATCATCCTGATCAATCAGGCTTCTGTTGAGGGTGAGCTTATTCACCAAGGCCAAGCGATCCTCCGCATCTTTACAAGGGAGAAAGAGGGCAATATTGTTGCCCACCCTTCTCCCCTCGTTGTGCACCAGATCCGAGGCATGAATAATCAGTTTTTCTGACACCAAAGAGCCGCGAATAACAGGCATTTCGGTAAAACCCGGCAGCTGCTGTTCAAATAGATCAAACTGTAACTTACCGCCAAAGCAGGATTGATAGAAGGTGAGCGCCTTCTTGCAGTTTCCCGAAAATGTCAGGAAAATAGCACTCGCGTATGTTTCCTCACCCACCATAACCTCGCTCAAGCTTCTGGAATTTCGGGTTCTACCAATTTGAGCAGTTTTTCCAATGACTCCTGCCAACCGAGATTGCACATTTCCGCCGGAATAGCTTCGGGAATGCCATCTTGTTGAATTTCTAAGGACGTACCGCCGATAACTTCTCTCAATCGGATGGTGGTTGTCATTTGTCCAGGTAGACTTGGATCATCAAAGGAATCGGTATATTGAAGCAGCTCATTGGTTTTGATCTGCACAAACTCGCCTCCAAATGCCTGCTCGCTTCCGGTGCTGAAGTTGGTAAAGCTCATCCTGAACTTCCCACCGGGTGCAAAATCCATTTGATGTACCTGAGCTAGGAAGCCATATGGCGGAAGCCAGTTTGCATAGGCTATGGGATCGGCAAATGCCCTAAAGACCTTTTCGGGCTTTGCTTTGACAATACGATGTAGAGAAACGGAGTTACCTTTCATAACGAATGTCATTTATGGTTAAGATGTATAGAAAATTGAAATGTTCAGCGTCGCGGGATGCGCAATGGTGTCCTATTCAATATCCTTTTCGCAATTGGGGATTGTTGAAGTAAGAAACCGCAAGAATGCCTAAGAACACCAAGGGCATTATTATATAGCCGACGTTCTTGTCTACGCAAGCATGGCTGAGACATGCAAAGATCAAATTATAGGTCAAACCTGCATACGCCCATTCTTTTAACTTTGGCGGTACGGAGGGAATAGAGATTGCCAATACACCCAGTGCCTTACAGATAATCAAGGCATAGGCAAAGTAGTCGGGATAGCCCAAGGGCCGCGTACCCATTGTTGCATATTCCGTAGAAATAAGCAAGCTGGTGAGTGGCATTACGCCTTCCCAAAGGATGATGATGACGGTAGCCACCCAATACATTATTCTGTTCTTTTTCATGACAATGACTGTTTGGTTGGTTATTTATTTGTTTCAAAGTTACAAAAGCGAAAAAAATGAATTCAATGCTAAATACGTCAACTGTAGGGGTGCATTATGACAAAAAGAATTTTACCTTTAAGTAAATTTTCTTCCTTGTTATGAAAATATCAGTCTTCGTACCGGAACACGGTGTGATTGAAGCAGTTACTCCTCCCTACCGAGCCTTCAATACCGCCAATGAATTTTTGACTGCTTTTGGAAAAAAACCCGCTTTTGATGTAGAGTATATTGGCTTACATGCCTATGTACCTGCCAACAACGGGGAATATACGGTTAAAACCCACCGTCTGATCAAAGAAGTATCCACCACCGATCTACTGGTCATCCCGCCGACTTTTGGGGATACCCTTAAAGGTATTGAGGCCAATGCCGAGGCCATCCCCTATTTCAGAAAATTATATAGCAAGGGATCGAGCTTGGCCAGCTTGTGTATTGGAGCTTTTCTATTGGCAGAAACCGGGCTTTTGGAGGGAAAGAAATGCTCTACCCATTGGGCGCATGTTCAAGAATTCAAAAATAGATATCCCAATGTGGATGTGGAAGACGGGGCAATCATAACAGAGCATGACAATATCTATAGCAGTGGCGGGGCCAACAGCTTATGGAACCTGATCCTCTACCTCATTGAGAAATTCTCGGACAGGGAAACAGCTGTGATGATTTCAAAATACTTTGCATTGGACATCAACCGGGACAGTCAGGCGCAGTTTGCCATCTTCCGTGGGCAACGTAACCATCATGATGCGGACATTCAAAAAGTACAGGATTATATTGAGCAGCATTATGACGACAAAATCAGCATCGAGACTTTGGCCAATCTCATTAACACTGGTCGAAGAACCTTCGAAAGAAGATTCAAAGATGCCACAAACAACACCCCGATTGAATATATTCAGCGGGTAAGAATTGAAGCCGCCAAGTTGGCTTTTGAAGCTTCGCGAAAAAATGTCTCCGAAATCATGTTTGATGTAGGTTATACCGATACCAAAGCCTTTAGGGATATTTTCAAAAAAATTACAGGGCTCACACCCGTTGAGTATAGAAACAAGTTTGCCAAAATGGCCTATGAAGCATAAAAAACGAGCCGGATGTACCGGCTCGTTTCGTTTTATTAATTCTATTTAACTTGCTTCAGCAATTCTTCGATGGCTCGCTCCAACTGTTGGTCTCTGCCTTTATCAATAATGCCAGGCATGTTTTTGACTTCGATATCGGGTCGGGTTTCATTGTTTTCTAACCATTCCCCTGCCTTGTTTTTCACACTGACAGGTACAGCACCCCATCGCGTTCCGTCAGGCAGCATTTCCCAGCCTGCAAAGCTACAGGTGCCTGGCACCGGCATACCTACAGTAGTACCGATATTGAGATCGGTGTAGCCGCATGCAAAGCAATGTCCGTCACTGTAATTGGCTTCGTTAAACATGGCCAAGGTGGGTTTAGTCCAACGGAAGGTAGGCTCATATCCCACTTCGCGATCTTCAGTCGCATAGGTCAGGAATCTTTCGCCGGTGAAGAACATGGCCAGGTCCGCTACCAAGTCACCCCCACCATTAAAGCGGGTATCTACAATCACACCTTTGCGGTCATGGTATTTGCCCATCATTTCCTCATAGATGTCGCGGAAGGGCCCATCACTCATTCCGGGGATATGAACATACCCTAGCTCCCCTTTACTCAAGCTGTCTACTTCTTCCTGATTTTTTCGTACCCAACGCTTATACAACAAGCCGGCTTCTTCCGACAAAGAAATTGGCTTCACTGTCAGCTGCTTTTTGTTGCCACCTTTAGCATCTGTCAACTCAATGGCCGTAAATTGCCCTGCTTTTCTGTTAAGGAATTTTGCCCAGTCTTCATCTGCTGAAATTTCCTGACCATCTATTTTTTCTATGATCATGCCAGCTTTGATGTCAAGATCGGCTTTATCCAAAGGTCCCCCTTTAACAATCTCCGCAATCTTAACCCCTTTGCCTTGATGAGCGTAGTCTATAAACACACCTAAGGAGGCCGTTGCATCTGCTTCAGGAATGCTTCTGCTATACCTTGCTCCGGCATGGGATACATTCAGCTCACCGATCATTTCGGAAAGCATTTCCGCAAATTCATAGCTATTCCCGATATGAGGAAGATATTTTGCATATTCCCCTTTCACAGCCTTCCAATCGACGCCATGCATATCAGGAGTATAAAAGATGGCTTGGGTTCTTAGCCATACATGCTCGAACATATAATCCCGCTCAGCATCTACATCATAAATCATTTCACCATTGATCTTTACGCTTTCCTGCTTCCAACCTTCTGGATTTATTTTCGTGACCTTTCCTCCACTCAATAAGAAAAGGTTTTTCATCTCCTTGTCCCATTCCAAACTTCCTCTTTCCGCATTGAGCGAAAGCTCCATTTTAGTCTCTTTGGTTCTCAAATTGGTGCTCCAAAGGTTCATGTTCTTTTCAAAGCGGGCGAGGTAATATAGTTTTTCCCCATCTTTGGAAAGCACAGCATCACCCAGATCTGAAGAATGGATGGTCAATTTGGCTTTGCGGTCCCGCAGGCCTTCCCAGTCAATCTCCACTTTTTCTACCTTCTTATCGTCCTTCTTGTCTTTATCCTCCTTCTCGTCCTTCTTAGCATCTTTAGCCTTTTTCTCTATTTCTTCAAGCAAAGCATGGTCGTCTTTGTTCAGGTTAAACTTATCCCAATCCTTTTGCGTGAAAAACAAGGTATACACATCGTATTGGGTAGAACCACTGGCTGCCATCCCTTTTAGGCCATCCCTATTGCTAAACCACAGCATTTGCTTGCCACCGTTAACCCACTGGGGATTATAGTCTCCATAACCGCTTTGGGTCAGATTGATCATTCCCCTTTTGCCATCAGCCGCCAGCAACACAACTTCACTATTAACCATAGTAGGGCGATAGGAGGCCAACAACCATTGGCTATCAGGGCTCCAGTTGAAATATTGGTCCCCATCTCTCATATGAAACAGCTCCTTGGGCGTCAACAGCGTGACAGTCTCCTTAGAGGCCATGTCCATCACTTTCAAGGTCCTTCTATCTTCCACGTACGCCAGCTTCTTACCGTCAGGAGATAACTTGGGAAGGTAGTTGTCGTGCTCATTATCCAAAAGGGCAGTTTCCTCAATTAAGGTAGATGCAAAGAAAAACGGCTCGTCATCCCTTACTTTTTTGCTTTGTAGAATAACCCACTTCCCGTTTCTTTCAGCAGCATAGATTAAGGATTTGCCATCAGGTGCAAAGCTTAGGAATTGTTCCTGCTCAGGAGATGTAGTAATCCGCTTGGTAGTAGATCCGTCCACAGAAGCTACAAAAACCTCGCCTCTGGAAATAAAGGCTACTTCCTTGCCATCGGGTGAAATGGACATTTCTCTCACTCCCCCATTGATGGAGATATACTGGTCTTTGTTTTTGATGGTCTGGGTACGTAGCGTAATGTCCACTTTCTTCGGTGCTTCGCCTTCCTTTAAGGTGTACAGCTCCCCGTCATAGCTAAAGCACAACAAACCTGCTTCTGAAGCAGACAAGAACCTCACAGGATGCCTGTCAAACTTGGTAATTTGCTGGTTTTGTTCCGGCTTATCAAGGGATAGCTTATGCACGTTAAAGGAACCACTTGCTTCGCTGAGATAAAACAGATCCTGATCATTGTTCGCAAAAACCGGATTTCTGTTTTCACCATAAAAAGATGTCAGCTTTTGATGGCTATCCTTCGCCACGTCATATAGCCACAGATCCCTTGCAACGGAAGAGGTATGGTGCTTCCTCCATTCGTTTTCACCGCCTTTTTTATCATGATATACCAGCTTGCTTCCGTCTTTGCTCAGCTGCACGTATTCCGCAGGTACAGTCATAACCATATCGACCCTGCCCCCAGTGGCGGGAACGCGGTAAAGCTCAGGCTGGTAGGATGTGGGATATTGTCTATGGCTGACCAAATCCTGCCTCACCCCTCCAAACAATACAGCCGCATTGTCTGCAGAAAAAGTGTAGGGAAATTCGTCATTGGAATGATAAGTCAGCCGGGTAGCCTCTCCACCTTCGGCGTCCATGACAAATACATCAAAATTGCCATAGCGATCCGATGCAAAAGCAATCTTCTTGCTATCCCTGCTCCATACCGGCATGAAATCATGCGCCTCATGGAAGGTTAACTGCTCAGCTTTCCCTCCGGAAGAAGGAACACTATACAGGTCACCCTTGTAAGTAAAAACTATGGTTTTCCCATCCGGAGAAAGGGAAGGATACCTCGCCCACTGGGGCTGCGTCTGTGCCATGGATAGTGTACCCGACAGCAACAGAACCATCAACAATAAATAGTGCTTCATAGGTTTTGTTTAACTTGCCTCCCTATTGGCGGGCCTATTTGGCCACTCCCGACTTAGAGAGATAATCATTGGATTGAAAAGATTGATAACGCAAGGCTATTTTGGGCGCGAAGATAAAAAGTTTTAGCTCTTGTAAGGCTTTGCATCCTGTTCGTCAGCATTTGCTGAGCAAATATCGCAAAGAAATATGGCAGGAATAAAATTTTATCCCTGCCACGTTCATGTTATTGCATTTGCTCAGCCAACTGAACGGCTTTATAGGCATTTACCAAGCCGCCTGTCACACTTAAGGTCCCGAAAGGAACCTGTTCATCCTCACCAGGCTTGGTAACCAATTCCCCACTAAGATCATACACAGAATTCCGCAAAATCTCTATGACATCTGCCGGTTTCAAATCGGGATAATAAGCCAACAGCAGGGCGGCAACGCCTGTTGCAGCGGGTGCTGCCATACTGGTACCACTGTTTTCATCATACGCATTGCCAGGTAGGGTGGAATACACATCCACGCCTGGGGCAAAGAAATCAACCGATTCCTTGCTATAGTTGGAAAAACTACCTGCAAGGTTTTCACCTTTTTCCCAAGCGCTTGCTCCAACACCGATCCAATGGGGAGCTGGCTTGCCTTTCTTGCCGATCCACCTGTTGGGGTAGTTATTGTCTCGGGTTAGCTCCTCTCCACTGTTGCCGGCTGCATGGATCAAGAGTACCCCTTTTTTTCGGGCATAGTCTACTGCTTTGTCAACATGCTTTTTGCCAGGGCTGTAGGACTTTCCGAAACTCATATTGATGATATCGGCACCGTTGTCAACTGCATAGTAGATGGCGTTAGCAACGTCTTTATCTCTTTCATCTCCATTAGGCACGGCACGTACAGACATGATCAGCACATGCTCAGCAATCCCTCTCATACCAAGGGCATTGTTACGGTTAGCCGCGATAATACCCGCCACGTGTGTGCCATGTGATGCATCCGATCCGGTTACGTCATTGTTGCCATACCTTCTTTCCTTGTAGTTATTAGGATTGTCCCCAACAATATCTCGTGGATCAAAGTCCGGATTAAAAGCATATTCTGCTTGATTTTCGTAATGCTCTACCGCCCTGTCAAGTTCTTCCAGCACAGCATTAAGAGAGGTGTCTTCTCCCCCAATATTTGCAAAGAGCTGAGCCACCATGGTAGCTGCTTGGGCAATCCTTGGATCCTCATCATCAATAGCTTGTAAATCTTGAGGCGTAATATCTTCCTTTCCAACAGCCTCCTTTAGGACATTGGAAATTACCAGAAGGTTCTCCTTGAGCTGGGTGGTAAACTGATGATTCATCACCGCCTCTTCCCGCTTGCTTTCGAAATCCTTCTCTATCTTTTGCCAATAAGCAAACTCATCCCGGTCTCTTTTTTTGATACGTGCAGGATCGGCGTTTTCGTATTTATCCTTCAGCCGGACATATTCGCGGGTAAGCTCATAAGAGTCTGTGTCAACATTGGCACCATCACTACCGCCGATAAAATTCCATCCATGAATATCATCTATGTAGCCATTGCCGTCATCGTCTTTGCCGTTACCGGCGATTTCTTTGGTGTTGGTCCAGACCTTTCCCTGTAGATCCTCATGTTCAATGTCTACCCCAGAATCGATCACCGCCACCACTACGGTCTTCTTCGGCGTTTTATCCTTTAATAGAAGTTGGTAAGCCCGGTCACTGCTTGTGCCCATTACACCGTCGGCCTGAGGGTCCAAGTTGATCCAGTCCTTGGGTGGGAAAATGCTGTCAGGCTCGGAAACAACCGACTGCAAGCCAGCGGCAAATGTGCCTGCAGACCATAAGAATATAACCCAGCAGGGAATAAATTTGAGGAATTTTCGCATAGATGATGTTTAAATGTAATACAGAATGTGGAATGAGGCACTTCTAATCATAAAAGCCTGTGCAATCACGGGAAGTATGCCCTTAATGCCAACTCATAAACCCCTCCAAAGTTAACACATTTTAGTTTGAGTATATTATATAATGTGATCATCGGAGGGAAGCTTCCATAAGCTGGGTTGTAGATAAAAATAAACGGTTATATATTGCATCTTTAGATTTTGCTGACTTAATTTGTACAATCCTTTACTTTTTAATGGTAACAGGATTTATACAGAAGAGGCGAGAGACAGGCTTTAAGACCCTCTGGCAACCTGGAGAATCCAAGGTGCCAATTCCTGCCAAATGGATTTTCCCATTTGGGTATATAAATTCTAAAAAGATGATTGCTTCTAAGACGCTACACCCACTTATCCATTATCCCCGTTTCTGTACGAAATTACATTTGGGCTGTGCTTCTATGACCAGCTGCTATACTGGCATGTATTGACAGGATCTTTGGGCCTTCTTTTAATCCAATTTTCAACACTCAAAATAAAAAAATAACTATGTCTCAGTACAAATTCGAAACGCTACAGGTTCATGCCGGGCAGGAACCTGATCCTGCTACCAATTCGCGGGCATTGCCCATTTATCAAACCACTTCCTATGTCTTCAATTCCGCTGAACATGGAGCTAATCTCTTCGGGCTAAAGGAATTCGGAAATATTTATACCCGAATCATGAACCCCACTACTGATGTTTTTGAAAAGAGAATGGCAGCCCTAGAAGGTGGTGTAGCGGCTTTGGCCACCTCATCCGGCCAGGCGGCGCAGTTTTTAGCCATCACCAACATCCTTACCGCCGGCGAAAATTTTGTAACTTCGCCCTTTTTGTATGGCGGCACCTACAACCAATTTAAGGTTGCTTTTAAGCGCATCGGCATTCAGGCAAAGTTTGCCAAAAGTGATAAAGCAGAAGACTTTGAAGCACTTATTGATGAGAAGACAAAAGCCTTATACGTAGAGACAATCGGCAACCCTGAGTTTAATATTCCGGATTTTGAAGCCATCGCGGCAGTAGCCAAAAAGCATGATCTTCCGCTTATTGTGGACAACACTTTTGGGGCTGGAGGATTCCTTTGCCGGCCGATAGATCACGGCGCAAATATTGTCGTACAGTCTGCTACCAAATGGATCGGTGGACACGGCACATCGATAGGCGGTGTAATTGTAGACGCCGGCAATTATAACTGGGGTAACGGCAAATTCCCGCAGTTTTCTGAACCATCAGAAGGCTACCATGGGCTGAATTTCTGGGAGACCTTTGGTGATAAGAATCCACTCGGTCTTCCAAATATTGCCTTTGCCTTAAGAGCCCGAGTGGAAGGACTGCGCGATTTGGGGCCCGCGTTAAGCCCTTTCAACGCTTTCTTGTTGACGCAAGGTTTGGAAACCCTTTCATTGAGGGTACAAAGAACTGTGGATAACGCCTTGGAAGTTGCCAAGTGGCTGGCAGCCCATCCGCAGGTGAAAAAAGTCAGCTATCCAGGTTTGGAAAGCAGCCCTTACCACAATTTGGCGAAGAAATACTTGAAGAACGGTTTTGGCGGTGTGTTGAGTTTTGAACTGGAAGGTGATAAAGAAGCTGCAACTCAGTTTATCAACAACCTGAAGCTTATCTCTCATTTGGCGAATGTGGGCGATTGCAAAACCCTAATCATCCAACCTTCCGCAACCACCCATCAGCAGCTCACCGAAGAGGAGCAGTTGGCCGCTGGGGTATATCCAGCTCAACTTCGATTATCTCTCGGAATAGAACATGTCGATGATATCAAGGCTGATTTGACAGCCGCGTTTGAGCAATTAAAATAACAACATGAACTTGCAGTCCCAATATCTTATAGTTGATATGACCCAAGAAGTATTCAACAGTGAAGAGGAACTACTATTGGAATCCGGGGAGACTCTTCCCGGATTCCAAATCAGTTACACGACCCAAGGCCAGCTTACTCCCCAAAAGGACAATGTAATCTGGGTATTACATGCCCTGACCGGTGACGCCAATGTGCATGAGTGGTGGAACGGCTTGGTGGGAGATGATAAATTTTACGATCCTACCAAACACTTCATTGTTTGCGCTAACCTCTTGGGTTCCTGTTATGGCTCCACGCAACCCCTGAGTGACAACCCCAAAACAGGAAAACCCTATTACTACGACTTTCCAAATCTTACCACAAGGGACATGGCAAAGGGTTTGGAAAGCCTACGAAAACATTTGGGGATAGAAAAAATTGACACCGTGATCGGGGGCTCCTTGGGCGGACAGGTTGCACTGGAGTGGGCTTATAGCCTCGGCGCTAGATTAAAACATGCCATCATACTGGCCTCCAATGCCAAAGCATCACCATGGATCATAGGCTTCAACGAAACCCAAAGAATGGCCATAGAAACCGATTGTACCTGGGGTCAGCATCACCCAGACGCAGGCAAAAAAGGTTTAGAAGCCGCTAGGGCCATTGGCATGTTGAGTTACCGTCATCCTGAAACCTTCCTCCAGAACCAAAACGACTCAGGAGAGCAAAGAGACAATTTCAAAATAAGCTCTTACCTGCGCTACCAGGGTCTAAAACTGGCTAACCGTTTTAATGCCTTCTCCTACTGGGTGCTGTCGAAAGCCATGGACAGCCATAACCTCGGAAGGGGCCGTGGCGGTGTCGAAACAGCACTTGCTGAAATCAAAGCAAAAGTGTTGGCCATTGGAGTAGATACCGATGTGTTGTTTACACCTGCTGAGTCCCAATTTATCAGCAAGCATGTACCCTTTGGAACGTATAGAGAAATAAGTTCTATCTATGGGCATGATGCATTTTTAATAGAATATGCCCAAATGCAATACATCTTGAAATCCTTTTATTTGGAAGACGGCATTTAGTCGCGGCCAAATATTCAACGAATTGTTAATCCTGTGGAAGTATCGGATTATAACTTAAACACAACATATAAAGTAATTTCTTTTAAAGGTAGTATAAGCACTGCTAGCGAATACATGAAGGTCACACAAATCAAGGAAACCTGCCTGTATATTTCCGACTTGGACAAGGCGGAACATTTCTATGGCAACACCTTAGGCTTTCCTGTAATAGCAAAAGTGGAAGGCCGGCATATCTTTTTCCGCTGCGGGACTGCCGTTCTATTATGTTTTATACCGGAAGCAACGAAAGCTGAAGCCACCCTTCCTCCTCATTTTGCTACGGGGAAGCAGCATATCGCCTTTGAGGTGACGAAGGAAGATTACAGCAAGACCAAGGAACAATTGCTTCAAAAGGGCATCAATATCCGGCACGAACAGGAATGGAAAGGAGGGTTAAAGAGTTTTTATTTTGACGATCCTTTTGGCCATTTGCTAGAAGTTGTTCCCAAAGGAATTTGGGAAGGCTGATCTCCCAGCGCTGACGGGCTTCCGTTGCTTTTGGGGATTTTTCACCACAACACCACACGATTAAATTTTTTAATTTTTATTTTAACAAACATCGTCACCGAAAAAAGAAGCGCGTTTAGATAAAGAATGGTCCGCTTTTTCTATTATACTCGCAAATGCCCGACTTAGTCTTTACTTACCGCGGTCACCGTCCACTTGATAAACTTTGGGACACCCCTTCACCTGATAATCGGGCATAATTATTGGCAATCACCCCTTATAATATAATTACTATCTGCTTCTTGCTATGAAAAAAATAGATTCGATCCTACTTATAGATGATGACCCTATCTCCAACTTTTTGACCGAAAGATTGCTCCTTAAAATGCAAGCTTCAGACGATGTCAAAATAGCACTAAATGGCATTCAGGCCCTTCAAATGCTAGAAGAGCATAGCAGCCGCGGGAATCAATGCCCGGAACTCATTCTACTGGATATCAATATGCCGGTAATGAGCGGTATTGACTTCCTGCACTTATTCAAGCAAAAGAATTTTTCTGGCAGCGAAAAAACCAATATTGTGGTATTATCTACCTCTACCCACCATAAAGATCAAAAACAAATCAATGAGTTGGGAGTAAAACATATTTTGCAAAAACCATTGACTGAGGAAAAGTTACAACAAGTATGGCAGGAGGCCGACAGCAACTGATTGGACAGGATCTTTAAAAAACCCCTATCTATGTAGTATGCAGTAAAGAGGTGTAGGTCACCCCAATACTACATACTTGATAAGGCACATTATTCCACTACATGTATCTTTAACATATTAGTTTTGCCTTTTGCTTTTAAAGGCATGCTGGCAGTATTGATAATAATATCACCTTCTACTACAAACCTATCCTCCTTCAGCCTGTTTTGAATATCCATAAAGGTGTCATCTGTAGACACAGAGTTGTCATACAGGTAGGCCCTCACTCCCCATACCAGACTAAGCTGTGTGATCAAGGCTTTGTTTCTGGTGAAGATAAAGATATTGGCCAGGGGACGATGAGAAGAAACCCGAAATGCCGTGAATCCGGAGGTGGTGATGCCAACGATAGCTTTAGCTCTGACATTTCTGGACAACCTGGAAGCCATCAGCAACAAGTTGTTGCTTAAGAAGTTTTCGTCATCCTCTGGAATTTTGTAAAGGTTGTGATAGACCTCAGCGTTCTGCTCAATGTAATCAATCACGCTGTTCATCGCTTTTACGGCAGCTACGGGAAATTTACCTGAAGCCGTTTCAGCAGAGAGCATCACGGCATCGGCGCCGTCCAATACTGCGTTGGCTACATCATTGGCTTCTGCACGGGTTGGGCGAGGGTTGTGGATCATGCTTTCCATCATTTGGGTCGCAATAATCACCGGCTTACAGGCAAGCTTACACTTCTGCACCATCTTCTTTTGCCATAGAGGAACCATTTCCATGTTCACTTCCACTCCCAGATCGCCGCGAGCTACCATTACTGCATCCGTTGCTTCAATGATGGCGTCGATGTTTTCCAAAGCCTCAGGCTTCTCTATTTTGGCGACAATACGGCATTCCTTGCCTGCCTTCTTGATCCTTTCTCTTAGATCAATGATATCATCAGCAGATCTTACGAAAGAAAGCGCGATCCAGTCTACTTCATGCTCCAAGCCAAATTCCAGGTCTTCCAGGTCTTTCTCAGTCAATGAGGGGGCACTTACTTTGGTGTTGGGAAGGTTTATTCCTTTTCTTGACTTAAGTATACCTCCATGGATGACCGTGCAGTTTACATTTTTGCCGTCTGTATCCACCACTACCAATTCCAAGTTACCATCGTCAATGAGTATCCTATCACCTTGAACCACATCCTGGGGCAGGTTTTGATAAACTGTGCTTACCAGCGAGGCAGTGCCTATTACAGGTTCATTGGTAATGGTGATCCTGTCGCCAGGATTGATCATCACCCCGTTGTTTTCCATCTCTCCTACCCTGATCTTGGGGCCTTGAAGATCCTGTAGTATACCGATATTGAGATTATGTTCTTCGTTAATTTTGCGGATGATTCTGATGACCTCAGCGTGCCCGTCATGGTTGCCATGGGAAAAATTGAGCCTGAAGATATCCACGCCCGACATGACCAATTCTGTAAGGGTCGACTCATCATTGCACGCAGGCCCAACAGTAGCCAAAATCTTTGTTTTATTAAAGATAGGTACTCTCATTGTTTAGTTTAGTTTTAATATGTTAATAGGTTTTCTTTCGATTTAAGTTTTGAAATATCCAGTTTTACCACATTTTGTATCAGGTTACTTGTGGAAAGATTGTCAATATACACATTAATATCGGTTTCGAGCGTATAGTCCTGCAATATCAGGAAGTAATCCATGTATTTAAGTTCGGGCACAAGATAGCCTACCAATCCTCCATTGGAGTAGGATCGGTTCCTCAGCAACTGAATAAAACCATGCTCCTTTTTCAACACGTACTGGGAGATAAGCAGATCGGGCTGTTTAAGAAACTCCATCCTGAGATCAGCTACTTTCACCAGATTTATCCCCATTATCCTATTGATCAGCCACGCCATTTTGTAGTCCTTCAATGGAGCCACCAAGCCTAAAAGATCAAATTCGTACTGTGGAGCAATCTGAAGCGTACTTTTCTTCATCAGGAAGAATTTTAAAAAAACAAAGGTAAAAATATTATACCAACTTCAATGTGTGCCCCGAATATCTTAAATTTAGTTTCTCTTTTTTTTTGGCATTAAGCTTATAAATATATTTCTTTGCGGAGTGTTTAAACTAAACTGATCACAAAATGTCTGAAATTGCACAAAAAGTAAAAGCCATTATCGTTGATAAGTTGGGCGTTGAAGAGTCTGAAGTTACGCCTGAGGCAAGCTTTACCAATGACTTGGGAGCTGATTCCCTTGACACGGTAGAACTTATAATGGAATTCGAAAAAGAATTTAATATTTCAATTCCGGACGACCAAGCCGAGCAAATCGGGACAGTAGGTCAAGCGGTGAGCTATCTTGAAGCTAACGTGAAATAATTAGAACCACTCAAAACTCCTTTATGGATTTAAAAAGAGTTGTAGTAACAGGTTTAGGTGCCCTCACACCAATTGGTAATAACATCCAGGAATACTGGGCGGGATTATCTACTGGTGTGAGCGGTGCTGCACCTATTACTAAATTTGATGCATCACAATTCAAAACGCAATTTGCCTGCGAAATAAAAAACATCGATCTCAATGAGTATATCGATCGGAAGGAGGCCAAGAAAATGGACCCCTATACGCAGTATGCGCTGATTGCTGTGGATGAAGCCATGAAGGACGCAGGTATAGACCCTGAAAAAATCGATCTTGCCAGAGCCGGTGTGGTCTGGGGATCGGGAATCGGCGGTCTGAAAACCTTTCAAGATGAAGTGGTTGATTTTGCTTTAGGGGACGGAACCCCGCGGTTCAACCCCTTTTTTATCCCCAAAATGATTGCTGATATAGCTGCTGGCTTTATTTCCATGAAATATGGATTCCAAGGGCCAAACTTTGCTACTGTGTCAGCTTGCGCCTCCGCAACAAATGCGCTTATTGATGCTTTTAACTATATCCGTTTAGGAAAAGCGAATATATTTATTACCGGAGGATCAGAAGCAGCCGTCACTGAGGCAGGAATCGGCGGTTTCAACGCCATGAAAGCCCTGTCACAACGTAACGACTCCCCTGAAACCGCCTCCAGACCTTTTGATAAGGATCGTGATGGCTTCGTGTTGGGCGAAGGTGCCGGAGCTATAATCTTAGAAGAATACGACCACGCCATGGCACGTGGTGCCAAAATATATGCTGAAATGGTCGGCGGCGGCATGACAGCCGATGCACACCACCTTACCGCTCCCCACCCAGAAGGAAGAGGAGCAAGCAACGTGATGAAACTTGCTCTGGAAGATGCCACCATGGCTCCAGAAGACATTGATTATATTAACGTACATGGAACTTCCACCCCTTTGGGGGACGTAAGTGAAATCAAGGCAATCCAGAAGATATTTGGAGAGCATGCTTACCAACTCAACATCAGCAGTACAAAGTCCATGACCGGGCACTTGTTAGGCGCTGCAGGAGCGATAGAAGCCATAGCTACCATACTGGCTATTGTTCATAATACCGTGCCCCCTACCATCAATCACTTCACTGATGATGAGGGATTTGACAGCAGATTAAATTTGACTTTCAACAAAGCCCAAAAGAGAGAAATCAGGGCAGCTTTAAGTAATACTTTTGGATTTGGGGGGCATAACTGTTCTATCATTTTCAAAAAAATAAAAGAGTAAATTGAGAGTTTTACGTTTACTCGGGCTTCATAAGCTTCTCTATAGTAAAAAAGACAAAAGGCTTGCCGCCTCTATCAGCCTGATAGTGGGTAGCAAGCCTTTAAACATATCCCTTTACAAGCTGGCTTTCAAACATTCCTCAGCAGCAGAGGAAAATAAGAGCGGTATCAAAATGTCCAACGAAAGACTGGAATTTTTGGGCGATGCCGTACTGGGCGCTATTGTAGCCGAGTATCTGTTCCTGAAATATCCCTACCGAGACGAAGGCTTTCTAACAGAAACCCGTTCCCGAATCGTAAACAGAGAATCGCTCAACCAGGTAGGGCAAAAAATCGGCTTAGCCAAAATTGTGGAATCTGACCTCTCCAGCAAAGGCCTGCAAAGCCATAAATCCATCTACGGCGACACCCTTGAAGCCTTGGTAGGAGCGGTATACTTGGACTGGGGGTATAACTTTTGCAGAAAGTTTGTATACAACAGGATCATCTTACCGCATTTCGACTTAGATGATATTATCAACACGACTATCAACTTTAAGAGCAAAGTCATCGAGTGGTCACAAAAAGACAATCGGGAGATAGACTTTGTGTTGAAGTCCGTCTCTAAAAACCAAAGGTTCAAGGAGTTTGTGGTGGAACTCAATATAGACGGTGAAGTGTATGCGGAAGGCAGAGGCGCGACCAAAAAGAAAGCAGAACAAGAAGCCGCCAAAAATGCCTGCGAAAAGTTAAAGCTTGCCATTTAAACCAAACGTCACTCCTATATCTCGGCTATCTCTTATAATTTCTTTATATCGATCCCACTGATTAAAAATCAAGCTTTTTGGGTCGATGGAATTTTAATAGCTTTATCTTAGCAAAAAAAAGCGATACATATGATCAACAGTATTTTAGACTATGTTGTCTGGAGTCCCAATCCGGCAGTTTTTCCAGGTTTTGAAAGATTAAGGTGGTACAGTTTATTTTTTGCCTTAGGCTTTATCATCTCTCAGCAAGTGATGATCTATATCTACAGAAAAGAAGGGCATGATGAGCGTCTTGTGGATCGTCTTACCATCTATATGGTCGTCGCCACCATTTTGGGAGCCCGCCTAGGACATGTGCTTTTTTATGAACCTGAAAAATACCTCAGCAACCCCATCGATATTTTGAAAGTATGGGAAGGTGGGTTGGCTAGCCATGGCGCGGCTATCGGAATTTTATTCGCGCTGTGGCTTTATGCACGCAAAGTCCCCACCCAAAGCTATTTGTGGGTAGTGGATCGCATCGTTATCGTGGTGGCCATGACTGGGGCCATGATCCGGATAGGTAACCTGATGAACTCTGAAATCGGCGGCAAACCTACAGGCACCGACAGCGGATTTGTTTTTGCCCGGGATACAGAGGAAATTCTCGAAACACTGAAATTACCGATAGAAGAGGTGGATGCTTATAAACCGAAGGACAGAGGCAATGAATTGGTCGGCAAGGGGATTGTCCCTGTCAATTTTGACATCGCCGTGACCAAGGGTGGGTATGAAGAACAGGACCTGCGAAATGCCATAGAACGTGATGTAAAATACGTTCTGACACAATTTAGAAGTTCGAAGGAATATCTGGCCGAGGATCCAAGCACAGCATTGGACTATACCCTCCGCGATAAGGGCGATCATTACCTCATCACCGTCAAGACTTTCGGTATAGCCAAATACCCCACGCAAATCTATGAGGCTATTTCCTATTTTATCATATTCCTTTGCCTGCTCGCTGGCTGGTTTAAGTACAAAGAACGTATTCCTGATGGTTTGTTTTTAGGAATATTTCTAATAACCGTATTTGGAATGCGCTTTGGATGGGAGTACCTCAAGGAAAATCAGGTGGATTTCGAGGAAGGCATGACATTAAACATGGGGCAAACGCTGAGCATCCCATTGGTGATCGCTGGTGTGGCCTTGGTGATTTATGCCCTAAAAAGCGGATTTAAGCCCAAAAATATTCAGGGGACGGGGTCATAGCCCTGTCCCCCCCAAGGATGGCACCGGCCAATCCGCTTCAACCCCATCCAGCCTCCTTTGATCACCCCGTGTTTTAACACAGCTTCTTTCATATATTGGCTGCAAGTGGGCGTATAGCGGCAGGATCTTGGCAGAATCGGCGAAATCAGGTATTGGTACACCAACACCGGAAAAATAGCCACTTTTCTTATTATTGATTTCAAATTCATCGTTTGGAAGTAGAAGGAAAAATAGCTAGCAATACAGAAATAAACAACCGGATGATTTTGAAGTTCATTCCAGCACCGATATATTTTATCTTCTGCTTTTTACTGATCAACACCTATAGCCAGTTGGTATGGGCACAGCAATCTGACGAGGGTATGGTTGTTTCCGAAACGGTGACGGTCAATCAAATCTTTGTCGTGGGCAACGAAAAGACGAGAAGAAACGTCATCCTAAGGGAAATGGACCTTTCCGAAGGTGCTACCTATACCTGGGATCAGTTTAATGAATTGGTCAGCGGCGACCAAATAAAGATATACAACCTACAGCTATTTACTTCCGTCAATGTCACTCCTTTGTTTATGGGAGAAGACCAAGTCGAGATACTCGTCTCCGTCAAAGAACGGTGGTATGTAATCCCCAGCATAATTTTTAGCCTGGCTGACCGGAACTTTTCGGAATGGTGGATCAACCAAGGCAGGGATTTTTCTAGGGTTAATTACGGTCTGAAATTAAGCCATAACAATGTGGCAGGTAGAAATGAAAAACTCCGGGTTGCTGGACAATTAGGCTTTACCCAGGCTTTGGACCTGACTTACATCAAGCCTTATATTGATAAGGACCAACTTCATGGCCTCTCCGCCCGTTTCAGCATTTTTACCAACCGTAACATCGCCATCCGATCGGTCAACAATAAGCAGCTATTTTATGCCAACGATGCCGAGGACGTGTTAAGGAAGAGCCTCAACACCAGCTTGACCTATACCTATCGGGGAAGCTTTTACAATACCCATTATCTCACATTGGGCTTTAGCAATACCAGCGTACATGAAGATGTTCTTAGGCAAAATCCACATTACTTTGGCCATGGAGAGAACAGGATGCGCTACTTCTATACAGAATATAGCTACCGACATGACCGAAGAAACAATGTCGCCTATGCTACTGACGGCGAACTGCTCAATGCTGGCATTACCCGCTACGGCCTCTTTGCCCATGATGATGTAAATGAAACTGAGGTGTTCATTCTGGCAAACAAGTATTTCCCTCTGAAAAACAAATTTCACTTTGTCTCCGGCCTTTCGGCTTCCTCCTACCTAAGTGCCTCCCAGCCCTATACACTTGTGCGCGGTATTGGTTATAATCCTAATTTTATCAGGGGATATGAAGTCAATGTAATTGAAGGACAACAGGCAGTGGTGCACAAAAACAGCTTCCGCTATGAGCTCCTAAACATTGCCTACGACATTTCTCCCATGATGCCTATTGAAGAGTTTTCCCATTTTCCTATACGGGCCTATCTAAGCGCCAATTTTGACCACGGCTACGTCAATGACAGAAACCGAATTCCGGAAAATGCCCAACTGACCAATACCTACCTGTATGGCTATGGCTTGGGTCTGGATTTGGTCACCTTCTATGACCAAGTCTTCCGCTTTGAGTATTCCATCAACAACTTAGGACAAGGCAACTTTTTCATCAACGTTAGGGCTCCACTTTAGAAATCCAGTTAAATCATTGGATTTTTAGTTATTTTACTTTATGTTCATAGGGTAAAATATTTTTTTAATACTTTAACTTTTTGCAGTATGAATGGCCGATTGCCACTGATATTTATGCTGTTATTGCCATTATCTCTTACCGCTCAATCGGGGATGGAAACTTACCCTAAGGGAGCGAGAAGTATGGGAATGGCCAATGCACATGTAACGCTTGCAGACAGCTGGAGTATCTTCAATAACATTGGAGCTCTGGCCAACACACAGGCTTCTCAAGCCGTGTTTAGCTATGACCATAGGCTCGGGATCCAAGAGTTAACCACATTAGCTGCAGGAGCTGTCTTAAAAAATACCTGGGGAGTCATGGGCGTGGGTATTTCCAATTATGGAGGGAGGTTATTTAATCAACAAAACATCGGCGTCGGTTTTTCCAATCAATTCGGTATAGGCAGCTTTGGCATCAAAGTCAACTATTTCCAAACCAATATTGAAGGCTTTGGCAGAAGCGGCACTCCTATCCTTGAGTTTGGGGGAGTCGCAAGCCTGGGGCCCAACCTCTACTTTGGCGCCCATGTGTACAATTTTACACGATCAAAATTCAGCAAAGCGGGAGCTGACTATCTCCCCACAGTTATAAAGGCGGGTCTCTCCTATCGCCCTTTAAGCATACTCATGATCAACGTGGAGGCGGAAAAGGAAATCATCCTTCCTCCTCAGTTTAAAATGGGGCTTGAATACAATCTACTCGAAAAGCTATGGGCTCGATCTGGCATTCACACGCAGCCCAACAATATCTTTTTTGGCTTGGGCTTTAAGCCCAGCCGCTTCCATATAGACTATGCATTGAGCCAGAATTACCGACTTGGTTACACCCACCATTTCTCTTTTAACTACCAGTTCGATGGCAAATGAAAAAGGCAAACAGCATATCCTTGTGGCTCTTGGTGACCTTCCCCTTTGCGGCTTTTTCCCAACAAGTACCACCGAGGGATATAGATATTGAAAACTTTGTTGAGGAACTGTTTGCTCTTCAGGATGAGGAATTGAATTATGAGGAACTGTATGAGAATTTGTTGCAGCTCTATCTCAGTCCCCTAAACCTCAACCGGGCATCTGCCGAGGAACTGCAATCGCTGTATATCCTCAATCCTCTTCAGGTAAATGCCCTTATCGACTACCGCAGCCGGTACGGCGATTTATTAAGCCTTTATGAGCTTCAGGCAGTGCCTGAATGGGATCTGGAAACCATCTATAGGCTGCTGCCTTTCGTCATCGTAGAAGATGGCGAGAAGAAAGTTAACCGTCCCTTCTATCAGCGGATCGGTACCGAAAAAAATGCTTACCTGCTGCTTAGACAAAGCAGGATCTGGGAAGAAAGAAAAGGCTTCACCCCAGCGGACACCCTTAATGACGGTTCGCTTAGCAGCCGGTACCTTGGTGATCCTCATAATCTCTATGCCCGCTTCCGCATCCAACATCATCAGGATTTTAGTTTAGGTGTCACTTTAGACAAAGATGCAGGCGAGCAATTCATATGGGAACCTTCCAGCAGAAGGTATGGCTTTAACTTCCTTTCTTATCACGTCACCCTGTACAACAAGGGAAGGTGGAAAACCATTACCCTCGGCGACTACCAGGCCCAGTTTGGACAGGGTTTGGTATTTGGGGCAGGTTTTTCTCCTGGGAAAGGTTCAGAAACCGTCACCACTGTTAGAAGAAGTTCTATGGGACTGCGGCCATTTACCTCTTCCATGGAATACGGTTTCTTTAGAGGCATTGCCGCAACTTATAGTTTGGGCCGATGGGAAATGTCCGCACTCTATTCCCATACAGCCCGCGATGGCAATATCCAAACCGTAAGGGATACGTTGGAGCAAGAGGAAGATGTAATCTCCTCTCTTTTGACAAGTGGTTACCACAGGACAGCCACTGAAATAGCCAACAAGGCCAAAGCAAGGGAGCAGAATGTAGGTGGAAACCTCAGTTACAAAAGCGGGGACAGCAGATTCCAGTTAGGGACCAATGTCCTCTATACCAGCTACAGTGAACCCTTTATCCGGACCGACCGGATCTATAATGGCTTTGAGTTCCGAGGCAAAAACAATTTTACCCACAGCATCTATTTTTCCTATAACGTGCATAATTACTTCCTCTTTGGCGAGACAGCCCGTTCCCAAAGCGGAGGGATGGGGACAGTCGCTGGCTTGATGTCCAGCCTCACTCCCCACCTGGATCTTTCTATACTGTGGAGAAAGTATGACCGCGACTTCCATAGCTTTTATGGAAATGCCTTTGCAGAAGGATCCCGTCCTATCAATGAAACAGGTGTCTATCTGGGCTTGCAATACAAACCCAACCGCAGGGTTTACTGGAACGGCTATTTTGACCGTTTTTATTTCCCTTGGCTGCGCTTTAGAGCTTATGCTCCTTCTGATGGTTATGAATGGCTCGGCCGCCTCACCTATACACCCAGCCGGAACATAAAGCTTTTTGTGCAACTGCGGGAAGAAGTCAAGGACCGCAATATTGCTCCAAGCGAAACGGGCGGTGGCTACCTATTGGCTGCGGGAAAAAGAAGAAACTATGCTGCCAGTCTTGATCTTAACCTGTCCAAGGAGTGGAGCATCCGGTCTCGGGTGCAGTTCAGCAGCTATGCTTTAAAATCAAACTATACTAAAGGGTATGCGATCCTGCAGGACCTCAACGGTACATGGAATAACTTCAGGCTAAGCATGCGCTTTGCACTCTTCGATACGGAGGACTATGAAAACCGCCAGTATATCTATGAGAAAAATGTGCTTTGGGCTTTTTCCATTCCCACTTATTATGGGCAGGGCATGCGGTATTATTTATTGGCGCAATACGACATCAGCAATAGGTTCACCTTATGGGCACGATGGGCAAGGACGACATTTACGGACCGAGAGGAAATAGGGTCTGGCCTTCAGACCATACAAGGAAACACCTTCAGTGAATCAACGTTCCAACTTCGTTATGCATTCAACAGATAAGGAAAAAGCCATCTATTCCCCCCTGTTCTCATCCATTACATTCCCGTCCTCATCCACTTCTATCACCTCTACCCGTACAGCCTGTTTAATAGGAATGACGCTGCCTCCCGCCTCGGTAGCTATATAGTAGGTGACCTGCGCTCCGAATAAAAAGATGACCACTGAATAATACACCCACACCAACACAATTACCAGGGAACCTGCCGCACCATAAGCAGTCCCTAAATCACTGTTTCCCATATAAATGCCGATAAGGTACTTGCCCAATGCAAAAAGCAACATGGTCACAAAAGCGCCCAACCAAACATCCTTCCATTTCACCTTGGCATCAGGCAAAATCTTGTACATCAACCCAAATATGACCACCAGCAATGCCTGTGACAATACAAAATTGGTAACCTTGATAAGCAGGGCATTGAATCCAGCGAAAAGTGGCTCCAAATAATCGAACAGCACCACGATCATGGCATCAATCACTAAGGACACCAACAAGATAAAGCCTATGGAAGCGACCACCGAAAAGCTCAGCAATCGGTTGATGAGGAATTTGATATAGCCCTTGCTGGGCTTAGGCTTAATATGCCATATTTGGTTGATGCTGTTCTGGAGGCTTACAAAAACCGTGGTGGCACTGAAGGCCAGCACGCAAATGGCGATGGTCCTTGCCCAAAAGCCTTTGCTGTCACTGGAGACATTTTGGATAATGCCATCGAGGGTCTGCGCGGTATCAGGTCCCGACAAAGCCGCCACTTGACTCAGCAATTCTTCCCTCACCACATTATCATCAACGTAAAACGCCGAACCAATACTTAAAATGATAATCAATAAGGCCGGCATACTAAAAATTGTATAAAAAGCCGTGCTAGCCGCAAAGGTCATCGAGTCATTGCCAATAAAGCCTACTATGCTCTTTTTGATGATCTGAAAAGCGGTGGTCTTTCGTACTCTCTTCAACATATGGCTTCAATTAAATAAAAAATGTTCTTCAAAAACGCAGGTACCTACGTCTAAAGAACAAATATTATTCCCAAAGCGATTTGCTGGGGACACCTATCGAATACCGTTTTCGGGATATTTACCGGTAACGGTTCGCCCAAATGCTTTCATCTTCTCGATATCTTCATCCATATTGCCCGAGGGAATGATGACCGGTCCGATGCCTGCTCGTTTTAGTTTATAGTCCAAATAGCCTATGACTACGGGCACCTCCGCACCAAGTGCGATATGATAGAAGCCGGTCTTCCATTTAGGTGCGTAGCTTCTGGTGCCTTCAGGGGTGACCATCATCACCAGCTCATCGCTTTCCTGTAACATGCTGATCATGGCTTGGGTGTAGGTTTGGGTCTTTTTGCCAGCCACCTTTTTTCTATCAATAGCAATACCGCCAACACCTTTGATGATCCAGCCCAAAGGACCTACCATGACTTCCTTTTTTATGGTAAATTTCACAGGCACATCCATCAGGTAGAAGGCAGCACGGGCATATATAAGATCCCAGTTGCTGGTATGTGGAATGGCTATCAATACTGCTTTTTTTAATCCCTTAGGCCATTCACCGGCGATTTTCCAACCGGTGATCCAAAATATAAATCGCGCCAATAATTTCATGCTTCTATGCTAGGATTTGATCTTGCTGTTTGTCTACACAAACAAGCTACTTTTTTATATCTATTTTACCTAATTGCACCAAGGAGGGGTTAGCCTCCAAATAGTGTACGGTCTCCTGATAACCCGTATCGAAGATATCCTTGGCTCTTTTGATATCAAAGACACTGATACCGGCCAGGCCAGGAGGTTCGATAAAATATCGACACCGGGGTTTCCGACTGTACACGTTACAGTTCATTGCCAAAATCACCGACCGTTCGATCATCTTTTTCATATTGGGCACATCGTGCACCACAGGAAGATGGTTACAGTTGACGCCAATGATGATGTCGCAGCGATCTTCCAAGGGGTCTATAGGCATATTGTTTAACACCCCCCCGTCCACATACAGATCCTCCTGTATGGTGATGGGGTCAAACACGCCTGGGATACAGGAAGAAGCCATCAGTGGCCGGATGATTTCGCCTTCCGAAAAATAGGTGATATGACCTTTGGAAAGGTTGGTAGCTGCAATAAATAAGGGGATCTTCAGCTCGGCGAAATGGTTGGTTTGAATATATTGACCGTAAAGCGGTTCAATTACCTCCATGGTCAATATGCCTTTCCAACTGATGGCCGGCCGAAGAAATTTGAAAAACTTGGTCTTTAAGATAAGCTCAAGGATTTCGTCAGGGCTGTAGCCATAGCAATACAAAGTTCCTGCAATAGCTCCTGCGCTTGTGCCGGATACGTAATGGGGATAGATGCCCGCTTCATTTAGGGCTTTGAGTACGCCTAAATGTGCTACGCCTCTTATCCCTCCCCCGGACAGCGCAATACCTATGGTCGAACCTGATCTCACGAGCGAGTGACTATTCCCTCCAGCTTACTCGTTGACTACACCCATGGAGCAGAATTTCTCCATACGCTGCTCGATTCTGGTATCCGGATTCAGTTGATCCAGCTCTTTCAAAGCTTCCTGAATTGTGGATTTCAGGGTATGGGCCATTGCTTTGAGATTTTTGTGTGCCCCACCTAGCGGCTCGCTGATGATTCCGTCTATCAATTTGTGCTTAAGCATATCGGTAGCAGTAAGTTTCAAAGCCTCTGCCGCCTGCTCTTTATAATCCCAGCTTCTCCATAAAATAGAAGAACAGGATTCGGGAGAAATCACGGAGTACCAGGTATTCTCCAACATAAAAACTTTATCGCCAATGGCTATGCCTAAGGCACCGCCTGAAGCACCTTCTCCAATAATGATACAGATCACAGGCACCTTGAGCATAAACATCTCCTTCAGATTTCTTGCAATGGCCTCTCCCTGCCCCCTCTCTTCAGCCTCCAAGCCTGGAAATGCACCCGGAGTGTCAATAAGGGTGACGATAGGCTTTCCGAATTTCTCGGCCATCTTCATCAGTCTTAGTGCTTTGCGGTATCCTTCAGGATTAGCCATGCCAAAGTTACGTTCCTGCCTTTGCTTGGTATTTCGCCCTTTTTGCTGTCCGATAAACATGACCGTTCTGCCGTCGATGTCACCCAACCCTCCAATCATGGCCTTGTCATCTTTGACGGTACGGTCGCCGTGGATCTCGACAAAGTCATTGGTGATTTCGTAGATATAATCCAATGCGTAGGGCCTGTCGGCATGCCTGGATAGCTGAACCCGTTGCCAACGGGTCAGGTTTTGAAAGGTTTCCTTTTTCAAAGTCTGTATCTTATCTTCCAAGGAGTGAATATCTGCGGATAAATCTATGTTTCTACTCTTTGCCAGATCTTTCATTTCCTGAAGTTTCAGCTCCAGATCAGCAATGGGTTTTTCAAATTCTAATACCATATCACATGTGTTGAACCTCGGCAAAGATAAAAAGATATTTTCTAAGATAGATTATTTGGTATTCTTTAATGCCTCTCCTGCCCAGGCATTTTGTCATGGCTATAAATTTAAGCTATATTTGACTAAAAAAAGCTTTACTTATGTCTACTGTCGCTTCTATTTTAGACCATATTACACAACATCATTCCATGCTGGATTTTCAACAACTTTTGTCGGATATTATAGCCGCTTTTGACTGCTCCACCGGAACCATCCATACCCTAAATGACCAGACGCAGCTGCTCGAACTCCAGGCGCAGCAAGGTATTCCCGAATTTTTACTCCCCAAGATGTCGGTGATTCCTATCGGGAAAGGTATGGCAGGCATTGCTGCAGAAAGACGTCAACCTGTGGAAATGTGCAACCTGCAAACTGACGATTCCGGTGTGGCCCGACCGGCAGCCAAAGAAACCAAAGTGGAGGGCTCCATTGCCGCACCTATGATGCTGGACGGCAAGTTGTTTGGTACCTTGGGTATTGCCAAGCCTGTTCCCTATGATTTTACGCAGGAGGAAAATGAGGCGCTGATGCGGATTGGAGAAGCTATCAGCCGCACCCTGCGTGAAAAAGGAGCCAAAGGCCTGTAATAACTGATGCCTGCTCTGCCGGTTGCGCTAATAACTATCCCCGTAACGGGAAATCATGTGACCGGCAGGGACAGCGCGAATGTGTCTCTATAGCCGCGCAAATGACAACACGACAGATCCTTTCGACCTTTACCATGGAGCAATCAATTTGGAGATATAATTTTCAATTCCGCCCTTGTATTTTGCTCTTTTGCCCTAGGGCATTCTGAGTGTCTCGTCTATTGGGAAAAGTGTTCCGTCTATTGGGAGAACTGTCCCGTCTATTGGGAAAAGTGTCCCGTCTATTGGGAGAACTGTCTCGTCTATTGGGAGAACTGTCCCGTCCATTAGTCAAGGCGGCTATAGGATTTTCGCCCCCGTCCCTTGCGCAGGTTGCGCTCGCCCTACGCAAATCGCGTAGGCCTATGTGTTTTTTTAATTGGATATAGCATTTTCCAAGCTGTCCACTGTATTGGGAAAGATAGATCATGTATGGAAAAAATGGTTGTGATCACAACATGAATGGTTTGCCTCTGCCTTTCGATTGCTGCCCATACCTTAAGGATGGCCGGCGTATTAGAATTTCCTGCGCCTGCCAACGCCCTGCTGCCTCTCCTATGGGATTCCTTTTTGCGTAATTTTTATTTACTGTTCCAGCTGCCTTTCAGGACCCTTTGGCCGCACCATCATCACACTTTCCTTGTCCACCATCACGGCCCCCGGTGCAGCGCCTTTCACCTTGCGTACATACTTGCAGGGTGTATAGATGACCGCCGCCAAAGACTCGGTCTTGTTTTTGGAATAATAGGCCGCCAACTCTGCCGCCCTTTCCAGCGTCGGCTGGGGAATACGCTGCCCTGATTTGTACTTTATAATCACATGCGATCCGGATACGTCCTTGGCATGTAGCCACAGGTCTTCCTTCCAGCTGTAGTGCCGGAGCAGTTCATCGTTGGCTTTTGCGGACTTGCCCACCAGCACTTCAAATCCATCCACCTCAAAGCGCTTATAGGGAATGGCCTCCTGCTGCTCCTTTTTGGAGGAAACGAGGTTATTGTCTTTTTCAAATGCCCGCAGCTCCCGAAAACTGTCGATGGCTGCTACTTCTTCCAACTGTCTTTCCAGCTCCAGCCAATAGTTTTCCTTGTCTTCCAGATTTCTCTGCAGTTGCTGAATTTCAATCTTCCGATTTTTTCCTTTTCTATAGAGATTTTCGGCATGCTTTTGCGGGCTCACTCCTCTTTTGAGCCGTACTTCAACTTGTCGATCATTGTAAAAATCAAAAAGCAGGACACTTTCCGCACCTATTGGAATCTGGTGCAGGTTGGCCATGATGATATCCGCCAATTGGCTGGGGGAAGTTTCCCGCTCCAGTTCCTGAAGCTTGGATGCGGTTTTATCGATATAGGCTTGGGTCTTCTTTTTTGCTTCTTCCAGCCTTTTCAGCAGAAGATTTTTCTCCTTATCAAAGGACTGGTACACCACGGCATACTTAAAAAATGCATTGGCTGCCGCAATTGGGTCCTCGGTGCGAAACAAATACGTCTCTGCCGGCAGTAAGGTAAGCAGGTACTCTCCATTTTCCTGAACAATAGAAAACAGGGGATGATCCAGCATATCCATCATCTCCTGCATTAAACGCCACCTATCTTCAACGCCGGCTTCAATATAGCCTTTTTGCTTAAGCCACTCCCGAGGGATTTTTCCCAGGGTGGGCAGAAACTGAGAGGCGTTGCCCTGCAAGGCTACAAAACGGTCCCAAGTCAGTTCCAAAGGATTTGGCAATGATTGCAACTCTAGTTCCCGATCTTCTTTGAGTTCATTTCGGAAAATATTCGTCGGCTTGCTTTTTTCCTCTTTATACAGCAGGATATTGCTTCTCGACCCGTGCAGCTTAAAGAGTAACACCAATCCGGATGCAAATCGAATGGTAAAAGTCCTTTCAAACGGCAATACAGTGACATCAGCAACTGTCTCGCCGATCAAAGCGGGAAATAGCGAAACGTTGTTCTTTTTGCTTCTTTTAAACTCAGCAGGAAAACTGAGGCAGGTATTAGCGGGAGATAGATTCGCACGGATATATTGTTCCCGTTCCCCCTCCGCCATGCCGATGACCAATTCATCTTTGTTTTGGGTGAAGCATTCGAACACCTGCATTCCGCTGGTTAGATCGCGAAGGCGGGGGCAGAGAAACTTTAGGAAATGATAATTCAGGTGCATTAGTCGAGGGTGATTTTCAATCCATCATAGCCAATAAACACGCCGGGAGGCAAAGTTTCCTCTACCTCGCGGTGCAAGCCCAGTTTGTGACTGATATGGGTAAGGTAGGTTCTTTCCGGCTGTAGAGCTTCGGCCACTTCCAAGGCTTGCGCTAATGTAAAGTGCGAAATATGGGGCTGATGCTGAAGCGCATTGATCACCAGGACACGTGTGCCTTTGATTTTTTCCATTTCCTCCGGAGGAATATGGTTGGCGTCGGTGATATAGGTAAAGTCATTGATCCGGTAGCCAAACACGGGTAGCTTGTGGTGCAATACCCTGATCGGTTGTACCCCAATGCCGTCAATGTTAAAAGGGTGGTTATCAATGGCGCAGGTCTCCACCATAGGGATGCCCGGATAGCGGCGGTCAGAGAAGATATAGGAAAATTCCCTTTTTATTTGTTCCAGTACCGACGCCTGCGCATAGATGGGCATGTCCGCATGCTGGGAGAAGTTGAATGGCCTGATATCATCCAATCCGGCGGTATGGTCCTTGTGCTCATGGGTGTAAATGATGGCATCCAGCCTTTTGATCCCTTCCCGGAGCATCTGTTGCCTGAAGTCCGGACCCGTGTCGATCACCAAACTCTTGGCACCTACTTGCAGATGCACCGAACTCCGCAGTCTTTTATCCCTAAAATCCAACGAACTGCACACCTCGCAATCGCAGCCGATTACGGGTACGCCCTGGGATGTGCCTGTCCCTAAAAAAGTTACTTTCAAAGTTTCAATTCGGTTTGTTGTAGTTCTTTCAGCAAGTCCTGATTGGCCTTTTGAGGAAAATCCTTAGGGTTGAATTTCAATTCTTTGAGAATATCCAGCAAAGCATTGATTTTGCCTTCCAAGGGGAAATACTTGTTGACCACCACGACTTTATTATCCTTTAGAATACAATAACCGGATTTAAAGTTTCCTTTTTCATACCGTAAGATATAATCGGATGAAGCAAAGAGGTTTTCTATTTTATCCAGAAAAGACTTGGTGTATTTAATGGCCATTATTTAAAGATGTGTTTTTTCACCGTGGCAAGCAGCAGATCATAATCCAGCGGCTTCTGAATATAGTCGTCGATGCCTACTTTTTTAAAATCGTCCAATGTATAGTTCTTGTAGTTGCCGGTAATCGCAACAATGGGAATAACAGCTTTGTTTTTGTCGTCCATAGAACGAATGGCTTTGGTACATTCTATACCATCCATCACGGGCATATTGATATCCATCAAAATCAGGTCAAAATCCTCCTGCTTTAGCTTGTTGAGGACCTGCTCACCGTTTTTTACCGCGGTGATTTGGAATTTTTCAAACATCAAAACATTTTTAGTAAGGTTGATTATTACAGAGCTATCCTCAGCGACCAGAACTTTTTTTCCATGAGTCATATTCAATATATGTTTTGTTCTTTTAGATTCTTTTTAAAATCAGCCAAATACCTCTCCAGCATGAGGTTGTCCTCCCTAACCCTCCGAAAGTCAGCGCTTTTTATTCGATTTTCGAAACCCACACATGCATTAAAAAGCCTTTGCGCCCCCAGCGTGCCGGAGTTGCCCTTCAATATATGAAGTTTTTCGTGTATCTCGGAAAACCTTTTATTTTCTATTAAATATTTGATTTCTTCCACGAGCCTCTCCGCCTCTTCCAAAAAGTCCATATATACAGTCTTAATATTCTCCACAGAGTTATACTTCATCAGCTTCTCGATAATGGAAGCATCTAGGGCTACGCCCGTTTCTGATGTAGGGCTGTCTTCACGGGGAGCGGATTTGGACACATGGTAGTGAATGGATTCCAACAGGTCTTTCGGCCTTACCGGCTTGGCCATAAAGTCATCAAAGCCTGCGGAGAGAAAATAATCGCGGTCTTCCTGGCTGGAATAGGCAGAAATGGCAATAATGGGTGAACTGCTGAGGTTTTCTCCTTTGATGATTTTCATGGCAGAAATGCCGTCGAGCCTGGGCATCTGAATGTCCATCAAGATGATGTCGAAGCAATCCGTCTTGATCTTGTCGATAGCTTCCTGACCATCCGTGGCGACATCAAAAAGATAGCTATAGCCAATAATGTTTTCGAAGACCTTGCGGTTAAGCGCATTATCATCGACGATCAGCACCTTTTTGTTTTTCATGCCCTAAATACCTTAATTTGAACAGACGATAACATTATCCCCTTGTTAAGAAAAAATAAAACCCTCCTCATCGTAGCAGGCCCGACAGCGGTCGGCAAAACGGATTTATGTATAAATCTAGCTAAAAAATTTAATACAAACATTATCTCTGCCGACAGCAGACAATTTTATACCGAAATAAACATAGGTACCGCCAAGCCCAGCCCGGCACAACTGACTGAGGTAAGGCACCACTTTATCAACAGTCATTCCATTCATGAAGCCTATGATGTAGGCAGATTTGAAGCGGACGCTTTAGCGCTTTTGGAAGCACTTTTTGCCCAGCATGAACTGGTCATCATGACCGGAGGATCAGGGCTGTATATCGATGCGGTATGCAAAGGCTTCGACGCTATGCCAGCCGTGGACAAATCGATACGAGCAGCCTTAAATGATCGCTATGAAAAGCAAGGCTTGTCTGCCCTGCAGCAGCAGCTAAAAGAGCTTGATCCTGACTACTATCAGGCAGTGGATCTGAATAATCCGCAACGGCTGATCAGGGCTTTGGAAGTATGCATCGGCAGCGGTAAGCCATATAGCAGTTTTAGACAAAAACAAACCTCCCCACGCCCTTTCCAGACCCTTAAGATCGCCTTGCAGAGAGATCGTGAGGAGCTCTATACCCGCATCGATCAACGTATGGACCAAATGATTGCAGAAGGGCTTTTTGAAGAAGCAGCCACACTCTATCCCTACCGGCACCACAATGCCTTACAAACGGTAGGCTATAAAGAAATTTTTGGATATATGGAGGGAGAATATGACAAGGCGGAAGCCATCCGCCTGCTAAAAAGAAACTCCCGAAGATATGCTAAAAGGCAGATGACCTGGTTTAGAAAGGATGAAGATTATCACTGGTTTCATCCTTCCCAAACCGAGGAGATCATAGCGTTTATTTCAAAAACGATAAATGCTTAAAGAGCCTTATGGCCAAACAACTTTGCAACAATACTATAGGGCATCGACTTAATCAGGTTGTTATACCAATATTGCTGCTGTTTAAGTCGGCCTAAAGCCATCTTTGTCTGAGTGAGCCAGGCGCTATGCGCAGGATCCTGGGCAATTGAAGCCCTAAGGGTTTGGTATTGCTGATCTGCCTCCTCAAGGGATTTTGCTTCTGAAAGGATGCCTGTACCAGCACCATTTGCCGCATATCCCTTTAGCCGAGCAGCCACTTCCGCCAACGTAGCCTCGAATTGCTTTCTTTTGTTTTTGATGCTGTTGTTTACCACCAGAAGAAACAAAAAGACGAAGCTTGCCAAGTAAAGAAATATTGGTAGATATCCCATAGCCGCTACAACTAAATGCTAAGGATTTCCTGCAGCTTGATGTAATCGTTGTTGATGGGTTTGGCTTTACCGATACAATCTTCAAAAGGCGTATAAACGATTTCATCATGGATCACCCCAGCCATGCAGTTGGTATGGCCATTAAGCAGCCCTTCAACGGCAGCCAAGCCGCAGCGGCTTCCGAGAATACGGTCTTTTCCGGTAGGACTTCCCCCCCTCTGGATATGGCCTAAGGTGGTTACTTTGAAGTCTTTCTCTTCATCGCCGATCATTTTCTTCACCTTTTCCATGATTTCGGCGGCACCGCCTTCCTCATCTCCTTCGGCAACAACTACGATGCTGGAAGTTTTGGTTTTCCTCAAGCTTTTCAAGGACTTGACCACATCGTTGATGGAGGTTTTGGTCTCTGGAACCATTACCAATTCAGCCCCCCCACCAATGGCACATTCAACACCGATATAACCGCTGTCTCTACCCATCACTTCGATAAAAAAGATCCTATCGTGGGCGGCAGCTGTATCTCTGATTTTGTCTATGGCTTCGAGCGCTGTGTTAAGGGCTGTGTCAAAGCCAATGGTGTAATCCGTGCCATAGATATCATTGTCGATGGTACCGGGGCAACCCACTACGGGAATCCCAAACTCTTCACTGAGTATCTTCGCACCGGCAAAAGTACCGTCTCCCCCAATCGCTACAAGGCCTTCAATACCATGCTTTTCAAGCTGTTCATAAGCCTTTTGGCGACCTTCCTTTGTTTTGAACTCCTCGCTTCTTGCAGATTTCAAAATGGTGCCTCCTCTTTGGAGAATATTGCTTACGGATAATGACTGCATTTTTTTGATGTTCCCCTCGATCATTCCATCATAGCCGTACATGATCCCATAGACTTCTAAACCGTGATAAATTCCTGTTCTGACCACAGCCCTAATACAGGCATTCATTCCCGGAGCATCTCCTCCGGAGGTAAAAACTGCGATTTTTTTCATTGCTACTGATTTTTCGAAGGCTAAAAATAATCAATAAAGCCTGCATTGTTGGGCTTTGGGAAAATCTTTTTTGGAAAAGGCCCGCTCCGCTTTTCCACTGGAACAGGCCTGAAGTAAAGGGCTTGAAGCACTAAGTCGCAGATTACCAAATGCGTACCGGCTACCCAGTGAGGATGGCGACGCCCCGAATGGCTGTTGCTCTCTTCCTTGATGCCTTGCCTCCGGATGGTATTATCGAAGGGAGATATCGTAAGGAAGCCTTACCATGATCCCCTCATGTTGTTTCACCTTTTCGATCTGTTGGTAAATATAATAAGCACTGCCAAGCTTCATCCGCATGTAGCGGGACTGCACATCCTGAGAGAACTCAGCCAAAAGCTTTTCCAACATGGTTTTTTGTTCGGGAAAGTAAAGCACCCTATAGTCATCTTCCACACCGGCTTTGGCCGCAGCAATCTTAATGGCATCCTCTAATCCTCCCAACACGTCCACTAGGCCGATTTCCTTGGCCTGCAATCCGCTCCATACCCTGCCAGAGGCCACTTCCATTACCGCTTCCTTACTCATGTTTCTGCCCTCGGCTACTCTCGAGATAAAGACATCATAGCCGTCTTCTACCTGCCTTTGAATTACCTTTTGCTCTACCTCACTTAAAGGCCGGGTGGGCGTCATAAAATCTGAAAACTCTCCGGTCTTTGCCACATCAGTAGTGATGCCCAGCTTGTTATTCAGCAAGCCCTGCGCATTAAACCACAGGCCAAATATCCCTATCGATCCGGTGATGGTATTGGGATGCGCGACGATGGTATCGGCTGGTGCGGAAATATAATAACCGCCCGAAGCCGCCACATCCGACATAGAGGCGATCAAGGGTTTTTGCTTTTGAGCTTCACTGAGCTCTCTCCATATCACTTCAGAAGCAAGTACCGAGCCGCCGGGGGAATTGACCCGAAGGACAATGGCTTTGATATCATCATCCTTTCTGGCTTCCCTAATTTCCCTTAGAAACTTTTCCGAACTGATGACGCCATCAGCTTCACCGCTTACAATCTCTCCATCCGCAATAATGACGGCTATACGATTTCTGGAAAGTCTGTTTTCCGATTTGGCTGTTTTGTTGATATTGGTCACATTGATGCTGGCAATATCTTCATCTTCGCCTAAGCCCAGCTTATCCCTAAGCAGGTCCTTAACTTGATCATCATACCATAGCCCATCGATCAAGCCCAGTTCCACGGCATCCTTGGGATCTTTTACCAGCATTTGGTCGTTGATTTCCTTTAGCCGTTCAAAGTCGATGGATCGGGATGAAGCGATATGGCGCAAGGTATGGTCATTCAGATCCTGAAGATAGGCCTCTGTCTGCAGCCGGTTTTCCTCGCTCATCTTATCCAAGGTAAAGGCTTCAACGGCACTTTTGAATTCACCCACCCTAAAGATCACAGGCTGCACCTCTATCTTTTCAAACAAGCCCTTCATAAAGACCATTTCCGAAGACAAACCATTGAACTCGATGGCGCCCAGCGGATTTAGATAAATTTCGTCCGCAACCGAGGAAAGGTAATAGCCCATCTCCGTCAGCACCTCGGAATAAGAAACGATAAATTTTCCCGCGTCCTTAAATGCCTGCAGTTCATCCCGCAGCTCAGACAGCATGGACTGTCCCGCCGCCACGCCTCCTGCCTGCAGGTATATACCTTTAATATTGTCGTCTGTCCTTGCTGTTTTGATGGCCCGCTTAAGCTGATCCAAGCCTATCGTAGGCACATTGCCAAAACTCCCGAAGGTAGGAATCGCCAGTTCATCTTCTACGCCTTGCTCCACGATCACCACGTTTTCTAAGTTGAGATGAAGCACCGAATTCTCAACGGTACGCACTTTTGACTCTCCGGATGAAAGCGCTATCACCCCTGCCAAAATAAAAAATCCAATGACCCAAAAGATCAATAGGCCCACGATGACTGCCAGCACGTTACTTAAAAACCTCATATATTTTCGTATTTGTTATTCAAAATTAATCTTTATTTATCACTTTTATTTTTAATCTTCCTAAAAGTTCAAAAAATGCATCAGGCAGTACTGCTGATTGGTGGTAACTTAGGCGACCGCGAAAAATTGATCCAACAGGCACATCGACTCTTGTCAGCGCTAGGCGAGATCACTGCTGCCTCCTCCCTATATGAAACGGAGGCTTGGGGGGAAGCCTCTGAAGGCAATTTCCTCAACCAAGCCCTGCTCCTTCAAACAACAAAATCACCCAAAGATTTGCTTCAAGCCACCCAAGCCATAGAAAATGAACTGGGCCGAACCCGGGAGCTTCGTTGGGGCAACCGCACCATGGACATCGACATCATCTACTTTGATGATTTGGTCTATCAGGATGAAGCGCTGACCCTGCCCCATCCCATGCTGGCAGAGCGAAACTTTGTACTTGTGCCACTGGTAGAGATTTTGCCTGATCTTATTCACCCCGTCTTTCAGCTTAGCCAAAAGGAACTGCTTCACGTTTGTAAAGATGTAAGCAAGGTAAATGTTTACCGACGGGACAGCTACTAGGTAATACATTAAAAAATACGGTATGCGTCAACTGAAAGCTATCATTTCGAGACTACCCTTAACAGAACTTTTCACCCTCATGTGCGTGGTGTCGCTGGGCCTTTCCTGTACCCAAAAGCAGTCCCAATCCATTATTAAAGTCCATCGGGACACCACCATTACGGAGGTCAATGCCTTCACAAACCTTTTTTTGGATAGCGCCCTTGTCGCCGATTATATCGAGCAGGCACAGCTGGAAGACAGCCTGTCCCTCTTGATCCAAAATTTCTACAACAGCCGTAACTATCAAATGGCCTGGTTTACCGAAGATGGGGCAGCTGAGCAGACTCAAGCTTTTTACACCCTGCATCAACAATACATCAAAGAATCTCAGGACAGCAGCAAGCTTTTTCCCCAGCAACTTCAGATCGAGATGGCCAAGCTCTTGTTCAGGGACACCTTAATCACAGAGACCAGCATTCCTTTGGCGGAAATTGAACTACAGCTTACGCAGCAATTTTTGAATTACGTTTCCTATGCCTACACCGGCACCGTGGACCCCGAAATCCTGAAATGGCATATCCCAAGAAAGCGGGTGGATGCTATCGCGTTGCTGGATTCTTTGGTGGACCGAAATGGCAAAGACCTGGAACAATGGGAGCCTGTGAGCAAACCTTACACCCAGCTGAAAAAGGCCCTGCTCCGACTTTATGAAATAGAAAAAAATGCCGTGTGGGAGGAAATCTCCTTGGGTGAAGCAAAAAAAGTAGAGGAAGGCGACAGCAGTGAGCTGGTAACACAGTTAAAAAAGAAGCTCATGGCAACGGAGGATTTTCCATCAGAAGACACTTCTGCCCGCTTTACCCCAGAACTCACGGAAGCCGTCAAGCGGTATCAGCGTAGGATGGGCCTACATGACGATGGTGTGGTGGGCAAAAATGTAATCAAGGAGCTAAATGTGCCCATCAAAGCCCGCATTGAGCAGATACTGATCAATATGGAGCGGATGCGTTGGATGCCCAACATCCCGGAGGGCAACGGCATCTTGGTAAACATCCCACAGTATGAGCTTCATGTGATAGAAGATGGCCAACTGGCCTTCCAGATGGACATCGTGGTGGGAAAGACAGGCAGTGAAACGGTCATTTTTGCTGATGAGCTGAAATATGTGGTATTCAGCCCCTATTGGAACGTGCCCAGCAGCATCGTTCGGTCTGAAATCTATCCCGCCATGAAGAAAAACCCCAATTACCTGGCGGAAAAGAACATGGAGCAAATTGGCCTTAGCAACGGTTTGCCCATCATCCGGCAAAAGCCCGGCAACAGCAACTCCTTGGGCAGGGTGAAGTTTATGTTTCCCAACAGCTATAACATTTACCTGCATGACACGCCTTCCAAATCCTTATTTGGTGCCGAAAGACGCGCCTTTAGCCATGGCTGCATCCGGGTGTCCCAACCTGCCAAGCTGGCGGAATACCTGTTACGGAACGATAAAGATTGGACATCGGAAAAAATCGCCCAAGCCATGCGCAGCAACACGGAAAAGTGGGTAGCGTTGGAGAATCCCTTGCCGGTATTTATTTCCTACTTTACGGCTTGGGTGGATAAAGATGGGCTGCTTAACTTTAGGGAGGACATCTATGGGCATGATCAAAGGATGAGGGAGCGGCTGTTTGGCCATTCTCCTCAAATACAATAGGAATAGCTTGACTGGTTGTTTTTTGCTTTATTCCATGAATGGATGAGAAAAATCAAAATTAGTTCTTAATTTCCCAGCCGAATTATTACCATTTAACTACATATGATTACCCCAAAATTCTTTTTCTCTACCATAATTTTAGCGGGTTTACTACCTTTTCTGCAAGGGGAGGATACCCAAAAGGAAAAATTTGAACCTTACCAACAAAAGATAACGGACACACCTTACAGCTTTGGCATGACGCCCATTCCGGCAGGTGAATTCCTGATGGGTTCGGCCGAATCGGACAAAAATGCCAATAAAGAAGAATTTCCACAGCACAGGGTATATATAGATGCTTTTTGGATGGGCACACATGAGATTCCTTGGCAGATCTACGAGTTGTTTTTGGACAAAAACTTGGAGGCAGATATCAGCAGCGCCGCCGTTCCCTCCGATGTAGATGGCGTCACCCGCCCTTCCACACCCTATCTGGACATGACCTTTGGCATGGGCAAAGAAGACAGGCCTGCTGTGGCCATGACCCAGTACAATGCCATACAGTTTTGCAAGTGGCTGTACAAGAAGACGGGCGTTTTTTACCGTTTGCCTACAGAGGCAGAATGGGAATATGCGGCCAGGGCAGGTAAATCTACCACCTACTTCTTTGGAGACAATCCTGATCAGTTGGAGGAATATGCTTGGTATGGTGCCAACAGCGGCAATGGTACCCACCCGATCGGAAAAAAGAAACCGAACCCATGGGGCCTGTATGATATCCTTGGCAATGTGATGGAATGGACCTACGACAAATACGAGCCGGGATACAAAACCGCTGATCCTAAAAAGGCAGCTAAAAATCCTGTGGTAAAGGCCGATGAACTTTATCCCAATGTCCTTCGCGGAGGTCATTTCAGAAGCGGCGCGGAAGAGCTACGATCTGCTAAGCGTTTTGCCTCTACGCCGGTTTGGAAGCAATTGGATCCACAGATTCCAAAAAGCAGGTGGTGGTTTCCCGAAGCACCCTTTGTGGGGCTGAGGTTGGTAAGGCCACTGCAAACCCCTTCAGTTGAAGAAATTAATGCTTACTACGATCAAGCACCGATAGATGATTATTAATCTTTAATTACACAATGATGAACCAAAATAATAAAAACCCAAGAAGAGATTTTCTCAAAACCAGTGCACTCCTGACAGGAGGCGCTCTTCTAAGCCCTTTCGCGATGCCTGGCGCTTATGCTGCGGGATCTGATGTGATAAAAATTGCTGTTATTGGTTGTGGTGGACGTGGTACCGGTGCTGTGTTCCAGGCTTTGGCTACAGGACATAATATTAAATTGGTGGCAATGGCCGATGCTTTCAGAGATCGCCTCGACGCCAGCTATACCCCCATCGCACAGAGACATCCAGAAAAAGTGGATGTTCCAGAAGAACATAAATTTGTAGGTTTTGACGCATATAAAAAGGCCATCGCCTTGGCGGATGTGGTACTCTTGACAGCACCTCCCGGCTTCCGGCCTGATCATTTCGAAGAGGCCGTAAAACAGGGCAA
>DATGQZ010000014.1:0-72808 GCA_035303945.1 Cyclobacteriaceae bacterium
TTGCGGAAATGTCCGTCCACAATACAATGGGTAGGGAAATTATTGACTCCGGAAAAGCCCATTTCCTTTACCTTCAACAGATGGTGCCACATCCTTCTCCTTGGATCTGATCCATGTACCCCGCAGATCACTGGAATTTCATCCACTACAGGCAATACCTCAAATTCCCCGATTTCCATTGCCACCGCATTGGCATCCCCATAGGCCATCAAGCCTGCTGTGGAGCCATGCCCTGACATCCTGAATCTTCCGGAATTGTAGATGATGATCAAATCAGCGCCTCCCTTTTCAATAAATTTAGCACTGATGCCGGTTCCCGCGCCGGCTGCAATGATTGCTTTCTTTTGCTCTAATGTTTTTTGGAGACGATCCCTTACCTCTTGTTTCGTATAAGGATTCCCCTTCCCTGTCCATGGGTTTGGCATAATTGGTTATATTTTTAAAGTTAATTATTAGCTATCTTTTATGATTAAGGTATTGATCATCGCGCGACATCACCTGATGGTGACACTACTATAAGATCATTTTTGTTTATACTAAAGTTCCCTACTTCTCCCCCGACATAATGGCTAAGAGCTTCTCCACCGCTATCTTTGCAAAAGCACCGTCATTGATATTGGCGTCTATGTCCCTGATTTCCACTGATGGCTTTACCAGCTTTTTGAGGCTGTCCAACAGGGCTTGATTGAACGTAGGATTATAAAATGCCTTGCCCTCTGAATCCATCTGGGAGAGGCCTCGTAGAGGGAACAGTATACTTACCGGGCCTTTTGATCGGTTGATTTTCGCACTTAGGATCTCAGCAATCAGTATGTTTTCCTCCTTATTGGTCCTCATCAGCGTTACATCGGGTGACCAGCTATACAATTGGCGCTCCCGATACTTGTCGGGCACGCTGTCTAAGGGGCCAAAATTCACCATATCCATGCATCCCGGCACCACCACCTGGGGGACAGCCAGATCTCCTGCGGCATCCATCCGTCCCGGTCCAGCGGTACAAATACCCCCGCATAGTTCATCAGCCAATTCAGTTGTGGTAATATCCAGCACACCCTGAAATAAATTCTCCCGGATCAGGGCCTCCATGGTTCTTCCCCCTTCCCCATTGGCATGAAAAGCAAAAACCTCGTATCCCTGATCCTCCAACAGTTTTGTACACGCATTCACGCAGGGGGTAGTATTTCCAAACATACTGATAGCCACCCTACCCTTGGACTGATGGTATATGAGACCTTGGCTATCGGCCATGGCACTGATAGCTGCTGCGGCTTGTCGGATAATCATTTCACTGATGCTGTTCAGTCCAGCCACGTCGACAATTGATGGGATCAACACGATGTCCTTGTTTCCCATTCTGTGGCTGAGATCTTTTGCCGCCAAGGTGGAAACGCAAGCTTTGGGTATACCCATTGGAATTTCTTTGAGTGCGGACAACACGATGTAGCTGCCCCCTCCGCCGCCCATCCCAACCGCTGCTTTTATCTTTCCTTCTTTTGCCAGCGAGGCTACGATGCTGGCTGCTCCACGGCCCATTACGTCCACCGCATATCCCCGATCTGACTTCTCTCTTAATTCTGAGAGCTGGTGTCCACCTTCCTGAGCCACTTGTTCTGCTTCTATGTCAACAGGAAAGAGATTCGTGCTCCCTAGTACACCGGTGTTGACCGAAAGGACTTGCTGTCCTCTGGCAAGCAGTTCCGATCGTAAATAGGAAAAAATATCCCCTTTGGTGTCGAAGCACCCGATCATCAAAATATAAGAATCACTAAAAGACATAAAACGGCATTGAAAATAATTCAAAATTTGGAACCCTAAAGTAGTAAAGAGAGCGGTAATTGCCAAGTTTGCCACATTAGCGGTAAAAATACTCCAGAAAGCAAAAAAATCGCTTGACTTTGTCATTTGCTAATGCGAAGCATTCTATCTTTGTCCCACTAATGTCATCCTTAAGGGAGAGACAGGCGGCCAGAAAGGCTTTTATTTTAGTAAAAGTTGTCATAAATTTATTTGATAATACCATACATGTGGCATTGCTTCAGGTTTAGACAACATACCTTAACTGGAATCCTGTGCTGCAACAAAGACTTTAAACCTTTAAACATAACGGAGACTGTTCTTAGACAAAAAATTTATTGATTAATACATGGGCGCAACGAATGACAACTTTCCAGCTTTTTTACAAGACTTTGAAGCAACATTAAGACATCTTTTTCACGAAGAGGAAGATATCAACCAACTCAGTCTTGAGCGGGGATTGCCGCCTGAGGTGATGCAAGCAATTATGTCGAAAGTTCCACTGTCCGTTGCCATACCCAAGGAATACGGAGGCAGGGGCAGCATCGTCAAAGAATGTCTCGGAATATTATCGGCAGCCTCCTACGAATCGCTCCCGCTTTCGCTGACTTTTGGAATTAACATTGCGCTGTTCTTAGAGCCAGTCGCCAAGTATGCCAGTGAAGAGGTAAAAGCAAGCATCTTCGACCGTTTTCTGAAGGAACAGAACATGGGCGGACTGATGATCACCGAGCCTGACTATGGTAGTGACGCGCTCAACATGAAAACCTCTTATCAAGAAACTGAAAACGGCTACAAGATTAAAGGAACCAAACATTGGCAAGGCCTAACTGGATTAGCCAACTACTGGTTGATCGCTTCCAGAAAACAGCTGGAAAACGGTGAGCTCACCAGAGACATAGACTTTTTCATCTGCGATACCGCCCAAGACAGGCAGAAGATTGTCGTTGAGGAGCTGTATGACAACGCAGGTTTGTATATGATCCCCTATGGATTGAATACCCTAGATCTGGAGGTACCAAAAAACTTTAAGCTACAACCTGAAACCACCGGCATCAAGATGATGCTGGATATCCTGCACCGAAGCAGGCTCCAGTTTCCCGGCATGGGCATGGGCTTTATCAAAAGAATGTTGGACGAGGCGCTGGTACATTGCCGGAATAGAATTGTCGGTGCAGGCAACCTGCTGTCCATGGATCAAATCCAATATCAATTGTCGAGGATTCAATCTGCCTATACCATTTGCTCCGCCATGTGTGCCCGAAGCAGCAAGATTAGCGGTATTGACCATAACCTGGCAGGGGAAGGTCTTGAAGCAAACAGCATGAAGGCTGTGGTAACCGATCTGATGCATGAATCTGCGCAGCTGCTGGTACAGGTATCGGGGGCTAACGGCTATAAGATCAGCCACGTGGGAGGTAGAGGTATTATGGATAGCCGGCCTTTCCAGATCTTTGAGGGATCAAATGAGATGTTATATTCTCAAATCGCCGAAATGGTCACCCGATTGATGAAAAAGCAAAAGGAACTTCATTTATTTGACTTCCTAAAAGGATTTAAACTCACATCAGATGCCATTTCCTTCTTCAAGAATGAAATAGACTTTAGTCTCAGCGGTGCGCTTTCCCAGCGAAAGTTGGTGGATTTGGGCAGGATATTGGGCCGTATTGTCTGCGTGGGCTATGTATTGGAACTACAAGAAAAAGGCTTCCGCAGTGATCTGGTGGACAATTGTATTGCTACGGTAAGGCATGAGATTTCCTCTTTAGTCAATTCGTTCAAATTCGACAGCATCACCAATGTTATTGAAGATTACACGGAAGATAGCTCTTGGTTAAAGTTTGTATAAACAACCGGAGATTTTGCAGGAAAGAAAATAAAAGGAAGCCAATGGCTTCCTTTTTTCATTACATCCTTTCTCCTAATCTAAGGCCTTTCAGCTCTTCTTGTTCTACAAAAGGCTGATTACGAAGCCGTTTACCTGTGGCTTTGTAAATAGCATTGGCAATAGCTCCTCCTGTCGGTGGAAGTGCGGGCTCACCAAGTCCAGTTGGATCTATACCGTTATCTACGAAATGGGTTTCGATTTCGGGCACCTCCTTCATGCGGATCAAGCGATAGCTGTCAAAGTTTTTTTGCTCGGGAAGACCATTTTTGAAGGTCATATTGCTAAACATAGCATGACCCATACCGTCTACCATACCCCCTCGCACCTGCTGATCTGCACCGGTAGGATTGACAACTATACCACAGTCCGTCGCCGCATATATCTTTTCCAGCACCGGGTTACCTTGTTTCATCCTCACTTCGGCCACCTGCGCCACGTAGGAGCGGTGGGAAAAATACACGCTAAAACCTTGATGTAAATCATTCTTCTTGCCCCAATTGGCTTTTTCGGCGGCCAGCTTAATGACGCCTTTCATCCGGTCTATATCATAATGGATTTCTCCAACCGGGCTGCTTTTGGCTTTATCCAGCAGAGCCAATCGAAACGCTACCGGATCTTTACCTGCAGCCTCAGCCACTTCATCCAGAAAGGACTGCTCTGCAAAGGCCAAGAAATTAGTAATAGGTGCGCGCCATGCATTGGTGGTGATGGAAGACTTATGTTCTATGGATTCGATCAAAAGGTTATCCACAGCACCGGAAGGGAAATTGTCCTGACGGGTACAGTTACCCGCGTTCATTCCCACACCCCGTAATTTATAGGCAATCATATTGCCTTCTCCATCCAAGGCTGCTTCAAAACGGTAGCGAACCGCAGGTCTATACGCACCACCAGTCATATCATCCTCCCTAGTCCAGGTTACCTTGACCGGAGCTTTTACCAGACGGGACACTTCCACCGCTTCTGTCACAAAGTCTGCCCTAAGGCGTCTTCCAAATCCTCCTCCAAGACGGGTGAGCTCAAGTGTCACTTTGTCGGGAGAAATTCCCAACAATTCAGCCGTTTCTGCCCTTGCGCGCTCGGGCGTCTGTGTTGGCCCTATCAACTCCACCCCATCTTCTCTAACGTGTGCAAAGAAATTCATGGGTTCCATGGGGCTGTGTGACAAAAAAGGGCATTGATATTCGCTTTTGATGACTTTGGCAGCGCTGTTAAATGCTTTGGCCACATCCCCATCTTTGCGCATCACTTCCGCTTTTCCTTTGTCCATAAGCTGGGTAAAAAGCCGGTTATGATCCTCAGTACTTTCTACATCAGTGTCGGGTTCATAGGTGATGTTCAGAACCTTTCTGGCTTTCATTATTGGCCAAGTGGTCTTGCCTACAATGGCCACGTTGTTGTTGAAACTGACGACATCAACGATCCCAGGTATGGCCTTGGCCTCATCAGCGGAAAAATCCTTGAGCTTCATTCCGAAGGGTGCGCGCTGAATCATGGCATTAAGCATGCCCTCCCGATACACATCCAAGCCATAAAGCGGTTTGCCGGTAAACATGGCTGCATTGTCCACATTACGAACGGGCTTACCGATGATCTTAAAGTCTTTTCTATCTTTGAGCTTAACATCAGCCGGTACCGTGAATTGCGACGCTTCGTTGGCAAGATCACCATAGCTTAGTTTTTTACCACTTTGCTGGTGAACGACATATCCCTTATCAGTAGACAAAGCACTCAGAGGTACGTCCAAGCGTTTTGCTGCAGCCTCCATTAACATTTGCCTTGCGGTAGCTCCTGCTTTTCGCAATCTTTCCCAGGAATGGGGCATGGCACCGCTACCGCCGGTGACTTGTCGGTCGTATTTCTCCGTATCTAAATTTGCCTGTATCACCTTGACCTTTTCCCAATCCGCGTCAAGTTCCTCGGCCACAATCATGGGGAAAGAGGTTTTGATATTCTGCCCCAGTTCAGGGTTAGGAGAATATATGACTACATGACCGTCTGGCGCTACAGAAAGATAGCTATTAAACCCTAAAGCACCCTGTAAAATTTCCTCATCACTAAGCACCTTCATCTTGGGTGAATCACAGCTACTCATGTGGAAGCCCAAAAACAAACCACCTCCTGCTGTGGCAGCTATTTTGAGAAAATCCCTTCTACTGGTTTTCGTTGATTGTATCATGATTGCTTGATTTTAGATGAGGCCAACGCTACTGCTTCTTTTATCCGATGGTAAGTTCCACAACGGCAAATATTCCCGTTCATGGCATCTTCAATTTCTTCCTCAGAAGGACTGGAGTTTCTCTTCAAAAACGCAGCCGCCGTCATAATTTGACCGGCCTGGCAATAGCCGCACTGCGCCACATCCACTTCATCCCAGGCAAGTTGTACGGGATGATCACCTTTTTCTGAAAGTCCTTCAATGGTAGTAATTTGCTGCTCGCCTATGGCTGACACAGGCAAGGTGCAGGAACGGACAGCATTATCTCCCATGTGCACCGTACAGGCTCCACATTGTGCAATCCCGCAGGAATACTTGGTGCCTACCAGGCCAAGGTGATCTCTCAGCACCCACAAAAGGGGGGTATCATCATCCACCTCAACGTCATAATTCTGATTGTTGATCTTCAATTTGTAGTTTGCCATAATAGGGAATTTACGTTCATTTCACCGATGTTCATTAAAAGTACTACTCACTGCGACATCATCAACCAATGATGTCGTGAACCGATTAAATTTCAACGATAACAGGAATGTCAAATGATTGAACCTTTAATTTATAAAAAAATAATATAAAGCTAGCGGGAGACAATATTTTTTTAAAAGCTTTCCATTTTTTCAAGATGCTCATCCCCACCTAATATCGTCTCCGGTTTCACCAGCAAAATGAGCTAAAATACCCAAGCTTGGGTATTTCCATCGATTGTAAATTCCCATAAATTACCTTCTCCGAAACAGTAAAGATAATCAGGCCTCAAAAGCATAAAAATGAAGCGGTTAATGGTTTTGGTCCTGTTAGCTTCGGTTGCAGTCTTGATCTTAGTTTTTATCACCAATCCCGAACTCCTGGACAAGTTTTGGTTGTGGCTGATTGGCTTTGCCGGATATATTATCGCTTTGCTGGACAAGGGTTACCAATCACTTATTTCCTTCTATAAAAAGAAGATGGGCTCGACAGCGCCACCCTATGCTCCTCCTATAGATATTGACGCCAAACTGGAAGCCTTCGAAGGGCGACTGGCAAATATTGAAAACAAGTTGATCAAAGAGGAGCTATCTCAAGAAACTGTTTATCGCTCCGAATAATTTCAGAAGCTATCCCCGTCTAATCCTATTAAGCTAATGGAAGATAAAAAACGCCAAAAACTCCAGGAAGAGGAGAAAGTAGAAAAAGCAAAAGCCCTGCGCATGATGCTGTTAAGAATCGGCGCCATTGTAATCATCGGAATGGTGGTCATTTTTTTATTTTTTGATTCATCTACCTTTGGCAAATTTGGTAAAGCGGTGGTGGTTGTTACCGCCCTCTGCATGATATATGGAGTAGTTGCGCGATACCTCTCTTACAGTGTGGACCGCAGAATGTGGAAGGGCAATCCCTATCACAATTTTTTCTTCCGGGGCACGGCGGTGCTTACGATGGTATTGACCTTATTGGGTGTGGTAGGTGCCTTTTTTGTTTATGTGGAGCATGACAATCTTTTTCAGGCAGTTGGCTTAGTGACCTCCATCATATGGATTGGCGCCTTCTTGATGTATTTTATGTGGGCAGTGTACCACTATAATATTAACTATGGCATAACAGACGAGGATTGGGATAAGATCTATAAAGCCCAAGGTAGATTTAAACGCGGGCTGCCTGTAAGGGAGAGTGAGCTGGAGGCCCCTAGGCAAAATCCTTACCGAAGCCAGACTTTCGGGCTACCGCCCGGCACGGTTAGAGGAATGATTGCCTTCACCCTGTTGATTGGAGGCATGTCACTGTTGATCGTTAGCTTTGGAACTGAATATTCAGGAGCAGAACTCGCCCTGGTGCGGCAACAATTTGAGTTTTTTGAAACTGCATTTTTGATGATGATCGCCTTTTACTTTGGCGATAAATCCCTCCGGTACCTGAAGGACCGCTGGGTGGATCCTAACCGCCGTGCCGGTGACAACAGCGCTCGCGCAAAACAAAGTCCCGAAGGCAGCCCTACATTGCAGTACGTTGAAGAGCCTTTAGACGAGGTGTACATGGACAACAAGGAGCTGTTTAAGGAAGAAGTAAAATATGCGCTGACCCATGATATACCTCCCCCCTCTCCTGCAGCAAACCCATTAGCAAGCGCTTCATTTCTGACTTTTGCCGGTGCGCCAGCAGAAACAGAATTTGTGCAGATCAGGGACAATACCCATGAGAAGGTACTTAGCGACGAGTTTATCAAAGACACATTGGAAGAGTTGAGAACCAAGCAGAATATCCACCTCTCCCTTCCCGTGGTCAAAGCCATTGTTGCAGTAGAGTCAGCAGGCCGAGGACATCTTGCGGATGGCCGTCCAAAAATCCTGTTTGAGGGCCATAAATTTTGGTTTTGGCTGCAGCAATTTGGGAAGGACCCACAGGCGCTCCGCAAGGAGTTTCCACACATTATTTACGAAAAATGGACCAAGGAATTTTATTTTGGCGGTGCTAGTGAATATCAGCGACTTGAGACAGCCAAAAGCATTGACTATAAGGCAGCCATTTATGCCACATCTTGGGGCTTGTTTCAGATACTTGGAGAAAATCTTGAAAATAATATCAAAGGAAGAAACTACAGGGACGCCTCCGACTTCGAAGAAAAACAGCATGAATCTGAAGAATACCATTTTCTGGATTTCTTGGAATTTATCAAAACCAAAAAGGTCAGAGGAAAGGCGCTTATCTACTACGTGTCAGAGATCAATGGAGGCAATTACGATTGGGAAGCTTTCGCCTACGGCTACAATGGCAGCGGTTACAAAGCCAATCAATATGATGTCAAATTGCGCACGGCTTACCAAAAATTCAGCAGGGAGCTTGCGAGGTCTGCGACAGGCTGGATTCCAATTATTGATGCCGGCCATGGCGGTATTGTAGATGGTCGATATGTGACGCCGGGTAAGCAATACAAGTTTAACGATGGGACGGTGATTTATGAAGGTGTGGTGAATAGAGCTATTGGAAAGTTATTAGCAGAAATGCTAACAAGGGCAGGCATACCTTATCTGCAGACTACCTTGGAAACAGAAGCAGATATAAGTCTGACCGAAAGGGTGTCTATTGCCAATAATTTCTTTAGAAATAACCAATCCTGCTATCTGCTGTCTATCCATAGCAACGCGGCATCAGACAGCTCCGAAGGCAATGGCAACAAAGCCTCTGGTTTTGAGATCTACACAAGCATAGGTCTCACAAAGAGCGACGAATTGGCTGGCATTGCTGCTAAATGGTATAAAAAGCTTTTCCCAGAATTTCCTTTTAGGGAAACAAAAACGGATGGTGGCGAGTATAGAAACAAGGAAGCATCTTTTGTGGTATTGACTAAAACCATTTGTCCTGCGTTTCTGGTGGAAAACCTTTTCTATGATAATCCGGATGAAGCAAAATTCCTGTTAAGCCCTATGGGTCAACAGCGAATAGCAGCCTGTCTCTTTGAAATTGTGAAGGAAATTTACGCTACTGTTAAGCTTTGATCATGAAATGCATGGAACGGCCGCCTTTTGTGATGATGCTGCTTGTAGTCATCAATCTTTCTTTGCTTTTAGCCTGTAAGCAAGAAGATCGCGCTTTGGTAGTGGGTAAAATACAATCCGCAGCCGATTTGGTAACCACCGAGTTTACCATAGACAAGGTAGTATTTGGTACAAAAACCAAAAACCTCATGTGGTTTAAATTTAGTGAAGCGCAATTCCTAGCCTACTCACAGGCCAAAGTAAAAACAGGCATTGATCTGTCAAAAATTAAGGAAGAAGACATCGTCATTTCTGGTGACAAAATAGAGCTGAAGTTACCTCCTATTGAGGTAGTCAACTTTTCCTATCCGCCAAGCAGTTTCTCGGAAGACTCCCTTATTTCCGATCCAAAGGTATTTTTAACCACCATCAACCTCGAAGATCAAGAGGAATTTTTTCGACTTGCGGAATTGGATATCAGGAGTAACCTACAGTATATGGGTATGGTCAAGACCAGTCAAACCCACACCCGGCAGATGTTTCAGGTGTTGCTCAGCTCCTTGGGTTATCGGGAGATTTATATCAGCTTCGAAAGTGATGCATTGCTTATACCTCAAGTTAGGCTACTAGAGCCTATAGAAGGACCAAAATAATCGTATGATAGGCTTACTTCTCAAAAACTGGAAATGGATAGTAGATATCATCTTGGTTATCGCCTTGGTGTTGTTGCTATTTATTTGGAATCCATTTGGACTCTTTGGAGGAGGACTAAAACTTAGTCCCACAGCCAATCTGGTGACCCAAATTAAAGATATGGGCCAAATCGTTACTTCTGAATATTATGGAGAAGTCATTGCCTCTATTGAAGAGTCGAAGGTCAATTATTTGGAAGAAGAAGCAGTTGCTGAGAAAGCAAGTCTGTTATACGATCGGCTCTACGAGGCAATGGATTTTCTTTGCGATTTCCAACAGCAGCCAGTGGATGTCAGAGAAGCCAGCTTCACCGCAGGAAGCACGCGAGATAAAAAGAAAATCATCAAAGCCGATGTGAGCAGAAGGAACATTGTGGAAAAACTAAACTACCACGGTTTGCTTGAGGATTTTTCCTACGAGCCACTTTATGCGGATGTCTTAGCGTTTATCTGGAGCAATTCACCAGACAACAACAACTGGAAGGGCAATTCACGTCAAAAGGAAGAAGCCTTGCTGATAGTTTATCAAAGAGCAGAGAAAAATCAGAATCAGGATTTTCAAAGACAGCGCTTTATAGAGTTCTATTACACAAACAAGTTGGAGCGGCTTCCAAAGAAAGAAAGCAAAAAGCGCCTTGCGATGGTGGGCCGCGGCTGGGTGAAAGCCGGCTTTGACTTTTCGACGCTCGACAACAGCAACTTCTATATCAATGAAGATGCTGGAGAGGTACATTTTTTTGGGCTTTCCGCCACCATTCTTAATTCCGACATCAACCCTTGGTTTATCCCCGAGAAAGGAATTCCGGGCTTCGAGATTCTAGACTACAATGGAAAGGTTGATTTTAAAGATGCACGCACACTGAAACTATATTGTATAGATAAACTTGTATTTAAGGCACATGAAGCTGACATTATTAAAAATGCGGAAATCCACGGGGCAGAAATACTCCGCAATATTTTCTCGCTTCTGACCCAGAAAGAAATTAAGAAAGTTTTCTTTCACCATGATGATATCATTCGGCTTTCCAAAACCATCGCAGAAGATGCATATATAAGCTATTATGAAGCTGCATTGTTAGATTCCGTGATAAAAGAAGAATATCACATCATCGATTCATTGCTTAATACCCGGGTAAACAGTTATAAAAACATTCAGCTGGCTAAACATCGGCAGGAGAATATTCAACGGATCTCCGCGATGCTATCTCATCTGCCGTTTGAAAATTCCCCGGGGACGTACAACCCGTTTTCAAGATTGGCCTATGAAATTGCTCAAGATTCCATCATTGACCAAAAGGAGATGGATCAAATAGCATCCTTACGGGCAAGTGGTTCTCAGACAGCCAAATCAGATAGTGTAGTACCGAAGGATAGCTTACAATATGCAGCAGATTACAATAATTTGATAAAATCCCTATTCCAGTACAGGGTAAAAGTAGGGACAGCTAAAGACACGACTTTAACTAAGGAGGAATTCGCAGATGCATTTGTACGCACACACCATGTTTTGAACTATCAATCGGATCAAGGAGATAAGCTAACGGCCACCTACTTCGTCCAGGATACCAAGGACGAGCTGTTGTATGAGCTTTTATATCCTTATTGCTGGACAGCATCCGCCGCAGCTGTCAAAATAACCGTGGATTCCCTGCCCGTTCGATTATTGGACTCCATACCTTTATCCCCAGAAAAAACTGTATTTTTCTTGACCACCCCAAGTCCTCACCTCAAGGTGGTAAATATTCCTTTGGATCAGTGGATGGAACCGCTCCTGCTTAAGGAGATTCCTGTTGCTCAACATATGTGGATTTCGTCCAATCTCGCTATCGTTAGAGCCAAAGGGATTTCCGGCGAATCTAAAAAAGACATTTCGTATTTTACTGCTCAGCAGTCAGGAGAGTTAGAGCGATTTATCGGGGACCTTTTAAGTCATTATGAGCAAAGTAATAAAATTGGCCCGGTAGTCCGGGCCAGCAATTGGGTAACCGCGAAATTTGAAAACAATACTTCGCTACCGGAATGGCTTACAAAGGTTAAAACGAAGCTTTTCAGCCGATGGGACTAACTACATTGGCCTAGCAAAAACCATATAAGGGCAAAAACGATTATTGTACCGAAACAGCCGCCGCCTAACTTATATGCGCCGTATCCTGCGATTAATCCCCGGAATAAATTGTTCATAGTGGTTGTTATTAATGGAAGAAAGATTTGCGATCTTCAGACCAACAATCGTGCTAATTCTTGCTCAAACCCAATTAGAAGGCCCTTTAATGATGGAAATCTGTAAAAACAAATCTGCAATTGCATTGAAACTTTAATAACTTGCACCTATCTTTAGTTTAATCTAACCATAAATTAAATAAAACCCAATGGAGAAAATGAATGTAGCCGTGGTCGGCACAGGTTTTATTGGCCCTGCCCATATCGAGGCTTTGCGTAGGCTGCCACATATCGAGGTAGTTGGACTTTGTGAAGTGAATCTAGAACTGGCTCAAGCTAAAGCTCAGGTATTAGGCATTCCAAAGGCATATACTTTTGAAGATATGCTGCAGGATGAAACCGTGAAGGTGGTACATATATGCACACCCAATTTTTTGCACTATCCACAGGCTAAAGCTGCGTTGTTAGCAGGCAAGCATGTGATCTGTGAAAAGCCACTGGCAACAAAGATTGAAGAAGCGGAAGAATTGGTAGCTTTAGCAAAGGAAAAAGGCTTGGTAAACGCCATCCACTTCAACTTACGATATTATCCGATGGTTCGTCAGATGAAGACGATGAGGGAAAACGGAGAACTTGGAGAAATTTATTCCGTGTTAGGCTCATACCTACAGGATTGGCTGTTTTTGCAGACCGACTACAACTGGAGGTTGGAACCCGACAAATCAGGGGACTCCCGTGCAATTGCCGATATTGGCTCACACCTCTTGGACATTACTGAATATATCACTGGTTTGAAGATTACAGAAGTGATGGCGGACTTTTCTACGGTTCATAAAACCCGGCTTAAACCGCTTAAACCAATTGAAACCTATTCAGGAGCTACCTTACAGGAATCCGATTACCAAGAGGTAGAAATCAATACGGAAGACCATGCTTCTGTATTGTTGAGATTTGACAATGGCAACAAAGGATCTGTCACTGTAAGTCAGGTCTCTGCAGGACGGAAAAATAGATTGAATATAGAAATAGCTGGATCTAAAGCTAATTTTGAGTGGTGCTCTGAAAAACCTAATGAAATGTGGATCGGCAAGCGCGAGAGTGCCAATCAGCTGTTGATGAGAGACCCAGGGTTGTTTACCAGAGAAGCTGCCGCTTTGATCAGCTTTCCCGGTGGGCATAATGAAGGTTTCCCTGACACCTCTAAGCAGCTGTTTAAGGAAGTATATGCCGCTGTACGCGAAGGCAAACAGCCAGAAAACCCATCCTTTCCAACTTTCGCGGACGGTTTGAGAGAACTGATTATTTGTGAAAGAATTATCGAAAGCCACAGAAAACAGGCTTGGGTAAAAATCTGATTTATAAGAAATCCATGTTTCTCCAAACATGGATTTCTTTTTATACTTATTATGGAACATATCCGAAAACAACTAAGTCAACAGATCCTTGGCGGCAACGCGTTTAAACCCATAGAAGAGATACTGGAGGAAGTTCCTTTCGACAAATTGGGCCAGCAAATTGAAGGGCTTCCCTACACCTTTTGGCAACAGTTTGAACACATTAGGATTACCCAAAGGGATATCCTTGACTACTCCTTAAATCAAGATTACCGCGAGCTTTCATGGCCCAAAGACTATTGGCCAGAATCTACCGCTCCGGAAAATTCGGAGGAATGGGAACAGCGCAAAGAGGCATTTCTGAGAGATCGTGAGGCTATGCTCGGTTTAATTCAAAACGTAAATCAAGACCTTTGTGCTGCCTTTGAACATGCACATGGGCATACATTATTTCGAGAAGGTCTACTCGTTCTGGAGCATAACGCCTATCACACCGGACAGTTGATGGTTATTTTACGGCTAATTAACCACAACAAAAACAACGGTTCCACGTAAATCTGTTTAATTTTAGCTATCATAAACTATAAACCTAAAACACAACATGAAAAACAACCTTTTTTACAAATTTGGGATGCTAGCGCTCAGCTTGATGTTGATCTCCTCAATGAGTTATGCTCAAGAAAAAGCCAGCCCCGCTAAAACAGCAGAAGGTACTGTAAACGGTGCCAAGATAAAGATCAATTACAGTAGCCCAGCCGTAAAAGGAAGGACGATTTGGGGGGATCTTGTACCATTGGGAAAGGTATGGCGGGCAGGAGCCAATGAAGCCACCATATTTGAGACCAACAAGGACATCAAAATCCAAGGCAAAGAACTGAAAGCCGGTAAATACAGCTTTTACATTATCCCTGGGGAAACAGAAAGCACATTTATTTTCAATAGTCAAACCGGTCAATGGGGAACCCAATATGATCAAAGCAAGGATGTCTTACGCGTACCGGTAGTCTCTCAGCAGACTTCCAACTTTGAAGAAAGACTGGTATATGAGGTTACCAAAAACGGCTTCGAAGTGCGATGGGCTGATGGCAAAGGACAGGTCACGATTGAATAACTTAAACGCATATCATTAAAGGTCCTATGGACCTTTTTTTCTTTTATAGCTACTATCTCTGCGGTCTATTTATATTCGCTAACGGATTTAGCTTCTGATTAGCGGGGAAAGTTCTCAAGCCTTATCTTTGCCCCTCACCAATATTTATCAACATTGTCATTTGATCCCTTCCTTAGCGGGTTACCCGTTACTGACATTATACCGGAAGTCCGCCAAAAACTGCAGCAACAAAATACTTTAATCATTACAGCTCCCCCGGGTGCGGGTAAAAGCACCTTATTACCCCTTGCCCTGCTGCAGGAGCCATGGCTGGAAGGAAAAAAGGTATTGATGCTGGAACCCAGGCGGCTGGCAGCAAGCAGTATTGCCCACCGTATGGCATCCCTCCTCTCAGAGCCCGTCGGAGAAACGGTAGGATATCGTATACGTTTTGACAACCAGACTTCTTCTAACACAAGAATTGAAGTGGTTACTGAGGGAATTCTTACCCGGATGATCCACAACGACAATGCTCTGGAAAAAATTGGTTTGGTGATCTTTGATGAATTTCACGAAAGAAATATTCACGCGGATGTGGCCTTGGCTTTTTGTCGGGAAAGTCAAGCAATTCTGAGACCAGACCTTCGGATCATTGTGATGTCCGCGACAATGGATATGCTTCAGCTTTCAAAATTGCTGTCAGCACCGGTGGTGGAAAGTCAGGGCAGGCAATATCCTGTTGCCATTCACTACACACAAGATGTTGATGAGCGAATGGTGGCGGAACTAACAGCCCAGACGGTTAAGGAGGCTGCCCGGTCTCATTCAGGAGATATCTTGGTGTTTTTGCCAGGTCAAGGAGAGATCAAGCAGTGCGAGAGTATATTGAAACAGACCCTACCATCGGTATCCCTCCACCCTTTATATGGGCAGCTGTCCCCTACCAAACAACATGCAGCCATCATGCCCCATCCAAAAGGAAAAAGGAAGGTGGTATTAGCAACGTCCATAGCTGAAACCAGCTTAACCATTGAAGGCATATCAATTGTTGTCGACAGTGGATTGGGAAGAACTTCCCGATTTGATCCAAGATCGGGTCTTTCACGCCTGGTGACGGTGCGAATTTCGGGCGACATGGCTGATCAGCGGGCAGGGAGAGCGGGAAGACTCGGGCCGGGAGTTTGCTACCGTATGTGGACCAAGGCCACGCATGAACGAATGGCTCCTTTTAGAACGCCGGAAATTTTGGAAGCTGATTTAGCTTCACTGCTGTTGGACATGGCTCACTGGGGCATTAAGGATATCCAACAGCTGACTTGGTTGACACCACCCCCCTCCGGCGCCTTAGCTCAAGCGAGTGATACCCTTCATCAGTTGGATGCTTTACAGCAAGGTAAGATCACAGCACATGGCAAAGCTATACAGCAGTTACCTTGTCACCCTCGCATCGCACACATGCTGTTGATGGCCAAAGACAGCAGGAGGTTAGCTCTTGCTACCGATTTGGCTGCTGTGCTAGAAGAAAGAGATCCTTTAGACAAAGAAGCGGGGATCGATATCAATCTGCGGGTAGAAGCCCTGCGAAAACATCGTTCAGAAAAACGCCAGAATAGAAAATTTGACAAAATAGAAAAACTAGCTGCTTCCTACAGAAAGCTTCTGGATGCCGTGGTCCACAACGATCCAGTAGATCCGTATGAGACCGGAATCCTAATAGCTTTCGCCTATCCCGAACGCATCGCCTATGCTCGCCCCGGTGCCAATGCTCACTTTCAATTGGCCAACGGAAAATTTGCAATGGCTAGCCATAAGGATGATCTTGCCCATGAGCCTTGGCTGGCCATAGCACATATCGATGCGAGAGAGGGAACCGGAAAAATCTTTATGGCAGCTCCGCTGAATCCTCGCGATCTAGCGCCTATGGTCAAGACGTCTGAAGTCATTCAATGGGACACCCGAAAAGGGGGATTGGTTGCACGAAAGGAATTGCGGATTGGCAGTATTCTTCTTCAGTCCAGCCCTTTGCCATCACCCGATTCGAAATACGTGGTACAAGCCATTTCGGATGCCATTAAAGATGAAGGGGATCTACTGTTGGATTTCAGCGATAAGGTAAAACAATGGCAATATAGGATACTAAGCCTTAAACTTTGGCGGCCCCAAGAAGGTTGGCCAGATGTAAGTACTCCCCGATTGCTGGCTAACAATCGACAGTGGCTCGGTCCCTATTTGCAAAACATTTCTACACCGGAAGACTTAAAAAAAATCGACCTGCACACCATTCTTCAACATTCACTTGATTACGAGAAACAAAAACAGCTGGCCATTCTTGCTCCTGAAACCATAGAAATACCGAGCGGCTCTCATGTGAAGCTGGAATATCAATCTAATGGTGAAGCACCCGTGTTGGCCGTAAGGCTTCAAGAATTATTTGGTTTGGCAGATAGTCCTAAGATTAATGAAGGTAAAATTGCGCTAACCATTCATTTACTTTCACCTGGATTTAAGCTGGTTCAAATTACGTCCGACCTGAGAAGCTTTTGGAACAACGCCTATTTTGAAGTACGCAAGGATTTAAAAAGAAGGTACCCTAAGCATTCCTGGCCCGAGGATCCATGGAGTGCCGAAGCAGTAAGAGGAGTAAAAAGGAAGCAATAGATATTCCTCTCTCTTTGCCGTTTGTTGACCTGTACTCCTTCCGTTGATTGGGTAAAACAGACTCACTTTCTCACTGCCTTTTCCCACACCCCTTGTTGTCTTTTGGTCAGAAAGCGGATCAATCCCAGGAGGACCGCGTAATTCATCATGCAAAAATAAAATGGAATAAAAAGCAGCTTGAGTCGGATCTTTTTGTTTTCCAAAATGTATCCCAAAGCTGCGCCTAGGTAAAAGAGAATCTGTCCTACCATGAAGATCGAATAAATCAAATGTTCTCGCCAGAGGACCAAGTTGAGGACAAAGATCAGTAAGAGTAAAAAGGGTGTGATGGTCCAGCGAAGCACACGGTGGGAAATGTATTGAAAATAAAGTTTAAAATCCGTAGACGGACGGATCTTGTTCCACAGCCTTTGTATAGATTGCCAGCCTCCGGCACTGATCCTAATCTTTCTCTTCATCTCTTCCTTGATGGATGCTGACCCCTTTTCTAAAGCATATGCTTCAGGCTCATACACGATTTTATACCCTTTGGATGCGATTAACATGGACTGCATAAAATCATCGAGAATGGTATCTTCAGGTAATGCTTCATACAGATCCGTACGGAAAGCCACCAGTTCTCCAGCAGCTCCCACAGCAGTGTGAAACTCAGAATCCAGTTTCTTTAAAAAAGATTCATATTTCCAATAAATGCCCTCTCCTGCAGAGCTCGCACTGTCTTTTTCTTCTACCATTACCCGCTTTTCCCCCGACACACAACCTACATTGGGATTTTCAAAATGTCTCACAATATTTCTTACGGCACTGCTGTTCAACATGGTGTTTGCATCGGAAAAGATAACAATAGGCGTATCTATAAACTGCATTGCCCTATTCTCTGCGGCCGTCTTCCCCGCACGTCTTTCCTCATGAAGTAAAATGATTTCGGGATAATGCCGCAAAACCTCCTTGAACCCGTCAGTTGAGCCATCGGTGATAAAGTATATCTTTATCAAAGCCCTTGGGTAGTCCTGCGACAAACAGTTTTGAATCTTTTCCAGTAGAATATGTGCCTCGTTATAACAAGGAATTACCAAACTTACAGCCGGAGTATACAGCTGAGAATAAGAGCTTTTTTTACTTCCTTTGGATCGATTAAGGACGACTAGACCGTAGAGGAGGATACCATAACCCAGAAAAGCATAAAAAACTAAAGAAAGGCTTAGCCAGAAGAGAACTTCGATGAGATGCATTTAGAAATGGGATAACTATGTAAAGTCAATATATTACTTTAATTCTTCTTATTAATTTTTAAGATTAGATATAAAATCAATTATTTTGATGAAAATTTAACTAATGTTACATGTCAGTTAATAACTACACAAGCGAAAGCCATGTCAGGGAGCGTTTTTTTATCATTGATATTGAAAAAGAACCCCAGATTGCCCGTTTAACAGCAATAGCTTGTACCATAATCGCTTGTGAGGCTGCTTATGTGTTATTATCTGACCACAAAGATCGATTATTTCATACACTACCTGCAAGGGACCAAAGAGAAGTTAAGGCATTAGAAGCCATTTTTATATCGACGATCAACAGAACATCGCCTCTACAAGTTGAAGATACAAGCTTCAACACCGCGTTTCAGGCATTCCTTGATAATAATAGCCAACCGTTCAGCAATTATATAAGCCTTCCTTTAACAAACCCTGATGGCCAAAATCTTGGAGCATTCTGCCTCTTCAACTATGCTGGCAAAAATTTGTCTACGGATCAACTACGAGGTATCAGCTTGCTTGGCGAGCAGCTAACAGCGTCCATTTTGGAAAAGAGAAATGCAGCGTTACTTGCCAATATCCGCAACGCCTTCTACTTTTCCGACCAGCTAATCTGTATTACCAGTAGAGAGGGGTTTCTTAGAAATATCAACCCCCGATTTGTTCAGGTTTTGGGATATGATAAAGACTACATTTTATCAAAATCCATTTTTGAACTTATTCCTTCCGAGGATGCGGTGACCCTTCAAGCCAAATTACAAGAGGTAGCAGAAGGCCGCGAAAATATAGCCTGGACGCAGCACTTGCACACTAGAAAGGGGCAAGTAAAGGACATTTTATGGTCTGCTGTTTATGAACCGGCCACAGGAGATGTTTTTGCTATTGGCAGGGATATTACCGAAGACAAGATTAAGGAGCAGCAATTACGGGCAAGTGAGCGCCAATTTAGGGCGTTTTTTGAGAACAGCCAAGGTTTAATGTATACCCACGACCTAGATGGGAACTTTATGTCCGCCAACCGTTTTGGCGCACAGCTTTTGGGTTTTTCTGCTGAGGAAATGAAAAGTCTCAACCTTAAAGATATTGTGCCGGCAGAATACCATACACAACTTGAGGGCTATCTCAGAAATATTAAGGACAATGGCAGAGCCGAAGGCATGTTAACCACTCTCCATAAGGACGGAAAGACGAAGAAAGTGTGGCTATACAACAATTCTCTCGCTACATCTCTGGAGGGGAAGGACTATGTAATTGGCAACTCTATTGACATCACCGAAAGGCTTAAGCTGGAGAAGAAAATACAGGATACAAAGGACCTACTGCAGGAAACCAATCAAATGGCCCAGATAGGAGGGTGGAGCCTAAAGCTGGAAAAAGACAAGCTCAAATGGACGGATGTCACCCGAAGCATTTATGAGGTAGATGATAAATTTGTTGTAACAGCTGAAACGGCACTTAACTTTTTTGAAGAAGGCGAGCACAGAAGCAAGATTTACAGCCTTTTTGAAAATGCGATAAAAGTGGGTGAAGCTTGGGATGAGCGGCTGAAAATTGTTACAGCAAAAGGAAACAGAAAATGGGTTCGCATCATTGGACGCCCTGTTTTTGACGGGGAAAAATGTGTGATGATCAGGGGAAGTATGCAAGACGTGAATAGCGAGTATGTGAAGGAGCAGGAAATCGAAAAGAAGAACAATATGCTCGCCGCTATATCCGCTGCCACGGATGAATTGCTGTCCAATCGGGACTTCTATGATGCCACCTATTATTCTTTAATTGTCTTAGCCAGAGCCTTTTCTGCAGATAAGGTATCTTTTTTTAGAAACCATATGGATGAGGACGGCAGTCATCGGACCAATCACGTCTTTGAATGGCGGTTGTTTGATGATAAAACGATTATTAATGACCTTGAGCAACAAAACCTTCCATTTAGAATCCTTGAACGCCACCTTCCGGACCTTACTAAAAAAAATCCTGTTCAGCTGGTGCTTTCGGAATGCCAAGGTGGGTCAGTCATACACAGCAATATGGCGCAGAGAGGAATAAAGGTTTTGCTCGTGGTCCCTATAATTTATAAGTTTTCTTTTTGGGGCTTTATTAGTTTTGAAAATCACCATAGTGAAGAAAAGTGGTCAGACACTGAAATTTCGTTGATTACTACTTTTTCCAATAGCATATCCAATGCAATTAACAGGAAGGTGTTAGAGCAAAACTTGATTACAGCAAAAGAACAAGCTGAATCTGCAAACAAAGCGAAATCGGAATTTTTAGCGAGTATGAGCCATGAAATAAGAACACCCTTAAATGGGGTTGTCGGCTTCACGGATCTGGTGCTAAAAACTCACCTGGACAAGACACAGCAGCAATACCTCAACATCGTCCATCAATCTGCCAAGTCTCTGCTGAATGTGATCAACGATATCTTGGATTTTTCGAAGATTGAAGCCGGCAAACTCGACCTTTTGATCGATAGGTGTGACATCTACGATCTGGTAGGTGATGCGGCAGATGTGGTCAGCTTTGGTGCCCATGCCAAAGGATTAGAGTTGCTACTGAACGTGTCGGATGGTCTGCCAATGTACATCTTTGCCGACGGAGTGAGGTTAAAGCAGATTCTGATCAACCTCTTGGCCAATGCCATCAAATTCACCGAGCAGGGAGAAATCGAACTGAAAATAAGTTTGCTAAACGAGCATGAACATTACTGCAGTTTCCGATTTGAGGTCCATGATACGGGTATTGGCATCGCTAAGGAAAAGCAGGACAAGATATTTGAGGCTTTCTCTCAAGAAAGTGAGATTACATTTAAACAATATGGAGGGACAGGCTTAGGACTGTCTATATGCAATAAGCTCTTGGCGTTGATGGGTAGTAAGCTACAGGTTCACAGTGAGCCCGGCCGTGGAAGTACCTTTTACTTTGATATTCAACTTCAATGTGAAATGGGGGACCCCGTGCCAGTGGGCAATAACAAAACTAGAAAAAGGGCCTTCATTGTAGACGACAATCAACGGGCATTAGAGATAATGCAGCATATGCTGTCATGCAGAGACATTTCTTCAGTGGTAGCTCATAATGGGTTTGATGCGCTAAAGCAATTGGAAGCAAGCAGGGATTATGATCTTATCCTGATCGACCACCAAATGCCCTATATGAGCGGGGTGGACACCTTAATAAACATGGAGAAAGCTTTTCCTGATATTGAGCAACAAGCAGCTATTGTATTGATGCATATTCCGTCAGATCAATTGACGACCATGGCAATAACAGAGGAATTTGCTCATTGCTACTCTTTAGTTAAACCCATAAAGATCAAGGAGCTGGACGCCGTTTTATCCCAGATTGAGCTGGGAGCCCCTGCCATGTTAGAACCGACAGATGCTTCAACGGATACGGTAACGGACGAATCTATATATCATGTCTTGGTGGCTGAAGACAATGCCACCAACATGCTCCTGTCTAAAATCCTTATCAACAGGATTATCCCCAATTCCGCCATTCATGAAGCATCTGATGGCATGTCAGCTTTCCAGTTTTGTTTAGGTAACCGTCCAGATATCGTTTTTATGGATATACAGATGCCCATCTTAAACGGTATAGAAGCAGCTCAGAAAATCTTACAGCTACCTCATTGTCAAAATGTTCCGATCATTGCCTTGTCAGCGAGCAATGTTGTAGAAGAAAGAGAAAGATCAATACATGCAGGTATGGTGGATTTTCTTACCAAGCCAATCGCAGAGGATGACCTCAAAAAAACATTAGAAAAATTGCTCCCTCAAAAATTAAAAGGAGCGACTGTTACTTCTTCAACATCGGTATCAAACCCAAATGTGGAGGCGGCTACCTATTTGAATGTGGAGAAGGTCAAAGAATATCTTGGTGAAGACCCTTATATTGTCAAGGATCTTCTACAAATAAGTCTCACAGAAATGGATGAGGCCATGCAAAAAATCTCCCAGGCCATCGACCACAAGGATCTTCAAGCTTTGAAAACAACTGGCCATAAGCTAAAGGGAACCTGCTTAATATCTGGATTGGATGTTCTTCTCTCCATTGCCAAATGGTTTGAGGGGCTTACGCATTTTGAAGAGGATGCAGTCTGTAAGATGCAGCAAACCTTGGAACATGAAGCAGCCTTGACGACCAAAGCCATAGTCGATTATATCCAACAGTTTCCATTACCTGAAGAATAGTGCTTCAAAATCGAAAAAAGTGCGAGACATGAAGAATTTTGTATTTTAAATCTAATTTTATATGTATTTTTGCATTGAAAAATCACTCCCTTCAAATGATTATTTTGATTGCTTAAGAATGGATTTCAAATACAAAATATTGAAATTCGCCCCTCCCCCTAAACAACGCGCGTCAAAATGGCAAAAATAGCATCGTTTGTCCTCTTCCTAATTGTCAGTCTGCCACTTGCAAGCTTGGCACAGGACAAAGAACCCATCAATTTGAATCTGAATATTCCTATCGACGAACAGCTTCCTTCCTTGGATTCACTAATCGAGATGGCTGTGGCCCACAATCCTACCGTAAAGCTTAACCAAGAGCTAGTAGGCATAGCCGCTGACAAAGTAAAACTGGAGAGAAATTCCTGGACCGAAATGGTAAGGGGGTATTACGATTATAGTGCTGGCAACCAATCATTGGTTGTCACGGGTGTTCAGAGCAGCGACCTCAACAACCTCACCAACGGCTACCGTGCCGGCATCAACATCAGCCTTCCATTGTATCAGTTGACGACGAGGAAAATGCGGGTAAGGGTACAACAACAAGAATTGGCAGCCACGGAATTCAAAACCCAAGAGGTAGCGATCGAGGTGGCTAGATTGGTTATTGAAGAATATAATAATGTTATAGCCGGACAGAAACTCATGAAAAACCAATCCGAAATGGTTGAGTTGGCCAGATCCAATTTTCAACTGGCAGAAGCGGATTATAGAACAGGAAATATGGAAGGTGCTGTTTTTATTCGAAATGCCGAAATCCTCAGCCTTGCCAAAGCTAACTATGAAAATGCCCGTAAGGACTTTTTCATCGCTGTACAAAAATTGGAATTATTGATAGGAACTCCGCTAAGCGACATCATCAAAAGCAAATGAGCTTAAAACAAGTATTCACTTTGTTGTGGAACAACAAGGTAGCCATCCTCCTTATCCCCTTTCTAGTGGCAGTATTGGTGTATGCACTGACTACCAGTATGTCTAGGCAGTACGAAAGCTCCGCAGTGGTATTTACCGAACCCAAATCGAATCGGGGGGAAACATCCGGCGGTGTGGAACGGATAGATTTTTACACCTCCAACAATCTCTTTGACAATTTGATGTTGTTATTAAAGTCAAGAGAAACCTTAAATGAAGCTGCTTTAAAACTTCTGGCCCTGCATTTAAGCATAGACCATCCAGATCCTTACATTTTGTCTGACAAGTCGTATGCGGAGCTTCAGGAACATATCCCCCCTGCCCTAAAACAACAACTTGCCGCTATTGGAGACCCGGGGCAGACTTACCTCAATCTTACAGCCTTTCATCAAGCACATCCCGACTCTGTAGTGGATTACCTGTTACGGGAACATCCCCATTATGGTTATGAAGATATTCTAGACAATCTATTCGCTGCCAGAAGATCCTCCAGTGACATGATGGAAGTCAAGCTCAAATCGGATGATCCGGCAGTATGCTATTACAGCCTCAAATATATCGTTGAGTCCTTCATGAATAGGTATGGCAACATTAAAGAGCAGGAAAATATTAACACCATACAATATTTTGAAGAGCAACTGAGGCTGTCCCAAGACCGTCTAAACAACTCTGAGCTTCAGCTAAAAGAATTTATATCATCTCACCAGATCCTTAATTACTATGAGCAAGGCAAGTATTTAGATGTTGCCCAACTGGAACAGGATCAGGATGAAGAAAGAGCCTTACGCCTTGCGGCTGGCACCAAAGCCAATCTGGAGCAACTGGAAGAGGTGTTTGGGAGTTTTGAAGAAAGGCAGCAGGCCATGAACCGTGTTGATTCCCTGCAAGCGCTCCTCACCAACAAACGTATGGAGCTGGAAGGCGTAAGTGCCGCACGACCTTCACGAACAGAATCTGCTAACCGCTTGTCTGAGGAAATCAGTCAGCTACAGGTCCAGGTGGAGCAGGCTACAGAGGACCTTATTAGCACTACTATGTCGGCACAGGGCATTCCTAGAAAAAACATCCTCGATGAATGGCTACGGCTAAATATCCTTTATAAAGAGCAGGTCGAAGCCATTGATGTCATGAAAAACAGGAAGGAACAGCTTAGCCAAAGAATTACGGATTTCGCGCCGTTGGGAGCGGAGCTTGCCCGTCTAGAAAGAGAGGTAAAGGTAAACGAAAACCAATATCTCAGCCTGCTGCACGGCCTAAATCAGGCAAGGCTGCGTCAGTATGATCTAGAGACTACTCCTTCTCAAACCTTAATTGACGAACCGCTATTTCCTAAAAAACCACTGCCCTCCAAAAGGAAAATTTTGGTGGCCGGCGGTGCCTTGGGTACTGGCTTTATGGTCGTGTCCATGCTATTCATGATTGCACTAATGGACTCCACGGTGCGATCAGCGCAACGCGCGCATCAACTTACCGGCTTACCGGTTGCTGCAGCTTGGCCCAACATTTCAACAGCAGGTGAAACAGTGAAAGATCCCCTGCTGCACACCCGATTGATCAAGCAGTTCTATAATCAGGCTTGGGTGTTTCTTCAACACAACAAGGGTAAGAAAGTACTTGTTTTTTATAGTATAGAAGCTGGCGAAGGTAAAACCTATCTATTAAAGCAAGCCGCAGAGGAGTTGATACGACAGGGAAAGACGGTTACCGCTATACTGCCTGAGCGCAGTTCTCAAGGCGCAACACATGATAACATCCAAAGCATCTTTTATTCTGATAGCCGGTTAAATGGGCTTCAATGGCAACAAATCAGAGAAAAAGCACAAGGTGAGGTCTTGTTGTTTGAACATCCTAACATCCAAATGTCCAATATCCATTTTGATCTGATGAATCAGGCTGATTTGATTGTTTTGGTATTAGATGCAAGTCGTCCTTGGAGCAGTTCGGACCAAGCATACCTTGACAACGTTTGCAAAGGGCTCATCCAACCTCAGGTCATCTGGCTGAACAAGATGGCAAAAGAGGACCTTGAAGACATCAACGGGATCATCCCCAAAAAAAGGGGAAAGATAAGGGCATTCGCTAAGAGGTTGCTGACATAAAATTTTTCATGATGTACACAGCCAGCGGCAGCAAATCCATTTTAATAATAGCAATAGGATTGGGAATTCTTCTGCTAGCCCTACTGATCTTCTTACTAGAAGATTTTGGGGTGGCTATTCCCTTTGTATTGCCGGTGTTAGTCAGCTTTACCATCTATGTTTTTGGCCATCCGCGAAGGGCATTGGATATGACCTTGATCAGCTCTTTTCTAGCTATAGGTGTTATCCGCTATGTAGGAGACATTCCACTAGGACTTACCGTCGATTTTTTCTTATTATTAGCCGTAGTAGTAGCTATCTTTCATCGTTCGGTAAACCATGATTTCAACAAGCTAAATAGGGGCGTGATGTGGTGTGCCGCCCTATGGATGCTATACTGTGTTGCAGAACTTTTCAATCCAGAAGCGGTGAGCTATATGGCTTGGATGTATGCAGTAAGGGGTCTAGCGCTGTACACTTTTTTAACAGTTCCTATTACATTGCTTTACGCCAATAGAACAGAGGATCTCGACCGCTTTATCAAAATTATCCTTACACTATCTGTTTTGGCAGCCTTATGGGGCCTAAAGCAGTTTTATCTTGGACCCGATTGGGCGGAAAATGCCTGGCTGAATGTCGGCAAAAACAGAAACACCCATGTGTTATTCGGGGAGCTTAGGATTTTCTCCTTTTTTTCTGACGCGGGGCAGTTTGGGTCTGGCATTGCACACTCCGGAGTTATTGCCGCTGTAATTGCATTGGGACCATTTGCAGCAAGAACTAGAGTAATAGCCGCCATTTGCGCTATTCTTTTCTTCTTTTTAATGATCCTGTCGGGCACTAGAGGGGCGCTCATTGTTCCCGTTGCTGGAATGTTGGTTTATTTATTTGCTTCTAGGAATTTTAAAATTCTTGCGGCAGGATTGATGGTGATGGTCGCGGCCTATGGTTTTTTGCAATATACTACAATCGCTAATGACATCTACCAAGTTAGGCGGATGCGTACAGCGTTAGACCCTAATGATGCATCCTTGCAAGTCCGTTTGGCAAATAGGGTCATCATTAAGGATTACTTAAAGGATAAACCTTTTGGAGGAGGAATAGGAACCTCAGGCTCTTGGGGCGAGCGCTTCAGCCCGGGGACCTTGTTAGCCGATACCCCGAACGATGGTTGGTATGTAAGGGTAAGAGCGGAAACTGGAGTAGTTGGTCTTTATCTTCATGTGGGCATCTTGATATATATTGGAGTAGCAGGGCTCTATAAATGCATGAAAATAAAAGACGAAAAACTCCGTCACAAGTTGCTGGCCTTGCTAGTAGGTTATGCAGGAATAGCAGCTTCTAGCTACGGTAATCCCTTATTGGGACAAATTCCAACGGGCATTATTTTATATATGTCATGGGCCTATTTATTTATGGCCGAAGATCTCGATCAACAAGTTGCACAAGCAAAAAACCAGTCTCTTCCCAAATGACTCGTCCATTAGTGTCCATTATCACCATCAACTACAATGGTCTTTCCATTACTTTGGAAATGCTCCGCTCTTTGCAACAAATTTCCTATCCTAATGTGGAAATTATTGTCGTGGATAATGGATCAAAAGAGGATCCTTCGGATATTGTCCGTGCATTTCCACAGGTCAAACTTATCCGAAGCTTGGACAATCTTGGCTTCGCAGGCGGAAATAACCTAGGCATCACGGCTGCTCATGGCAAATATATTTTATTTTTGAATAATGACACTGAAGTGGAACCGGGCTTCCTAGAGCCTCTAGTGGAACTATTTGAAAATAACCCAAATGCGGGCGTTGCTTCCCCAAAGATCCTTTATTACCATAGCCTCAACAAGCAAACGATTCAATATGCCGGTTCTACAGGTATAAATCCCTATACGGGCAGAGGATCAAAGATAGGATCGTTTGAACAGGATCATGGCCAATATGATGAGGCAAGGGTAACCGCTTTGGGACATGGCGCTGCGATGATGATCCCTATGGAAGTCGTAAAAAAAGTTGGACTAATGCCGGATATCTTTTTCTTGTACTACGAAGAACATGACTGGTTTGAAATGATCAAGCGTGCCGGTTATCGAATCTGGTATGTCGGCACTTCGGTTGTTTACCATAAAGAATCAATGACAGTCGGCCCGAATTCACCCTTAAAAATATACTACATGACCAGGGGAAGGCTGTTATTTACCAGGAGGAACTCAAGGGGTGTTAAACGTCTGACAAGCCTATTGTTCTTCCTTTTACTCTCCTTCCCTAAAAATGTACTTTCTTACATCGTAAGACGAGATTTTGCACTTGTCAAGGCATTTGTGGACGGGAGTATTTGGCATCTATCGCATGCAGACGTCAGCCAGACTCCGCAGCTAATGCATAGGAACGGAAAACCACCAATGGTGGTCAACACGGCTGTACCTGATCTTAAATACCTGAAGAAATAACGATGAGCATCATCCAAACGGTTAAACAGCGGCTTTCCGAAAAACAGGAGGCAATGGGCGAGGACCTAAGCACCTGGCAGCTTATACCCCTACTCATCCAAAGCGGCTTTAGGATCTTATTGGCTAAGTGGTATCTGAGGAAGTGTACATCTATAGGAAAATTGGTCTCCATCAATCATAAGCCTTTAATTAAAAACTCTGGTATCATACATCTGGGTGATGAAGTAAGGATATGGTCCAATATCAATAAGACAAAAATTTTTGTGAATAAAGGTGGCGAACTAACCGTCGGAAGGAACAGTCGGATCAATGGTGTTCATATATCTGTAAGCCAACAGGTACGGATTGGCGACAATGTTAGAATTGCGCCTTATACTATTATTATTGATAATGACTTCCACAAAATCGATGACCATTTTTCAGATCAGGGTACCAAGCAGGCTATTGTTATTGAAGATGATGTTTGGATTACCATGAATTGTATGATCATGAAGGGCGTGAGAATTGGCAGGGGGGCTGTCGTGGCTGCAGGGGCTGTTGTGACCCGTGACGTGGCGCCTTATAGTGTGGTAGGCGGTGTTCCGGCCAAAGTCATTAAACAAATAGAAGCGAAATAAATAGGACGCATGAGGATTGGAATCGAAGCTCAACGGATCTTTAGAAAAGAGAAGCATGGCATGGACATGATGGCCGTGGAGCTAATCCAAAACCTTCAAAAGCTTGATCATATCAACGATTACTTTGTGTTTGTCAACCCAGATGAGGATTCCGCAATCATTCAGCCAAGCGCTAACTTTCATATTGTGCCCCTGCAGCGGAGTCCATATCCCATTTGGGAGCAATATTTTTTAGCAAAGGCTGTAAAAGCATACCGTATCGACATTTTACATTGTACCAGCAATACGGCTCCGCTCATCCTTGATATCCCATTGATCCTTACGCTGCATGATATTATATATTTGGAAAAAATACCATGGAGATCCGGTAGCTGGTATCAGCGAATGGGGAATCTTTACAGACGCTGGAATGTACCTTTAATTGTAAAGAAAGCTGCAAAAATACTTACGGTATCGAAATTTGAAGAAAAGAGAATCAGGAACCACTTCGGACTTCCTCCGGGTAAAATCGACGTGTTGTACAACGGTATAGGAAAACACTTTCGGCTGCTGGATCCCGCAACATCCGAAGCCAAAGTAAGACAGCTTGGACTACCCAAGCCTTACGCATTATTTCTCGGAAATACTGATCCCAAAAAAAATTTGTATGGACTTATCAAAGCCTTAAAGAACCTATATGAGCAAGGTGAACTCAACATAAATTGTGTGATTACTGATCTAAGCGAAGAAGTACTGATACCCGTGCTCAAGGAATTAGATGCAGAAGCCATACAAAGCAGAATCCACCTCACCGGCTATGTAGCCAATAAAAAAATGCCTTACCTCTATAACAATGCTCTGTTCTTCCTGTACATCTCAATAAGGGAAAGCTTTGGGCTGCCCATTCTGGAGGCCATGGCCTGTGGCTGTCCGGTTATAACATCTAATACCTCTTCTATGCCAGAAGTTGCTGGTGACGCTGCCTGCTTAGTGGATCCCACTGATGATCGTGCCATTAGTCAGGCCATGAAGGAGTTGATAAAAAATCCAGATCTGCGGAAGGACTTAGTTGCTAAGGGCCTTCAACGTCCCGCGTCGTTCAGTTATAGTAAAAGGGTTGAAAAGATCATCAACATTTACCGACAGGTGTACCAACAGGCTTATGAGCGATAGAAAATATTGGTTAAGGAGCGGATTTTATACTATGCTCCACCGCGGCATCAATTTTATCCTCGGCTTCGTCGGATTTATGATCCTGATTAGAATATTTACTCCCGCCGAATTTGGCGTGTGGGTATTGTTTATTTCTATTATAGCCATTGTAGAAATGAGCCGCAATGGCTTTTTACAAAATGGCATGATCAAATTCCTGATCAACCAAAGTGAAAGCCAAGAGCGGAAAATCCAAATGGCAGCTTTAATTTTAAACGCGGGCTTGACCTTTTTATTAATGGTAGTTTTGGCACTGTTGGCGATGCCACTTGAAAAGTTGTTAAATGCTCCGGGATTAGCAAGCCTGCTCTACATCTATCTTTTAATACTTCCGTTATTGATATTTCATACCCATAATCTTATTCTGATGCAGGCCAAGTTTGACTTCAGGGCCTATTTTTTTGCGGGCATTGCCAAAAGCCTCCCTTTTTTTTTGGTCATCCTAACATATCATTTGACGGGTCAGCCCACCACATTAACGAGATTGGCCTGGTTACAAAATTTGACCTTTGCCATGGCTATGGGGGTATCTTTTTATCAGGTAAGGCGCTATCTTAAAATCGCTTGGGAGTGGTCCAGCCAAAGTATTAGTCAAGTATTTCATTTTGGCAAGTTTGTATTTGGAACCAATCTGGTCTCAATGCTGACTGCAAGCTTGGACAAGTTTCTACTCGGTATGTTGCTTTCACCCGTCCAAGTCGCCATAGCCAATTCGGCCAGCCGGGTGATCAACATGATCGAAATCCCCGTCAACTCCATAGCTTCGATTGCTTACCCCAAGGCTTCAGCAGCACATGAAGCACATCAGCGCGAAGAGGTGGCCCACATCTATCACAATACCATAGGGATGATGTTGAGCTTGACCCTGCCCTTTGCCCTTATATGCTTGGTTTTTGCGGAGTCAATTATCAAGATCATTGCTGGAACAGCGTATCTAGATGCCGCACCTTTTTTGAGGATTTTAGCGCTGATGTGTCTGCTTAGTCCCTATGACAGACAGTCGGGCGTCATATTAGATGCGATCGGCAAACCCTCCATCAACATGCTGATGGTGTCGGGTACCTTTCTCTACAGTATCGTTTTTAGCTGGATCCTTATCCAATCCTTCGGGTTATATGGTGCAGCATATGGCATGGTGGCAGCAGTGTTTATTACGGTAGTGATCAAACAAATTATTTTGACCCGCTACATACCGGTGAAAATGGAGCTACCATTTATATTAGCAATGAAAAAATACCCGCACTTTGTCCATATCGCAAAAGTGAAATTCCGACTCTAGCACCCAAAATTATTGCTCTTTCCACCGAGCCACGTGGTCAAATTCATGCTTCCGCTTTTCCCAAACTTCATTAATTTCCATGATCTCTTTGTGGCTGGTGGCTAGAAAGTCTTTATTAGCTTTTTTGATCTTTAACAAGCCCGCCACCTGCCCCATGATAAACAAAGGAACCTTGGGCAAGGCCTGCATTACTTGAGTAGGCGTATGGTTTAAAATCAAAATGAGAATAAAACCTACAGCAAAGCCAACAAGGCTTAAAGCCAACATTAAAGAAAGAGCAGGCTCCGTTAGCAAAAATATCAACAGCAAACATACCGAGCAGAATACAAGTATAAATAACGGCGGCATCAATGTGGTAATGGCGAACCACAACCTGTTCCAATCCATTTTGGCTATACCGGAAAGCAAGGTTTTCAACACATCCCGGCTATGTCGGAAATAGCTGTTGAGCCACCGGCTTCTTTGTCGACTCACCTGGTCAAAGGAGGCTACCTTTTCATCAAATATGATAGCATCTGGAGCGTATGCGATGCGTCGACCCTTGTTTACCAAGAGCAGCTGTAGTGCCTTATCCTCCGCGACCACAACGCCTTTTCGTTTCAACTCCTGCATTTCTAAAGCTATAGATAGCTCATAAAGATCTTTCCTGACGGACATGCCAGAACCGGCAATTACGGATGATGATCCTAAAGTAAAGGGGACTAGCCTTACGGTGTAATCATAAAAATATTCTCCCATCGCGTCTAAAGCTGCATAGGTGGAGTCCATATTTTTTGCTATTCTTTTGCCTTGTACTGCCGAATATCCGAGTGAATGATACCGATCCAGTACGGCCAAAAAATGAGAAGGCACCAAATTGTCAGGATCAAATATAGCTACATGACTGTGATGTCCCTTCATTTGCGTCAACACATACTGCACGGACGCCACCTTGGAATGTAAAGGAGTGGGTGTTTGCAGTATCGTTAGGCGCGTATCTTCCAATGGTGGAATCACCTTCTCCACATTGTCAGCCACAAGATAAATATGGAAGTGAGGGTAGTGTTGCGCCAGCAGAGAACGGACCAATGGCCAGACAATATCTACCTCTTTATAGACAGTAATAATGCATGCAAAATCAGACTGCATATTTCCTTTCGCCGCCAACTTCACATTGCTAAATAGACTAAGGATAGAGGATCCCAGGGGGAACAGCAGGTAAAAGCAACAAATGTAAGCTATTATCTCGAAAACAATCAATGCCTAAAAATTTGGATGGATGCTCAAGGCAAAATTAGTGAGCTTTTCTGATTTTATTTCTATTCATCTTCTTTAAAATCAAAGGACAATGTCTAATTTTATATAAGTATTGTGATATGGCTGATTTGAAAAATATCCCCGTTGTAATTATCAGTATGTCCCGATGGGACGGTGATTACTCCTCCACTTCTTGGTCCCTTGCCAAAACATTCGCAAAAGAGCGAGTTGTCATTTATGTAGATTATCCCTATACTTGGTCAGAGTACCTAAGGAAAAAGAATACACCAGCCGTACGCAGAAGAAAAAGAGCCCTTTTCGGACAGCAGCTTGGACTTATACCGTTAAGTCAATACGCGGATAAGCTGTATGCATTGACGCCGCCCTTGGTGTTTCCGGTCAACTGGCTTTCTAAAGGAAGGGCTTATAATCTATTTTCCTCCCAAACCGATAAGATACTTTGGAAAAGCATCAAGTCATCCCTTAGGGAACTGGGTTTGAAGGAGGTGATATTGTTTAATGCTTTTAACCCCTTATATTTGGCTGTACCGCCTGAGGACGATGCCATAAAAGCCGTAGTTTACCAGTCTCAAGACAACATAAGAGCTTTAGAAGCCTATCTGCGAAAACACGGCAGTGAGGCTGAAGTAATAGCCATCCAGCATGCCCACCTAAGCATCGCCACTTCCAGGCAACTGCAACAGGACCTCACCCAATTGTCCGGTAAAAAGGTGGCATACTTACCCAATGCGGCTGATTATAATTTGTTTAAAAAAGCCTATTTAGAGAAGTTGGCCAAACCCGCTGATTTGAATGATATTTCCGGACCAATGATTGGATATACTGGAAATATTTGTCATCGTCTTGACTACGATTTGATCAAAGCCATTTGTGAGGCACACCCCGACAAGCATTTGGTAATGGTAGGACCCCGCAATCACTATGGGCATACTGACATTGATCTGGACGCTATCCCGAATTTGCATTTTCTGGGCGCTAAGCGGCTAGAAGCGTTACCAGCATACCTTGCCCATTTTGATGTGTTAATACTTCCTTTCCTAATTAATGAAGTGACAAGGAGTATCTATCCCTTAAAAATAAACGAATATCTGGCTTCAGGCAAACCTGTAGTAGCTACTCCTTTTTCTGAAGACATCAAAAGCTTTGGAGATTGGATCAGTATTGAAGCTGACCATTCCCTCTTCACCCGGGCCATTCAAAAGGAATTGGATGAAGACACTTTAGAAAAGCAGCAGGCAAGAAATCGGGCTGCATCAAAAAACACATGGGAAGAAAGAGCAAACCGATTATGGCAATTGCTAAATGAAGCATTGACAACAGGGGGATCCGATAAATGAGGTTGATTAAGATCCTAAAAGGGACATGCTATACGTTTTCGCTTTGAAAGAGTGCAGGAATAGTCCGCAAAATAATTTTGATGTCAAACCACAAGTTGAAGTTTTTGACATAATCGTTGTCAAGACTTAACCGTTCTTCCTCTGACATACTTCCCCTTCCACGCTTCTCCACTTGCCATAGACCTGTAATGCCCGCAGGTCCTAGAAATCTCAATGCATACTTATCAGTTGTGATTTTTTCTGCCTCATATAACGGTAAAGGGCGGTTTCCCACCAAAGACATGTCTCCAATCAATACGTTCCAAAGCTGGGGCAATTCGTCGATACTGGTATTTCTAATAAATTTCCCCACTTTGGTTACCCTGGGATCATCAAGGATTTTGATAAATGCAGACTCTTTGCCCGACCCTCCTCCAGCCTTAAACAGCTTCTCGCAATACAAATTTTTATCGTCATAGATGGGTTGCATACAGCCTCCGCCGGCTTGCTCGCAAAGTTCGCAAAGTTCCCTTACCTGTGTTGCTGGCGCTGATTCCTGCTTCTTCCCAGCTTCATATTGGTTCAGATGCTTCAGCTCTTTTAACTTAGCGTCAGCTCCTGTATACATGGACCGGAATTTATAGAACTTGAATATGTTATAACCTGTACCTACGCGATAGGAATAGTAAAAAACTGGTCCTTTGGACTCAAGCTTGATGGCTATTGCTACGATCAAAAATAGTGGTGACAACAACAGCAGCGCAGCACTAGATGCTATGACATCAAAAAGCCGTTTGGCAAGGGGCATTTTAAATTCTTCTAAGACAGAAATTTGCTTCCGCTCCGCTGATGTGCCCGGATATTTCAGAAAGAAATCGAGACGATATTTTAGTGCTTGGGGATTAATAGGAATCGGAAAAATATCAATTATACCTTGCGCCAGGCATTCTTTCACTACCGCTGAATTGATGGTAGACGTCACAAGAAAAAAAGGGATATCTGTAAATCCCAGACTATTGATCGTTTGCTTAAGTCGAATGCCGTGTAAACCGTGCAGTTCAGATACACTTAAGATAAGGGAATAAGGGATTTTTTGCTGTTTCAGATCATTATATAGAATCACCCCATTGGAAAATATGCGCAATGCATAACTCTCCTCTAAAGCATCCTCAATTTGTTGCGCCAGCACCTTGTCTTCTGAAACGACTGCAATCAAAGGCTTATCGTGCTCCTTCATACATCAAAAAGAATATGATCCCTTGCCGGTTCTTCTTAAGATTGAGTTGATCCGTGCTTCTAGTTCCTTGGGATTAAAAGGTTTTACCATAAAGTCGTCGGCACCGGCATTTAATACTTCTATTTTTTGTTCAGATGACTCTGTCGCAGAGAGCATGATTAAGGGAATAGAAGAAAAAAATCCGCTAGACCGGATCATTTTGACAAATTCCAAGCCACTGATATCAGGCATAGACAAGTCACAGATAATAATGTCCGGCAAATGACCTGCCTGCATCCGTTTGATCCCATCTTCAGCATTATTTTGGACATCTACTTCAAATCTCTCTTTAAAAAAGTGCTGAATAATCCTCAACACAGATGGTTCGTCATCAATCGCCAAAATGCGGAATTTGCCATTATTTTTCATATTCGCAGGGCTTTTAACAGCCGTCAATTGTGGGTTGAACAAGATCAATCAACCTGGTGATATTTCGTAGTTCAAATTTATAGCTGAATACTACAACAACCTAGCAAATAATGCATTTAAAACCTGCTAAACCTTATTTACCAAATAGATTCAATTCGTTCTTCGCCACTCGATTGAAGCGATTGCCGAACCAGGCTGTTATCTACTTTTCTACTTGAGAATTAGCGAAAAATTGTCTCTAAAGGTCCTAGCATTATCCAAAATAATCCCATATCTTTCATCTACAATGCTATGGCTTTGACCGGTTTACTACTCCTGAGGGGATGGTTTCGGTTTAAAACAACGCATTTCTACCTCTAACACATACAGCCATGTCAAAAGACAAAAGTATCAAAAAGGAAACTAATAAAAAGGAACCTGCCAAAAGTTTAAAAGAAAAGAGGGCCGACAAAAAAGCCAAGCAGGAAGCAAAGCGAAAGGATGGCTAGACTAAACGTGTTTAGCAGTTAATACAATGGCTATGTTTTCATAGCCATTTTTTTCTTTATCCGTTTGTAACTGTAATAATAGCTTTATCACAAAAAGCGAAAGTGCATGTACTTCCTGGCGTATATTTGGTCCGATCAATAACACAAAATAACACTTATGAAACTACTAAGATTCTCGAATATCCTGATGCTATTGGGATTTCTGGTCTTCTCATCCTCCTACGGCTACGCCCAAAGCAGGGATTTTTATGAATTAAAGATTTACCACATTGACAGCCCAGAACAAGAAAAACGGCTCGATGATTATTTAGCAAAGGCTTTCATTCCCGCACTTCATCGCGCCGGGATCTCAAAGGTGGGCGTATTTAAACCTCTTCTTTCGGATACAAAGGAGGCAGGAACAAAGGTGTATGTTTTTGTTCCCTACAAAAGTCTTGAACAATTTGCGCAGCTTCCACAGCAATTGGAAAAGGACAAGGAATACCTTCAAAGCGGAAAAGACTACATCGATGCTGCACACAATAATGCGCCTTACCGCCGCGTCGAAACCAGCCTTATGAGAGCCTTCACGGGTATGCCGCGTTTCCAAGAGTCCAAATTGACCAGTCCCAAAAAGGATAGGGTGTACGAGTTGCGCAGCTATGAAAGTGCTACAGAGAAGCTATATGTAAACAAGGTTAAGATGTTTAATGAAGGCGAAATTGAAATATTTGACCGTTTGGGCTTTAATGCTATTTTCTATGCTGAAGTAATTGCTGGCGCCAACATGCCTAACTTGATGTACCTTACCACTTTTGAGAATATGGATTCGGAGAAAGCGCATTGGGAAGCTTTCCGTACAGACGCCCAATGGGAAAAGATGAGGGTGATGGAAGAATATCAAAACAACGTAAGCCGTAATGATACTAGGTTACTGTATCCCGCGGATTATTCCGATTTGTAACAGCCAGAAATGAATAGGGATCCGTTTTTACTGATCCCTATTTTATTGATGTTGGTCAAGAAATTCAATGTATCATTTTTCTGGAGCAGGCGGGTTGAGCATGATGTGTGCTCTATGGGTACCCGGGTCCATGATCCAAGGCATTCCAGGCACATCAGGGCTGAGTGGCAATCCGGTGGATTCAGCAGTCGCATAAGGAATATAAACGACATACCGGAAATTACCCCCCTTCACCTCCCCAGTTTTCGTGTCGAACGCAGACGCATCATTGGCATAGTAGACAAATAAGGTGGTTCCATGGGCAGGCATCTTCAGTTTTCCATTTTTCACCTCTTCCTCCCTCTGGTTGAAAATTTCTTGAAACGATTTCCCTTCTTTTTTCAAAGCTCGGCCCCGCTCCATAAATGGTTCTAATTCTTCTGGGTAGCAGGAGACGCTAAAACCTGGATTTTGGGGATCATCAGCTAGACAAATCATTTTGTTCGTGCCTTTGCGCAACACAACCAGTTCACCCTTTCCATCATAGCCCAATACGCTCGCTCCCTCTCGCAACCCCTCCGGAGCAGCCAAGACAGCGGCTCTAATTTGGACATCGGGAGAGGGGATTACAACCTGAGAGCAAACAGGAAAAGGCAATGCTCCTAAACAGAGCCATAATGCAAACTTCTTCATAGCCAGCGAAAATCCGTGAAACATCTGTTAACCTTGTACCTAAAGTACAATAATCCGTCCGTAAATGCCACTGAATAAACGAAAAAAGGACAGCCATGGGGCCGTCCTTCATTGCTTTGCCGAAAGCGTTATTAATGAATAGCTATCATCTTTGCAGGCTTTTTCTTGGCTTCTTCCTTCTTAGGAATCCAAAGGTTTAGAATCCCGTCTGTATAGCTTGCGTTGATTTGATCAGCTTCTACTGTATTGGGAAGATAGAAAGACCTTCTGAATGAATGATAGCTGAATTCTTTTCTCGTGTACCTTTCATTTTTCTCTTCATGGTCTTCAGACACTTCTGAAGATACGGTCAACATGTCGTTATCCAACTCTACGTGGAAATCATCTTTCTTCATGCCAGGGGCTGCGATTTCTACTGTAAAGCCATCATTATTTTCTCTAATGTTCACCCGAGGCACAAGACCATTTCCAACAGATTTAGACCAGTCAAACAGGTCCCTGGTAAAGAAGTCATCAAACAACGCTGTTGACGCAGGGAAGAAACTGTTTCTTTTTACGAGGTTCATAGTTGTAAGATTTAAGGTTAAACATCACTTAATCGTATCCACTTTTAGATACTCAATACTGGTCTTTCAAATTCGATACCAACCTAAATTTTGTAGTTAAAAGCCCTTTTTAAAGTGAAATTATGACATCTTCAGCTGTGAAATATGTCGTTATTTCAGTTGTTCGAGGATCTGTCTTTGTTGACTTGTCAGTGTCTCTGGCATCTTTATTAGCAACGTAACATACAAGTCGCCGTATTCCCCCGGCTTGTTATACACCGGCATGCCTCTCCCTTTGAGGCGGACTTTTTTTCCATTTGAAGTACATTCCGCAAGCTTGATATTTAATTTACCTGCAAAAGTGTCTAGCTCCTGTTTACCGCCTAGTAAAGCAGTAAATACATCTATCGGCTGTTGCATATAGAGATCCTCCCCTTTAATCTCGTATTTAGGGTGAGGCTTTACCTTAACTGTCAAATACAGATCCCCCCTGCCATTCATCCCTTTAGTACCCTTACCTTTTATCTTCAATTTGAGTCCGTCATAGGCACCCGGCTTGATTTTCACTTTTATTTTTTCTCCACCTAAATCCACAATTCTTTGGGTTCCATAGTAGGCTTCCTGCAGATCGATTGGAAGTTCTCCCTGAAGATCTGCAGCAGGGTTTTCAAAATCGAACGAAAAACCCCGTGAACCGGTACTCCCTCCCATACCTCCAAAGAATGAGTTGAAGAATTCGGAAAAGCCACTTCCGGATCCGAAAAGGTCCTCAGGATTTCCGTAAAAGCCCCTTTCTCTTCTTCCCTGCCTAGAGTCTTCCGCCCCGCCGAAAGAACCGAAGTCTACGTTCTCGTACTGCCTCCAATTAGCGCCAAGTTGATCGTACTTCTTTCTCTTTTCTGGATCACCCAGCACTTCATGTGCCTCTGCAATCGCCTTAAATTTCTCCTCAGCCTTTTTATCGCCCGGGTTCTTATCAGGATGATATTTGACAGCCAGCTTTCTGTAGGCTTTTTTTATTTCTTCTTGGGAAGCTTTCTTTTCCACCCCTAGTACGGAATAGTAGTCCTTAAAGTCCATAACTTATTAATTTAGGGTTGTACAGCATCCTTTAAAGCAATGAAGTAGAACGGGATCCGCTCTACTTCATTCTTATATTAGGCTACAGTGATATGCTTAGGGGGTTGAGGCTTCGCTTCTTCACGTTTTGGAATATGAATCTGAAGCACTCCATTAACATAGCTCGCGCTGATTTTTTCAGTGTCTACGTCCTCCGGCAAAGTGAACCTCCTCTCAAATGCTTGATAGGAAAATTCTTTCCTAGTATAAGCGTGATCTTCTTTAGTAGTTTCACCTGTCTTCGTTGAAGAAATACTCAACAAGTTATCATCCAACTTAATGCTGAAATCCTCTTTTGCCATTCCTGGTACCGCCAATTCCACCTGATAATCATCTTTGCTCTCTTTGATATTTACTTTGGGCAAAGATGATCCACCTGTAGCTAATCCACCTCTGTTCAGAAGTTGAAAGTCAGGTGCAAAGAAGTTGTCAAAGAGACCTTGAAATCTCATATCCGGTATTGTTCTTACGAGTGTCATATCTTTATGGTTTTAAATTTTCCAAAGTCTGTGATACCCCTAAAAACAAAAGCCGTTCCATAGCTATAACCAGGCTGTATTATGCCATTTTGGCATTATAAGTACCTAAAAGCAATGAAAAAAGGTCATAATGACATCATTTTGAATCAAATTACGAAAATAGCTCGTCCAGATCGCGAAAGATAGCTTCTACTTCTCTTTCCTTAATTTCATAGGCTTCATCCTTCTTTACATTGTTTTGATAATGTTTCCAATGCTTTAGTGCCTTCTTAATCACCCTAGGTGTAATATCGAACTCCGTGTGATCCAAATATTCCTTAGCTAGTGCGGAAGCTTTATAATTTCCAAAAAGATAAATTCTTAATACGTCAACAAAATGATTACTGAGATCAAAGGCTTCTAAAGCTTCCACCAACTCCCCAGACCTAAGCGCATTACTTTTATCATGGATAATTTCCATTAAGATATTCAGGGCTTGCTCCCGCTGTTCCAATCGGCTCAACACCTTAGCAGCAAGTGATGAAACCTCCCAATCCTCGCTGCGCAATAGCTCGAGGGTTTTGTGATAGACTTCCTCCCCTCCTATAGCCGCTAACTTTTCGGCATACTTAAAGGCCTCCTGCTCGTTCTTATCCATCAATTTTTCTATCAATAAATCAATACTACTGTTGTCCATGGGATGATTTTTTTGGTAATTTAACAAAAATACAACCTATTGATGATGAATAACCTCTTGATTTCCGAGGACCAAAGCAAAACCTTGCTGCAGTTTTTGGAAAAGCATCCCCTAGAGTGGCGCTATGAGACTAGAAAACACAGGATACTATTTGAGGGGGATGATGACAAGCTTGTGACTTTCAGGTTGCCGATCAGCATCCCGTCACCCGGAGCGCATTACCACATACCAGACGATCGTTGCAATTATATTCTTTTAATGGTCCGGTCCGGCATTGCCAGTGTGGGATACTTCGAAAACGGTGTCAACATAGACCATAAAGTATTTCGTGCCTATATGGTCCGCAAGAAACAGGGGATGAGTCAAATTAAATATCTAAAAACCAAAGGCAAGTCTAGAGCAGGGTCGCGGGTCCGTTTAGCTGACACGCGTGAATTTTTTGAGGACATTAACACAAGGCTTGCTCTTTATTTCGACGACTTTCACATAGAGCGTATTGGCCTAAGTTGCCCAGCCACCCTATTCCCTTTCCTTTTTAAATCCAAAATTCCCACGCCCTTTGAAAAAAATGACCCAAGAATCTTAAAAATCCCAAAACACATTCAGCATCCTACTTTTGAAGCTTTGTTGGACACCAACGCCTATTTACTTCAGGGAGAACTCCAATACAAGGAAGAAGGGGAGTTGGTGAAGCAGTTACTGCAGGCTTTTGCCACTCAAAAAAAACAATCTCAAGATGATTCGTGGTAGCATAAAAAAGGGCTGTCACATTTGCGACAGCCCTTTTGCAATACCGGTCTTCAATTAGAAGTCTTGATTTTGCCAATCAGGACCTACCAGTTGTTGTAATTTTTTATCGTATTCCTGTGCCTTATCCTCATTTTTCAACCTGGTGTGCACTTGGTAAAGTATGCGCAAGATCTCTGTGTTTTCAGGCTGTAACTCGGATGCTTTAGTGAAATAAGGAACTGCTTCTTTATACAGGTTATCGGCTTCTGCCAGCATAGAATCTGACTTCGCTTCCCATTCTTTGTCATCCAGGTTATTTACCTCATTGATGATCTCTCTGGCATTGTCAAGGTAAACAGCTCCGGCATAGTAGTTTCCTTCAAAGAAATTAGGATCCGTTTCAACAGTCTTCTTATACTCTTCCAATGCCCCTTTAAGATCACCTGACTGCTCCTTCAAATAACCGTACCTCAAACGGATTGCCGTATTGTCTGGATCAGACTCCAGTGCGGTTTTAATAGAAGCCATGGCTTCATCCATTTTATTAAGTTGGAGCAACAACTGGATTTCAAATTCTGCCAAACCTTTGTCAGTTGGGTAGATTTCTCTGGCTTCATTCACCAGGCGATAAGCTTCTTCTTGGTCTTTATCTTCCGCACTGGCTATTTGAATCAAGAAATAATATGCATTAAGCTTGTTGTAATCCTCCACGTTAAGCAATTGGGTGAAATATTTTTTGGCCGCTTCGAAATCACCTACATTGTTTGCTGTATAGCCTGCATTGAAAACGATTGAAGTATCAGCAGGGTCTATATCTGCCGCCAAACCAAAAAAGCCAGCTGCCAGCTCCATATCATCATCTTCATAACGATCGATAGCTTTAACAAAAGAAGCTTGCTTCAAAAACAATACACCTTGTCCCTGAAGGTTATCTGGAACGCCATCCATATAGGCCTTATACACCTCTTTGCCAACTTTAGAAGAAGAGTCACCGTTTTCTAGCTCCATTGTTTTTTGAAATGAACCATATGCGGTTCTTCCAAGGCTCAGTGTCTCTTCCGTATTGGATGAATCTGCAGCAAACATTTTTGCTTCGATCTTTCCCTTTAGTAAGTATGTATCGGATTGGTTGCCCGTTTCAGCATCTTGCAATGCAGCCTGAACTTCGGTATATGCCTCCTGTAGGTTGCCCCTATTCAAATTTCGTTCAGCAGACTTAACTACCTTTTTTTGGCCAAATGCTACTGTAGCTATTCCAACCAAAGCTAATGATAAAATTAACTTTCTCATTTGTTGTTTTTTTAATCTAAATTATTTGGTTCGTGAGTTTGATTATCTTCATTGGGGTTTTGATCACTGTTTTCGTCTAGGGGGAGATCTTCATCCATTTCCTCCATTTTTACTAATTTTTCAACGGAAGAAATCTCATCATGCTCACCTAATTTAATAAGCCTTACGCCTTGGGTTGCCCTACCCATTACCCGTAAACCTGATACCGGAGTTCGGATAGTCAACCCCGACTTGTTGATAATCATCAAATCATCAGAGTCAACAACTTCTTTAATCGCTACCAAGCCGCCTGTTTTTTCGGTTATGTTCATGGCTTTAACCCCTTTTCCTCCCCGATTTGTGATACGGTATTCTTCTAATAGCGACCGCTTGCCGTAACCTTTTTCTGACACAACCAATAATGTCGCATCCTCGCGTGACGCACAAACCATGCCAATCACATGCTCATCTTCATCTAAACTAATAGCCTTCACACCGGTCGCCGTACGTCCCATTGGACGTACTGTTGATTCATGGAAGTGGATCGCTCTGCCCGAGCTGGCTGCAATAATAATATGGTTGTCGCCGTTCGTTATTTCAACATTGATCAACTGATCATCCTCTCTGATATTCAAGGCAATAATACCGTTGGAGCGAGGTCTGGAGTATTTTTCCAAGGCGGTCTTTTTGATAATCCCTTGTTTGGTTACCATGACCAAATAGTTGTTGCTCACATAATCCTCATCATTAAGATCCTGTACCTGCAAGATAGACCTGATCTTGTCATCACTCTCAATATTAATCAGGTTCTGGATCGGCCGTCCCTTGGAGGTTTTACTTCCTTCCGGAATTTCGTATGCCTTCAGCCAAAACAGTTTGCCTTTATCTGTAAATATCAGCAGGTAGTTGTGGGTGGAGGCACTGAAGAGATACTCTGTAAAGTCATCAGATTTAGTAGATACTCCTCTAGATCCTACCCCTCCCCTGCTTTGGGTTCTGTATTCAGTTAAAGCTGTTCGCTTTACATATCCATGATGAGAAACGGTAATAATCACCTCCTCATTTGGGATCATATCTTCATAGTTGAAGTCTTCGGCATTATACTCAATGGTAGTTCGCCTCTCGTCAGCATACCTGTCCTTCATCTCCAGCAATTCCTGCTTAATGATCTCCATACGCTTGTCCTCATGGGCAAGAATAGCCTTCAGCTCTTCAATAAGATTCATCAGCTCATTGTATTCATTCTGAATCTTTTCACGCTCCATGCCTGTAAGGCGTTGCAAACGCATGTCCAGGATGGCTCTTGCCTGAATCTCACTTAATTCGAAACGCTCCATCAACCCTGTCCTTGCCGTCTCGGGGTCACGCGAATTCCTGATCAAGGTGATTACTTCATCCAGATGGTCAAGCGCAATAAGATATCCTTCGAGAATATGCGCACGCTTCTCGGCTTCCTTCAGCTCAAACTGTGTCCTTCTGATCACCACCTCATGTCGATGATCTACAAAGTGCACGATCAAGTCTTTCAGATTAAGCGTCTCGGGACGGCCCTTTACCAGAGCCACGTTGTTGACACTAAATGAGGTCTGAAGCTGGGTGTGTTTGTATAAGTTATTGAGGACTACATTAGCAACAGCATCCCGCTTAAGCTCATACACAATTCTCATCCCCTGCCTATCGGACTCATCCCGGATGGCGGCAATTCCATCTAACTTTTTCTCCGTAATCAGCTGGGCGGTTTTTTCCACCATTAAGGCTTTATTCACCATGTAAGGAATCTCGGTGATAACGATCATCTCCTTACCCGATTCCTTGTGCTCAATGGTAGCCTTACCCCGGATAATCACCCTGCCTCTACCTGTTTCGAACGCGGACTTAACGCCGTTATAACCGTAGATGATGCCTCCAGTCGGAAAATCAGGAGCAACGATATGCTCCATTAATTCGGACACCGTTATGTCGTTGTTGTCGATATACGCCACAATTCCATCTACGATTTCACCTAAATTGTGCGGCGCCATATTGGTAGCCATGCCCACCGCAATACCGGAAGCGCCATTTAGAAGCAGCGCTGGAATCTTGGCAGGAAGTACAGTAGGCTCCTTTAATGAGTCGTCGAAGTTAAATTGAAAATCAACGGTATCCTTGTTGATATCAACCAGCAGCTCTTCGGCAATCCGCTTGAGCCGCGCCTCCGTGTAACGCATGGCCGCTGCACTGTCACCGTCGATGGATCCAAAGTTACCCTGTGGATCCACCAGAGGATATCTCAAAGACCATGGCTGCGCCATACGCACCATACTCTCGTACACAGCCGCATCACCATGCGGATGATACTTACCTAAAACTTCCCCTACGATCCTTGCTGATTTCTTATGAGGTTTGTTGTGTGTTACTCCTAATTCCTGCATCCCGAAGAGGATTCTCCGATGCACTGGTTTCATACCGTCTCTGACATCTGGCAAAGCCCTGGAAACGATCACCGACATGGAATAGTCGATGTAGGCTCCTCGCATTTCGTCCTCAATATTAATCGGTATGATGTTCTCGTTTTCTCCCTGAGCCATATGATAAAATTATCAACAATAAGACTGCAAGTTAACAAAAAATGCAGGCTTATAAAACTTTCCTGTAGACTAAAAAGGGCATTAATTGTACCACTGCCCTACTTTTCTGTTTTGCCTTTTGAAAATCGAACTTCCCCTATATTCCACGCCGTTGTGCAGATGTTTCATGACCACACCGCATCCTGCCACTTTGCATCGTTTGGTGCCTGGAATGCTGATCGAAAGCCCGACATTCAGGCTGTACAGATTTTGTTTAATTGGCTGAAGCTCGACAACCTCTAAACCATCTTGCAGGACATTTTGGCTATAATTTAATTTGTAAAAGTTGGCCGTAGGTTTAATAAACAGTCTGGCATATTCCGAAAATTCTCTTTCAATCCTGAGTCCGAGAGCATAATACGGATCCGTGGCTGATAAATGGCTGTCATAGCTTTTTCTCAATTTTATCGTTCCATACTCTCCTTCAAGAATAAAGTTCCAAGGGTAATCCTGTCTCACCCGTTGTTTGAGTTCCGACTGCATATAGTAGTTGTTACTGGAATATTTTCTATACCGCCACGACAGGAATGCTGCCCTGCGCCGTGCATTGTACAGTACGAGACCAAAGGTGCCATACAGTTTGTCATAAGTATATGCCTTTCCATTTAGTTGAAGACGCTGGTCGCCCATGGAAAAATCACTGATTTTCCCAAAATCCCGGCCATAGCCGCCGCCAAGTGTGAAGAAATCAAATAGATTCAGCCTCAAACCTATATTTGCAGGAAATGCATAATCTTCCACGGCATATCGGCCGTTGTCGCCTGTAGAGGGCGCATCATTCAAGCTGTAAAAAGGATATGATTCGGGCTCTGGGGATGAAAATTCGAGTTGGTTGGTATGATATCCTATTCCTGATGATAGCTCTAAACTGAAGGCGCTGATGGCGTTTCTAAACACATTACCCACTCCACTCTCGCTCTTTCTTCCGCTAACTTTTCTCTCAATGCCAAAGATATCCTCTTCCTGTCCCCACGTCTGAAAAACCAGTATACAACAAAGAATGGTAGCCAGAAATAGCCCCTTTTTTATAATTCGGTTCATCTTGTCTCAAATCGTTTATGCAATACTAACGATCAGAAAACAAAAAAAACCTCTATCCTAGAGGTTTTTTTGTTAATGGTTATACATGATTTGCTTTTAGGCTTCAGGCTCTTTCTCTGCGGAGCGCTTTTCTTTTAATTCAGCAGTAAGAGAATCCACTTTTTCTTTAATCTCAGGATTTTCCTTATATGCTTTATTGACTTTATTGTATGTAGGTACGCCTAACACTGATTCATCTTTAATCAAGCTTACCTTCAAATCGGTCACTTCCTGCTTCACTGACTCCATGCTGTCCAAGATTCCCTGATATGCTTCTTTTTCTTCTGCGGTAATATTGATGGCACTAAGCTTTGCGTCATCGCCCCAAGCTGCTTTTATTTCATTATATCGAGCGGGTTCGATCACCTCGTGATTTTTGATCATCTCGAATATCTCCTCGTTCTTCATCTCGTAAAATGCAGTGACAGAATCTTCCATGGCAGCAAACTTCATCAGTTCTTCATCCGTGATCTCCTCTGTCGCTTCCTGCGCGTAGGCATTTAAGCTGAATAGGCTAATCATGAGAACAGCCAATAAGGTTAGTTTTTTCATAGATTTTTTAGTTTTATCAATTAATGAAGTTCCAATAAACTTTATTTAAAGTATTTTCACAAGAAAAAGGCCAAAAAATCCAGCTTCAAGAACCCGATCCCTACTGTTCTTTTGAGATATTTTTAATTTGCCTGCTTCAACTTTTGGATTGTATTTATAGGGTCTTTAGAGGAAAAGACAAAACTGCCTGCCACTAATATATCGGCTCCTGCTGTGAGCAGCTGTCCGGCATTAGCTTCATTGATCCCGCCATCCACTTCAATTTTTGTTGTGGATTGTGCCGCCTTGATCATCTGCCTTAAACGTCTGACTTTGTCATAGGTCCTTTCAATAAATGACTGCCCACCAAAACCGGGATTTACAGACATAATACATACCAGATCCACTTCAGGTAAAATATCCACCAAAGCTTCCACCGGCGTGTGCGGGTTGAGAGCCACCCCCGCTCCACAGTTCAATGATTTTATTTTTTGTATGGTACGATGTAGATGTGTGCATGCCTCATAATGAACCGTGATATTGGATGCACCCAACTTCTGAAACTCCACTAAATATTGATCAGGGTTAACAATCATTAAGTGTACATCTAGAGGTTTCTGAGCATGTTGTTGTATCGCCGCGGTAACGGGCATACCAAAAGAAATGTTGGGCACAAACACACCATCCATGATGTCGACGTGAATATAATCTGCCTGAGAGTTATTCAACATTTCAACATCCCGCTGGAGATTGGCAAAATCCGCGGATAATATAGATGGTGCGATTAGAGGCTTTCTGTTATTTTCCATTTGTAATGTAAGTACACTTGTGCTGCGTTATCGGTAGAATATAGCTTTGCTGGTATTGGTATAGTTTGATCCTTACTCTATCAAAAGCCGGTAGTTCTTTCTTAACCATTTATCTCTGCATTCGACAATATAAAGTCCAGGTTTGATATTTTTCATCCTGACTTTATAAGGCAGATTGGCAGTAGATCGGTGTAGATTTCCATCAGCAATGACCTGGCCCTGAGGATGAATAATTCTCACCATGCAGTCAGTATCTTTGCCGTGATGTATGAAAAGCTCATCTCCATCCAATGGATTGGGAAATAAATAGGATTTTGCCACCTCTCCCGGTTCCAAATCATCCCAAAAATAGGCTGAGGTAAAATTCGGAACGCCATAACCTAACTCAGTATCAGGATCATTCGCCTGACTACCACTCTTTAACAGCCGTTCCATCAGTTGGGCTCGCGTCCATTCGGGCTTGGCCTGCCATAGGCCTGCCGCCAACGCAGCAATTTGAGGGCTACTGAAAGAAGTCCCACTGGAAATATTCGGACTATCTACCTGCCTCCATATGGTTACGTTGCTGCCTAAGGCAACCAAATCTGGCTTTATCCTTCCATCCGCTGTAGGCCCCGTGGAGCTAAAGCTCGACTTTTGGAGTTGATTATTCACTGCACCCACTGCCAAGACACCGTCGCCATCAGCAGGTGCAGTAAGTGTCTGCCAACTTCCATTCCCTTCATTTCCCGCACTGCTTACCACCAATATTCCTTTACGGGCAGCCAACACTGCGCCTTGAGTAATTATAGCTGTCTTCCCATCTAAATCTTCCTTAGCGTAATTCATGCGGGCGTCATCAAATCTATTATATCCGAGCGAGCTGTTGATAATATCTACTCCTAAGCTATCCGCAAATTCAGCAGCCCGAACCCAGTTATATTCTTCTATTCTATATTCCGAACGAACATCTTCGGTGATACATAATACATATTGCGCATCATAAGCTCCTGCAACCAACTGTCTGGGTTGATAAGCGGCCATCACCGACAGGGCAGCCGTCCCATGTCCATCGGTATGAAATACATCCCGTTCTTCGGGACCGACAAAATCACGCATGGCAATGATCCGGTTCTTATCAAATAAATGCTGCATCCCGGAAATTTTATCGGCATTGTTGAATCCCGCATCAAAAACAGCAATAGTGATCCCCTCTCCGGTAAAACCCATGTCGTGCATGGCTGGAATTCCTAAGATCTCATTTTGTAGGTCATAGCTGTTATCCTTTTTTGACTTCAAACTTATCGATACCGGTATCCTTCCACTCTCCATTTTTCCTCCATGGGAAGCGTCGTAAAAGCCTTTGGCTACTAATTCGGCTCTATCCACAAAGGGCAACGCTTCCAAAAAGGCTATCTGTTCGGCCGTTGCCACAACAACAGAAGCGTTTAACCATTTGGAATGGTATTGAATTTTAGACACTAAAGGTTTTAATTCTTCGATATACTTTGGAGACACGGGCAGATCCGTACTATCCAGAGAAACTCCTTCTCGTAATCTTCTGTTGACCGCTTTTGCCAACATCAACTCTTCTGGAACGTCCAAATGATAATCCGTTTGGGGTTTGTATCGGTAATGGATAGCATACCGATCTTGCGCAAAGCCAATAGATGATCCGAACATGAGGATCATTACCATCAGCCCAATACTTTTACTCATATTGAATCAACTTTAAATGGGTGAACCTACCCGACTCGACGATCTGTTGGCCTAAACAATCATTTCTCGAGCAATAGTTCAGCACCTCATAGTAGCTTTCTATCATACCAATGTCCTTGCCATAGACTTCGTAACGCATATCTCTCAGTACAATCTTGTCTTCTTCCTCCTGATGAACAACTTTTACAACATCATTGTAAAAAATATTATCTAATGTATATTCATCCATTACCTCCAGTTGAAACCACTCTTCCTGATTTGCATTGAAGACATTTCCATTCCAGGATGCGCCGGCTGTAGGGGGAAGGATCAAGGTCACGAGGGGCTGATTGTCCTGTTGACGTATTATTGAGCTTCTGCTAATTCTCCAACTGAAGGTCTGGTATGGTGTCCAATGTTGTTGGTCATCAGATTTTTCTCTTACCACGACAAATACTTGCTCTCCTTCTTCATTAAAATAATCGGACTGTACAAGATCCCTCAAATAATAGACGGCAGATTCCTCATCCGATTCACCAAAATACACGGTTTCATGAACATGGTACACCCAGTACTTCCCGACCGCCAAAGGCTGATAATTCTTGCCCAAATCCGCCGGTGTTTCCACCCTGGCCTGGCAGGAAAACAAAGAGAGAAGCAAAAAAATGAATAGAGAGTAAATTTTTTGCATGGAAAATACGCTTGCCCAAAAATACGTTTTTTCAGGTGATTACCGATGGCTTACTGCTGAATATAGCGGAGCAAAATCGATATGCTCCGCTAATCCCTTTTTTTACGGCAACTACTACCAGCTTGAACGCCCTAACAAACCGACAAAAAACTACAGAATGTCCTATCTTTGGGCCATATCAAAACTAATCTTACATGCCTTTAAAAACATTCGTAAAAATAAGTGCTGTCAACAACCTGAGTGATGCAAGATACTGCGCGGGAATGTACGTTAACTTGATGGGTTTTAATCTAGAAGAAGGTAACTCCAATTTTGTTTCGCCTGAGAAGTTCACCGAAATCACAGCATGGTTGTCGGGAGTGGACTATGTGGGGGAATTTGAACATGCTCATCCCGACACTATCCTTCAAACGGTGCAGAATTATGAAGTGCAAGCCATTCAGATCAGCGAGGAGGCCCATGTGCAAATGCTTTTGCATACAGGCTATACCATTATCCTCAAACAATCCATACAAAACAATGATGATCTGCTTCATTTCATTGCCATAGCCCCAAGTTTACGGGAAAATAACGTTATACTGCTGTTAGAAGCCGGGATGGCATCCATATCGGATGAATTGGCAGGTAGCATCCACCACCTGTCCCAGCAAACCCCTGTATTGTTAGGCTTCGGTTTTAACGCCCGAAATGTAGAAGATGTGTTAGCAACCACCGGTGTCATGGGATTAGCCTTAGAAGGCGGAAATGAAATTAAGCCCGGGTTGAGGGATTTTGATGAACTAGCAGACATTTTAGAGGCGCTGGAGGAGGAAGATTGAGTTTCATCCTGGTTTAATGATAGGAAAAGCAAACAAAAATTCAGCTTTGTAGGATAAAAATAGTTACTTTTATCCATCATTTTCCATTTCCTTAAGCCATTGTTCTGATGAATCGTCTTCATACGCTCTTTTTTGCTCCGTTAATCGTATGCCTTGCTTGTACTAATCAGCCCAACCATCAACAATCATTGGATCAACCGACTGCTGAAGTTTCTTCTGCAGCAAATAAAAATGATGATTGGGAAATACTTTTTGATGGACAGCGCCTGGATAGGTGGAGGTCAGTTAAGAGCGACACTTTTCCCTCTCGAGCTTGGGTAATCGAAGACGATGCTTTGGTCCTTAACGGGAAAGGTGGGGATATTATCACAAAGGACAAATATAGCGACTTCGAACTTGTATGGGAATTCAAGCTGACTCCAGAGGCCAATAGTGGGATCAAATATTTCGTGGATACACTCGTACATCAAGAAACAGGCGAAGTAGCATTTAATGGGCCGGAGTATCAGATAATTGACGATACCAATCACGAAGCAATAAAAGATGATCCAAATGGTCTTTCTTCTTCCGCCTCATTATATCTACTTTATGCCCCTGAAGACAAAATGTTGCATCCTGCTGGGGAATGGAATGAGGGTAAAATAATAGCTAAGGGCAATCAGGTTGAACATTGGCTCAATGGCACGATGGTAGTGCGCTATGAAAGAGGAAGTGATGACTTTTTTAAAAGGAAATCGCAAACAAAATTTAAAGCCTATACAGATTATGGCCAAGTAAAAGAAGGGCATATTCTAATTACTGACCATCAGGATAAGGTGTATTTCAGAAATATTAAGATCCGAAGATTATAATGCAGCTACAGCATATTATCTAGCATACACTAATAAATAAGAGCCGCCATAATTGCATATGGCGGCTCTTTGCTTTTATGGTCAGTCTATTTTCTTATGGGTTTGTAGATAAGCAACTAATTCTATGATCTCCTTGTCGGATAGGTTTTCAAACAACCCCATGGGCATCATGGATACAGGCGTAACTTCCCTCGCCTGGATGGACGACTTATTGATAATCACCGGATCCTGACCTACAACCCGTAAAGTGAGCTGACGATTATTTTCCGCGATGACATTCCCGGAATAATTCCTTCCATCCCGAGTCGTAATGACTACCATCCTATAATCGTCCTGGATTTCAGCGCTAGGATCCAACACATTTAGAAGAATATACTCCACATCAGATCGGTTTGAGCCAGTAAGGTCGGGCCCCATCACGCCACCTTCTCCATACATCTTATGACAAGGTCCGCACACGTTTTGAAATACCATTTTTCCCTTCTTCAGATCAGCTTTTGCCAAAGCCTCCGGCTTCAACATCTCCCTGTACTTCTGATAAGCTGCCTCGTCTTTGGCTACGGATTCAATAGGACCCCAAATCTCAATAAATCCACTTCCAACCACCCTAAGCAGCTGTCTGGCTACCGTTGGCGATATTTCCCGTTTAGGAATTCTGTTTTCCTTGATTTCGGCTACCAGCATGCCACCATACCGCGGACGTGAGGACAAGGTATTTACAGCTTCTATTTTCTCCTCTTGGCTAAAGTCTTTATACCCTTGGATAAGAAACCTACCTAAGGATTCACTATCGAAGGCTGCTATAGCCCGGATAGCCTCTAATCTCATTTTATCTTCCTTCAACAGCTTGGGAAGCTCTCCGACTAGGGCATTGTTCTGTTGGGCTGACAACAATCTCAATGACCTCACCCTTTGCTCCACGGGCGTTTTTGTGTCCTTAAGCGTCGCCAAAGCACGTTGGGTCGCCTCTCTATCTCCGAATAGATCCGAAATAGCTGTCGCAAGTGCTCGGTTCTCTGCGGATGTTTTCTGAAGTTTCGACGCTGTTGCTGCCCAATTGTTCGGAGCTGAAAGATCGGTCCTTCCCTCCATACCGCTAAGCATTCCTTCCAGCAAAAGGGAGGTATTATTGCCGCCTTTGTCCAACACCTGAACCAACGCATTTAGTTGGTCACCATCCACGGCACGTCTTGCAATGGCTCGGGTAACAAAGGGAATTTTTGAGTTGGCAGAAAGTTGTAAAAATCGATTTGCATCTTTCTCTATTAAGGATTCCACTCCATACCAGATCATTTTAGGCAGGTTGTGGTCTTCACTATCTTCCCCATGTTCCAATAGATTGGCTGCAATATCCCATTTTTCGTCCGTAGAAATTCTTTGGAGCGCTGAAGCCAGATACAAGCGCACAACAGGTGAATTATCTTGTTTGGCCATTTGAATAAATTTGCTCTTCGCCTCCTTCGACGCATTCATGTCCTCACACAAGAATTGAATCGCCCATCCCCTTACGTGCTCTTCTTTATCATTCAATGCTTGAAGCAACTGTCTTTCTTCAAAAGCGCCTATCTGATGCAAAGTCCACATAGCTCTTAACCTGAAGTCCGCATTTCTATCATTGTTGAATATTTCAAATAAATCTGCAGCGGCTTCCTTTTTAAGGACACCATTAACGGCTCTCTTCTGAAGAATACCGCGAGCCCTTCGGGCATGCCAGTCACTATTGCTTTTTTGAAGATTCACCAAGTCCCTGTCCGATAATGTATTCAAGTCTCCATATCTCCCCTTGAAATCTGTGGCAAGGCTGTTCACTGGCATAGTTCGGAAAATTCTACCTGTCTCAGAATTTAAGACCTCCTGACCACAAATATCAGCATCATGCCAATCAAGGGTATAAAGGCCACCATCGGGTCCCACCTCCATACTAAAACCTACCCATTGGGCATTATTGGCAGTCAAAAAGTCGTCGCCATGCTTGCCTACAAAGCCAGAACCTGAGGGTTCCAAAATGTCCGAAAGTATAGCATGTTCATGAATATTTGCCATAAATATCCGCCCTCTCTCCTCTTCTGGAAAAGCATCCGACTGATAAATTCTAGCTCCCCCATGTGCAGATCTGTGACTATGGTCGGTAATCGTCTTGATATCGTCATAGACATAGGGATTAAAGTGCTGCCCACCCTGACGATGATAGATTCCCCCTGGTACAATATGCCACAAATGGGGAATTACACAAGCTGTGATAAATAACCTCCCCTTTGCGTCATAATCAATTCCCCAAGGATTGCTAAATCCGTGCGCTACCACTTCAAAGCGATCTTTCACAGGATGATAACGCCAAACGCCACCGTTGATATCAACTCCTTCAGCTTCCAACAAATCTTCGGGAAACGGATCATTGTGATAATAAAGTTTCCCATTTCCTTTGGGCTTGCGGATTTTGGACGGGGTAGCAAAGCCTTGTAACCCATAGAGCCAACCGTCTGGACCCCAGTGAAGGCTGTTCAAGGTCTCATGTCGATCCCTGATCCCCCAGCCGGTTAGCAATACCTCGATATCCTCCATATCGGCCTTATCATCTCCATTTCGATCAGGCACAAACAATAGATTTGGTGGAGCGCCCAAATAAAGCCCATCAAAACCAACTGCCATTGCAGCGGGAAAGGCCAGACCTTCCAGAAACACTTTTTGGCTATCTGCCTCACCATCTCCATCTGTGTCTTCCAAAATGAGGATCCGGCTATTACCAGCATTGGAAAAGCCATGTCCACGCGATTCATAATCCCTGTTTTCGGCCACCCATAACCTTCCCTTGTCGTCCCAGCAGAATGCCATGGGTTGGGTGATCATGGGTTCGGCAGCCCATACATTGACTTTGTAACCCTGCTTAACGGTCATGGCCTCCACCGCCTCCCATGGCTGCAGGAATTTGGCGTTTCGCCCTTCCTCTTGGGCTATCCGCCATAACTCGGTGGCGCTGTACATACCTACCTTGCCCGAAAAGTCGCCCCACCACTCGTTGATCTCCAAATCATTTATCGATCCTGAATGAACTACCAGTTGATGCCTGATCGTCTCTGTCTTTCCAGCGGGAATGTTCCAGTCATCATCCCTGGTATAAGAAGGTCCTACACCCAATTGCCCATCCACGCGCCACTTGTTGGGATATCCGCGGTTTTCTGGATGTTCGAAAATGGTGATGTTTGCCATATCGTCCCGGCCATCCACCTGCATCGCCACGTTAACCCACATAGCAGGCTGTCCTTCTGCCTTCTCATTCTTTTGCCTCGCTGCATTGACTACCTCCCCTTTAATATCCTTTTTCCAAGGCATCCTTAGAAAAAGTCCGCCGTAGTCATACATCCCAATGGTAATGTCTGTTTTTGCTTCACCTTTCCATTCGAGCTCTAAATAATATCTGCCTTCAGATTCCCGCATGGTCCAGGTTTGCGTCTCGAGCATCGATGGCGTTCCTTGCTCATCCAATAATTCATATACCGTTTGCCATTGTACTTCCTCTCCCTCATCGGTAATGGCATGTACGGCAACTTTTCTCCAATAGCCTTCACCAGGATTGTGAAAATAATCCCTTCCGTTGACGCGGGTGAATCCCCAATACAATCCAGTCTGGTGCTTATGGTGTCCTGGACTGTATTCAGTTAATATGCCCTTGCCGTCTGGAGCAGCAATTGGATGAATATAGGGCCTGAAGTCCGGCTTTGCATTTTGAACAAGCAAAGGCTCGTCTCCATCCTTTCGATAGATTGAGACCGTTTCTTCCCTTTCATCTAAGACAATTCTTAATTCAGTGGTTTCGTCTACATGCTCTTGTTGTTGGGATTGACCCGAACTACAACTATAAAGAATGGCGGCACCAAGGGCAAAAAGTAAAAATCTTCCGATCATCGCTTTTATTTGTTTCAAAATTTTTAGGTTTATCGTTAAGGGCTGCCCCTTTCGGGGCAACCCGTATATTACCAGTTAGGATTTTGAGATAGATTTGGATTTAACTCTATTTCCCTCTGTGGAACGGGCCACAAGTAATCTCTTTGCGGATTAAACACCTTCAAGAAGCCAGGAAGGGAAATGGTCTGCAGGTTGCCACTTGCGTCAACATACGTCATCCCGTAGATGATTCCAGGTATGACCTCCTCCGCCGTCCTCCAACGCCTGAGGTCAAAATACCTCAAACCTTCAAAAGCAAACTCAACCAACCGCTCTCGCCTGACAACTTCACGAAGCTCACTTTGCCCGCTGACATTTTGGATTGGAGGCATATTCACATCAGGTCTCGCTCTTACTTCATTGATGGCAGCCAATACGCTCTCATCGATCTGGTTCAGTTCAATCTTAGCTTCTGCGTAGGACAATAATACCTCGGCATACCTAATGAAAATAAGATTGATCCCGCAGTTGGACGGCTGAGCCATGTCTTCAGCATTGAGGTACTTCTTTACATTAAAGCCAGTAGCTGTCGAATTTTCGGCATAACCTATCGCATCGCCAGTACCACTGCCTGGTCTGGGGTCATAAATCTGACCATTAAACAGCATATCCCCAAGCACGAAGATAGAATATTTCAACCGAGGATCACGATTTTTATAAGGATTCCTTGGGTCAAAGCCGCTTGTAGGATCTGCAATATCCTTCCCGTTTGACATTTGATAAGCATCCACCGCTTGCTTGGTGGGCACAAAGCTGTTGACCTGTGGGAACAAGCTGTTGGGAGTAGTCAGACTGAAAATATTATTGCTCTGAATATTTTTGATGTACTCCCTGCTCATGATCACCTCTTCGTTATTTTCTGCTTCGTAGCTAAACAACTTTTCATAGCGGGGATAAAGGCGATAAACGTTGAGATCCATCACCTTTTTAGCTGCTGTAGCGGCTTCTTGGTATCGGTGTGCGTAAAGCATTGCCCGTGCCTGTAAAGCCAAGGCTGCCCCTTTCGTCATTCTTCCTTTTTCCTGCTGAACCGTCGGCAAAAGGTCGGCCGCCTCATTTAGTTCTGAATAAACAAAATCCCACACTTCTGATACTGGGGTTCTCGTTAATGCCCTAGCCTCTTCCAATGTTGTTTCCTTCTTCAGCAGTGGCACATCGCCGTATAAAATCGCCAAGCGCGTATAGAAAAAAGCACGTAGAACCTTTACCTCGCCCATTAGCCTATTGATTAAATCTTGGTTCAACCCTTCACTTTCTTTCGCCTTGTCCAGAAATATGTTAGCAGCTTGAATACCGGTGTATGCATCAGTCCAAGTCCTCAAGACTTTGCCAATAGTTGCATCGTAAGCACCTTTTTCGATGATGGATTCTTCCCTCCACATCAAAGTCACGTGCCCAATATCCGACATGGCATCCCAATTGGTAAAATCTCCAGCACCTTCCAAAAGGGTATAAACGGCATTTGCGCCCAAGGTAAAATCATTCTCCGTCTGCCAATAGATCTCTGAAGAGACCCGGTCGTTTGGTAGGGTTTCCAAAAGATTGTCGCTACAAGCGACAATAGTAGTCACCGCTAATAGGGAAAGTAAATGGTTTATTATGTATTTCATGGTATTGGTCATTCAGGTTATGGATCAGAAATGGATGTTGACGCCCAAGGTACTTACTGAAGTTTGCGGATAGGCTTCCGTCCTTCCACCCGGGACGGTCTCAGGATCCACATTCCATTCATTCAATGCAGAAAAGGTTAACAAATTAGTAGTAGCCACATAGACGTTAACTCTTGCCAATCCAGCTCTCTCAATAAGGCGTGCAGGAAGTTCATAGCTCAACTGTACGTTTTTCACCCGCAGGTAATCGCCGTTGGTGAGGTCTCTATCAGCCATTACAATGTTTCTAAGATCGTACTTTAGTGGCCTTGGGAATCTGGCGTCTCTATTATCCGGTGTCCAGTAATTGTCCGTAATTAATTTGTGCGTAAAGCCTCCCCAAATTCCCATTTCCACAATGGCACCTCCAATTCGAGAATTTTTACCCGCCACACCCTGAAGCAGGACATTTAAAGCAAAAGCTTTATACGTAAAGTTGAGGTTGGAGCCAAAGGTATATTTAGGGAAACTGGTACCTAGGTAGGTCATGTCGTCCGCAGTGATTCGGCCGTCCTCGTTTAGATCGAGAAACTTAACATCGCCCGGCTCTATGCCTGATCTCATAGTAGGATAGTTGCGAATTTCTTCTTCCGTTTGGAAAAGCCCATCTGTCTTATAACCCCAAAATGAGTTGATGGCATATCCTTCTTCCGTGATGTAGCGTGTCTCGTTGCCACCGGTAATGTAAGGACCTGTACCTGCCAAATCCTTTACTTCATTGTGGTTTATGTTAAAATTCAGGTTGGCATTGAAACCCACCTTTCCAAAGTAGCTATTGGCTCCTAGTTCAAACTCCCAGCCGCTATTGTCCATTCGCCCAGCATTTTGTGGGGAAGCCTGTAGTCCCAACGTTCCGGGTACAGGTAGTGATAGAAGAATTCCATCGGTCTTCTTGTGGTAATAATCCGCCGTGATATAATATTTGTTGTCCAAAAACTGCGCATCAACACCAATGTTTGACTGCGTAGTGGTCTCCCATGTCAGGTTTTGATTGGCCATTCTGGTTTGCATATAACCCGGCGCTACGGCACCATCGAATGAGTAGGTTGTCAGGTTCAACGTTTTGAGATAACTGTACAAATCGACAGCCTGATTACCTGTTTGCCCCCAGGATCCGCGAACCTTCAACTCGTTGACCACAGCACGTAAATTGTCCCAGCTGCTTTCTTCTGAAAGCCTCCAACCTGCCGAAAAGGAAGGGAAGAAACTATATCGGTTATCCTGAATAAAGCGGGAAGATCCATCATACCGGGCATTGGCCTCAAACAGGTACTTGTCCTCAAAAGCATAATTCAATCGTCCAAAATAAGAGCGTAAGCCCCAGCTAAACTCATTGCCACTATTGCTTTTGGTAGCATCATTGGCACCTTGGCTGATGGATTGGATTTGGTTATTGTAAAAATTTTGTCTGTAGGCACTAAGGTTATTCCCGTTGTTTTCGATTTGAGAATACCCTACCAATACGTTAATATCGTGCTGTGACAGTTGGAGAGAATAATTTAACAAGTTATTAATCGTAACCTCTCTGTTGCTATTCCTGATTTCTGTCAATTCGTTTAGAGGCCGCGATAAGGTGACAATGGTAGGATCCCAATAATCCCTGACCTCCAACTTATTTCTGAAATTCTTACCGCTGGTCATGGTGATTCTAGCTCCCCATTGGGTGGTGAACTTCAATCCCTTAACAATTTCCCAGTCAGCTTTAACGATCCCGGTGACGAAATCCTCTGCTGTTCTGGCGGTGCCTGCCGCCTCCGCTTCCATCAATGGATTCTTCCCGTCGGAGCTGATGCCGTAGGTTCCATCAGGATATTTTGGAACAGTCCATTGGGAAGTTTGCAACATGTTGTTAAATACAGCATTCTCGTTGATGGGCGACAAAATATCACTATATCTATAATTGATATCTGTTGAGACCAATATCTTGGAAGATGCCTGATAATCCGTATTTAACCTGATTTCACCAATTTTCGCTTCTGAATTCGGGATAATGCCGTCCTGGTCTTGATACCGGATACTTAGCCGTGATTTGATAGTTTCGGTTCCTCCACTGATCGATAGAGAGTGGTTTACCTGAGGCGCAACTTTAAGAACAGCATCATACCATGTGTTTGGCAAAGGATATTTCAACCTATCGGTAGCGTTGATATACTCTTGGATATACTCTTCGCTAAAGATGGGAGCGCCGCTTGAATTGGTCCAAGCGATATTTTGCAACCGCATATACTCTTCCAGTCCCATATGGACAGGATTATTATTGGTTCTCTGAAGCGCATAGTAACCGCTATAGGCTACGGATAGCTTGCCGGGTTTTGCTCTCTTGGTCGTGATCAGAATTACCCCGTTAGCAGCCCGGGAACCATAGATAGCCGTAGATGAAGCGTCCTTCAACACAGATACTGACTCAATGTCTGCGGGGTTGATATCATGAAGTCTTTGTTCTATGCCGTCAACAATCACCAAGGGTTCATTTGCCCCTAAAGTGGTGATCCCTCTGATCCGCATGACCATATTTGTTTTACCAGGTGCCGCTCCTTGGTCAAGAATGGTAAGTCCTGCAATTTTGCCTTGTAAGGATTGCTGTATATTCTGTACGGTACGTTTGGACAAATCATCCCCCTTAATCTCGCTCACCGCACTAGTCATACTCACCTTCCGCTGCTCGCTATAACCCACGACAACAACTTCATCCAGATTTTTTAAATCTTCTTCCAACACCATGTCAATCGTTTCACGTCCATTCACGGGTTCCTCTTTAGTGAGGTATCCAATAGACGAAAAAACAAGCACAGCATCCGCAGGAGCTTCTAAAAAGAAATTTCCATCTGCATCCGTAACAGTTCCAGTAGATGTTCCTTTTATCATCACATTTACTCCTGGAATAGTCATTCCGTCAACCCTTGACGTCACCTGCCCCTTTACGCGAATAAAAAATAAGGCTTGTTGCTTTGCCTTTTCAGCCAACAACCGTTCGGCAAGTTCCAGCGACTTCGCATCAGACATCCCTACCTCTTCAACCATCAAAAGGTCCCTGCGAATCTGCCGCAGCTGTAGGTTGTGTTGTTTTAGTAGGTCGGAAAGGGTAGTTATTGAGGCATAGTCGCTATTCTTTCCGAGGGTGACATTGCGATTTTCTAAGAGATCACTTTGGTACACAATGGACACCTTTTGCATTTCTTCAAATTCCGCCAACAAACGTTGAAGAGATTTCGTGTGCTGACTTTGCTTAGCGGGACTCACTGCTTTCTTGTCGTACATGGATACCGCCAGCGATTGTCCCTTTGCCGTTATGGCATACAATTGCGTCGCCATAACCAGCCATACCAGCTGGTAAAGAACTTTTTTGATCATAATTTTTGGTTTTTTGTTAATTGGAATTGGGTGATTATTGGTTATTTTTTTTACGGTACTGCATAATTTTTAAGTTCGACTTTATAAATAGCAGCAATATCTTGAATCAGGGTATCAATATTGTCCGCGGGAATTCTTCCAGATATCCTTTTATCCAACAGATCCTTTTCCACGACATGAAGCCTAACACCATAGGTATCTTCGATCATGGTCAATAATTCTTGAAGGCTGGTACGATCAAGCGTTAATTTTCCAACTTTCCAGGAAGAATACACTTCAGGATTGACTTTTGTCTTGGAGTAACCGGACGAATTCTTGTCAATCGAAACCATTTCCCCTGGAAGCATTGCAACCGTTTCGTTCGCTCCTTTCTTTCCTATATTGATCTTGCCGGAGTTCAACACCACCCTCGTGCTGTGAATCCGTTTAGCCACGGTAAATTCTGTCCCAATCACTTCCACATACATGTCTCCGCCAGTATGTACCAGAAATTTCTGTTTGTCTTGCGTTTGGTTAACGGAAAAAAAGGCTTCACCTTCGAGCGTTACTTCCCTCGGTGTTTTACCATTCCATTCCGCTTTATAACTAAGGATACTGTTTCCATTCAACACCACGCGGGAGCGGTCAGGCAAAACGACTGCTTTTATTTCTCCATAAGATGTGCTATGCACGACTGTACCTTGATGTAAAAACACATAGGCTATGGCAGCAACAAGAACCGCTAGCGACAACGCGGCTGCGACTTTAATTTCAGTGACATATGGAACCAACCCTTGCCAAACTGACTCGGAAGTCTCCGCATGCTTGGGCACGACAATTTCATCATCTATCCTTTTTAAAAGCTCAGCTTCCAAACCGACTTTTTCTTCTTCAGAGAGTGTTTGTACAAATCCCTCATCGTCTTCAAAGGACCGGTACCAAATATCCAATTCCTTTTTCTCGGAGTCGGATATGGTGCCGGCATAAAATTTATCAATGAGGCGCCCCAAATGCTTGTTGTCCATCCAGTGTTGTTTTGGCTTCTACTACTATAGTCACTTCAGGTGGCAACATCCACCATGTGTCGAAGATTTTTTTTTGAAAAATAATGCATTCAGTACAGCAACATAGACAGCCAAATCCAATGACTTGAGCGTAGCTATTTGCCAATCAAGAAAACATACGCTGCTGTCAGCAAATAAAAACAAAAAAAGGGGATAGAGGAATGGTAATCTTTGAGCCTTTCTCTCAATCTTTTAAGTGCTTTGACTAATTGCTTATCTACTGTATTTACAGAAATGTCCAGTTTTTCGGCAATCTCTTTAAACGAAAGATTCTCGTGGCGCCGGAGTGTATAGACTTTCCTGCATTTTTCAGGAAGATTTTCTATTTCTCGTTGGTAAGCATCATGTAGATCATTGAACAAAACACTTTCTTGGACCGTTTCGCTAAATGGTGGTTCGCGCTGAACAATAGCCTCCATGTAGTTTTCCCGGATGATGTTTCTTCTAATGCAGTTATAAACTTTATACCTTAGCGCAGTAGCGATGTAGGTAGAAAAAGAATGGGTCAGATGGATTTTTTGCCGATTGATCCATAGGTTTATAAAAAGCTCCTGAACAATTTCTTCCGCCTCTTCTTTGCATTTCAGCCGTTTGTAAGCCTGATCCAACAACAAGGGCCAGTATTTCCTATACAGGCAGTCAAAAGCATCTTTGTCTCCTTTTTTTATCAAATAGAATAGCTTGGCATCGGTGTAGGCAGAAATCAACTTCATGATTTAATTCATGGGATAAAATCGATTTAATGATACAAAGTATTTTCATCAAAAGAAAATATAAGACTTAATTCTAAATTTTGACCTTTTATAAGAAAATAAAGGGTATTTGTACATTTATAGACGTTAACCCTGTTTTGCTACTTTACGCTTTCCGGAAAACTGTGTATGGAAAATATGGCTTCTTCTTCATCCAATTAAATGCGTCAAGGATTGCTCTGTCGGCGTATCTACACCGTCGGGCTGAATAAATTTTCCAATCAACAAATAGAATTCTCCCGACGATTTGCATGTTTATGATTAGACCTTAAGGAAAAAGCAGTACCCACGGGCTTTTGCCTCCCACTTCTGACGGCAAAAGAACAGTAATTCTTCCACCATAAAACACGAGTCAAAAAGCCTTTCTTCAACAGTCATCGATCACTAGAATTGGGGTGCACCTTAAGTACCTTTACCCCGCCTGACTTCTTCTGCTTGTTTGCGTTACAACCGCTAGCTCCACCACCCTCCTCTTCTAAAAATATATTTATAATTCACGACAAGTTGCTTCCATATTTCAAGTATTTTAGCTAACTAGATAAGGATCATTCTCTTGGAGGTAGTGAAAGACGCTATTCCTATCAGTTTGCTGGTGTAATGGAAGACATTGTTATCGGATGAATACTTTAATATTATATTATGATTCACTTCAACATGAAAGACAGCAAAATTAGTCGACTCGTCCTCGGATGGTTTTTTGTCTGCAATTTGTGCTTAAGTGCTGTTGGCCAACATCAACCTTCGCCCGAGACGGAGGAGGTGTCTCCAACGAACGCTTTAGCACATTATATCCACATGGAGGATGATGCATACCAATGGGAGCTAAAAGAGTCAGCTGTCTCGGGCAAATCCACCATCTACCAGCTGCTTCTCACCTCCCAAGTGTGGCGTGATCATCTATGGAGGCATCAGCTAACGGTAATCGTGCCTAGGGAGATCGACCATGACGGAGCAATGTTGTTCATATCAGGTGGATCCAATAAGGATGAACAGCCCAACTGGAATACACAAGACAGAATGTGGCCAGCATTAGCAAATGTAGCGGAAAAGAATAGAGCCATCATCTCCATCCTGAAACAGACTCCCAATCAGCCACTTTATGGGGGGAAAACCGAGGACAAATTAATATCTTACACCTTTCATAACTTCCAAAACGACAAAGACTATACCTGGCCGCTGCTTTTTCCCATGGTTAAGAGTGCGTTAAAGGCGATGGACGCCATACAGGAGTTTGCAGCTCAGCAGCTCAACCACCAGGTGAATCGCTTTATCGTTTCAGGAGCTTCCAAACGAGGTTGGACCACCTGGCTTGCTGCAGCGACAGGTGATCCTAGGATTAAAGCCATAGCACCAATGGTCATTGATGTACTCAACATGCCTGTCAATTTACAGTACCAAGTAGACAGTTATGGGGCGTACAGTGAGCAAATCCAAGACTATGTCAATCTCGGAATAGTCCAAAGTATAGCTACAGAAGAGGGGAAGGCATTGACTACAATGATTGATCCTTATTCCTATAGACCACTGCTAACCGCCCCTAAAATGATTTTTATTGGCACTAATGACGAATATTGGACCGTTGATGCCGTCAAACATTATTATTATGATCTCCCCGGGAAAAAAATGATCCACTATGTGCCGAATGTTGGGCACGACCTGGGTGGAGGTAAGCAGGCTCTCGCTGCATTAAGTGCTTTTTTTGGGACTACCCTAACTGGAGAAAATTACCCAACCCTCTCATGGGAGACAGAGAAAGCGGAGGGGACTACGCTTTTCACCTTTAGTTTAGAGGATCCCAATATTGTCAAAGCAGAAATGTGGGCAGCCAGCTCAGTAGATCGCGATTTTCGGGATGAAAAATGGAAAAGCAGCAATCTGGGTAAGGCTGACTCTAAGAAAATTATGTTAGAGGAAAGCCACCCCCAAGCAGGTTATAAAGCATTTTATATAGATGTTACCTATAGAGCGCCCTACGGTGGCACCTATACCGTAAGCTCGAGGATTTTTCTGCTCGGGGAGGAAGGCCTTCTCTAATTTACGTCAAATGAGCCGGTCACTATTAATGTAAAAGAGTTTAATTCAACCATAGCGATGCGCTTGGCGTGGATTGGTCCTGACAGGTCAAATTTTCTTTAAAAATTAATTTATTGATCATGAGCATCTAATGCTTTATCCGCGGAGACAGTGCATCTTTTTTTGGTGTGTGATTTGGAAAAAATTAAACATCCTATTATGTTTGCATCACGTTAACCCAACGGGGTTAGATGAAAAGAAAAATTCCTCCTTAGCTCAGCAGGTTAGAGCATCTGACTGTTAATCAGAGGGTCCTTGGTTCGAGCCCAAGAGGAGGAGCTGATAATCAGCCACTTACGAAGCAATTTGTAAGTGGCCTTTTTTATTTGCATACTATTTGCATACTTTTCGAGACGTTTTCGTCCGTTTCTTGCAACAGATTTTTTTTACGTTTAAATCATTTTTTCAATTAGAGAAATAACGGATTACACCAAAAGATAGACAAATGGTATTTGAGGGGCAGCGAATATCTTCATCGCCAAGAAGAATCTGATTCACTTCTGGGATCTTCTGGTTGACCAGAACCAAAATGAGAGGCTAGAAAAGGTAGGGTATATGGGATTTACCTATTTGAATTTGGCTGTTTCGCTTCTTCTATCTGTTGATTATGTTGATTTGTTGCAGATCCCACAAAATGGCTAGAGACAGGCTCGTATGAGCTTCTATGATTGCAACATATTCCGCCACTTTCAACATTTACTGTTTTTAGAGCATGACAAAATAACACCAAAGAAAAAAAGAGAGGACATCAGCCAGTTGGGAATTTCGAAATGCCGTTGTCAGGCATGTGTGATTCAATAAAAAAATCACAATCCGATTTAAGGTCAATACCGGGTCCGTCGAAGTTCTCCTTGAAAAAAGTTAATACCGGTTTCTACGGGCCCCTTCCCAATCCCCCATCAAGTCTTCCATTGCTTGTTCTCTTTCCCTTCTATCCTGCTTTGTTCCTCCAGAAGGCGTTAGGGACCATATCAGAAGGAACCAGGAGCCAAAAACGACGGCAAAGGCCGGACACGGATTAGCCGCCCCCATTGCGCCGATAAAGGCAAAGGTGCTGACAATACTAGCGGGGATTATTTTGAGCCTAAAAAAGCGTCTAAAACAATGGAGTTGGATATTCTTCATGAATCGGAGCAGATCAGACATCCGGCTTTGATAAAATACATCCATTCCAGGGGATTGGAACCTCAGCATTTTTCGGATATCGCAAAAGAGATCCATTGGGCTAAAGGAGAAAGAAGTTTTTTCGGTCTAGGCGTTTTAAATGACAACGGAGGCTATTCCATCCGGTCGGGTGTTTTTAAATTCAACATAGGACCAAATACCGTTTCCACTATCCAAATCGGAAACAAGCCGGCGGGAAATAAGATTTTTGAAGGTGGATTTGATTCGGCCAGCTATAGAAAAATTGACCCTTCCGCCAGTTACCACGCTATTTTGCTAAATGGCTTGGCCAATCTTACCCATTTATATATGGAAGATACTGGGAGCCGTGCCTCAAAATTAGATTATCCGGTCGAGCTTTACCTGGACAATGACAGGGCAGGGGATACAAAGACCGCTCAAGCCAAAAAGGTAATAAAAGTGTCTGAAGATAAGAGAGGGCTGTACGGAACTTCCAGGATTTAAATGATTACCTTGTCTCAGGCGCGACAAGGAAGCCGGGGAGATAGTGGGTTAATTTTTAGCGACCGGGTTCGTTGCCTCTTTCTTCTTTTGGTGTTTTTCCTCTATTCCTCATTTCCTCGATGACGTTCAGAAAATAAATAGCTGTCTAAAGACCTACACCGTCAGATAGCACTATATGTATCGCTGAATATCTGGGCTACTAGGGTGCTATGTATATGGATCTACTGATACCCCTAGATTCTAACTTCTTAATTCCAGATAATCCGGATATCCAGTCACATAAATATGGGAATATGCGATTGCCTAAATACCTAACTGCCTGGAAATTGGGATACCTAGATACCTGAGTACCTGAATACCTAGATATCTGGCTACTTACATATCAAGATATCTGAATTTTAAAAATCCGAGCTAACGGATCCCCGGATACTTAGGCATCCGGCTCTTTTATCTTTCCTGAGATCCGGGTATCCAGTGGCTTGTTCTGGCTGACGACAAAGCCATTCGTGAATCAGAATCTTTTTACCGCCACTCCGATTAAAGGATTAATCTGGTCATAAAGGAAAAATTATAGGTTGCGCGGGTCTTGCAAGTTGTGTGTTTGTAATACAAAACCTCCCGGTTTTTCCTTACCAACACCTACTTGCCTTCACGGATCTTCCCCAGAAGATCCCTTGAAGGAATTGAGAACATTCGCAACTCATTTTCTTTTTTTAGATCTATTTTTTAAAATTGAATGAATAGATTGTCCGGCAAAACAGGGATGAGACCATTACCGCCGAGCGTCCCCACCGCTATTTTGATGACCCGAAAATTGGGCGGAGATCGTCGCTTCCTGTGTGGCCGAGAACCAGATCAAGGCCGTGGCGCTGAAGGACCTGGCAAAGGAAAAGCTGATGGAAAGCTGGCTGCAGGAATACTATGCGGAATTCGACCTGAGCTGTCTGGACGATATCAACGAGAAGTTCAGCTATACCTACACGCCGAAGTAGTACCACTATACGCTGTACTACTATGACCAGGCGGGGAGCCTGGTACAGACCGTGCCGCCCAAAGGGGTACAGCCTATGGGCGAACCTCCCGAAAGGTTGGAAGCACCGAAATGGTAGATAGGGCAGGGATAGACATAAGGATATTATCTTATAGGGGCAACGGAAGGCCCAAAACCGGAACCTAAACAGGAATGGTACGGCCTGAGAAGGGCTCCATTAATTGCGTTGACCAAAGCCTACGCCGTTGAATGGCGAGATTACAGGATCAAGGTAAATGTGATTAGCCCGGGCCAGATCAAAACCCACTTCGGTAAACCTTATGGTCCAACAACAATTTGGTGGTTACATAAAAAGATGCCCCATTAAAAGGATGTGTGAAAATCGGAAGATAGGAGCCACCGCTCTGTTCCTGGCTCCACCCGCTGGCACTTATACCACCGGTTCAGTCAAGGCAGTCGATGGTGGTGACGATGTAATACCTAGGGAAATATTTACTGACTCTTTGCTGTATGCGTTCTACTTCAATTCCATTTCAACTTCGGATTAGGCTACAATTTCTCTATCACTTCCATTAATATATCCTTAGTAATGGGTTTGATAATATAATCCGTCACCTCATTATTGGATTCCGCCCTGGAAATATCATCGGGTGAAATAGATGAGGAGCAGATATAAACAGTAATGCTTTTTTGGATCTTGGGGATAATTTTGCTGAATTCTTCCAAAAACTGCCACCCATCCATAATCGGCATGTTAAGATCTAAAAAAATGATTTCGGGTAATGCCGGCGCATTGTCTTTATTATGGTCCAAAAAATCTAAAGCATCCAGCCCGTTATTGAAGACCTCTATATGTTCCACAAGCCCGGTTTGCCTGATCGTTCTTTTGGTTAAATAAACAAAAATTTCATCGTCATCAATAATTGTAAGAATTTTAATGCCTTTCATCATTTGTCTGTAGTCTCTCAGAAATATTCTGTCCGCTCTTGCACAATTTCCCTGGACCATGCAAAGTTACCGGATTTCTTAATGGGAAGTATTTAAAAATATTGCCGATCCATCCTGCTTAGTTTGCTCTAATTAGTTGCTTTCTCTTTGGAGAATGGCAACAAATATTAATTGTTATACTGTAAGTTTTCAAAATCTTAATTTTTATAAAATTAATATAAATATTCCAATATTAAAAATAACTCTGTCGGAGGATTCGAACATCTGGTAGAACAATGTCAGCCATTTCAAAAAGTTCAGCGTGTTTTATTGACTACCAGTATACGTTTTTCGGCATTAGATAGAAAATCGATCAAAAATAGAAAAACTAATTTTTTTTGCATAAATTCCCACAGGAAAGCCAATTAATGGTAACTGATCCTCAATTTGTCACCAGAATGGCTTGAAATATGCAGGTTCACAAATTTTGGAAATTACCATAGTCATGAAAAGGAGACGACGCTAAACATCTCCAATGTTTTACTTAAACTTCAATAATGGATCCATTAGATTTATTGTCACCAATTGAATCTTCCTTGTTTTTTAAAAAAATGTTCCATAACGCAGGATTGACTTCAATATTGGTTTTGGATTTGAAGGGCAATATCATTGATGTGAACAGCGGGTTTTTAAAAACCTTTGGATATTCCAAAGACTCCGTGATCGGGAAGAATTTTTCAATGTTGTTTACCGAAGAAGATAAACTGAAACAGCTTCCTGAAAATGAACTTGAAGAAACCATAGAGACCGGTTCCTCCAATGATGAAAACTACCTTTTGAAAGGAGATGGTTTTCCGACGTGGGTCCATGGCGAAAGTATTCTCACCGAAGTGACTAAGGAGAAGCAGTATATCATAAAAATCGTACACGATATCCATACCCAAAAACTTTTGGAAGAGGAATTGGTGAAGAAAAACGAAGAACAGGATGAAATCATCAAAGACCATAGCTTGTTCATCCATACCGCTTCCCATGATCTGAGATCTCCAATATCAAACATAACAGGACTGGTAAACAGCCTTAAGGAAAGCCATGACGATCCTAAAGAATTGGAGCTGATTATCAAAATGCTCGATCAATCAGTGGAAAGGCTGAAAAACAGATTAAATGAACTGGCAGCTGTCGGTAAGGAGCGGGAAGAGGCGACAGAGGTGGAATTCCATAAAGCGCTCAATGATGTGTTACTGGATCTTAAAGAAGAAATCAAAGATTCAGAGGCGGAAATAACTTCCGATTATTCAAAGGCACCAATTATAAATTTCCCAAGGAAGAACCTTAAAAGCATCCTTCAGAACCTGATTTCCAATTCAGTAAAGTTCAGATCCCCTCACCGTAAACCAAAAATTCTGATTGATACTGAGAAAAGCGGGGATGGGTGTATTGTACTAAGGGTCAGCGACAACGGGCTGGGAATCCAAGAAAAAGACCGGGAGAAAATTTTCCGTATGTATCACAGGCTGAACCCAGGTATCCAGGGAACCGGGGTTGGTATGACAATAATCAAAAGAGTGGTGGAGAATTCAGGGGGTAAAATTGAACTGGAAAGCAAAATAGGGGAAGGCTCTACCTTTAAGATTTTTTTGCCGTCTTCTAATCCTTTTCGGTAGAGCTCTCTTTCCCATTGGGTCAGCCATTTGACCAAATGGGATCCCCATGTCAAAAAAGGAGCTTTTCTTTTGATCCAGCGTTTCTATTAGCTTAAAATCTTCAGCACTGAGTTCAAAATCGAAAATATTATTCATGGACATTTCCGTAGGGCTGGTGGATCAGATAAAGATCCAGATATCTACGCTGGAGTTTTTTCAGGGACTTCATCACGGCAGCTTTGGTCTTCTCAAATCCTGTGTCCTCAATCCAAAGCTTGGTGGTGATAAACAAATCCTCCCGCAAAACCCCGCTGTTTTTGATCGCTTTCCCTACTGCTTCTTCGTTTTTGTAAGAAGCGGCAGTATCAATCGATAGCCGACTTCGATGGCATCAATTACACTTCTTTCACATTCTGCCTGATCGGCTATCTGAAAAACGCCAAAACCCAGGATAGGCATCTCTACGCCGTTATTTAGTTGGATAGTTTGCATAATTGTATTGTGTTTTTCTATTTATTGGAATTTGTTGGAACAATATTTATCTCCTCCAGCCAATCGCTTACTTCTTGCCGTACTTCTACTTCTTTTTCTCCCTCCATGACAAATAAAACCCCGTCCCGCTCAATACCGCCTCTGGTAGAAAATCCTTTTGGAATCTCACTGTCAGTGCAAAGTTCTACCACGGTGGCAAAGCTGCTTCCGATGCCGTAGCCTGCGTTGGTATTGAAAGGAATGACGGTTTTGCCACTGAGGTCATTTTCGCTAAGGAAAGATTTCATGGGTGGTGGGAGCTGCATACCCCAAGTCGGAAATCCTACAAATATCAGCTCGTATTGACCGAGATTTTCGATTTGGGTTTTTAAGGGAGGCAAAAATCCTGTTTCATTTTCCTTTGCCACTTGGGCGACAATGGCTGTATAATCCTCAGGATAAGGGGTCTGTAGTTCCAGGTTTACCAGCGTCCCGCCTACTTTATCCTGAATCATCTACGTAACTGCCTTGGTGTTTTTGGTCCGGATCGGGTAGACAATCAGGATTTTGTCCGAATTTTCTTCTTTCGGATCAGTGCTAGATTCAGACTGGGTTCGGCCGATACAACCCAGTGGGCCAAAAAGGTAAATGAAAAAGATCAAAAGCTTACATGCCCAAAGAAAAAATCCACATCAAACTGGCCAGAATGGGCGGCGGATTTGGCCAAAGGGCTTACGGGCATCATTTGGTGGAAGCAGCGGTTATTTCTCAAAAATTGAATGCGCCGGTCAAGCTGGTGTACTCCAGGGAAGACGACATGACCTACGGTATTTACCGGCCCACGTACACGGCAACGTACAACCCGGATTGGGCTTTGGTCTTCGAAGGGGATAAGAAAATCTACTTTGTTGCGGAAACCAAGGAAACAGGTACATCTTCTGTTGACCTTTACAAGCTTAGTGCCGACGAGCAGATGAAGATCAAATGTGGAAAGGCACATTTTAATGAATTTGATCACCTGGAATATCGGGTAGTTAGTAAAGTTGGGCAACTAATGAACTAGAATGAAGCCACTACTTAAAATACCGCGAAATACCTGAATTTAAAGAACTGGATTATTCCTTGATGACATATTGCTAGAACTCAGAATTTATCTGTGATAAAAGGAACTGAACACCAGCTGTCCTTCAAATTATTATGATATCGTAATCACCCATTCAAGAATTCGCCTATATTTGCAGCAGTTTTGGTTTGCATTACTTGATTCAAAGTCATGCAAGAAAAGGGAATCCGGTTAAAAGCCGGAGCAGTGCCCGCTACTGTAATCCTCAATCCATCATTTGATGGATGAGCTTTTGCCACTCCTTGCCATTGTTGCAAATATTTGCGACGAGAAGGCTGCAAAAGTAAGGAAAGCCAGGAGACCTGCCGGAACAGATTGACACGATTTTCCTCGGGATAAAGGGAGTCTGTCGGAAACGCTTTTCTCAAAATTTTGATGTGTAAGAAGCTGGGATTATTATGTTCCCTTCTTTGCTTATTTGTATCAGTCGAACTGATTGGACAGGATCTCGCAGATTCCGTCCATACGCTTGATAGGGTGACGATAACGCAAAGCAGGTTGAACGACTACATGGCAGCGGGTTATCAATTGCCGGTTGATAGCACGATGCTCTTGCTTTCGTCGGGTGGAAGCCTTACAGATTTGCTGCGAAAACAAGGGCTTGGACACATCAGAACCTATGGTCCAGGTGGATTGGCTTCGCCGTCCTTCAGAGGGACCGGAAGTAGCCATACATCTATATTGTGGGATGGAATAAACCTCGTTAGCCCGCTATCGGGACAGCTCGACCTGTCACTTGTGCCGGTGTTCTTTTTTGAAAATGCCACTATCCAAACAAGCGGATCAACCAGTTTGGCGGGGAACGGAACCATTGGAGCAAATATTCATCTTACGAACAACGTCCGCTTTGGTGAAGGCGTAACGGCAAAAGCTGTCGTACACGCAGGATCTTTTGGTAGTCAATTTTTTGGCAGCCAATTTCGCCTAAGTACAAATAAATTTGAGAGTAGTACGAAGGTTTTTACGACTTCCGCTGATAATGATTTTAAGTTCAGGGATAAGAGTAAAATAAACGGGGGGATTCTCCGAAGAAAGCATTCTGCCTTCGACCAACACGGGATTCTTCAGCAGTTTACGCACCAGGTATCCACAAGCAGTATTGTTTCACTCAAACTTTGGTATCAACAAAGCAAGTACGAGGTGCCCGGCATTGCATCAAACCAAGACAGTGCCGAAGCTTCCGAAGAGAACACCTTTTATAGGATACTTGGAGGATGGAATTATGCAGCTAAGAAATTGGACATAAATTATCAAAGTGCGTTCATTCGCCAGGACCTTGACTACAGTGATCCAAAAACAAGCACATACTCTCTCAATCGCTATAACAACATCATACAGAATGCTGAATTAGGTTTTCAATTGACCCCACGGTCAAAAATCACGACAGGACTTCAGTATTCCTGGGAGGAAGGAGTTGTCCACGCATTTGGAACCACGCATCCGAAAAGAAATCGAATCGCGATTCTTACGGCATACAAAATTCAGCCTTCTGAAAAATGGGACTTGTCAATCTCAGCTAGGGAAGAATTGATTGATGGCAAGACTACACCATTAGCTCCGGCCCTTGGCGTAGCTTACAGCCCGGAGAAAGCATTTAAGTTTTTCATGAACTCCTCGAGAAATTATAGGATTCCGACCTTCAATGACCTTTATTGGTTGGGCGGGGGTGCCCGTGGAAATCCATCCCTCGCTCCGGAATTATCTTTAAGTATG
>DATGQZ010000015.1:0-176139 GCA_035303945.1 Cyclobacteriaceae bacterium
GTCGGTGGCGCCCAGTCCTCCGGTGGTGAGCCCGCCGAGGTGCTCCGAAGGTTCGATGAGCACAACGGACTTGCCCATTCGGGAGCTCTGGATGGCTGCCGCCACACCCGCGGAGCTGCCCCCATAGATCACAATGTCATAATTAGAGCTGGCCTGTCCAAGGAGAACGGATGCATCGAAAAGGTTAAATATGAAAAAAATAAGGAAGAATTGCTGCCTGATGAGGTATTCCATAAGCAAGTTATAAGGGTTTATTTGTGGCTTCTGTGATGCTTCTTGCACAGACTTCAAAGCAAGATAATGACTTTGGTCTTAAGATACGGGTTTTGCAAGCATTCCACCTGCTTGAGCAGGCAGAATGCTTGTATGTCCATACTTAGTAGCCCGGGTTTTGTACAAGGGCGGCGTTTGTTTCCAATTCTATTCGCGGTATCGGCCAAAGATAATCCCTATTGGGATTGAAGTTTCTGGTTTCGATTACAACCATCTGACTGGCATTGCTGACATTGTCATAATTGGGTGTGCCGATCTCATCAATCTCTGGGGGCTCGTTCAACCAGCCGCCACCACTGTATCGGTTCACTCTGCCTCTCAATGGACCAGGGATGACTTCATGGGCAATCCGCCATCTCCGGATATCGAAGTACCGCAGTCCTTCCATGCCCATCTCATGTCTTCGCTCTTTGCGGACAATATTTCGTAGTTCTTCTTGCGTTTTGCCCGACACTATGGGAGGCATATTTACAGAGGGTCGTGTCCGAATCGCATTAATCACCTCATAAACACTTTCATCCATTTCGTTCAGTTCCACTTTCGCTTCCGCATAGTTCAGATATACTTCTGCAAGGCGGAATAAATTCAGATTCTGCTCACTCGCTGATACATCTGTGGGATAATTGACTGGGTCTACATGCTTGCGGTACAGATAACCCGTAAAGGAGGCATAGGCATGGTCAGCTTCAATGTTTTCCACCAGAATGGGGGGATCATGACTGAAATCCAGTACCTGTTCCACTTCTGGATTGGTATCGAAAATGAAGTCAACGAGTCGGCTGCCGGGAACAACTAAGGTATATTCCAGTCGAGGATCTCTGTTTTCAAAAGGATTTTGTGGATCAAATAGAGGAGATTTATCAATGGGAAGCCCGTCTATGCAGTCATATGTGTCAACCATATCCTGTGGCGGCTTTTTGTTGGAATGCCCTAATGCCATTCTTGATAAGAAATTCCTTGGTAAATTATGGGTCTGAACACCTCGTAGATATTGAACCTGGAGAATGATTTCAGGAGAATTTTCTGATCCAAACAAAAACAACCCTTCATAATCTTCATCAATTTCATAGCTTTCCTCATCCATGAGCTGTTTTGCAGCCGAAGCAGCTTCTTCCCACCTTTCGTTCCATAAAGCAACCCTTGACTTCAAAGCCAATGCGGCCCCTCGTGTCACCCTGTCTTTGGTCATGGTATTAGAAGGGAGGTAATTGGTTATTTCGTCCAATTCACTGATGATGAAATCTACCACCGCTGCTTTGGATGTTCTGGGCGTTTGTGCTTCAGAAAGGGAAAGTGTGGTGGTAACTAAGGGCACATCACCATACAGTTCGGCCAAATAGGAATAGAAATAGGCCCGTAGAAACCTTGCTTCACCTACCAAGCGGTTGTATTTGTCGCGGTCCATTTGGTCCACCAAGTGCGGAGAGCCGGACACTATAAAGTTCACTCTGCCAATGGCCCGGTAAAAGTGGGACCAAAAAGAGTTGGTATAGGCGTTATCGGAATTCTGCTCACCTCTGCCCAATGCTTGCAGCGCACCGCCGTTGCGGTCCCAGCCGTCGTCAGAGGCAAAATCAAAAGAAAGCATATATGGAATGCCTTCTGTTGTATTAAACCACAGCCGGTTATAGACGCCATTTACCGCCATTTCTAATTCTGTTTCATTGGCAAAAAAGGTGTCATCTGAAGGAACGTCCAGAGGTGCTCTATCTAAATAATCCTCACAGGAAGCCAATACCAATATTATTGGGAGGATGGCCAATATCTTTAATAGTCTTTTCATTTTCAGCTTCTTTAGAAATTCACATTTAAACCAACAGTATAAGAAGTCATCTGTGGATACCAGCCCCCGTCACTCACAGGCGCCTCCGGATCATAGCCCTCATAGAAATTGTCGAAGGTCAACAGATTTCTACCGCTTACATAGATCCTCAGGTTTTGGATCTTCAACGTTTCCATCATAGGCTTTGGAAAAGTATAGCCGATCTGCAGGTTTTGTATCCGCATGTAGGCTGCACTTTTCATCCAGAAACTGGATGTTTGTTCATTGTTGGTCTGGTTCCACGCCAATCTGGGATAAGTGGCATCGGGATTATCGGGAGTCCATCGATCCTTGTGCTGCTCCTGTACGGTGCCACCAAGGAAGAAAGGCATAATACCCTGGCCGTACAGATAACCGTCCGCTTTGCCAACCCCCTGGAGAAACAGCGAGATATCAAGACCTTTGTAATCGGCATTGAAGCGTGCTCCGAAGGTGTACCGGGGAATTGGACTACCAATTACCGTTTGGTCGCGGTCATTGATGACCCCGTCATTGTTAAGATCCCGGTACTTGATGTCCCCTGGGCCCACATTGCCAAATTGCGTGGCATGATTGTCCACTTCTTCCTGAGACTGGAATAACCCCTCCGCTACATAGCCGAAGAAAGATCCAATAGGGAAGCCTTCCCGGTTGACCGTCCTACCGGTGTTTTCTATCCCCCGCATATCAAGGATCTCGTTTTTGACATCTGAAAAATTAACCATTATGCCATAGTTGAAGTCACCCACCCGATTTCGATAATTGATCATCAATTCGTAGCCTTTGTTTTCAACGGTTCCTGCATTCTGGTAAGGAGCATCCAAGCCCAAGGTCAGGGGAATATTTAGGGGAAGCAGGATGTCTTTTGTGAGTCTATAATAGTAATCCGCCGATACATCAAATTTGCCCCATAAATTGAATTCTAAGCCAACGTCGGTGGATTCAGATGTTTCCCATTTAATTTCAGAGTTAGCCATAGCATTGAGCGCAGCACCAGGAGCATTTGCATTGTTAAACACATAGTCCTGCCCGCTGCCTCCGATGACCATAAAAGAAGCATAGGGGTAGAGACCAATATTTTGGTTACCCAATTGTCCCCAAGAAGCCCTTAGTTTTAACTGGTCAATAAAGCCTACATCTTTCATAAACGCTTCCTCTGAGACACGCCAGCCTGCCGAAAAGGATGGAAAGATGCCAAACCGATTGCCATCAGCAAAGCGTGAAGATCCGTCTCTCCTGACATTGGCCTCAAAGAGATATCTCTCCTTGTAATTGTAGGTTGCCCTTCCAAATAAAGAGCGCAAAGCCCAATGACTGGCCGAGCCCCCTGTTAGCTCATTCGCCCTATTTCCTGCATTGATCTGTTGGTAATCGGGGAGGGGGAAAACTTCCCTGCGAGCTGAGATCCACTTGGTCAATTGATCTTCCTGTTGAAAGCCACCGGTGAATCCTATCGTGTGGGCATCATTTAAAGTTTTGTCCACCGTTACGACAGCACGAAGGTTGTTGTAAAGTTCGCGCTCGAATCTTTCGGTAAGGGAGTTTCGTTGAGGAACAAAGTGCGTAGGGGTCACACCGTCCCTGGCGTAGGTCTGGGTGATGTTCGAGAAGGTCTTAGAATGTGGGTTCCAAAATTTAGGCGCATACATGACTTCCGCGGATAACCAGTCGGTAAACTTATAATCCAAGCGAAAGCTGAGAACAGCATCTAGGCTTTCTACAGTGTTAAGTCCCCCGTCTTTAGCTCTTGCAAGTGGATGGTCTCCGTTCCAACCTTCTCCATATCGCCCGTTGGACAACAGCCCCACTTCGGTTGCCGGTATTCGGCGCATCCAGTGGAAGACATATCCAGTGCCGTCAGCGGGCTGGTTTTGGACAGTCCTTCGGAGGAAAATATCCGTGGAAGCAGTAAGTCTATCAGTGACCTTTATGTCTGAATTCAAACGGATGTTGACCCGGTTAAAATCGGTATTGGGAATAATTCCGTCCTGCTCCAAATAGCTGATGGAGCCAAACAGTTTCGCCTTTTCACTACCGGCATTGATGCTGACGTTGTGGTTGTGCATAAAGGCAGATTTGCTCATGGTAAGCTTCTGCCAATCGGTATCAGGATATCGGTCGGAGGGCATGCCGGCGCGGTATTCCTCCAGAAACTGTTCAGTAAAGGGAGGGGTGTTGCCTATATTCCTATATGCTTCATTCATCAAAAGCATATGGTCCATGGCGCCAACTATGTCAGGTAAGGCAGTGGGTACCTGGTATCCGGCATACATATTATAATTTACCCTTACACCTTCTACACCTCGCTTGGTGGTCACCAGTACAACCCCATTGGCCGCCCTTGCTCCATAAATAGCCGCAGAGGAGGCATCTTTAAGAATAGAAATGCTTTCAATTTCGTTGGGATCCACGTTGTTTAAATTAGTTTCCACACCGTCCACCATAATGAGTGGATTCTGGTCCCCAAGAGTCCCGAGACCTCGGATCCGGATGGTCCCTCCGTCGCTGCCAGGCTGCCCAGATCGTTGTGTTACGGTGACCCCTGGAGCTATACCCTGCAAGGCCATAGATGTTTGGCCCACTGGTTGATTAACGATTTCGGTAGAGGAGATGGTGCTGACTGCGCCTGTAAGGTTGACTTTTTTCTGTGTACCATAACCTACGACCACTACTTCGTCGAGCGAGGATAGATCTTCCTCCATCATAATGGTTAAGTTTGTTTGGTTGCCCACGTTCACTCTTTGGGTTTGGTAGCCGATAAAAGAAATCACTAACACTGATCCTTCCGGCGCATCAATGGAGAAATTGCCGTCGATGTCGGTAGCTGTACCAGTTTGGGTTCCTTCGATCAAAACGGTCGCGCCGGGTATGCCCATACCATTTTGATCGGTAACCTTACCCTTCACTTCCACCAGGGGTATTTCTACAGCAATGCTTCCAGGATCTTCTCCGTTGCGGTGTTCTCCTACAAAGATGGCATTGTTGACCTGTTTAAATTTTAGGTTGGCGTCTTTTGCAATGGTAGTTAGGATATCATACACGGAATGGCGGTCACCATCTATGGAAATATTTTTCTTTCCCGTAAGGAAGTCGTCAGGGTAAACAAATACATAACTGGTTGCTGACTCCAGGCTACTGAACACTTCTTTGATCGGTGTTTCCTTTTTGGCAAGTCTGATATAAGTTTGATCGATCGACTTTATCTGGGCTTTAGTATCAATGGCCATCAGTGTGGTCAAAAATAAAAATTGAATAATAAAGCCATACATTAAGTTTTGGGTTACCATCTTTATGAGGTAAGGTAGATTTCTGTTCATAGTTATTTAGGTTGTTTGTTTATTGACCGAATTAAGAAAGGTTACTTCATAGGCTTCTTGGGTTTGATAGTGACATGATTGGCATTGATACTAAAATGAAAATCTAGGGCAAAGCTCAGTCCTTGCATGATGTTATCAAGGTCTTCATTGTTGAATAATCCGGTGACCTTGCGGTCAAGATTCAGCTGCTTTTCAATGTGGAACTGTACGCCATACCAATCTTGCAGCTCTTGTAGTACGTCCTTTAGAGGCTTACTTCTGAAATGGATTTTCCCCTCCTTCCATGCGATAGTCAGTGCGGGATCGAAATCGCTAATACGAAGCCGTGCGCCCACTTGATAATCCAAGACTCCCTGTTGTCCTGGAAGGAGCGTTACACGCTCATCATGATGTTCTAGGCTTACAATTCCCTCAGTTAATGCTACAGCAACATGTTCTCCCCTTGAGCGAACATTAAAGGCCGTACCTATAGCCGTAGTACTTAGCTCCTGTGTCTGCACTACAAAGGGTAATTGCCCATTGGGCTGTACCTCAATGTAGGCTTCACCTTCCAGGTAAATGGTTCTATGATTGATTCCAAAGTCAGCTTCATAGCGAAGACAGGATAGAGAGTTTAAAATTACCGTGCTTCGATCAGGAAGTTTAACCCGAAGTTTCTCACCGGCTTTTGTATTCTTTTCATACACGATTATTTCGTGGGGCAAGCTTTCGCGGCTATTCCAAAAGTGAAACAGCACAAAGGCTGAGAGCAACAATAGGGCGAAGCTAGCCGCCATCTTTGCCCATTGCATCCAATTATTGCGCAGATCCTTTTTTTTAGTAGGAGATGTCCTTTCGTGGATACGCTTCAACAGCTTTTCGTATACAGCTGGCTCCTCTGCCTCGATTTCCCAGGGCGCAGCCCAATTCTTTTCTAACAAATTTTCCAGTTCCCTTTCCACCTGTGGTTGGTCCAGCCAATCAATTACCTCCCTTTGTTCTTCCAAAGAAGCTTGATGGTTAAGGAATCGAATGAGTTTTTCTTGGTTCAAGGGATTGCTCTTTTTAAATAGTACACATTAAGGCATCGACACACTTAATGCTTTTTGAGTTTTTTTTAAAAAATCCAGCGCTTGAAGACAGTTGGCTAGTGGAGGAGTGACAATAAGGTCCAGCTAAAAAAATGAATGACAAGGTTACGAAAAGAAAAACAGTAGAAGCAGGGAGCTGTAAATGGAAGCTTTTTGCTCCAATCTGCTTTTTAGAAATTTAAGCGAAAGGTAAATGTGGTGCTCCACTGTTCGTTTAGATAGATTGAGCTTGTCGGCGATTTCACCATTGCTCATGCCTTCTATGCGGCTCAATGTGAACACTTCCTGTTGGACCTTTGGAAGCGAGGCGATAAGATCTAAGGCTGCTTGTTCCAATTCCCTGTAGTTTAACTCCTCCAGAATGGTTTCCTTGGATGGATGAAGGGATTCGGGGATTTCAGAAAGCTGATAGGACTTACGGCGGTCTCTTATATAATTAAGGAAGTAATGTTTGATCGATTGAAAAAGATACGCTTTGAAGCTTTTATTGTCGTCCAACAAGCTCCTTTTTTCCCAGATGCGGATAAAAATTTCCTGAACCGCTTCTTCTGCTTCCTCTTTGTCTTTTATAAATGTTCTCGAAAATGACAACAGGCGGGGTACATAGCGATAATACAACTCATCAAATGCATTGCGGTCTCCCTGCCTCAGGAGTATGACTAAGTTTTTTTCCTCATGATCTTTTAGTGGTCTCATCTTTATTCCAAACATACTGATTATTGCCAAAAAAGTCCATTACATCGGTAGTGGCTAATGTTGAGGTTATAAAAGCGCCTGGTTCCCACTCGCTGATATAAAAATACCATGTTTAAGGTATTTTTTGCTCGTAGGCATTCCTGTACCTTTAAGCTATAATAAACAACAGCATATAAAAAGTATAGGAGTATGAAATTCTTTTATCTGGAGCTAACCCGAAATCCCGCAGAAATCAGTGAAGTCCATGAGCAAAACTGTCCTTCTATACCACCTATTGTCGAACGTACCTATCTAGGACCGTTCAACAATAGTTATGAAGCCTTAAGGAAGGCGATGGAGCACAAGAAAAATGTAAAGCCTTGTCCCATCTGTTGCAAAACAAAAGCTCCTTCGGTTGCATTTTTTTCCTACGAAAGCTTGCAGGAACATTAAAAAAGGAGCTTGTTTTTGACAAAGCTCCTTAATAGGGTGCCTACAATAACGTGTAGTATAGGCTATTTTACCTGATAATCCAATTTGATGGTGACAGATGCTGTTTTTTCTTTGTCTGACGTATTAAATGTGCCTCCCCAGGAGTAATCTTCTCCAGAATTTTGACCGGTTATTTGGAATACGCCCAGGTTTGCAGCAATCAAATTGCCTAATTTCGCCCCTGAATTCTCCGCTATCTTTTCCGCTCTGATTCTGGCATCTTCTGTTGCCTGCGATATCATTTCAATTTTTAAATCGGCCAATTTTGTATAATAATACCGGGGAGGTTGAGAATAAAACTGAACTCCCTGGTTTAACAGCTCGGTAATCTCCCGTGATAATTGTTCTATCTTATCTACGTCTTGGGACTCCAGCTTGAGGGTTTGGGATAAATTGTAACCCAAAAAGGTCTCTCCCAAATAGCGCCCATCTTGCGTGTAGTTTGGCTTTGTTTTTTCGTAGGTTTGGACGGAGCTAAACACAAAACCTTCGTCTATACCTTTGGAGTGGAGATATTCCGTGATAATTTTTTTGTCTTTGTCGAGATCGGCATAGGCTTGCCTCAAGTCGGTATTTTCCTTGCTGAAGACACCTTCCCAAACAATGAGATCTGATGTGAAATTTTTCTCACCCAAACCAGTGACGCTTACTTTATGGTCTGAACGGTTTCTGTTTAAAAAGGCATTGCCTAAGACAATGGCTGCCACTACAATAGCAAGGGCAAAAACGATAGCGCTGGCTGTACTTTTCATAGTAAAAGGATTATTAGTTGTGAGCATCTATACGTAATGTAACAGTTCTGTGTCCCATTTACGTGGGTATTTTCTGATTGCTATTTTTAGGCCACTTTTTTCTTTAACGTGATTACCGTTATTTCGGGCCAGATTCCTACTCGGCCGGCAAAGGCATGGAAGCCAAATCCACGGTTGACATATAAGTATCGCCCGGCTTCTTCCGCCAAGCCTGCCCAATGGGGATACCGAAACTGGGCCGGGCTCCAGCGGCCTACGGGCGTCTCTATCCCCATCTGCATGCCATGGGTATGACCGGACAAGGTGAGGTGAATTTTTTTGGGATGTTTCTTCACAATGGCTTCCCAATGCGTGGGATCGTGGGAAAGAAGGATCTTGAAGTCCCGATCATCTACACCCTTTAGCGCTTTTTCCAAATCTCCGGTTGATTTAAAGCCCAATCCCCAGTTCTCCACCCCCAACAATTGGAGGCGTTGCCCATCTTTTTCAATGGGGATATGTTCATCCAACATCAGCCTGAAGCCCATTGCTGCATGGCTTGATTTGAGTTGGCTGAAATTTTTGACCTTGTCTGCTTGACTAGGCCATTCTGTGTAATCGCCATAATCATGATTGCCTAGGATGGAATATTGTCCATACGGAGCTTTAATTTCCTTCAGTAAATCCACAAATGGACTTACCTCTTGCGCATGGACATTGATCAGATCACCGGTAAAAACAAAGAGATCGGAATTTTGTGCTTTTGCCAGATTAATTCCTTTTTGTACAGCATCCACATCTTTAAAACTTCCAGCATGAATATCTGAAAGTTGGGTGATGGTAAAGCCATCAAAGGCATCAGGAAGGTCTTCAAAGTAAAGGGTTTGCCTAAAGACCTTGAAATTATACTTTCCTTTGATAATTCCATACACAAATCCAGCAAATGGTATGGCTGCTACAGCAAATGCAACCTGGCTGATAAATTTTCGCCTTTGGGGGATGTACCTTTGTTCAGGGGATAGATTGCCAATGAAGTAATTGCTCATTCCCTGGAGGCTGCGTACAATATCTTCCCCTAAGAGAAATACAATAATAGTCACCTGGGTGATGGTCACCGTAAGGAACATGTTGAGTCCCATCTGGGCATAGCCTGTAATCTCCCCCTCCCGAAATATGGTTGAAAAGGACAAGACCACACAGACCATGTAGGTGACCGCCAGCAACCAATATAAGAGGAATATCACGGTCCTTCCTAAAGGGTTAGCCGATTGATCAAGTAGTGTCCGAATCCCTTGGTACACATACCAGCTTAGCAGTAAAGAGACGAAGGAAAGAACAATAAGAAATAGAATTGAACCAGAATTATGCATGGACTTCTACAATAAATAAAAGCTGAACTGTCTTTAAATGGTATTCCCACGCACTGCCGTCAGACAGTTATTGATGGTGGATTACCCCGGATATCAAAATATTGTGGACAGTTTTTTAAGCGAATATTACACAAAAAAGTTTATCATTTTAAACAATTTTAACTTCACATTAACCAGATTTCTAGACATGGATGCTCACTTTCGGTTTGAACCATGTGTTAATCCTGTAGCCGTCATTTATTTATGAGTGTCAACACTGTTTGGCTAAGTATATTATAGTTATGGTTATGTAAATAAAAAGTTGTATTTTACGTATTTTTTATTATTTATATTTGGCTTTTTTTGGGAAGTTTTCCTGTTTTCAGTAATTTAGTTGGTTCAAAGGCACATACTCTAGCTGCTAAGCTATCGGAAATTTTCCATGCCTGTCTATTTACTCTCGCAGCCTTTTTGCTTGTACAGCAAGAAAATCGAACATCTTAAACAGAATTTATGGCTAATATTGAAGCTTTAACATCCATTGATAACGCTACCTATCTACAAAAAAAAGAAATTGCTGATTTCTTGTTTACCCATTTAGATCAGTATGGCGATCCACATGCAGACATCATGCGATGTCTGGATTATGCTTTAGATCAGGCGGTGGATAAGGGAGGCTTTGCCATCCTCGCCCGTGAGCAGAGCGATATTGTTGGGGCGCTGGTGATGAACAAAACGGGTATGTCAGGATATATTCCAGAAAATATTCTCGTGTATATTGCGGTGGATGCCAATCAAAGAGGAAAAGGTTTGGGAAAGAAGCTGATGAGCACAGCTTTGGACATGGCCAATGGCGACGTCGCACTTCATGTGGAGCCTGACAATCCCGCGCGATACTTATATGAAAAGCTAGGCTTTACCAACAAATATTTAGAAATGAGGCTCAAAAGATAATGGCATTTTTAAAACTATATAAAAATAAACTAAAGGACAACTTCGAATTTCTGAAAGCGGAATTTAGTGAAAACGGCATCGCTTGGGGTGTGGTGTCCAAACTGCTTTGTGGCAATGAACTTTACCTGAAAGAACTGATCGCACTGGGGGTGGACGAAATCCACGATTCGAGGATCAGCAATTTGGCAAAAGTAAAAGAAATTAATCCAGATGTTCAGACGGTTTATATCAAACCCTCCTCCAAACGAAATCTTGCCCAGATGGTGCAATATGCGGACGTCAGCCTTAACAGTGAGTTAGACACCATCAGGTGGATCAGCGAGGAGGCTGGCAGGCAGGAAAAGGTGCATAAGATTATTATTATGGTGGAGACGGGGGATCTGAGGGAAGGGGTAATGGGCGAGCATCTCGTGGATTTTTATGCGCAGATTTTTGAGCTTCCTAATATCGAAGTGATAGGATTGGGCACCAATCTCAACTGTCTCAACGGCATTATGCCCTCGGCCGACAAGCTGATTCAGCTATCGCTTTATAAGCAGATCATTGAACTGAAGTTTAACAAACAGATCCCCTGGGTCTCCGCCGGCACCTCGGTAACCCTCCCCTTGATGTTTAATAAACAGCTGCCCCAGGGTATCAACCATTTTAGGATAGGGGAGACACTTTACTTCGGTGTTGATCTTTTTGAGGAAAAGGTCATCGATGGCATGCACGGAGATGTCTTTGAACTCTTTGCCGAAATAATTGAAATGCAGGAAAAACCCTTGTTGCCTACAGGTACCCTGGCAGCCAATCCGCAAGGGGAGGTCACGCAGATTGACCAGTCGTTGTATGGGAAATCCTCATTTCGTGCAATTTTGGATATTGGTTTGTTGGATGTGGATCCCAAGTATCTGATTCCTGATGATGGGGAATTTGAAATACTTGGCGCTAGCTCGGATATGCTGATTTTGAACCTCGGCGAGAACCCTGCAGGTTATAGGGTAGGAGACCTGATCAAATTCCGATTGAAATATATGGGAGCCCTAGCGGTGCTTAATTCTGACTACATTGAAAAGAAAGTAGAATAATTTTAAAATCTACCTTGTTTGCAATCGTGCGCCGTTTTTCTGTATTGCTGATGCTGTAGTTACACCTTTCCTTTGGCATGGTATTCGTGAAGAGGAAGTTTGTAAACCAACTATTAGTAATTATGAAAAAGGTAATTTTAGCTATTGCATCTGTGATGGTATTTGCGATTAGTGCCAATGCACAGGTAAGGACTCCTGCTAGCGATCAAGTCGCTTCTTTTGGTATCCGTGGAGGGGTTAACTTCTTTAACTGGGGTGGCGATGACGCCAGCAACAATGATTACACAAACAGGGCTGGTTTCCATGCCGGCATCTATGGGAATATGTTTGTTACCGATCGTTTTGCCATTGAGCCAGGTGCTTATTATTCTGTCAAGGGTACAGAAGCTGACAATATAGTCAATTCCAGAGCCATCTTAAATTATATCGATGTTCCCATCCTGTTGAGATTCTATGCAACGGATGGTCTTAACATCTTTGCTGGGCCGCAGGGCTCTATTCTCTTAAAATCGACTTTGGAAGGAGATGCTTTTGGTCAAACATTTACCTTTGATACCGACGATATCAATGATTTGGATGCCGGATTGGTATTTGGTATTGGATATAATCTTCCGATAGGTTTGAACATTCAAGGCAGTTATGATCTGGGTTTGACTCCTGTATTCAAGGACGGTGACGCGGATGTGTACAACAGAGGGTTTAAAATTTCCTTGGGTTTTAGTCTGTAAATGAAACCTTTAAGGGGTTGTTTGTCGTAGATAAACAGCCCCTTTTTATTTTATGAACAGATGATGAGTAAGATTTTTAAGATAGTTACTGTACTTGCTTGTATTGTTGTTAGTATACAAGCGGAAGCCCAAGTTAAGGCTGGCCTTAGAGCAGGCGTGAATTATGCTGATTTGGGTGAGCTGAATCCGAAAGCAGGGATTGGATTTCATGCAGGAACGTATCTTCGATTTAGCCTTGCAGGAATACTGGAGTTGGAGCCTGGAATACAATACGCACAGCGACGCTTCGGTGTGCACCCAGATTTCCCATCTAGCCGTCTTCATCTTAATTACATTGATGTGCCTGTAGTAGCCCGAATAGGCCTTATGCCTTTCGTCGACCTTTTTGCTGGCCCACAAGCCTCCGTTCTGGTGAGCAAGAGATACAAGGGAGAGGGGCAGTTTGATCGGTTGAACGATTTCCCTCAACAAGAACTTGGTGCGCTTATAGGAATAGGGGTAAGTATACCATTAGGGATAAACCTGCAAGCCAGTTATGATTTTGGCTTAACAAATCCGGTCCATAATGGGCACGAAATCAAAAACAGGGTTTTTAAGATTTCCCTGGGCAAGGACTTTTAAGTAGAAGTTTAAAAAATTGTACATTGTGCACTGAGTGTAAAGCAAACTTATGCACTCAACACACAATGTAATCAATTATTATTTGTTTAAATAACGCCCATGGCAAGCATGGCTTTGGATACTCTTATAAATCCGGCAATGTTAGCACCTTTGAGGTAGTTGCCTGGAGATCCAAACTCTTCTGCTTTTTCATAACACAGATCATGTATGTCTTTCATGATCTTGGACAGTTTATCCTGTGTATAGTCAAAGGTCCAAGAATCTCTCATGGCATTTTGCATCATTTCCAAGGTAGATGTGGCTACTCCACCCGCATTGGCCGCTTTAGCAGGCCCATACAGAATTTTCGAATCCAAGAAGATTTGAACGCCTTCGGGTGTCGTTGGCATATTTGCTCCCTCACCAATGGCTATACAGCCATTTTTCACCAGCAAGGCTGCGTCTTTGCCGTTGATCTCATTTTGAGTGGCGGAAGGGAAGGCAATTTGACAAGGCACCTCCCAAATATTCCCTCTTTCAAAATAACGGGCCGATTCATGGTATTGAAGATAATCTTTGATGCGGCGCCTTTCTACCTCTTTCAGCTGTTTGACGGTTGCGAGATCAATACCTTTTTTATCGTAAACGTAGCCATTGGAATCAGAGCAGGCGACCACAGTGCCTCCCAATTCATAGATTTTTTCCATGGTGTAGATGGATACATTCCCTGAGCCGGACACCACACACACCTTGCCTGAAATGTCATCATTTTTCGTTTTGAGCATTTCCTGTACAAAGAACACAGAGCCATAGCCCGTCGCCTCCTTTCTAAGGAGTGAACCTCCCCAATCCAATCCCTTGCCGGTGATTACACCCGCTTCGTATCGGTTGGTGATTCGTTTGTATTGGCCAAACAAATAGCCGATCTCCCGACCACCAACGCCTATGTCACCCGCTGGAACATCAGTATGCTCACCGAGGTGGCGATAGAGTTCGGTCATAAAGCTCTGACAAAATCTCATAATTTCGTTTTCCGACTTTCCTTTGGGATCAAAGTCCGAGCCTCCTTTTCCGCCTCCTATAGGTAATCCGGTAAGTGCGTTTTTGAATATCTGCTCAAAGCCCAAAAACTTGATGATACCTAAATACACGGATGGGTGAAATCTTAAACCTCCTTTATAAGGTCCCAATGCACTGTTAAACTCTACCCTAAAACCACGGTTGATCTGGACATTGTTTTGGTCATCTGTCCAAGGTACCCTAAAGATGATCTGGCGTTCTGGTTCGCATACTCTTTCAATGATTTTTCGGTGGGCAAACTCAGGATATTTCACCAAAACGGGTCCAAGAGACTCCAACACTTCCCTTACTGCTTGGTGAAATTCGACCTCTCCAGGATTGCGTTTTATGATCTCCTGAAAAATAGGCGAAATTTTTTCGTCAATGTGGCTATTCATAAATTATTGATGATGGTAGATGATAATTGCATTCGGGCTGTAATAATATGAATTTTTCGCAAGAACAATCCATTTTTGTTAGAAAAAACGTAAAACACTGGCGCAAAAGCGACTTTTTCGTCGGAAAGAACGTTCAAAACGTCAAAAAGTACAGAAAAATAACAAAAATTTCCTTCCGGATGCAAAAACAGCAAAAATCGATAGAAAAGTTTAACGAACCCTCAAACGCTCAGCATATGCGCGTTTGGCTTTAGCCGCTAAGAACCATCCTAACCATCCGGAAATCAATCCCACTATTCCGCCTACAACAATATCCATTGGATAGTGAACGCCGAGATAAACCCTGGAAAAACTAATGACGGCCGCCCACAAAAATAGCCAGCCCAAGCCGGTATAATACCTACGGAGTACGAGATTTAGGTATATAGCCAATGCAAAGGTATTGGCGGCGTGAGACGATACAAAACCGTACATGCCCCCACAGCCGCCATAGTTGTACATCAAGCCCTCCCATCGCGGATCGTGGCAAGGTCTTAGACGTTCAAAAAAAGGCTTCATTAAGCCCGATGCAGTTTGATCTGCTATCAAGATGGCTAAACCAACCCCTGCAAGCACCCATATACTGCTTTTATCAAACTTCTTGATGATCAGATAGATGAAAAACGCGTACAAAGGGACCCATATCAATTTGCCAGTAACGGCAAACATAAGGGAATCCAGCCAATCTTGGTGTTGGCCGTTAAGATAGAGGAAGAGCTGCTCATCCCAATGTTTAATTGTTTCCATCCCTAGGGCAGATTGATCCAGTCAATGTTTTTCTTCAAGTGTTCCAACGTGAAGGCTTCTCTAGAACCCGCGGCAGGCTTGTAATTGTATTCCCAAGCAGCTTGTGGAGGCATGCTCATTAAGATGCTCTCCGTACGCCCGTTGGTGTCTAAGCCGAATTTTGTACCTGCATCCCAAACCAAGTTAAATTCCACATACCTTCCCCTTCTGTAAGCCTGCCATGCCCTCTCTTGTTCCCCATAAGGCAGTTCAGCATTTTTGGCCATCAAGTGGCGATAGACTCTAGGAAATAGAAAACCTACCGATTTCACAAACCCATACAACCGGTCAAAGGACATATCTTCATCTGCTCTTAATCGGTCGAAAAATATCCCTCCGATTCCCCGGGTTTCGTCCCTATGCCGGATGTAAAAGTAATCGTCTGCCCAGGTTTTGAATTTGGGATAATAGGAAGAATCATATTGGTCGCAGACCGCTTTTACCTCTTTATGAAAGTAGGCTGCATCTTCCAGATCGATATAGTGGGGGGTAAGGTCAATGCCCCCGCCAAACCAATACACCCCATTGCTCATCTCAAAATAGCGAATATTCATGTGGATGATCGGCATCATGGGACTGTCGGGGTGGATAACGATAGAAACCCCTGTGGCAAAAAAGTCCGCGGAATCCAATTTTAACTTAGCAAGTATTTTTTCAGGCGTGGGGCCATGCACCGCTGAAAATGCCACTCCTCCTTTCGCAATAATATTTCCATCCTTGATGACCCGGGTTCTGCCACCGCCTCCCTGGGCTCTTTCCCAAAGGTCTTCGTGAAAGCGGGCTTTTCCGTCGCCCACTTCCAATTCCTGACATATATGATCTTGGATGGCTTTAAATTCCTCTACAATTTGCTCCTTATTGATCCTTTGCATAATACTATTGTTTTATGGCTATGCTCATGAATATAACCGATTAAAAAGGATAACCAATCCCTATGTTAAATACCCGTTGGCTTTTTTCTCCCAGTGGTCTGCTGAAAGAAATGTTATCTAAAATATACCGCTCTCCCTCAGGCCTTGCTGGATCGTATGCTTTAATGCCCATATCCAGGCGAAGGACGAGGAACTCAAAATCCATCCGCAATCCAACTCCGGTGCCTACCGCAAGTTCCTTGTAAAAGCGGTCGAGCTGAAAATCTGCTCCTGGTCTGGATGGATCTTCACGGAATGTCCAGGTATTTCCGATATCCAAAAACAGTGCTCCATCAAAGTAGCCGAACAGTTTCTGCCGGTATTCAAACATTGCCTCAAAGAGTATTTCTCCAGGCTGTTCGAAACGGTAATCGAAGGTACCGTCTTCGTTTCGCTCAGGTGTAAAGGAGCCTGGGCCTAAGCGTCGGGGTTGCCAGGCTCGGACACTGGTGCTTCCTCCTGCGAAAAAATACTTCTCGTATGGCAATACACCGCCGCTGAGCCCATAAGGTTTGGCCAGTCCCAAATTCAACCGATAGGCAAAGGTGCTTCTTTGGCTTAATGGACGGTAATGCCTGAAATCTGACTGAAACTTTAGAAACTGGAAGTACCTATAGCTTCTGTCGGTAACGAAGGAAGGGTTGAGAAGGTTAAATGTAGTACCTCCACTTTCAGCAAAAAGCCTCCAGAGCGAAGCTTCATTCCGTTGGGTTAAGCCATATTGGTTGAAATTGATGATCAGCTGGCCGGAAACACTGCTTACAAAAGAAGGCATAAATGAATTGATCAAATTGTTGCCCTGGGCCTGAAATTCTTCCAGCCTTTGTCTGAAGGCCGCGTCCAATGAGGATCGGATCAAATTGGCATCCAATAAATTGATGGTAAACTGCTGACGAAGGTTGGAAGGTGCCCAGCTATAAGCTAGTATGGTGTTCAATGCATCACGCACATATTCAGGGCGGTTTACGTAATTGTAGCCAAACAACGCTCGGGTTCGTGGGTTGTAACGTCCAAAATTCTTAAGAGACCATTTGTTAAAAGGGATAAGAAACTGCGGAAAAATCACGGATGCGGATGTGTTAAGTTCGCGGCTTCTGTACACCCCACCTTCAGTTGTGGCTGAGGTAACCCCTTCCAAACCCGCACGGAAGTTGAATTCAAATATTTCCAATCCTCTGAAGAGGTTCCTATTTCTTAGCGAATGACTAATAAATGGTCCCGGCAGTTGCTCGGTGACACTGGCTCCCAGCTGATTGGTTATCTGAAATTTTTGGTTGGGACGCGTGAAAATGCGGGCATGCAGCTCATGGCCTACAGTGTCAAAATTAATATTGACGAAACTAAAAATATCCAAGTTGGCCAATTGCCGCTGTGTTTCCCTTACATCCTTCTGACGATATAACTCACCAGGCTCAAGAAAAATACGCGAATCGATGATTTTTTCTGAATATCGATCTCTATAGAGGGTGTAGTCGATCCCATTATAGCTGTTTTTTATCTCCTTATCAGGAATCACTTCCGCCGGAGAATCAATGGTGAAATGGATAGTCCCAACTGTATAAGAAGGGTGATTATCCGCATAGGTGGGCGTACGTATGAGTTGCTCGATTCCTACCGAATGTTCTACAGTATCTTTATACACATTATATTCTATGTAGGATTTGGAGAAGTTGTAGTAGCCATTGTCTCTCAATAGGTCTTCCACCCGTTGTCGTTCTTTGGTCAATACCTCCTGGTTATACCTTCTGCCTACTTTTACAAGCGAGCGGCTATCTTCTTCAAGCAGTTTGGCTATATCCTCATCGTCGGTTTTGTAGAAGAAACTATCTACTACATAGCCCTGACCTTCTTGAATGTGATAGGTGATAAATGCTTTTCTTTTTTTCTTTTCTACCTCCGCACTGACCTCGGCGTCGAAAAAACCGTGATTAGCCAAATAGGAGTTGATTTGCACCTCGGATTCGTAGGTTTTGGAGCTATCATACAGAATCACCGGATTGCCTGTGCGCATAAACCAATTGCCATAATTAAGCTTTCTGTCCAAGGTGGCTAGCTGTGAGTTGATTTTGGAATACCGTTTTTCCAGCTTTCGCTGGTTCGGGTTTGTGTTGAGGCTCAACTCTAACTGGCGCCTTTCCTTTTCATAGTTGTTTTTGCGTTCAGCAAGCCTGACACTGTCATAGGAAAGCAAGCCGAAATTATAGATAAAAACGCCTACAGAAAAATTGGTGAAGGGAATGCGTGTGTTTGGTTTTTGGATTATGAGGTTTTTAATGTCTTCCGGGTCACTTTTTTGGACGCCCACCAGCTTGGTGTCATATACCAAGTACTCGCCTTCTTTCAATCCTTTGGTGAGGGAGCAGGAAGACAGAAAAGACAGAAAAATGAGAAAATGTATATATTTGGCTTTAATCACAATGTCCAGTTATCCCTAATGCTCAGCAAAAATACAGTTAAGTTTATTAAATCCCTGCAACAGAAAAAATTCAGAAAGCAGGAACAGGCTTTTTTTGTCGAAGGTAGCAAAAACGTAACGGAATTGTTGGGCTCAAATTTTAGCGTAAGCCATCTTCTTTATACGGCCAAGTTTGCGGAATGCCATCCAGAGCTGATCCTGCGCTCAGGAATGGACAGCTATGAGGTAAGTGAAAAAACATTAGCCTCCATTGGATCTTTCGTCAGTAATGACAGTGCGCTCGCCGTCGCAGCCATCAAATCCAACACACCGCTAAACGTGGAGCAAAACGAACTTGCTATAGCCTTGGATGATGTCAGAGATCCAGGAAATCTGGGCACCATAATAAGAATAGCCGATTGGTATGGGATCAAAAAACTGATACTTTCTGAAGAGACTGCTGATTTTTACAACCCCAAGGTGTTAAATTCCAGCATGGGTTCTTTTACGAGGGTGGATTTTTATTATACTGATCTTGGGAGGTATCTTGCAGGCGTTGACCTACCCGTCTACGGCGCTTTTTTGGCGGGAGAAAACATCCACCAAATAAATTTATCAGCGGAGGGTATTATTTTGATGGGTAATGAGGCTAGGGGTATTTCCGACAAACTAAGCCCAATGGTCACACGCAAAATCACCATTCCCTCATTTGGTCAGGCAGAGTCGCTGAACGTAGCCGTTGCCACTGCCGTGATCTGCGATAACTTCAGGAGAGGTCTATGAAGGCCTTTATAAAGTGTTTAGCCTGGCCGTGTTTGCTTGACCTGTAGTAGTGGGTTCTTGTACTTTTAGAAAAACCTTAAAGGTTGACCCTTGACCGAGCTCACTTTCTACCTCAATTCGCCCGCCATTGTTGTTTACAATTTTTTTCACAATACCTAAGCCAACGCCGGTTCCGTCTACTTGGTGGTGGAAGCGGGCATACATGTCAAAAATTCTTTCTTTATGCTCCTGTTTAATTCCTAGACCATTATCCTCCACTGTCAGGAGTACGAGAGAGGGGTCCACTGGTGAAGTCGCCACATGAATAAAGGGTTGTCGTTCAGGATGCCGATATTTTAAAGCATTGGAAACAAAATTTTGCAACAGACTTCTTATGTCCTTTTTTGCAAATCGGATGGAAGGCAGGTGGGTAAAATCCGCAGTTAATACTGCTTTGGAAGTAGTTATCTCGATTTCCAAATCTTTCAGGACATCTTCATATACATCTTGAAAAATGACAGAAGCGCTCTGGTTTTCTTCCTCTCTTCTTTTCCCTATGACCGACAGTTCATTGATTTTGTTTCTCAGTCTTTCGATGGAATCATTGATCAAAGGAATCAGTTCAGCAATCATGTCAGGATCATCAGCATTTTCTCCTAGGTTGTTGACCAATGCATCGAGGTTATTGAGGGGAGAGCGAAGATCATGCGAGGTGGTGTAGACAAAGGTATCGTGATCCAATATAATCTTTTCTTGTTCCCTGTTTTTTTCCCGGAGTTGCTCCTCAAGCTGCTTCTCATTATGGAGATTATGGATGATTTTGACCAAATGTTCCTCACCCGCTTGATCCTTTACCAATACACATTCGGCATGTACCCAAATTTGACTTCCATTCTGAAGGATGATATAGCTGTCATTATAGGAAGTGCCAGCCTGAACGGCCCGGTTGATGACACCTTCGGGAACTCCCAAAGCTATATCCGTTGGAGTATACAATACGGAAATATGCTTTCCGAGGAGTGCGTCCAATGAATAGCCGGATAATTTTTCGAACCCCAGGTTGATATCCTCTATAATACCTTTGCGATCGAAAACCAGGAGGGAAGTAGATTCAGCATTGCAGAAGATATCATCAAACACTAATGGGCTACTGAGATGCATGATAGCTGTATTTATAGGTTTAAAGTCGAATGATTGGTCGGAATTCCAGCTAGCATAAAAATGATGCCAGAGTGGAACGTCTATCTTTTGCCTTATTGTATATCCGTTGTCTTTAAACGTATTTTTGAAGCAACCCGTTGTCTTGATGGTACTAGGGTCGGTACTTCTTCTGAAGCCCCTGAAGGAAGTTTCTTAACACCTGATCCAGGCAGGGCCGGTATTGACTCTGCGAAGGCTTCCTAAAGAAAGCGCTGAGTTCATGCTTGCTAAGGTGACGACCAGCCTTCGAAAGAATTTCCAGCATATCATCATCCTTTAAATCCAATGCAATCTTCATCTTCCTGAGGATCATGTTATTGGTGAGTTGTTTTTCTGGTACAATTTGCTTCCCTTCCTGCTTCCCCCGCTTGAAGTTGATAAAACCGTTTAGAAATGATGCCAGTTTGAAGTCATTGATCGGCTTGTATTCGGGATCCTCTTCTCTTTTCAACCAGTCGCTCACTTCTGCTCGTGTAACGGACAAATCACCCAGCCCAAAAATCTCTATCATAGCCGTGTCGTTGAGGTCGAAAGTGTATCTTAAGCTTCTCAGTATGTCGTTATTTTTCATATCTTTTTCCTTGATGAATGAATGTCCAAGTAAAGATACAAAGCGCATGGTTTAATCATATAGCATTCGGGCCAACGAATACCTTTATCTAAAATACTCCCTTATGCCACACATGGACCTACTGATTTCCCATAATTTTTTAGCATCTTCCTCGTTATTTGCTGCTTTGGAGGCAGGTTTAGGCTTGCACTTGTCCCAATATTCTCCACTATTTCCTTTTACTTCTTCAGATGATGCCAGATACACGGATGTAGCAGCCCCTTTTTCCGGCGTTACGCCGCCTAACCTTCGGAGCTTCCACATCAGTCCGTGAAATGAAACGGTATTTTTAAGTCCAATATCCGTTTTGACCAATCCAGGTTGTACAGCATAGATGCTTATCGGGACGTTTTTTCTTCGTTCAAATTCCATTGTAAACAGCACGTTGGCCAGTTTGGATTGGGCATAGGCTCTGAGCCCATGGTAATTGCGGGTTAAGTTAACATCGTCAAAATGGATCTTCCCATGGTAGTGGGAGTCAGAGCTTACATTGATGATCCTAGGGTCATCTGATTTGTTAAGGATGGGAAGTAATAGATGGCTTAGTAAGAAAGGAGCGAGGTGGTTGATGGCCCATTGCCGTTCCACTTGGTCTTCGGTAAGCTGAAAGTCCGAAAACCAGCTGCCGGCATTATTGATGAGCACGTCCAGCTTATCGAATCGCGCTATAACTGTCTCAGCCAATCGGCGTACTTCAGCCTGAGAAGCGAGATTTGCTATGGCATAATCCGTCTTAGCGTTAGGAAGCTCCTGTTTGATCTTTCTAATGGCCTCAGTGGCTTTCTGCTCAGTGCGACACACTAGAATGGTGTGGGCTCCTTTTGCACACAAGGCTTTTGCTGTTTCAAACCCGATGCCGGCGTTGGCCCCCGTGATTAGGCATATTTTGTTATTCATGTATAGGGTGTATTCAACAGTTGAAGTGTTTGTTAAAAATCGCGGTAACGTAGGCAGTTTTTGTGCCAATAGAATTCAAGGGAGACGGAAAGCACGGTGGCACTTGCCAGCTTCAAGCACCCATAGGTATAAATAATGATATGGAAGCTTTTATGAAGTTTTGATAATGAGTATCTTAGGGATCAACCACAACAAATTTTCACAATGAAAGCTGTTTTCTCACCCTACTTCCTTTTGATAATGTTCGCTATGTTCAGTAGAATCGCGATAGCCCAGGACGTCAAGGATCAAAAAAGTTTGGATCAAAAGGTAAACCAGTTTCTGGAGGAAAACAAGTCCCAATGGCGAGACCTGAATGTACCATACCAAGACGGAAAGGTACTTCATGATCTAATTATTGCAAACAATTACCGTTCAGCCTTAGAAATAGGAACCTCAACCGGGCACTCCACCGTATGGATAGCTTGGGCTTTAAGTAAAACAGGGGGTAAATTAATTACTGTGGAGCTGGATGAAAGCCGGCAGAAAGTAGCTATAAGAAACTTGGAGAAGCTGGGTCTGGCACATCTGGTGGATTTCCGTTTGGGTGATGCCCATGCAATCGTAAAAGAGCTGGAAGAACCTTTCGACTTTGTTTTTTCTGATGCGGATAAACCTTGGTATGTGCAATATTTTAAAGATGTCAATCCCAAATTGATGAAGGGAGGTTGCTTTACTGCCCATAACGTTTTGCAAAATCAACGGGGCATTGCGGAATACCTACAATATGTCAACAGCTTAAAAACTTATACAACCACGATAGACAGATCCAGCAATTCCGGCATCGCCATCAGCTATAAACACTAAATATTATGCTTTGCGGACGAATTCCGATTTTAACGCCATGGCCCCAAAACCGTCGATTTTACAGTCGATGTTGTGATCGCCGTCCGTAAGCCGTATGTTTTTGACCTTAGTACCTGCTTTGATGGGTTGCGAGGAACCTTTTACGGGAAGGTTTTTGATGACCACTACAGAATCACCGTCGGCAAGCAAATTGCCGTTAGCGTCTTTGACCACTAACTCAGTGTCTTCTTCCTCGGCAGATTTAGGCAACCATTCAAAGCTGCATTCCGGGCAAACCAGTTTATCTTCCATCTCATAGGTATAGATGGAACTACAAGCGGGACAAGGAGGTAAATTTTCCATGGCGCAAATATAGCCTTTTCATGGTTAATAAGCTATCTTATCCCGCCAGTGGTAGAATAGTAACTATAAACGATTAACTATGCATATCCAGAAACATCAAATAGGGGAGAAACAAATAGCTGAAGTGATAGCTGAAGAAGTGTTGATCCATACAGCTGAAGATGGATTGGATGTTATGGGCAGCTTGTACTTCCAGGGGTTTGATAAAATCATCCTTTATGAAAAACAGCTGAGCCCTACCTTTTTTGATCTGCAAAACGGGATGGCAGGAGAGGTCCTTCAGAAATTCTCTAACTACCGCATGGAATTGGCGGTGATCGGTGATTTTAGCAAATACGATCGAAAAAGTGTAAAGGATTTTATATTTGAAAGCAATGCAGGCCACCGCGTTAATTTTGTAGCTTCCCTTGATGAAGCCCTTCGGTAGAACAGCCTGTATTCGGTAGGCTAACTGGACCTATTTAGAGATCCTGCATTTTCTTGCACCTTTTTTGCCCTTTATGGTCAATCAAAATCATTGTTGAATTTAAGTGCGATAGAAAATGCTAAAAAAATTCTTTAAAAGAATAAAAGAGGAAAAAGAAGTCATTCAGGGAAAAGCTACACGTGGCAAAATATACTCAAGCAACCATATATATCCTACACCTGAGAAAGCAAGGGAAGCCTTTGGACTTTCTGTTAAAAAACTATTGGATGTGAATCGGTGGTCCCAACTTCCTGGTTTTACGGCTACTTTTCAATTGTTTGATGCCAACGGCCAAGAAAAGGAGGCGACAAAGCCACAAGAGCAGGACTACATAAAAATTATTTTACCTGGGCCAGTACCGGAAAATTGGGTCGTGGTTTCTGATATCAGCGAAGACGATAGCAGGGTAGAGTTTACAGTCAATCCCAGTATAGATCCTACCAAAGCCCGTGAGGAGCAGGACAAAATAGAGCATTTCTTTATTGCCGAAGCCAGCAGCACATTTAGGGTGCAGCTTGATGGTAATAATTTGTCAGCCTATGAAATCGGTAGAAATGAAGGTATCAACAATGAGGAAGATGCCGGTAAGCGAAAATGGATCAATACCTTGATTGCAGAAGGAGGTTGGGCCGGTGTTCAAGAGTTTCAATGGAACAAGTTGACGGACTATCTGGTACATAAACTCGACTTAAGCTGATGTACTCCATCATGATCAGCAACAACCGCTGGACCGGCAAGGAGTTTAAGGCTAATAGGCAAAGCCATATCTCTTGTAGATAAAGTGCATCAGCCATGCGGGGCCGATCAATAGAAATTGAACATCTTTTAGAAAAGAGGGCTTTTTCCCTTCTATCTTGTGACCGTAAAATTGGAATATCCAGGCCAAAACAAAGAAGATCAAACTGACCGCCCACAGAGGGGCAGGTACGAGCAGGTCGATTAGGCTCGCTACCGCCAGACAAAGCGCCGAAAAGAAAAACATGCCCAAGGCAAGGGGAGGGGAGAGAAAGGCGTAATAAACAAGTACAACAGCAAGCACTACGGTAGCCCAGTTGGCAAATTTTCCTAACAGAAAGGACAAATCTTCCAACGGACCCGGTGGGATGGAATAGATCAGCCCAACAATGCTAAAGAAAATAGCGGGAACACAGAGCCAGTGAATGGCTTTATTGGTGGGATGTTGATGGCTGATCCCGTATTCGCTGAGCAATAGATCAACTCTTCTCATGGAATTGTTAGGTTAGGGTTAAAGTTAAAGCAGACGCTGATGTTTTTTGGACGGCAAAAGCTAGCATGCATAAAACCACTCCTCTCTTCGGCTATGCCGAATTTACCCGCTTAATTTAGCAATTAATCCCTTGTGTATCAAAGATTTTATGCACAAGAAGTGTCAGGTTGAAGTAAAACGGCATTTTTTTTATTAGTTTTAGCCTTTTAAAACGACGATACAAATTAATGGCGATTAAACATAAAAGCCCTTCCCTCTTAGAAGCTTTACTACCCATTCTTCTTCTTGTTATCCTTCTGATAGTCAATCTGTCCATATTTGGCGTGGATGGTTTGTCTGGCTCTAATCAGATGGTCTTGATCATATCCTCGGCAATTGCTGCCTGTATGGCAGTATTCAGATTAGGGGTTAATTGGGAAGCTTTACAGGAGGGAATCGTGAAAAGTATTGGTTCTGCCATGCCATCCATTTTGATTCTGTTTCTCATCGGATCATTGGCAGGTACTTGGATGCTTAGTGGCATCGTTCCCGCCATGATTTATTATGGATTGCAGTTTTTGTCCCCCGTCATCTTTTTGGCAGCCGCCTGTCTTATCTGCGGAATTGTGTCGGTAGCAACCGGTAGTAGCTGGACAACAGTAGCCACCGTTGGTGTGGCCTTGCTGGGCATTGGACGGGCATTGGGCTTTGAAGAAGGCATCATTGCAGGTGCCATTATTTCAGGAGCCTATTTTGGTGATAAGATGTCGCCGCTTTCAGATACTACGAACCTGGCCCCGGCAATGGCGGGTACCGACCTGTTCACGCACATTCGCCACATGACCAAGACCACCGTTCCCAGCATTACGTTGACGCTTGTAATTTTCTGCATCATCGGCTTTTCCTATGAGGTGAATGAGACGGTGTTACAGACGAAAGAAATTACCGCTGTTATTTTAGAACAGTATAACATCAATATTTGGCTTTTCATAGTGCCTGTCGTAGTAATAGCCATGATTATCAAGAAGGTACCTGCGGTGCCCGCGCTTTTTGTTGGTGCTATACTTGGTGGCGTGTTTGCGGTTATTTTTCAGCCACAGATAATCCAGATGGTGGCAGATGAACCTGGGGCAAGTTTTGGCTACCAATCTTTCAAGGCCGTGATGATGTCCTTGTATGGAGAGGTAAGTATCATTACCTCCAATGCTGTGGTTAACGAGTTGCTGATCACTGGAGGAATGGCCGGAATGCTCAATACCATTTGGCTGATCGTGGCGGCCATGGCTTTTGGAGGAATCATGGAAAAAGCAGGCATGTTAACGGTTATTGCAGAAGCTGTCATCCGTCAGGTACACTCTTTGGGTTCTTTGATTGCATCCACGGCGGCAACATGTATATTCTTGAACATGACCACCTCCGATCAATATCTGGCTATTCTCATTCCCGGCAGGATGTATGCGGATATATATAAAAAGAAAGGATTGAAGCCGGAAAACCTAAGCAGAACCTTGGAAGACAGTGCAACGGTAACCTCGGTGCTGGTGCCTTGGAACACCTGCGGGGCTACACAGGCAACGGTCTTAGGAGTACCTACTTTGGTTTATTTCCCGTATTGCTTTTTTAACATCATCAGCCCAATCATGACCATCTTATATGGCTACTTCAAATTGGGAATCAACTACTATACGGAAGAAGAAATGGAGGAAATAAGAAAGGAGCTAGCTGTATGATTCCGCTCAAAATTACCAAAGAAGAAGTAAATGCCTTGGCGATCGGCGCTTTCTCAGGAGAGATCAAATTGATTGACCATCCGGATCAAGTGGCTGATGCCGTGAGGGCCTTAAGTGGCTTCAGACTTTTGGGTTTTGATACCGAAACCCGTCCTGCATTTAAAAAAGGAGTGTCTTATGATGTGGCTTTGCTGCAGCTTTCCACCCTAGATACAGCCTATTTGTTTAGGCTCAACAAAATTGGGCTTCCCCGGGCAGTTCAGCATATTCTGGAGGACCCCCAAGTTATAAAGATTGGTGCTGCAGTGAGGGACGATCTCAAAGCACTGAAAAAGATTGCACCTTCCTTCAAACCGGCTTCCTTTTTTGATCTAAATGAGGAGCTAAAAAGAATCGGTTTCTTAAATGTTGGCGTGCGAAACCTTAGCGCCATGGTGCTAAACATTCGTATTTCCAAATCAGAACAGGTATCCAATTGGGAAGGGGAGACTTTGACGGATAAGCAGCTGCTGTACGCTGCAACGGATGCTTGGGCCTGCTTGGAGATTTTTGAAAAACTGCGTAAAGGAGGGCACTTGGACCCTTTGCTCGCTAATCCCCTAAAGTAAGGGAAGGAATCTTGAGCAAATGATCCTTTACCTCTTCTGATAAGGCCTGTCTTACTTCAAGGGTCATAAAGCAGCGGTGTTCAAATTGCTGCCGAACGATGCGGAGATCAAGGGTTTTTATTAGACGCATCACGTCATTCATGTCGATATAATCAAAAGTGAAGCTTAACCGCTCAGTGACAATGGCTGTCACGATTTCATTGGCTGCAATGGCTTCCGCAGCGGCAGTTTTATAGGCGGTGATTAACCCGCCCACACCCAATTTTATTCCACCAAAGTAGCGTACCACCACTACCAGGACATTGGTCAAGTTGTTGGATCGAATTTGACCCAATATAGGTGTTCCTGCGGAATGCCCTGGCTCCCCATCATCGTTGGCGCGAAAGTCTTGCCCATCCTTGCCGAGAATATAGGCGTAGCAATGGTGCCGGGCATCGTGGTATTGCTTTTTGAGGCCTTCCAAAATCTCTTTTATCTCTTGTTCCTCCTGTACAGGATAGGCAAAAGCCAAAAATTTGCTGCCTTTTTCTTTATAGATTCCCTGGGAGCGCTGCTTCAGGGTGAGGTAGGTGTCGGGCATGAGCTATAAAAGACTTTTGGTCTTAAGAATATTTATGCGCAAAAATATTCAATTATTAGATAAAAGCCATTTGGAGGCGGTGAGACAAATGCCGACATAAAAAAGCATCGCAATTGACAGAAGCTAATTAACTTTACTCCGATGAAATTGCTGAATATCGTCCGGCCAAAGGAACTGCTTCTTATACTTTCGGTTTTCTTTTTAGTTATGTTTCCCTATATCTGGAAAGGCCAAGATGTGAAAGTCAATGTCTGGGATAACCTGGATTCCAATCTGGTCTGGTACAAGATGCTTAAGTCTGCTTTAAACCTTCATGCCATCAAAATTTTTTTGGGAATTATATTGCTAGGGAAATTAGGCAGACGTCCAAAGATATAGAGAGTGTTGTACCCGGAAATAGTATCTTATTGGAGAAGCTGGAATATAAAGCTTTCTGATCCAAAGCAAATAAGAACACAAGATCGCATATTTATTGCCTAAGGTAGGCGTACTTGACATCCCGACGAAATAAAGGTTTTACTGATATCTATCTTTTTGCCCAAATATAAAATTTAAATCGACAATATTTAGTTTTTACGATTTATTTTAACCTATCTGTTTTAAAATGAAAAAGTATTATTTGTAACTTAAGTTTCGTAGTGAATTGATAGGTGGGGATGTCGGGACTTACCTTGGCGAAGCTTTCCCCGAAGCGCTCTCCACTTGCTAGACTCATTAATCACTTCCAAAACGAGGGTTAAGCTCCTGATTAAGTTTTTTCCAATCCCGGGGAATCAAGGGTATCTCCGTAGTTTGGCAGAAGAGTTTCAGGAGTCCACCAACTCCATCCGCGTTGAATTCAACCGGCTGTCCCAGGCGGGGCTGTTGGTAGCTGAGCCTCATGGCAATATCAACAACTACACAGCTACCAAGCAACATCCACTTTTTGTGGAGATGCAGAGTATTGTAGCCAAATACCTAGGTTTTGATCGATTGGTGGAGGTGGTCATTATAAATCTGGGAAATGTGCAGAAGGCGATTGTTTTGGGCGATTATGCCAAAGGTAAAGATACGGGTACAATTGAACTGATGCTGGTAGGGAAAGAGATCAACAGGGAATATTTGGACTATCTGGTGGAAAAGGCGGAAGCGAAAATCCACCGAAAAGTGAAAGTTCAAGTAGTAGCGACTGATCCAGACAGGGTAGAGGGATTGGTAGTTTTTGATATCGCCTAATGCCAAACAAAGAAAAAAAAGTAGCTATCCTACAGTCGAACTACATCCCGTGGAAAGGCTATTTTGACTTGATTGCTAGGGCTGATGTGTTTGTGTTTTTGGACGTGGTGCAATATACAAAAGGTGATTGGAGGAATAGAAACAAAATTAAAACCTCCCAAGGTCAGCAGTGGCTGACCCTGCCCGTCAAAACCAGCAAACGTAGGTGGCAAAAAATCAATGAAGCGGAATTGCTTCATACTCATTGGATTGATAAACACCTTAAGAGCTTGATGTTCAACTATAGAAAAGCCAAATGTTATGAACAAACCATGGAATGGCTGGCTCCGTTGTATACCCGTTTTAGAGGAGAAAGGCGGCTGTCTGCTATCAACCAGGTATTGATTAGGGCTATTTGCAGCCGACTAGGTATTTCCACCAACATCATCACGGCTGATCAGTTTTTGATCGAAGGCAACAAAGACAATGCGCTGCTATCTATTCTCGATCAGATTGGCGACGTAAGCCACTACATCACCGGGCCAAGCGCCAAAAGCTACCTAAAAGAAGAATATTTTGAGCAACGCCAAATAAAGGTAGAATGGATGGATTATAACAACTATCTACCTTATAAGCAGCTTTATCCACCGTTTATGCATGATGTGAGTATTTTGGATCTTCTTTTTCATCAAGGCGATGACAGCCGTTCATTTTTAAAATATTGACTCTTTTTTCTAATGCTGAGTATTGTTACCACGGTTTACAAAAGTGAAGCTTATCTTCCTCAGTTTATGGAGGAATGTCTGAAGGTCCTAAAAGAGCTGGAATGCCCACAATATGAAATGATTTTTGTCTTGGATGGCATTACTGATGCTTCCAAAGACTGGCTTCTTGCGCAGCAACGGCTTACGCCGGAAATAAAAGTTGTTGAGCTGAGCAGAAATTTTGGCCATCATGCGGCCATTTCGGCTGGCTTAGCCCAATCTACTGGGGATTTGGTGTTTTTGATAGACTGTGATCTGGAGGTGTCGCCCAGTGTATTGATAGACTTTATGGCTTTGTGGGAATCCTGCCAAGTAGATGTGGTCTTTGGTGTACAGCGGCAAAGAAAGGGCGGTTTTTTAGAAAAACACATGGGTAGCCTATTTTGGAAGTTGTTCAACTACCTCAGTGATACCCAGGTGCCGCCAAGCATGGTCACTGAGCGGCTGATGACACGTGAGTACGTCCAAGCATTATTGTCAATGGGTGACAAAAACCTCTTCTTGGCAGGCATGATGCACTGGATAGGTTTCGACCAGGTGTCATGTACCGTGGTCAAAGGGCAAAGAAAGGGGGAAAGCACCTATACCTTCCGCAAAAGAGTGGACCTTTTGGTCGAAGCTCTACTTGCCTTTTCCGATAAGCCCCTGAAATGGATCTTGTATGGGGGGCTGGGATGCATATTATTAAGTATCGCTTTTTTATTCGGCCTTTTGCTCGGAGCTTTTACCCACACGCTGTATGCGTTTTTGATATTTGCATTGGGTGCAGTATTGTCTGCACTGGGAATGATCGGCATGTACCTGTCCAGGATCTCCAACCAAGTCAAAAGCCGCCCTTTATATTGGGTCAAAAAGGTGTACCAATTGCCCGATAGCCATCAGCCGAAGTCAATTTGAAGGATCAACATAACATCCATGTATTGGTTACCTGTGGAGGTGGACTGCAAGGACTCACCCTATACAAGTGGCTCAGTCAAATAGAAAGCTTGGTATCCCACCTTTTTGACATACATGAAGAAAATATTGGTCGGTACTTTTACGACCACTTTTTTCAATCTTCCCCGGTGCGATCGGAGCAGCAATATGAGCGGGAGCTGTATGATTACTGCCGAGGACATGGGATCGGTCTGATTGTCCCTGCCACCCAATATGACCTGTTATTCTTATCCCGGAGAAAAAAAATCTTTGAGGAACAGCTGCAATGTCATATTGCCGTGCCTGAAGAACCGTGGGTTCAAACGCTTATAAATAAAAAAGCAGCCAAAAGCTTTTTGATAAGCAATGGCTTTCCGGTGGAAGAAGAAAGAGATCCAAGCAACGCTGGCCATTATCCTATCATGGGGAAGCCTATGCGGGGTTGGGGAGGGAAGGGAGCAGTAGTGCTTAAGGACCCTGCAGATTTTCTTGCTTACCGAAACAAAGTGGATGACTATCTTTGGACAGCCTATGTCGAAGGGTTCAAAGAATATTCAATTGATTTCGCTGTAAATCATCAGGGAAAAATTTCAAGCCTAATGTCAAGAGAGCGGAAGCTGGTCGCTGGCGGCTTCACCTGGATCAGTCAATCTGCAAGGCTGCCCAACAACTATAAAGCATTAATCGAAAAAGCTTTCTCTAAGGCATCTTTATCGGGGATATATAATCTACAATATATCTCCTTATCCTCAGGTGACATGTTTACTGATCTTAATCCAAGAATAGGGACTTCTGCTTTAGGGTGGGGTACCTATAATCCCATTTGCCACTTCCTGGATCTCCATAGCTATAATGAAGTTATGCCGGATGAATGGAAAGTGATACGATATCTAGAAGAAAAATGAATTGTTGCGGGCGGAGCAATCACTGGTGATGTTCGATTTCAGAATGCTTTGCGAAGGGCAAGAGCGGAAGGAAAAAAGGAGGGATTAAAAGAAGTGGCTGAAAGGCTAAGGCTGGAGGGACTATCCGTAGATCAAATAAGACAGATCACCGGTCTGCCAGAGGAGGATATTAGAGTTTGGTAAGTATATAAGCTGCTAACTCCCCGGCTTGCCATTGGAAATACAGAGATGAAATTGGGCTACCTGCTTCGGAAAAAGCTTTACACGCCTTTATACAAAAAGGCGTATAGCCGGTCAGCCTTAACTTTAGCAGGTTTGGTAGCGGTGGAAATTCACCATGCGTTCAACCAATTCTTTACATGGAAATATCCGATTCGCAGTTTGATCAGAACAGTAGCCGTTATTTTTTCCAGCATTTGTCGGCTGTATTTGGGAAGAAGCGTCCGTTTCAGTTATGCCTTTGCTGGAGAAGATAGACTTATCGAAGGGCTGCTTAACCCAAAGGTCGGGCAGAGAGGGTTTTATGTAGATGTAGGAGCCAACCATCCAACCTTATTTTCCAATACCTATAGTTTTTACCGAAGGGGATGGAGGGGAATATGTGTTGACGCCAACTCTGAGCTTATCCATTTATACCGTCTTTACCGCCCTAGGGATCGCGCCGTTACCGCTTTGGTTTCTGATGCACCGGGAGTGAGGGAGTTTTATCAGGTGCAGAATGATGTGCTTTCCACGACAATGGCGGAAAACTTGGAGAACTATCGTCAAGAGGGCCTGTCTATAGCGGTAGCGAGGCTCCAAACGAGGAGTTTGACAGAGGTATTGATACAGCAAGAGGCTCCCGCAATATTCGATCTGCTGACGGTAGACACCGAGGAGCATGATTTACAGGTGCTAAAATCTTTGGATCTAAGCCTGTTTCGCCCCAGGCTCATCGTGGTGGAAGATGACGCGTTTGACCCCTTGTTACCATTAGAAAACGAGATCTATAGCTATCTTTATCAGGCAGGCTATAGGTTGGAAGGATTTGTGTTGAAGAACCTTTATTTTATGCATCAGTAATCTGCGTACAGTGTCATTACAAATTTCAGTTCAAGCCTATTCAAGTGTCTTCTATGAGGATTGGCAGAAGGTCATAGCGCAGTCTTCAAACGGCACCTTCATGCATGCACGTTCGTATATGGACTACCATAAAGACCGCTTTGTTGATGCATCTGTTTTGGTATATTTGGAGGAACTTCCCGTTGCCATTTTTCCGGCCCACCGCCTAGGCGATGCGGTCTATTCCCACGAGGGACTGAGCTACGGGGGGGTAGTGGTGAATCGCCGTTTAAATACGAAGGCCATACTGGGTATTTTTAAGGCACTGCTGAAATATTACCTCTCCGAATCTATTGAGCACCTTTATATCAAAGCGGTTCCTTCCTTCTATCACCGATCCAGTACAGAATGGTTGAGCTATGTGATGTTTCTGCTAGGAGCCGAGATCTTCCGCACCGATCTTAGTTTTGCCATTCCCTTACCGGCAGATTTTAGCTTGTATAGCAAGGGGCGAAAATGGGGGCTGAACAAGGCGAAGCGGGCAGTTTTGAGCATACGGGAGGTACAGGATTTCCACCCCTTTTGGCAGGAGGTGCTTATTCCCAACCTATGGGAAAGGCACGGGGTTAGCCCCGTTCACTGTGTGGAAGAAATCGAGCGGCTGGCTATCAACAATATCCCATATATCCGGCAGTTTGATGTTTTCGAGGGTGATCAATTGGTAGCAGGAATGACAGTGTACGACTGCAGCACCACCGCCCATGCGCAGTATATCGCTGCTACTCCCAGAGGCAAAGCTTTAAGTGCATTGGATCTATTGGTGGGCCATCTGATCAGGAACGAGTTCTCAGACAAAGCTTATTTTGATTTTGGCATTGTCAATGAAGCGCAGGGTACCAAGATCAACCAAGGCCTGATGGAGTGGAAAGAAAGTTTTGGGGCGAAGCCTTATGTGCATCCATTTTATAAAGTTGAAACCCGACAATGGGGGGCATTGGAGGCAGTGATGGCTTGAAGCTCGCAAAAAAAATCACCGGTGCATAATAGATAGTCAGCTCCTTGTCCCAGGAAAGAACCATGATTAAACCCTTTATCAAAAAATACTTCAGCCATTTTTCCTACTTCTACACGCAACTAAGAAGCAGGATGCTCGTAGCTTTTGTACTCAGCATGGCGGTAGGTCTCTTGGACGGACTTGGGTTGGCCATGTTTCTACCGCTTCTGCAGATGATCGATGGAAGAACGGGTAAGGCTGAAGGCTTGGGCAGCTTGGACTTTTTGGTAAAAGGGATGAGTGGATGGGGCATCCCCTTAACCCTTACCTCGGTGCTTGGCGTTATGGTGCTGTTTTTTGTACTAAAAGCCATTTTTAAATTTACGGAGGGCGTCTACAATGTTTACCTGCAGCGGTATTTTATCCGCAAACTGCGTTTTGCCAATGTCGATCTCCTGGTCCATTATAGTTATAAGCATTTTGTGCTGTCGGATTCCGGTAAGATACAGAATACCATTAGCGGAGAAGTAGAAAGGATTATTTCGGCCTACAGAAATTATTTCATGGCCATGCAAGCGGCTTGTATGGTGTTGGTCTATGTTATCCTAGCCCTCTCCGTCAATGCCCAATTTACCCTCTTGGTATTAATCGGAGGGCTGTTGACCAACGGGATTTATTCGACCATCTATAAAAAAACCAAAAGTCTGTCCAAGCGGCTAACCCAAAGCAGCCATGGCTTTCAAGGTCTTTTGATCCAAAAAGTGGCCTTCTTTAAATACCTGAAGGCTACAGGTATGCTAAACGACTATGGCAAAAAATTAAAATCACAAATTATCGATATAGAACAAAGCCAAAAGAAAATTGGAGTTTTAAATGCATTGTTGAATGCCATCCGTGAACCCATCATTCTGTTGATTATGGTGGCTGTCATTTTGATAGAAGTAGAGTGGTTGGGGGGTAGCCTAAGCTTGATTATCCTTAGCTTGCTGTTTTTTTACCGGGCCTTGACTTATGTGTTGGGATTGCAAAACTACTGGAACAGCTTTTTAGCCAATCATGGCTCCTTAGTCAATATGCAGGAATTTATGGCCGAGCTGAGCACAGGAAGGGAACAGCAGGGTGCACATCATATGAGGGCTTTTTCCTCTGCCATGGTGTTTGATAAGGTGGGCTTCTCCTATGGTAAAAGGGCGGTGCTTTCAAACATATCGTTTAAACTTGCCAAAAACCAGACCCTGGCTTTGGTGGGGGAAAGCGGCTCAGGCAAAACCAGCCTGATGAACCTTATGGCCGGCTTGGCGCTGCCTGATGGGGGAGAACTCTATATTGATGGTGTGCCTATTCGCAATATTGACCGGGCAAGTTTTCAGCGCCGCATAGGTTATATTACCCAAGAACCCGTGATTTTTAGTGATACCATATTTAATAATGTCACATTTTGGGACGCGCCTACAGCTGCGAACAAGGCCCGTTTTTATGTGGCACTCCAAAAGGCTGCTGTCTATGATTTCGTAATGGGTTTGGAAGGTAGAGAAGAGGCCTTGTTGGGCAATAACGGGATTATGGTCAGTGGCGGCCAAAAGCAACGCATTTCCATAGCCCGTGAACTGTATAAGGAGGTGGATATCTTGCTAATGGATGAGGCTACTTCTGCCCTGGACTCCGAGACGGAGAGGGTCATAAAGGAAAATATAGAAGCGTTAAAAGGTCATTATACCATCGTGATCATTGCCCATAGGTTATCAACTGTAAGAAATGCAGATCAAATTATCCTATTAAGGGCTGGGCAAATCGACCGCATTGGTACATTCGAGGAATTGCTGCAACATTCCCTAACTTTTAAAAAAATGGTGGAACTGCAGGAGTTTTGAAGTAGAAAGCCCGTATGCTTAAACATGTTAATTATCAATTGTAAATCACTTGAGGTATGTTTTCCCAGACCTATTTCAACGGACTGCATTTTGAAGTGTACCGATGACTACTTGTCTACATGCCTGTTTAAGGAAAGGAATGAATAGTCAATACTAATAGAATAATTTATTATAGATGAATATAAAAAAACTAAAATTATCTATTACTACCTCACGTTTTTTTCCTTTGATTGAGCGGATGTTTTCCTATCCAATGGAGCGAAGAGAGTTTCAAAAGAAAAATGGTTACCGTCTTAAATTAAAAAATCCCCAGACAATGAATGAAAAAATAGTTGTTAAGAAAGTACGAGATAGGAATCCTCTTTTGCCACTTACAGCAGACAAGTTTCATGTAAAGGGGCTTCTAAGACAAACCTTCGGAACTGTGTGGACAGAACAACATATCATTCCCACTTTAGATTATGGAACGCAATTCAAGACCGTCAGCCTAGCAGATTTACCAGAAGAATTTATTGTAAAGGGGACTCATCTATCTGGACGAAATCTAATTAAAACGAGAGTGAGTAATATCACACAAATCGAACTTGATAATCACATTAAAAAGATTCTCAGGTCTCGTCAAGATTATAACAATGAATGGTTATATAGCAAAATACAGCCTGGATTTATTATTGAGCCGCTGCTACGAGATGAATCAAATAACATTCCTAAAGATTTTAAATTTATATGTATACATGGAAAGGTGCAATTAATTCAAATATTTTCAAATCGACATGATGGTATTACAAGGTCTCTTTTCGATATAAATGGGAACTATATTGAAAGCCGAAGCATGTTTAAATCTGGGCCGAACATATTACCTATCTATAACTTAAACGAAATAATTGAATTTGTTGAAACGTTAACTTTTAACTTAGACTTTGTACGGGTTGATATTTATATAATTAAAAACCGACCACTTTTTGGTGAATTAACCCATTATCCCGGTTCTGGACATTCGCCTATGGACTACAACCTTGATCTTTCCTTGGGGAGGTTGTGGACTTAATAGCCGTTTATGGCATCATTGTTTATGTAAAATTCAAGGTAACGATTAATAGGATGAAGTGTTAATATAAATGAATGGATCTACATCTAGAAAAATGAGAAAGCTCCTATTTGTGATTAGCTCCCTCGAAGGACATGGTGGAAGTGAAAGGTCCTTATGTTTAAGAGTTAACTATTTAGTTGAGAAATATGGATACAATATTCATATAGTGACGACTCACCCTGGGGCAACAAGTAGTATCTATCCACTTAACTCAAAAATAATTGTAACTAACATACCGACGGAACGCTACAAAAATCGCTTTATTTATAAAATTCCTCAAGTTTTAACCTGTATTAAGTGGGAGTCTGAATTGACCAACTTCATTGTAAGAAATGACTTTGATATTTGTTCCTCTCTGGGAGCGGAAACCTTTCATTATACATCTAGAGAGAAAAAGATAAAAAAAATTAAGGAGCAACGATTTACTTATAAAAAGTATCAAACCTGGGAAAGCTGTTCCTTTATTAAAAAAATTTGGAGGCGAATTCGCTTTAAAAGCATAGTCAACACCATGAGACGAATGGATTGCGTGGTGAGCTTGACAGATGAAGATGCTTCTTTTTGGAGGAGGTATACTCAAAACGTCGTAGTTATTCCAAATTTCATTAATTTAAACAACACATTTCCCGCTTCTTTAGATAGCAATAAAATAATTTCGGTGGGACGACTTGAAAAAGAGAAAGATTTCGCTTCACTCATTGATGCATTTGAAATAGTGTCAAAACACCGTCAAAATTGGAAGTTGGAGATTTATGGAAACGGGAGTCTTAGCAACGAGCTTCTTGAAAGAGTTAAAGAATATAGACTTGGGCAATTTGTAACCATTGTTCCAGCTACCAAAGACATTTTTGAGAAATATCAACATGCGTCGATTTACGTACATACAGCTGTTTATGAAGGTTTTTCAAACTCTGTTCTTGAAGCTCTTGCGCACCGCCTTCCTGTTGTTGCATTTGAGAGTGTAGGCGGGGTGAAAGTCTTAGTTGAAAATAAATATAATGGCTTTTTGGTTGAGAAACGAAGTGTCTCCGATTTAGCAGATAGGATGATGATGCTCATAGATGATTTTGAACTCCGTGTCAAAATGGGAGAGGCGTCTTTGAGAGTTGCAGAACGATTTACAGAAGACAAAGTGATGTCGATGTGGCATGACTTATATTCAAGCATATAAAGCTTAATGAGAATTGTTCGTTTGGTTTCAGAACTTGATTTTGGGGGGCTTGAAAAGGTGGTCGAATTAGCCTCTTTAGAGCTACATCAAAGGGCAGATGTAGAATTGTCCGTAGTTGTATTGTCAAAGGGAGGGAGAACCAGTGATTTTCTATCTACGTATGGAATTAAGGTAATCGTTTTAAATCAGAATTGTAGAATACCAAACTTTGGGCTGCTCTTTAGGCTCTTCAACCTTTTTAAAGAGTTGCAACCCGATGTACTTCATACATCGGGAGCAGAGGCAAACTTCCATGGATTAATAGCAGGTTTTTTAGCTGAAATTAAAGTACGCATTGGTGAAGAAATTGGTTTTCCCAAACATCATTTTATCTGGCAATTGCTTTTTAAATGTACCTATTTATTTGCCGATATAGTCATTGTTATTTCCCAAGCGGTTCAAAAATTTATCGTAGCAAAGGGAGAAGTTCCGCTTTCCAAATCGATCGTAATATATAATCCTGTTAAGGGATTTTTCATACCTGAAACAGACTTAATGAAGGAAAAATTTACGTTTATCACGGTAGCTAGGCTAGTGCCCATAAAAAACATCAATGGCCTTCTTCTGGCATTTAGTCAATTGGAAACCGGCAATAGTTCTTTAATTATCGTTGGGGATGGTTCATCTAGAGATTCTTTATATCAACTGGCCGTTGATTTAGGAATTTCATCGAAGGTACAATTTGTAGGATTTCAAAGCGACGTAGGCCCATACTTGGCCAAAGCGGATTGCTTTGTGTTGCCTTCATTTTCTGAAGGTTCTTCCGTTGCACTCGCTGAAGCAATGATGACTGGCTTGCCATCTATTGTCACGAAAATAGGTGGTGCTTCAGAGATATTAGGAAAGGCAAATTGTGGAATTCTTATAGATCCCTATAATGTGCTCGAGCTAAGAAACGCAATGAAATATATGATCGGGTTAGGCTATAAAGAGTGGCATGAAATGGGGAAACGGGCTCGCGATCAGGTTACGAACAAATTCTCCCCCGCTAAGCATGTGGATCAGTTACAAGCTGTATACGGCCAGCTTTTAGATGCGAAAGATTAAAATTTTGTTTTGTGTGGAGACCATAGGTTGGGGCGGTGTTGAGCAGAGGAGGCTTAACTTAATTAGGTATTTTGGGGAACAACATTTCAACATAAAAATTGTTTGCACTCAGTCGATTGGCAGGCTCTCCGAAAAATTTCCGGCGGATGTAGAAATTATTGAAGTAGGACCCTTTAAGCACCCCTTTCATTTAACCAAACATTATCAGGTACTGCAGGTTATCCGTAATTTTAAACCCCATATCATCCATGGGGCGGTATTTGAAGGCAATACTATGGCTTGTTTTGGAGGAATTTTGGGACGTGTTCCCATCACCATATTGGAAGAAACCTCCGATCCGCAAAATCGCTCAAAAAAAGCTCACTGGCTCTTACAGCTTTATACCAAGTTTGCAGATAAAATTATTGCCATTTCCCCTGCTGTAGCAGAGTACCTGGAGCAAATCGCCAAAGTACAACCACAAAAAATCCGGTTGATCAATAATGGGGTAGAAATACCGAGAGCTATAACAGCAACAGAAATCACGGCGCTGAAGCGACAATTAAATATTTCTGATGACGACTTAGTCATTGGAAGTGTCGGCAGGCTTAGAAATTTCCACAAGTTGTTTACGGATATTATTGAAGCGGTTGCCTTGCTGGAAGACTTTTCCTCGCTCAAGGTCTTAATTGTAGGGGAAGGGCAGGACCGGGCGCTGATTGAACATACGGCGAAAAAATTGGGGCTCGAAGAGCAGCTGATTATGGCAGGCTTGCAATCGGATACCGCTCCCTATTATCAGTTGATGGATATCTACTGCATCGCTTCCCATATGGAGGGATTTGGATTGGTAGCGGCGGAAGCCATGTTTCATCAATTGCCTGTAATTGCAACAGCGGTAGGCGGATTAAAGGATATCGTGGTGGATGGAGAAACGGGATTTCTGGTCCCTCCTCATCGTCCTGATTGTATGGCAGCAAAGCTTCAAACACTTATCAGGCATCCGGAACTACGGCTAAAAATGGGCAGGAAAGGTTATCAACGGGCGCTGGAGAATTACAGTGTAGAAAGGTATGTACAACAGGTACATCAACTGTATCAGGATCTGCTCCAAGAAAAAGGCCTAGCTTAAACATTCTACTGGTGCTGGACGAGCAGGTACAATATCTAACAGATAGTTTACATTACATACCCATGCATCCACTACTCTTTAATTACATCAGCTTGCTAAAGCTACCTTAACGGAGCTTGGCCCTCAATTCTTTTGCAGCATAAACATCATGTATTCCAGAAAAAGGGTTCTTTTTGTTACTTGGGATGGACCACAGACAAATTATTTGGAAAACCTATTCTTTCCGATATTTTCCCAGCTTAAGGAATGGGATTTTCATGTGCTGCAATTTTCATGGGCAAAACAGGATAAGCCGCAAGAATTGATGCATCTCGCGCGTACTTTAGGTATCCACTATACCCATATCCCCAGCCAAAGGTGGCCGCATCCTCTAGTCGGCACGGTGTTTACTTTAAGGAAAGGCATCCAAAAGCTTAAAGCTTATATCGACCGACATCGAATAGATATATTGATGCCCAGGAGTACTTTTCCAGCCATTATGGCTCAGGCAATCAAAAGGAAGCAGCCACAACTGAAAGTGGTATTTGATGCTGATGGACTGCCTCTTGAAGAGAGGGTGGATTTTGGTGGCCTAAATCCTCAAGGACTTCAGTACCAGTATTTGAAGCAGAAGGAAAGGCAAATGTTGCAATTGGCGGATCGTGTATTAGTACGGTCTAATCATGCCATTGTTCATCACTTACAGAGAATCGGGGAGCAGCATAAAGGAAAGTTTTATAGGGTGAGCAATGGTCGAAATGAGCAATTTTTCAATTTGAACTCGGAGTTGCGGGAAGATTGCCGGAAAAAGCTGGGATTGGGAGACAAGGATCTGCTAGTGGTTTACACCGGCTCATTGGGTCCGCAGTATGGTGTAGATACGATGATGCAGGTGTTTTCAGCGATTCGGCAACAATGCCTTCATAGCAAATTCCTTGTATTGACAGGAAATCCTGCATATTTAAATGACCGCCTACCGCAATCTCTTTTAACACATGTTAAGGTAGTGTCAGGTCCGTACAATCAAATACCTGTCTGGCTCAATGCGGCGGATTTAGCCTTTGCCTTCCGACAGCCTTTGCCGAGCATGAAAGCTGTAGCCCCCATCAAGCTGGGAGAATACCTGATGATGGGTTTGCCTACCATTGCATCAAAAGGAATAGGTGATGCGGAAGGACTGCTTCAGGGTAAAACCTTCGTTCACCTTTTTGATCATCAGCAACCTGACAATATAAAAATTGCAGCAGCATGGGCGATGTCCAGAGGTGCCATTGACAAGACATCGATCCGTCAATTTGCTTTGCAACACTTTTCATTAAACAAAAGCAAGGAGGACTACCAAACTGCATTAAAGGGATTGTTTCGTACCGATGAAGCCTAAAAAGATTCTCCTTTTGCCTCGATATTCCCGAATGGGGGCCAGTAGCCGGCTGAGAACCTACCAATACGTACCCTTTTTGAAAACAAAAGGAATAGAGGTTACTGTATCCCCCTTGTTTAATGACAGGTATTTGAAAGAACTTTATGCAGGAAAAGGGACTTCTTGGCGTAATATTCTCCATTGTTATTGGGGAAGGCTGATCACTACGCTTAAGGCAACGGAATTTGATCAGATCGTAATTGAGAAAGAGCTGTTTCCCTTTTTTCCTTCTTGGCTTGAATGGTGGCTCTACATAAAAGGCAAGTCTTATGTTGTAGACTATGATGATGCCGTTTTTCATAATTATGATCTTCACCAACGCTTTTGGGTCAGGTGGTTGCTGCGCAATAAGATTGACAAGGTGATGCGGTATAGCAAACGCGTGTTGGCAGGAAATGAATATCTTCAAGAGAAAGCGATGTCTTCAGGCGCAAAGGAGGTGGTGATATTGCCTACTGTGGTGGATGGCAGCAGGTATTTCCCAGTGGAAAAGAAGTGTGAAAACAAGTTGGTCAAGGTGGGTTGGATAGGTTCCCCCAGCACGCTAAAGTATGTTAAGGAGATATTACCGGTCCTGAATAAGGTAAATGAAAAATATCCGTTTGAGTTGGTGATCATCGGTGGAGGAGCAAAATTAGGTTTTTCGGGTAAAGAGACCCAAGTGGCTTGGAGCGAGGAAAAGGAAGTAAGTGAAATTCAAAAGCTGGATATTGGAATTATGCCTTTGAGCAATACACCTTGGGAGAAAGGCAAATGTGGTTACAAACTGATCCAATACATGGCTTGCGGCTTGCCGGTAGTGGGTTCACCCATAGGGTTTAATCAAAAGCTGATCTTCCATGGAAGAAATGGGTTTTTGCCAAACGATCCTCTTAAATGGGAACAATGTCTTAAAAACCTGCTTTCCGATCGCACTTTGCGAAAACAAATGGGAGAGGAAGGCTATAGTATAATCCATCAGAAATATGTGCTGCAAGAGTTGGCCGAACGATATTTATATGCACTACAATGAAATCAGGAATTTTTGACTATTCCCTCACTTCTTTCGAATAGGTGTACAGAAGAGGCTCCATGCACAATAGCAGGGTTAGCGTAATTTAATCATGCTTGATATAGTAATTATTTTATTTTGTCTAGTTGCCTTGGTTAATTCCAATCAGACTATGATGCGTAAGTTTGGCGTCACAGAATATAGATACCATCTGCACTACCTGCTGGTTTATCATCTCTTTTTTAGTCTTTTCTATACCTACTATATCTTAAACTTTGGGGGTGATTCTTGGGGCTATTGGAAGTTTACGATGGAACAAGTTGTAATCGCTGACCCTTCTTGGATGAAATATTTTGGCGTCAGTACCACCTTTGTATTGTGGCTTAATTATATCCCCAGCAAGATCCTCGGATTGGAGTATATCACCGGCAATATCTTATATGGGTTTTTGGGTTTTGTCGGCATGCGGTATCTTTTTTTAATGACCTATAAGCATTTTCCTACCAACTATTCTATAGCCAGTATACCGTTATTTCCGACGATTTTTTATCTCCCCAATATGCATTTCTGGTCATCCGGCGTGGGAAAAGACGCGCTATGTTTTTGGGGGATCGCCTGGTTCTTTTTTGCAGTGCAGAACTATAAAGAAAGATGGTGGCAAGGGGCGCTGGCATTGTTTATTGTGTATTATACCCGGCCCCATATGGGATTGGCTATGTTGGGGGGAACCACGATGGCGATTATTTTAGGCAGTGAGATCAAAAGGCAATACAAGTTTGGGTTGTTCTTCCTTACCCTTGCCGGCACGATCTATTTCAGTGACCAAACGCTAGCTTTTTTAGGCATGGAGGATTTTTCGTTTGAGTCAATAGAAACTCTGTCAGAGTCGCAGATCAATTTTTTGAATAAGTCATACGTAGGCTCTGCTGTAGATTTGGCTGCCTACCCACTTCCGTTAAAGATTTTTACCTATTTGTACCGGCCTTTAATTGTGGACGCCCATAACTTCATCTCCTTCGGTTCTTCCTTCGAGAATTTGTTTTACCTCTGCTTTACTTTCTTTATTTTCAGAAATTTTTCTTTGGAAGCATTTCGGGATGCACCGGTTTTCCTGAAAGCCGCTATCTTTATGTTTATGCCGGTTACTTTTGCTTTTTCGAACTCTCTAAGTAACCTCGGAATTACCATGCGGATGAAAAACATGACCATGATTTATTTGGTTCTGTTTATTTTTTTTCTGATGGTTTATCAAAAGAAGATCAGGTTTATTCGCTATAAGGAAAAAATGGAGCTTATTAAGAAGCTCCGTGCAGCAAAACGAAAGCAAAAAATAGACAGCTAAGAGGCAATTATTTAATTTTTAACTACTATATGAAGAACCGGCCTATTTTTAGTATATCCTTGGATTTCGAACTCCACTGGGGAAGATTCGACAAGGTTGCGCTACCGGATTGGGAAAATTACTACCTCCGTACTAGGATGGCCATCCCCAAAATCCTGCAACTCTTCGATACGTTCGGTGTTGAAGCCACATGGGCCACTGTGGGTATGCTGTTTGCCAATAGCTTAAAAGAATGGCTAGAATATGCTCCCATTAGTAAACCTTCCTATAAAGATAATGTATTTTCTCCCTACCATTGGCTTCTGGACAACCCCTTGGCAGCTGAAACGTGTTTGTTTGCGCCAGACTTGATACAGCAGATATTACATACTCCGGGACAAGAATTGGGAAGTCATACCTTTTCCCATTACTATACTTTAGCAAAAGGACAAACGGAAGGGCAGTTTCGTGACGATCTCATCGCTGCACAGCGGATTGCTTCAGAAAAATTTGGCGTCCAGTTGACCTCACTGGTTTTCCCTAGAAACCAATTTAACAGAAGGTATTTGCACATCAGTAAGGAGATTGGCTTTACGGCAGTACGAAGCAATCCCAAGGATTGGTTTTGGAAGGATACCTCCCGGGAGACTTTGTTAAAGCGGATTTTTCGTACAGCGGATGTGTACTTGCCGGTAGGTATGCCCTCCAGCTATCCGCTCTCGGGGTTAGATTGGCAGCAGGATGTACCCCTTGAAATTCCCGCCTCTAGATTTTTAAGGCCTTACTCCGGCAATGGTGCCATTAACCGCATCAAAGCAAGGCGTATCAAAAACGAAATGACGAAAGCTGCCAGCAATGCCGAAATCTACCACCTTTGGTGGCATCCACACAATCATGGAGAGCGGCCTGAAGAAAGCTTGGCTTTTCTTCGAACCATTCTGGAGCATTTTGCCCAGCTAAGGATACAATACGGTATGCTGTCCTGTAACATGGCCTCTGTTGAAAAACTTGCGCGATCCAAAAGCCTCGATCCGGCTTATTAATCCGCGACCGACTCTTATTCCTGCTCAACCTATTTTTTAATTGCTTTAGCCAGGCCTTTAGCTTGTATTTACGGAACATCCTGAGCAATGACCCCACCTACTTTCTCCCTTTCAACAATCAAGCACAATATTTGCGTCCAAAATGCCCAGTCTAACATCATTGACCATTCATGCGACCTATTCCCCAAGAAGACAGCCTGGACAGTACGTTGGCTTTGTTGTCCTATGGCTACCAGTTTATATCCAAAAAATGTGAACATCTTGGAACAGATATATTCAGTACACGCATTGCCCTGCAGGAGGTAATCTGCATGCAGGGCGCGGAGGCGGCTGCACTGTTTTATGATGAGGAGAAATTTACGCGAAAAAACGCTACCCCGAAATTTGTTCAGAAGACACTGTTTGGACTGGGTGGGGTACAGGGATTAGACCGCGGACATCATCAACATAGGAAGCAGCTGTTTATGGGGCTGATGTCACCTGAGAATATCAACCGACTGGTCAAGAAGGTTTCCGACCAGCTGGAGCAATCGCTGGACCGCTGGGTGCACATGGAACAACTGCCACTTTTTGACGCGATGAATGAACTATTATTTAGGGCAGTCTGCCGCTGGGGCGGAGTGCCTTTCAATGAGGAGGAGGTGAATAAAAAAACGCGCGATGTGGTCAGCATGATCGAAGGGCCCGCCGCAGTAGGATGGAGGCACTGGAGAGGAAGGATGGGGCGCGAATTGATGGAGTATTGGATACAACAAAAGGTGAAGACCGTGCGGGACCACCAATTAATAACCAATCCAGGCACCTTTATGCATGAAATAAGCTGGCATAGAGACAGTGACGGCGAGCTACTGGATAAACGTGTGGCAGCAGTTGAAATTCTCAACATGATCCGACCCACAGTGGCTATAGGTCGTTACATCGTTTTTGCGGCAATGGCCCTACATGACCATCCGGAGTACCGGGCACGCATACAGCGGGAAGGCGATGAACTCGTCAGTCATTTTGTACAGGAAGTCCGGCGGTTTTATCCTTTTTTTCCTTTTGTTGCCGCTAAAGTAAGACACAACTTTCAATGGAAGGGATATGCTTTCGACAAAGGGACAACGGTATTTTTGGACTTGTACGGCACCAACCACCACAAGGAGATCTATAAAGAGCCTTATCAGTTTATTCCCGAACGCTTTGCTGAGCGAGAACCCAGTCCTTTTGATTTGACCCTCCAAGGTGGCGGAGACCATCATCGGAACCACCGATGTGCGGGTGAATGGCTGACCATCGAATTGATGAAGATTGGTTTAAAATTTTTGGCTACGACTATAAGCTACCATGTACCCAAACAAGATCTAAGCTTGGAGTTAAATCGTTTTCCTGCCCTTCCCAAAAGCCGGTTTGTCATTCAGGACATCCAAAGATATGAAGTGCGTTAAAAAGAGGAATACGACCGCTGAAACTGTAGGAGTACCTTTTATAAAAATTAAAAATTTTGTTTTTAAGAAAATTATTTTTAATATCGAATTGTCAATTATGCGGTATTACCCTAGCTAAGCCTTCTATTCATAAACCATTAACTTATTTAGTGAAATTTTATGACTGAGAATATGGGTCTTAGTAAAATGCTGTGATGCTGCTGTGCGAAACCATGCGCGGATTGAACAGCGATGGGTGCCTCACTATTTCGATTTCCTTTAGTTAAAGATTCTTTCCCTTCCGAGGGAAAGGTAATACAATAACAAAACCAAGGGGATATTTCTTCGGATTTCCCTTTTGGAACCCAATAACCACCAAAGGTATGCAAGGAAATTCTCAATCTCACCTGCCCATAGGAAGGGTATCGTCCCTGATGACCTTATTCTTCCTCTCTCTTAGTGCCGTATGGTCCCAACCCTTTGTGGATCATATGCCGGTCCATCGGCTATCAACCGATGGTAATTTGACCTACCTAACTGCTGTATATGATGTCACCATTACCGGTAAAGTCATAGACCAAAGTGGCAATCCCCTGCCAGGTGTAACTATTGTGACAGAGGGAGGTAATATCGGTACTGTAACAGATTTTGAGGGTAACTATTCCATTACCGTACCGGCAGGCGTCACTTTGGTCTTCTCATTCGTTGGCTACCGCAGCGAAACCAGGGCAATCGGTTCTCAAAGCGTAATTAATGTTACACTCCAAGAAGATCTTGCCGGCTTGGAAGAGGTAGTGGTAACCGCCTTGGGGATCAAACGGGATGCAAAAAGTCTGGGATATGCGACCTCCGCAGTTGAGGCAGAGGAAATGACCATCAACAGAACCCCCAACTTTATGAACTCCTTACAAGGTAAAGTGGCCGGGGTAAATATTACCAGCCTAGGCAGTGGACCAGCGGGTACCAGCAAAATTCGCATACGGGGACAATCTTCCGTTGGAGGCCAAAATCAGCCTTTGATCGTAGTCAATGGCGTGCCCATTGACAATACCAATTTCGGCGCAAACCCTGGAAACAGAGGTTCTGATGGAGCCAATACGGACAGAGGCAGAACAAGAGTATCTGACGGGGGAGATGGGCTGACCAGTATCAATCCCGATGATATTGAAACCATGACAGTATTGCGCGGCGCTGCTGCGTCTGCCCTTTACGGAGCTAGAGCCAAGGATGGTGTCATCATGATTACAACCAAATCGAGGGCAACAGGCAGTGGTGTGAGTGTGGAATATAACACCAACTACACTTTTGATGAACCTATGGATCTAACCGATTGGCAGTATGAATATGGACAGGGTGAAAATGGGCTAAGGCCCACGGCTGCTAATCCTGTCTCCGGTGTGTGGAGCTTTGGGGAAAAATTCCAGCCGGGCATGACGCAAATTCTTTTCGATGGGGTAGAGGTGCCTTATGAGCCGCAGAGAGGACAGATCAAGCAGTTCTATAGAACCGGACATAGCTTTACCAACACCATCACGGTATCGGCTGGAGGAGAAAGAGGCGGATTTAACCTATCACTTTCTAATCTTGATAATGGAGCCATCGTCCCTAACGCCAACTATAACAGAAAAACGGTCAACTTAGGCTTCACCCAGGATGTGGGCAAATTTAATGTCTCGGGCAACATCAATTATTCGCATGAGGATATCAAGAACCCTCCTCAGATCGCCGAACAGGACATGAGTACCCCTACGACCATGTATACTTTGGCTAACTCCATGCCTCTGAATTTATTGAGGGAGAAAATGGAAGATGCAGAGGGCAACGAGTTTGTGTTTTCCCGTTTTAGAAACCGAACGAATCCCTATTGGGCCGCTTATAAGCGTTTTGACAACGTGAGCCGAGATCGGGTCTTTGGTAACCTTACCGCAAGGTATGACATTGCCGATTGGATTTATATTCAAGGAAGGGTAGGGCAGGACTTTTATGCGAGGGATCAGGAATATAACTTTCCTACTGGCACTGCTTCTCTAGCCAATGCACCTGAAGGATACGTGAATGGAGATTATGTGCAAGACAACCGTCGCTTCCGCGAACTAAACATGGACTTCTTGCTGGGTGCCAATAGGAGCTTTGGCAATTTCGGCATCAACTTGAACCTGGGAGGCAATCAAATGTACCGCCGCTCTGACAGAAATAACGTGGAGGTGGTGGATTTTGTGGTCCGGGATCTCTACACGGTCATGAATGGCAGAACAAAAGACCCTTTGTATGAAATTTCCGAACGGAAGGTGAATTCGTTATATGGTATGCTGGAATTTTCTTACCAAGATGCGCTATTCTTAAACGGAACCTTGAGAAACGATTGGTTTAGCACCCTTTCCGAAGAAAACAGGAGCATCTTATACCCCTCTGTTACCGGCAGTTTTGTTTTTTCCCAACCTTTCAAAAACTTTCCCGCTTGGATTTCCTTTGGGAAAATCCGTGCCGGATATGCTGAGGTAGGTAGCGATACGGATGTGAGTCCTTATTCAAACAACTTATTTTACAGGGTTGAAAACAATCAATTTCCAAACCGGTCTGAGCAGATGCAGCCAATAGGTATTATTAATTCAGCCACGGTGCCTAATGCCAATCTACGCCCCATGCGGGTGTCCGAATGGGAGGCGGGTTTGGAGATGCGGTTTTTTGATGATCGCATAGGCCTTGATTTGACCTACTACAATAAACTTACATCCGATCAAATTCTGAGCGCCCAGGTATCGGATGCTTCGGGTTATACCAACCAATTGATCAACGTCGGTGAAAGCAGAAACCAAGGAGTGGAAATGTTGCTCAACTTTATGCCCGTGCAGCGCAATAACTTCCGCTGGGATTTAAGCTTTAACGGCTCCTACAATGAGACTGAAGTATTGACCTTGGGTGCTACGGCGGCGGATACGACAATCACCGTAGGAGCAGGGGTGTATGGCGGAGAGTTACGACAGGTCGTAGGCAAGCCGATGGGGCAGCTGTATGGCTTTGGTTATCTCCGTGATCCTGAGGGGAGACAGGTCTTTGATGCCAATAATGGACGGCCCCTTCGGACTACAGCCCAGATCCCCTTTGGATCTGCCATACCGGTATGGGTAGGAGGCATTATGAATTCCTTCAGCTACAAAAATTTCCATCTTTCCGCTTTGGTAGATTTTAAGCTTGGTCATAAAATGATTTCCGGAACCAATTTCAACGCATGGCGACATGGGCTGCACAAGGGGACGCTCGTTGGCAGAGAAGAAGGTTATGTCATTGGGGATGGCGTGATTATTACAGAACAGATCCGCAATGAGCAGGGTGAGATTATCCAAACTAATTATGCTCCCAATACAGTGCAGTCTCCTGTACAGGCTTTTTATGAAACTGTGAGATCATCCAATATTATGGAGGAACATGTCTATGATGCAGGTTTTTGGAAATTGCGGCAGCTTACCTTGTCCTATGACTTTAGCACACATTTGCCCGAAAAGCTCTTTATCAGCGGTTTACGGCTGAGCGCAGTTGCCAACAATGTAGCCATCATCAAGAAGTGGGTGCCAAATATTGACCCTGAGCAGTTTGGATTCACTTCGGATAATTTGGTGGGCTTGGAAGCGCATGGCTTGCCTACCACCCGCAGCATTGGCTTTAACCTGAATGTCAAATTTTGATCCCTTGAACCATGAAAAAGATAATCAAATATACAGCTATAGCTTTATTAATGCTTTTTACTGTGACAAGTTGTGATGAAGGTTTTGACGAGTTAAACACCAATCCCGTACAACCCACCAGTTTGGATCCTATTTACCTTATGAACCGGGCATCCTTGTTTGCCTCTCATTCCGGCAACACGCTGCCTTATGAATTGGCCATCGTGCAGCAGATCGTTTCTCCCAATGGCGGCGTTTTGGCAGGGGGTAATTATAACCAAGATAACCGAACTGTCACGCTTGGAAATTGGAACAAGTACTATAGGGAGGTGATAAAACATACCACAGATGTAATTGACAAAACCAAAGATGATCCTGAGCGGACCAACTTGTACCATATGGCAAGGATATTACATGCCTATGCTGCCATGGTGTTGACGGATTCCTATGGAGACGTCCCCTATTTTGATGCTGGCAAAGGATTTTTGGAGGAAGAAGTAACGCCTACCTACGACAGTCAGGAGAGCATCTACCAAGACCTCCTTTCAGTATTGGAGCAGGCGGTCAATGGCTTATCCAACAATGCCAAAATCGAGACTGGCGACATCTTTTATGATGGCAATATAGATCGATGGAAAAAGCTGGCCAACTCCCTGATGTTGAGAGCAGCGATGCGCCACTCCAAGGTCAATCCAGATCGCGCCAGAGAATGGGCGGTCAAAGCCATACAGGGAGGCGTCATGGAATCCAATGAGGATAACTGGGTGATTTATCATGATTTTAATTATTTTAACGCCTTAGGTAACACGCTCAATGCTACAGAGGCCAATAATTATTATTTAGCCGAACCATTTCAGCAGTTTTTGAGTGAAACAAACGATCCAAGGTTAGGGTCTATTGCTGTCCGTTTTATAGGAGCCAGAAATGGTCCTGACCAAAACAATGCTTTAGCGGGCAACCCTCCCGCCCATGTCACCTTATCTAGAGATCCTCAAGATCAAATTGGTTTTCCCATGGGCTATGATAACGCCACTATTGCTCCGGTAATCACTCAACTTGGCTTGGCCAGTTTCTATGAATTTTCCCAGGTAGATAGGACGAGAATGGCCAGTCGCGATGCGCCCATTTTCCTGGTGACATATTCACAGACACTGCTCTTAGTAGCTGAAGCAACCTTAAGAGGATGGGTAACGGGTGATGTGGCCAATCTTTATGCGGAAGCCGTGCAAGCCCATATGCAAGAAATGGCCGACTACGGGCCTGATACCGCCATACCTCAGGCGGTCATTGACGCCTATCTGGCTGCCAATCCTTTAGATACTGACAATGCTTTTGAAGCCATCAACAATCAATATTGGGTTTCGTCCTTCCTCAATGGTCCTGAAGCCTTTGCAAATTTCAGAAGGAGCGGGTTTCCAGCCCTGACGCCTAACCCTTATCCCGGCAGCGAGATCAATGGAGATTTTATCCGCAGGCTCACCTATCCCGATTCGGAATTCTCTGTTAATAATGACAATATCCAACAGGCGGTAACCCGTCAGGGACCAGACAACTTGGACACCCGGGTATGGTGGGATGTAAACTAAACTTGTATAACCTTAAACCTACGGAACGATGGAGAGAAGGGGGTCCAGATCCCACCCGCTAAGCAACATTAATTTTAACCAACCTAAGTAGATATGATGAACAGAAAAAGCCTTTTTACCTTACTGATTTTTACCATACCTTATTTTTCTACGCAGGCACAACAAATAAATCCAACGCCTGAGCAAATTATAGCGCTGACGCCTGAATGGACGGGGGAGCGATTTTCAGATGGACGTCCTAAGGTAGCTGACCAGCTGCTGGAACGGTTAAAAAAAGTCTCTGTAGAGGAAGCTTGGGGCATCTTGCGGAATAAAGGCTATCACAATCAATTTGAAAATGATTGGATAATTCTTCACAATGAAGAAGTGATGACCGGCCGAGCTTTGACCGCGCAATATATGCCACTGCGTCCTGATGTAGAGGCTTCAGTTAGAAAAGCCGGAAAGGAGGAAGGCCGAACCCAAGCTGGAGGAACAAATTCCTGGCCTATAGATCAATTGCAAGAAGGGGATGTCTACGTGGCAGATGGATTTGGTAAAATAGTAGATGGGACATTGATCGGCGATAACCTTGGCAACGCCATATATGCCAAATCCAAGCGTGGCGTGATCTTTAATGGATCGGTGCGGGATATGGCAGGTCTGACCGCCATTGAAGGCTTTAACGGTTGGGTTAAAGGTCATGATCCTTCGTATATCCAACAGATGATGTTGACAACGATCAATTACCCTATCCGCATCGGTCGGGCAACTGTGGTGCCGGGCGACGCTGTATTGGCCAATAAATATGGAACGGTCTTCATTCCTGCCCATCTCCTGGAAGAGCTGGTGATCAATGCTGAGTTTATCATGTTTAGGGACCGTTTTGGTATCCAAAGGCTTAGAGAAGGGAAATATACGCCAGGAGAAATCGACAGCCGGTGGAGTGATGCCATCAAAAAGGACTTTTTGAATTGGTTTAATGAACAGGAAGACTCGCCGATGAGTCGGGAGGAGTTGGAGGATTTTCTAAAAGACAGGAATTGGTAAAGGTGTCGCCAATGAAATAGGATAGCGCTACATCTCCAGTGGCTCCAACAAACACCTTAGGCTGACCTCGGGCTATAACAATAATGTTGTATTGCAGTCATCAATAAACAATAACCCTATGAAAAGCACTTTAAAAGAACTAATTGCGAAAAACAAGGAACTTGAAAAGTCGGAAGCCCTGACTAAGGAAGCGGAAATCAACGATCCCGCTATTAAAGACAGCAGACGGGAATTTTTAAAGCGTACCGCCTTGGGAGGCATATCTCTGGGCGCATTTATGTTTTCATCTATTGAAGATACCGTAGCCGAAACAACCTCTAAAGTCAACCGCTATTCCAGTCCATCAGATTTAAAGATCACAGATATGCGGGTGGCAGTGTTGAGAAACGTAGGTCGAACCCCTATAATTAGAATAGATACGAATCAAGGTATTTATGGGCTGGGAGAGGTCAGGGACGGCGCTGACGAACGGTACGCCCTGATGCTGAAAAGCAGGATCATGGGGCTAAATCCGTGCAACGTAGAGCAGCTTTGGAAAATCATCAATCCTTTTGGGGGGCATGGACGCTTAGGCGGTGGTGTGTGTGCGGTAGAAATGGCTTTATGGGATCTTTGTGGCAAAGCGTACAACGTGCCTGCATGGCAACTTCTAGGTGGAAGATACAGAGACAAAGTCAGACTCTATGCCGATACTCCCCAGGCCAGAAATCCTGAAGAATTCGCTAAAACCATGAAAAGAAGGGTAGATGAACAGGGATTTACTTGGCTAAAGATGGATTTGGGCATACATGTAGTGGCAGACCAACCCGATGCCTTAGTTAATTCGAAATTCTGGGGCGGGGCCCGAAACCAATATGATACACGTGATTATATGGGATATGGAAGTACCCTTCATCCCTTTACCCAAATACAAATTACAGACAAAGGCTTGGAAGGCTTGGCCGAATATGTGGAAAGCGTGAGGAATGCCGTCGGATATGAAATTCCATTATGTTCTGACCATTTCGGGCATTTTGACACCAACAATTCTATACGCTTTGGTAGAGCCATGGAAAAATATCGCTTGGCTTGGGTGGAAGATATGGTGCCCTGGTTTTATACCGAGCAGTGGAGGGAAGTCACCGATGCCCTCGACACGCCGACCTGCACCGGAGAGGATATTTATATGCTCAGGAATGGGTTCAAGCCCTTAATTGATGCCAAGGCGGTGGACATTATTCATCCGGATCTAGGTACTTCTGGGGGGTTGTTGGAAACCAAGAAAATTGGCGATTATGCGGAAGAACATGGTATAGCAATGGCAATGCATATGGCAGGGTCCCCAGTTTGTTTTATGGCTAATGTACATTGTGCGGCTGCTACTCAAAATTTCTTGGCGCTTGAACATCATTCTGTGGATTCTCCCTGGTGGGAGAATTTAGTGAAAATGACCGGTTCCCAGCCCATGGTCACCAAGGGTTTTGCGAATGTGCCTTTAGATGCCCCTGGTTTGGGTGTTGAATTAAACGATGAAGTCATGAAGGAACATCTGTTTCCAGGAGCTCCGGGCTACTTTGAACCAACAGATGAATGGACAGAAAAGCGCTCACATGACCGCATTTGGAGTTGATTTGGTAGTTAATTGATCATTTTGTCTGGAAAAGACGGGTGCTTTTAGTATCCGTCTTTTTTTTTCAAGATGATCCAAACATACTTAAACTTTGGCGAGGCGCCTGGAGGGTGAGTTTTTGTGACCGAGAAAAACCTTGTAGAAGTAAATATTGAGCAGGATCAGCTCATACCCATAAAAGGCGTCTTCAATCGGGATGGTGAGGATTCGGAGGTTCAGGTTTTCGGTATGATCATACCAAACAATAGGAGATTCAATGCCTGTACCGGTAAGCACGCCATTCACTATCAAAAAAGGGACTAATAAAATACCATAAACAGTAGTGGCCTTTCCCCACCAATCTACCTTCAATAAAAATCTGAGGGTTAAGCTCACCACACCGGTGCTGATGAAGGTGAGGGAGGTATATATTTTTTCAAGATTTAAACATCCGACCGCAATCAGTACCGCGGAAAAAGCCGCACAAAATATAGCCTCGGCTTTTCGGTTCCAGGCAAGGTCAAAAAATTTGCTTAGACAGAAATAAGTAAATACACAGGCATAGGGGATGCAAACAAAAAAGAGGACTTCTTCCAAAGGAAGGTTACCCACATAGATACCACTGAGATAAGACGGATTAAAGCCCCACACCGCCAGGGAAGTAAACCACATATCCCATCCGATAAATACCAATCCCACTAAAATTGCTGCGGGGAAAAAACCGCTCCATGTATGGTGAAAATTAATTTTAGGATGAAAAGAATAGATAAAGGGGATGATCAAGGTGAAGAAGTTCACCAATAAATATAGATACTTCATAGGGCTGTGATAGTAGGAAACTTAGGTAGTGCTTCGAGGTGATGCTTCCCGAAAATATTTCATGGGTACCCAGAGCATTCCAAAGCATTCTCCATCCTCCTTTCCAATATGTTTATGATGAACCTTGTGCGCCCTACGAATGGCTCTGAAATAGGAATTATCCGTATTCCGCAACAGCTTGAAGCGCTGGTGTATAAATATGTCATGGACAAGAAAATAGGCTAGACCATAAAGTGTAATTCCTAAACCTACCCAAAACAAATAGTTGTAGCCATTTTCCATTCCGATGTACAAGCTTATAATGCCCGGTATGGCGAATATCAGGAAGAAGAAGTCATTGTGTTCAAAAAAGCCTGATGACTCTTTTTTATGGTGATCTTTATGGAGGTACCAAAAGATCCCATGCATGACGTATTTGTGGGTAAACCATGCCACGCCTTCCATAGTGACGAAGGCGAGTAGTACGATGAGCAAGTTGATAATAATTGTCCCCATGATCAGTTAAATATATTTTCAAGTACTTTTCTTCTATAATCAAAGATGTATTCAAGGCGTTTGCGCACCAATAGCCGATGGGCTAAAGTACCTAATGGGCCCAAGGGCAACCGGTATTTGACGGAATCTACCATCAGGGTGCCGTCGCGCTCCTCCTTGAAAGTATGTGTATGTTCCCAAAGCGCGAAAGGTCCCTTCAATTGCCTGTCCATAAAAAGGTAAAGCCGGTTCACCTGAGCGATTTCTGTCTTCCAGTAGACAGGAATTTTAAACAGAGGGCTTACAGCGTACTCAATGGTCATTCCCTCGTAAATCTCTCGGTCATCCAGTTCGGTTTTGATTACGAAGTTCATGTCTGGCGGCGTGATTGTCGCAAGATTTCTTGCCGAAGAAAAGAACTTCCACGCTTCATTGATGCCTACCGGGAGCCATTGCACGCTCTTGTAGTGGTATGTGCTCATACATTTAATTTTGTAAGCACCTCTGGCAGGCAGATCCTAAGCCATGGTGAATATGTTTCAGGCGATTGTTCCAGTTCTTGCTTCAATTGTGGAATTGGAACGTACTTCCAATCCTGTACCTCTTCCTGGTTTGGCTGGGGCTTTTGATCAGAATAGCCGAAATACACATGGTCGAGTTCATGCTCTGTAAGGCCATTGTCGAAAGCATGTTTATATTTAAAGCTAAACTGAAACTTCAATTCACATGCTATACCCATTTCTTCAAGCAGTCGTCGGTGTACTGCGTTTTCCACCTCTTCTCCCTGCCGGGGATGGCTGCAACAGGTATTGGTCCATAAGCCGGGCGAGTGATACTTGCCTTCCGCTCTTTGTTGCAAAAGCAATTCATTGGCAGAATTAAAAATAAAGATTGAAAATGCCCTGTGAAGAAGCCCTTGTTCGTGCACAGGTGTTTTTTCCAATGTGCCGATTTGCCTGTCATTTTCATCTACCAATATCAACAAATCTTCCATCTTACCTTGTTCTTAAGCTTTTACGAGTTTATCCTTTTCTTCAGTATTTAAAAACTCGGAATTTACTAAATAATCCACAATTAGCCGCTTTAGCGAGGCGTCATCGATGGTTGGCAAGGCTTCCAAGATCAGTTTTTTGTCAACTTCTACATTTCCTCTGTATCCCAACATGGCGGGGGCATTGGTTTGGGCTGCAAAACGCAGAAATCGCAATTCCGTGTTACTGTTGTCTGCTTGTATGGCTTCGTCAAGCATATTTTTCCCCTTATGAAAATAGGAAAGCTTATTAAACGGATTTGAAACGTGTTGTGCCATCATCATGGTGACGCTACCTTTATAACCAAATAGCAGAGGATTTGTTTCCAACTTTACTGTTTCCAATTTGGTTAATGCAGTCTCACAGGCTTCCTTTTCCACGGCTGCCCTTTTATATAAGCTCCTTAGTTCTTCCATGGGCATGCGTTGAGCAGGTGCAGCCAAACAATAAAAAAACAAGGAAAGGGCTAAGAACCACTTCATATCCAATCCATTTTATGCTGCACAAAGCTATTGAGCATCAAACCAAATTTTTTTCCATTCGGAATGCGAATCCGCTCAGACAAAACGCGGTGGGCTGAAAGTTTTTTGATTTTGTTGAAGAGGGAGAAATAATACACGTAGGCAAGGTATACACCTCCTTTTGACGAAGCGGGAAGGTTTTTAATTCCCACTAAAGCTACCCTAAAGTCCTCAGCGATTTCTTCTTCGATCTGTTTTTTGACGTCGTCACAGAAGTCCCTCATGCTCAGGTTCGGAAAGTAAGTTCTGTGAAGCTCATTGTAGTCACTTTTCAGATCCCTTAAGAAATTTACTTTCTGAAATGCAGCCCCCAGCTTCATAGCGTAAGGTTTCAATTCCTCAAAGGCTTTTTGATCTCCTTCTACAAAGACATGCAAGCACATTAAACCCACTACTTCAGCCGATCCCAATATGTATTGGTCATACTTTTCTCTGGTGTAGATGACCTTGTCCAGATCCATTTCCATGCTTTGGAGGAAAGTATCAATTAAAGCAAGGTCTATGGAATAATCGTGTACCGCTCGCTGAAATGCATTGAGAATGGGATTTGTGGAAATCCGGCTCTCAATGGCTTCGTAAGTATCCCTTCTGAAATTTTCGAGTAAATGTTTTTTATCATATCCTTCAAAGCTGTCGACAATTTCGTCAGCGACTCGGACAAAGCCGTAAATGGAATAAATAGCAGGACGGATGCGATGATGCAAAAAGTAGATTCCCAGTGAGAAACTAGTGCTGTATTTTTCGGTGGTCATCCTGCTGATGCTGAGTGATAATTCATCAAATAGCTGCTTCATGGCGTTTTGGTGTTAGGGCTTTCATTAATTGAGTGGCGGCAATTTTTCCCGAAATCAATGCAGGAGGTACTCCGGGGCCGGGCACGGTGAGCTGGCCCGTATAGAAGAGATTGCTGATTCTTTTATTTTTGATTTTTGGTTTAAGTACAGCAGTTTGCTTCAAGGTATTGGCTAGCCCATAAGCATTGCCTTGGTAGGAGTGGTAATCTTGGACAAAATCCTTAATGCAATAGCTTCGCTTAAAATCAATATGCTGTTCGAAATCCTCTCCAACCTGTTTTTGAAGCCTATGGAGCATAATGCGGAAATACTTTTCTCTTAAATCTTCATTATCCTGAAGGCCAGGTGCCAAGGGCATGAGCAAAAACAGATTTTCATGACCTTCAGGAGCTACATGCTCATCCGTTTTGGAGGGACAGCAGACGTAAAACAGCGGCTTTGTAGGCCATTGGGGATTTTTGTAAATTTCATGGGAGTGTTGGAGCAAATCCTCCTCAAAAAACAGCGTATGATGGCGAAGATTTTTCAACTTTTTGTTGATTCCCAAGTAATAGATGAGACAGGAGGGAGCAAATGTTTTACTGTTCCAATACGCTTCGTTATAGTTTCTATAGCCATTCGGAAGCAAATGCTTTTCTACATGGTGGTAATCTGCTGCGGCCACCACACCATCAAAGGGCAGTTCCTCCCCATGTACACGAATGCCTTTTGTCAAACCATCTTCCACTAAAATTTCTTCAACAGCGGAATTCAGATGAACTGTGGCTCCATTTTCTTCTGCTACTTGGAGGATTCCGTCAATCACCTTTCCAAAGCCGCCTTGGGGATACCAGGTGCCAAGTTTTAGCCCCGCGTAATTCATCAGGCTATATAAAGCGGGGGTGTCCTGCGGCATTGCGCCCAGAAACAGTACAGGGAATTCCATTAAGGCCAATAGCTTCGGATGGGAGAAAAATTTCCGAATGTGTTTGCTGAATGAGGTAAAGACGTGAAGGCGGATTACACCTTTCATCAAGTCAAGATCTGCAAATTCCGCCAACGACAGCCCGGGCATATACACCAGATCCTTCATACCCAGCTCATATTTAAACCGCGCTTCTTCCATGAATTCCGCTAATTTTTTTGCGCTACCTTTTTCAATGGATTCGAAGAGGGATGATAAGCTGTGGAAATTTTCAGGAACACTCAACGTTTGGTGTTGTGCAAACACCACATCAAAGGCTGGATCAAGCAACTGAAGCTGGTAAAAATCCGAGACGCTGTGTCCAAAATCACTGAAGAATCTTTCAAATACATCTGGCATCCAATACCAGCTCGGTCCCATGTCGAACACATAGCCATTACTGTTAAATTGTCTTGCCCGCCCCCCGATAGCAGCATTTTTCTCAAAAATATGTACCTCATGTCCCGCCTGAGAGAGATAGGCCGCGGCACTTAAGCCAGAGAAGCCTGCACCGATGACTGCTATTTTCGACATATAGATTGTTTAATAAAATGTTTAATTTTTTAAACAGAGTTTATCAAAACCTGTTCCAAATCGGCTGGGTCTGTCAGCCAATAGATGGGTTTTTCTATAACCAATTTGCCTAGAAGCTCAGGTTTGCCGGAGATATAGATATTGGTATGGGGAAATCTTAAGGTTAATTGGTCCACATAGCTCTGCGCCCATTCGGGCACCTCGTTGTGGACGAGGAACAGCAAAAGGTTAGCAGGTTTGGCCTGGGGTATTGAGGTAGAAACGGAGTCCAGCGGCAAATTGGCGCCCAAGTATATTGAGCGTCTGCCGGTGGAACGGATGACATAGTGTGCGTAAAGTAAACCTAATTCATGGTATTCGTTTTCAGGAAGAAAGAGCAGCCAGCCATCGTTCTGCTCTTCACTGGGCGGCAAGGAGTCAATTGCTGTCCAGAATTTTTGGCGAAGCATATTGGAGATAAAATGCTCATAACCAGGTAAGAAATCATTTTGCGTCCACAGCAATCCCATTCGGTGGATCAAGGGATAAAGTACACGATCGTAGGATTCCTTCAATCCCATGCGAAGGAGGCAGTGAGAGAAGATTTTCTCAAAATGCCCTTCGTCATAATTCATTCCCGCTGCTACCAGTTGCGACACATAGTATTCTTCAGGATTCCTGGGCAATTTGTCGTGCACCAGCTGTTTCAATCGCACGATCAACTCCTCATCACTTAGTCTGCAAAGTTCCGAAACCTTATAGCCCTCGTTAAGCAAACTCACGATATTAAGCAGCCGCCTTAGTTGGTTGTTGTCATAATATCGGGTGTTGCCTTCGGTTCGGTAGGGCTTCAATGCGTGATAACGTTGTTCCCACATTCTAATAGTATGGGCTTTGATGCCGGAAAACTGAGCGAGCTGCGAGATCGAAAATTGATCCATATGTTTAATGTATGTTGTTTAAAATTAAACAAAATTTAACTTCGGTCGGCAAGTGTAGGAATGGTTTTTTTGCGCTTACATGTTTTTCGAAATGAATTAGGGAAGTTTCCGTAACTACGGTCTGTTCCACTGGCTGCAAGCCTACTTGGGTCAGTAGTACGATATACAACAGCTGTAAGTATAAAATTTGGATAATTTTCATTTCAAAAAAATAATGGGAAATAACGGTAGGATTAAGGCAACATTAATGCCGACAAAAAAAATACATTAGGCTATTACCTCTAAACCAAAAGAGCCCGGCTCTTAACAAAGAAATCGGGCTCTTGTATAGTATACTTACTTCGAAGCCATAAACACCTGCACCTTGTGGTCTATCGGTTCTAACGATTGTAAATAGGTGAAAATAGCAGCTAGATCTGTTTCATCCATACCCGCATACATGGTCCAAGGCATGATGGTGCTCAGTTCTCCATCTTTGACAAGGGGAGGATTATAACCGTTTTCCATATCGTAAGCCTTGAATCTGGCCACAAATACATTTTTGGTCCAGCTGCCAATGCCCGTTTCAGGATGCGGGGTGATGTTAGGGGTGATGACTGTACCAGTGGGCATAGGAAAAGCTCTCCCTCCGGCAAATGCCTTGTCCATTTCCAAAGCCATGCCGTCAAAGGGGGTATGACATTCAACACAGCCGGCGGCGTTTACCAGGTATTTTCCGTAGGTGATGCTGTCCTCCTTTTTCGGCTTTTTACTAAATGCCGGTTCTTTAGGCATGGTGTTGATGATGATATTCATGGGAAAGTCGCTGTGTGATGCATCGGGTGTGTATTCAATAGGCGCGAGGGTTCTAAGGTAGGCAATGACATCCTTAATATCTTCTTCATCCATTCCTCCATAATAGTGATAGGGCATTACGGGGAAAATGGCACCCCCGGATTTGGTCACCCCAGATGTAATTACCCGGAACAGTTCGGCGTCAGACCAATCTTTAAGGCTGAATGGAGTAATGTTTTTGGAAATATACTTACCAGGAAAGCCCATATTCTGATCAAAAAGTTCCCCTCCCTTACCCAAAGTACCGTCTATGGGGGGTGCGGAAAACTTACTCCAATCCCTAGTACTATGGCAGTCCATACACACCATGACATGGTTGGCCAAGTACTTACCGTTTGCAATGCGATCAGGTCCGGCATCCACTGTCAGTTCACGTAAGGGAATGTTTGGTAACCCGACTTTAATATAAGTTATGGCAGAAATCATAACGAATACCAATACTAAAAACACGATTAATAAAATTCTTGAGAATTTCATATCATAAAATGTTTAACGTTAAAAATGTTAATACTGAAAATTAAACGGTACTTATTTAAAATTTATTCAAATATAACCTTGTTTTAACGATGCCGGAATCACAAAGTTGTATTTTGTTAAAGAAAAATTCTCGAAATAATAAGTAGATTAGGTGCCGAACTAAATGTTATTCTATGGAACCTTATATGCAACAATTTCAGGGCGAAAAAAACCGCATTTCTGTTATCGATTGGCTCGTGTCAATTTTTGTCGCTTCCATTCCCTTGATTGGGATTGTGATGCTTTTGGTATGGGCTTTTTCTGGAGACACACCGGAAACCAAAGCAAATTGGGCCAAAGCGATGTTACTGATGACCCTGATAGCAATTGTTTTTGGCGTGATAATGATGGTGATTTTCGGCAGCTTGTTTTTTTGGAAGGATGTATACATTATGTAAATGTACCCTAACATTATATATAAAAAATCCCAGCTCTTAGCGCTGGGATAAATCTTTATGGTTGGCCGTACAATAATTTGGCGGCGTCTTCATATTTGTCGCCACTTACCCAAGTAGGTCGTTGGGCGTTATTGGCAATTTTTTCAGCGGCCAAAAGATAGGACTTCCAGTAGATCATGGCGTAATCTAAGTCAAAACTATCCACATCGTCAGCAGCTTGGTGGTAATATTTGGTGATCTCCTCATCAAAAGCCGTAAAGCCTAAGCTAAAGGTAGGGGCGGGAATCCCTTTGCGCGCAAAATTCACATTGTCTGATCGGTCATACAATCCCTGTTCGGGCGAAGGGTCGGCAACTGCCTTGACGCCAAATTCTGCAACAGCTTCTTCAATCAAATGATCGACAGAGGTCCTTCCCAAGCCGATGACCGAAATGATGGAGGTGTCGTTATAGCCTGCGTTATCTATATTTAAATTATAGATGATCTGGTTGAGCGGGAGCAAGGGGTTGTCCGCAAAGAAGGCGGATCCAAGCAAGCCTTTTTCCTCAGCAGTCCATGCACACAAGAGAATAGAACGTTTGGGAGGGTTGGCTGCGAAATATTTGGCTGCATTGATCACTGCCACTGTACCCACTGCATTGTCGCGTGCGCCGTTGTAGATGGAGTCTCCCTCCGCATTGGGCTGTCCAACTCCTACATGGTCATAGTGAGCAGATAGCATCAGGTATTCATCCTTTAACTTTGCATCAGTTCCTTCAATATAGGCAATTACATTTTTGCCCTTAATCTTCCGGTTGGTCTTACCCTTCACATTGATAGCAGCTTCTTTAACCTTTCCCTGATCGATGGCAGCAATTAGTTCATTTGAAAGGTCCTTAACCCAAAGATAGGGTAAGGCTGCATCCTCGTTGGGGTTACTGTCGATGGTGAGCTGTGGTTTGTTCAGGTAATTGACTAAGAGATTCCAGGGAGTGGTAGGCAGATTGTACAATTCTATTAGGCCTACCGCCCCCTTTGCTTTTGCCAAGGCCATTTTTTCACGTCCAGCAGCAAAAAGCTGAGAAGGAGTCATCCGGTCTGGGGCACCCACCCGTACTACCAATACCTTACCTTGAAGGTCCTTGCCTTCGAGGTCTTCCGCAAGCCCATGACCCGCCACTACCATGGGATAGTTACCCGTAAGTTCAGCACCATCCAATACCAACATGTCCTCCCCATGGCTGTACGTCACGGTTCCTAACTTAAGCTCCCCAAAAGTGGGAGGAACTGTAACTTTAAAAGGCACATGCTGATAATAGCCGTCAGCTTCGGGCAATGGCTGGGCACCGTATCGTAGAAATTGCTCTGCAATATACCGGGCAGCAACGTCAATTTCTGGTCGCATGGCATCTCTGCCTTTCAATTCATCTGCGGCCAAGTAGCGAAAGTGACTAACCGCTTCTTTCTGGTCTATCGCTGTTTCAACGGCTTGTTTTTGCCCAAAGCTACTGAAAGAACCTCCCAAGGCGAGCATTCCCGCAAAGGTTAGTATAAGGTTTTTTTTCATATGTTATTTGATCAATTGTTATTGTGGACCATCATTGGTCAGACATTCCTAATTAAAGTTAGAACAAAAGTAGGAAAAGGATACCTCTTTTATCGAGACCTCAATGTTTGGTGCGGAACTATTTCGTCGTTCCTTAAACTTGATCTGGGATCATCCTTTAATAATTTCACTTACCCCAAGCACGTTTTTGCTGTTGGTTCCTATGATCCTTTTCGTTCTTAAGTAGCGGTTCAACTCATATTCGTCATATTGCTCGGATTGAGGATCAAAACTGCTTATCCTCACTCTCCCCCTCGAGTGGATAAAAGAATTATTGCCGATCCACATCCCAACATGGACAACCTTTTCGCGGGTGCTGTCGGTGGCCGGTTCTCCAAAGAACAGAAGATCGCCTACCTGTAGATTCTCCCAGTGTTTCTCTGTATCTACTTCTTCTCCTTCCATGACCTGCTGTGACGCGTCCCGGGGAATGATTTGCCCGTTCAGAAAAAATATTGTCTTTGTGAAGCCACTGCAGTCCATGCCTTTAATGGATGTACCTCCCCAAAGGTAGGGACTGCCCAACATGCTTTTCGCAGTGGAAATCAAGTTCGCCGGCGAGGTGCTTCGGGTGGCAAGCCATTGGTCGTAAGGAACCAGCATGTTTGCTTTTACATACCCTGTTCTACCGTCGGGCAACTGAACCTGATGATAGTCTTTCCCTTCCTGCACCAGTTCCAAGATATTTCCAGCAGTCAAATCACTGACAACGTTTTCTTCGTCAGTATCTTCGTAAATATGCCCCGTTAAAGGGCTGAAAACGGCTTTGTGATTGGCGTACCAGTGATTGATAGCGTCCTCGTTCATCAAGGCAATTCCTGCAGCATCTACCCAAGAGAGGTACTTATCCGGAGTTTGGATCAAGTACCATCCGTCTTTTTCTTTTAATACAGCTACGGGCGTTCCTAAGGTAGCTTGTGTAGCAAGTTCAGCTGAGTGTTTCGGCTGACTTCTCAGATTGGCCACCGACAATGTCACCACGGCATAAACTTTTCCTTCCAATGAACTATCGGGTAAAATATGGACCTGATCAGCGTAATCTATGCCTGAGGCATCCAAGGAGTCTCTAAGCTGTTGCATGGCATCAGGCAGATTGGTTTCTCCTCTAAGCTTGCCGTCTTCCCATTGAAGATCAAATAGGGCAACACGCTTATCCGGTGCGTGAACGGCTTTGACATGCTCTATGACAGCTTGAACGTTTTCTTCCTGCTTACAGGAAAACAGCAAGGTGATGATTCCAATAAGCAAGAAACTGAACTTGTTGTTGTGCATTGGTCCTCTTAAACTTGATTGACATCAAAATAACCATGCTCCGTCCACAAAACCAAATATTACTTTTAAGGTCATTGAGATGAAGACATGGCAGATCAAAAAATAAAAATGCCGGTCTGCTAGGTGCGGACCGGCATGCTGTTTTGCTTATTTTTCTAATCCTGGGCTTCTTTCCAGGAACTCCTGATAAAGCTGAATATGCCTGTTGGTCATCGGCACCTGATAGCCGTCGATAAAGACGTGTTTGATCTGTGTTTTGGTCTCAAAGGGATCTCCATCAGATACAAATAAGGTAGCATTTTTACCTTCTTCAATAGAGCCTAGCCGGTCAGCCACACCCAGGATCTCTGCAGGAACGATGGTGACAGCCTTTAAAGCTTCTTCTTTGCCCATACCATAAGCAGCGGCGAAGCCTGCATTAAAGGGCAGGTTCCGTACGTTCTCCGCGTCATTGGTCCTGATGGCTACTTTTACACCTGCCTTACGCAATTTTGCTGGATTGGTGTAGGCAGCGTCATATCGATCAGATTGCCTGGTGGGCAGAGCCAGTACAGGACCTGTAATAACCGGTAGTTTGGCTTTGGCAATTTTGTCAGCTACTCTCCAACCTTCTGATACACCTGTCAAAATCGCTCTTACCTTTTTGCCCTCAACCCATTTAATGGCTTCCTCAATATCGGCAGCTGCATTTACTTCAATCAAAAGTGGAAGTTCTCCAGCTACAACTTTAGCCATTTGCTGCATTTCCGGATAGTAAGTGAGTTCTGCATCCGCTGAGTCAAGCTGGTGATATATCAAAGCTTTTCGCCAAATGTCATCGATCTGCTTTAGGCTTTTCTCAGTTTCTTTTTTAATCTCCTCATCGGTTCTTCTGTCATAGGCACCTCGCCTTGCAGAACTGGGGAAGTTCATCACCACTCCTTTAAAGCCAGCATACATATGCTCTGAGGTGTAGCCGTTCAAATTTATCAGTGCGGCGGTTCCTGGGAATATCCCCCCAGATGGCAAGGCTAAAGAGGTGGTGACGCCGCTTACTCTGGTCACGGGAATGGCTACAGAGTTCGGATTTACGGCTGTCAGCGCCTGCATGTGTGGACTTAGGTCGCCAATCTCAGCAAAATCCTGTGTTTCTGCGACGGAATTTACTTCAACCAAACCTAAACGGTTACCGGCGTCAATCATGCCGGGGTAAATGAAGAGGCCCGAGCAGTCAATGACGGTTGCTCCTGCACCATTCAGATTGGTGCCTATGGCTGCAATTTTTCCATTTTCCAGCAATACGCTGCTATTTTTGATGGTTCCCTTTGTCACCGTCACAATGGTGGCATTTTGCAATAGGAATTTCCCTCCTCTGGATTTAATGACTTCACCTTCTATTTGTCCATAGGACAGGAAGGAAAAGGTGCAGAGAAAGAAAAGTATGAAATATATTTTTAGTTTATTCATTGCTCTAGTTATTATCATTTATCAATGAGTGCCAAAGAAATTGCCTGTTTCTTCAAACATTTCTACGCCATGCATGCATTTATGGTCGTGATGTTCTCCCAAGTATATAGGTTCTACCATTTCGGTAGGACTAACTTTAATCCTCTGGTCGTCTTTATCCTCTTTAATGTCAAAATATTTTACACCGTCTACAAAGGTCATCTGTGGGATGGCATAAACTGACAATGGATGATTTTCAAAAATGACCAAATCAGCCTGCTTTCCTTCTTCTATAGATCCTACTTTGTCCGCAATCCCCAATTGCTTAGCTGGGTTGATGGTGATCATAGCCAAGGCTTCCTCATCGGATAGCTGTCCATACCGTTGGGTTTTTGCGGCTTCATGGTACAGGTGCCGAATCAGCTCAGCATCATCAGAGTTGATGGAGGTGATCACACCGTTTTTAGCCAAAACTGCCGCATTGTAGGAGGTAGAATAGTAAACTTCAAACTTGTATGCCCACCAGTCGGCAAAGACAGAAGCTCCCATCGTATAGGCTGCCAATTCCGGAGCTACTTTGAAGCCTTCATTCACATGGGTGAATACGATATTTTTGATGCCGAAGTCTTTGCAAACATTGATCAGCATGTTGATTTCATCTGCACGGTAGGAGTGACAGTGGATAATCAATTTGCCATCAAGAATATCCGCCAATGCCTGCAGTCTCAGATTGTACTTTGGCGGAACAGCCGTGTTGTTCTTCTGTTTGGATGCCTTGTCATACTCTTCCCAAGCCTTTTTGTATTGAATGGCTTCATAAAATCCATTTCTGATAATTGCTTCCACACCCATACGGCTTCTTGGCTGTATGCCTTTACCTCTTCCGTGAACACGGGTAGGGTTTTCGCCCAAAGCAAACTTGATCGTTCGAGGTGCTTCGGTCATAATCAGCTCTTCAGGGTTGCGCGTGCCATAACGATGCTTCAACGTGATGTTGCGGCCACCAATTGCATTAGCAGAACCGTGCATGGCATTGGAAACGGTAACGCCGCCTGCCAAAGCCCGGTAAATGCCCACATCAAATGGATCTACCACATCACCCATCCAAACTTCCGCCGTGATGGGGCTAGTGGCTTCATTTACCACGCTAAGCGCCAGATGCGAATGGGCATCAATAATGCCCGGCATCAGGTATTTCCCGCTCGCGTCAATTGTAGGGATATTCGAGGAGGCAGCAAGACCCTTGCCGACTTTCTGGATGATACCGTTTTCAACCAACACGTCCGTTTGTTCCTGGACACCATTGGTTATGGTGAGGACCGTGGCATTTTTTATCAATACACTTCCTTTCTTTGTCTGCGTTTGCCCGTGGGCGAGGTTAAGACTCAGTAAGGCAGCAGTAAATATGTATATAAGTCTTTTCATCGTAATTATTGATTGGATTCGGGGGATTTCTTAGCTGTAAAAGGAAAGCTTCCAAAATCAGGGATAGACATTTTTCCCTCGTATTCATTACCTGAAACTTCTCCGGAAACGGTAACCAAAATGGACATACCTTTAACATCTACATTGAATTGAAATTCGAGGCTGTTGTCGGAGATTTTGATAGCGGACAGGTCTGAGGATTTTTGTCCGCTGCCTTCTGGATCATCAAAGCTGATGCTACCACTATAATTGTCCCCATCTTTTGCTATAGTCAAGATACCGGAAGAGGATCCCGCAGGAGTTACTGCTTCGTAGTTCCAGTTCCCTGCGACATTTTTGCCTTCTGATTTTTCTGCCTTGGATTTGCCGTCGGTTTCATATTCAAAAAGGTACCCGTCGACAAAGACATACCTTACTTCGGCATCTTTCTTAAATAAAGAGTCTGTTGTGAGGACCAAATTGGCCAATTTGCCCTTTTCAATGCTTCCCAGCATCTTGTCTAAGCCCAAAGCCTTGGCAGGATTGGTAGTCAGTGCTGCTAAAGCTGCTTGTTCCGATAATCCATGCTGCACCAGCAGGCGGACATTTTTTAGAAAATCCTCACTTTTGCTGTTACCTGATCCGAACGAAAACGGTATACCTTCTTTTTCAAAATTTGATGCCAATGCCAAGCGCTCCTGATAAGCAGCCTGCACCCTTTCAAGGTTGTTCTTCGCCTCTTCGGAGGCATCCTTGAGTTCTTTTTTCGCGGCTTTGTCTTCAGGTAGATCCAATGAAAGTACTACTTGTGTGTTGGGACTTTTTAACAATGGAATCAACGAACTGCCCTCGTTTACTCCACTGAGGATCAGCTTAAAGCCCTTCTCCTTTTGTAGATTTAGCACCCGGCGGATGTCCAATTCGTTGCCCACTTCAAAAATAACAGGTGCCTGCTTGTTGATTACAGGAAAGAAAGCTTCTAAGATCGGATCTTTTTCGGCTCTTGCCACTCCCTTATTGCTGGTGAATAGCGATTGATGTTGGGCGGAAAGTTCTGCATTCTGATAAAGTTCCCTCCATTTGGCCATAATGCCCAAGGTGGTGCCAGGGGAAAGCCCACGCACCGTTTGAAACCTCGCATACAAGCTGCTTGAGGCAGGCAGAATATTGGAAACGCTTTTGTGTCCGTTTAATACCACAGCAGTTTGACCCGGCAACATCCCTTCACCTTTAGGAAGTAAATGTAGGGTGGTGATGCCCGCTCTTCTCCATTTTGTTAACTCCTCTTGGCTGGCGTCAAAATAATTCAACACGTCATGTTGAGGAGTAATCCCCGCATGTACGGGCGCAGGGTTAGAGGGGTCAAAATTTGATGGCCGCTCAGGAATGGAGGGTGCGGAAACGCCAGCATGACTAGCGACATCGATAAATCCAGCATAGACAAACAGAGAATCCCCCTGGAGGATCTGTGCATCCAACGGAATGGTAGGATTATTGCCGACTATGTCTATCAAGCCATTCTTGATGATAATTGTGGCTTTACTTACTGAACCAGGGGAAGATACCACGGTGGCATTGGTAATCGCAAAAGTGCCCGTTACCCTTCTTTCCCCTGTCGGATCGCTTTGGGCGAGCAAGGAAGAAGAAAATAAGCTTAAAACCCCTGCTGCTGCAATCTTGAGAAAGGATCGTTTGTAAAATGGAGTCATTCGTAAAGATGGTTTTGAATGTAATCGCCGGAAAACTACGAAAAAATCTATAGCTGAAAACGCATTGTTTTTTTAAGAACCAAAAAAACTTGAAGAATGGTAGTTAGGTTGCAAACCAACAATCAAGGCAATGGAAGAAGGATTTGGCCAAAGAGAAAAAACGCCTTCGTCAAAATTATGTTTTTATGCAAAATACCTATATTGGCAGAAATTTAAAGCGAAATATGAATAAAGGTTCCCTTTTTAAAGAATTATTTATCAACATAAAAACAACCGGGGCAATAACATTTAGTTCTAAATCCTTGGTCAACAAAATGTTGTCTTTCGCAGATTTTTCGGGAGCCAAAACAATCGTAGAACTTGGCGGGGGAGATGGCAGCATCACTCGCGGCATAGTGGAGCGCATGGACAGAGATGCTGTATTGCTGGTTTTTGAAATCAGTACTTATTTTTGCGACAACTTAAGACAGGAGTTTCCGCAGGAGAATGTACATATAATCTGCGATTCAGCCGAAAACCTGGACAAATATTTGGACGGCCGAACAGCTGATTTGATTCTGTCCTCCCTACCATTCAGTTTGATATCTAAAGAAGCCAGAACAGAAATTTATAGAAAAAGCAGTTCGAGCCTCAGCGTCAACGGTACCTTTATTCAAATTTGCTATTCTTATCTACTGAAGTTTCAGTTTGCCGAGCATTTTAGAAATATTAGAACTGCCTTCACTTTAAAAAATTTTCCACCTGCCTTTATCATGATCTGCAATTGACTTTCTAATCCACCTTCTTAATTCCGCTACTTAGGAATGCTGTAAAAGCTATTTTTTCCAGGCGGCATCATGCACCTTTTTTTATCAAAATTGTTATATTCATTGATGGAAGAGCAAGATGTGTTCAAAGGAAGAGGTGCTAGAATCAGTCCTAAAAATCCCTACTTGAAAAGGGAAGAGGTGGTACTGCATCATGAGGGGATCGATGAGGAAAAATACTCGGACAAGCCGGTCACCAAGTATTTCAAAGAGACTCTTGTCAATGCCTTAAGCAAAAATGACAGTCCGGATTTGCCATTGGATTACTCTGTCAACCCCTATCAGGGTTGCGAGCATGGCTGTGTGTATTGCTATGCACGCAACAGTCACCAGTATTGGGGATTTGATGCAGGTTTGGGATTTGAGACGAATATTATAGTAAAACACAATATTGTTGAAGTACTTAAAAAGCAGTTTCAAAAGAAGAACTACCAGCCCAAGCCAATTATGCTGTCGGGAAACACAGACTGTTATCAGCCTGCAGAGAAGGAGTTTGGACTCACCCGAAAAATCTTGGAGTTATGCCTTCAGGTTGGCCATCCTGTAAGTATTATTACCAAAAACATCCTTATACAAAGGGATCAGGATCTGCTTGAACAGATGGCAATGAAGAGGCTTGTTCATGTAAATTTTTCCATTAATCATCTAGACAATAGCCTTAAGGCTCTTCTAGAGCCTAGGACGGCTACTGGTGCTAAGAAATTAGCACTGTTGAAGCAGTTTGCCGATGCCGGGATTCCCTGTGGCGTAATGGTGGCACCTATCATCCCGGGGCTGAACTCCCAAGATATTGCTAAAATTATAGAACTAGCTGCCGAAGCAGGTGCGCTTAGGGCAGGCTACACCGTGGTGCGGCTTAACGGTTCAATTAAGGAAATCTTCGAGCATTGGATTCAGCAGCATTATCCTGATCGTGCGGATAAGGTACTCCATCAAATACAACAGTTGCACGGCGGGAAGGTTAATGATACGGAGTGGGGGAGAAGGATTAAGGGAGAGGGCGCCATTGCGGCTATGATCCAGCAGATTTTTAAGCTGGCTGTAGCCAAACATTTGAAGAACAAGGAAATGCCTGCGTATAGCTTTGATCACTTTATGCCAACAGGACAAACCAAGCTTTTTTAGATATGGAAGCGATATTGGAAACAGCGATTATAGAAATGGGTAGGCTTTCTAAAGGGAAAAGCTTTTCTCCTGAGGATGTGGCCAAATGGATGTATCCGACTAGTTGGGAGTATTTTTTAGAAGATGTGGAAGAGACAATGATGGAGATGTATAGAGCTGGTAAAATTGCTGTTTTACAACATGATAAGGCTGTTGCTACTGACGTTTTGCCGGATGGTCCGGTAAGAATTAAATTGCTGTCTAAAACTAAATCTGCCTGGTGATTGTTGTTGGGATCATCGGGATGAATTAGTTTACATCCCCCATTTTTGCGCACTTAAAAACAGACATTATGAGTGAATTACCCATTACCACGGTAGAGGTGCCGGCAGGATACCAAGTAGCGACTTTGGCGTCAGGCTGCTATTGGTGTACCGAAGCCATTTATCAGGATTTAAAAGGAGTAGAACAGGTGCAATCCGGATTTAGCGGGGGGCATATTGTAGCCCCATCTTATGAAGAAGTGTGTACCGGTACAACAGGTCATGCGGAATGCATACAGTTTTTTTACGATCCAAAGATCATTAGCTTTTCCGAACTGTTGGAGATATTTTGGTCGACTCATGATCCCACCACATTAAACCGCCAAGGAGAGGATGTTGGGCCGCAGTATCGATCAGCTATATTTTATCACGATGAAGAGCAGCAGCTTATCGCCGAGCAATTGAAGCGATCCATTGATGAAAGCGGCGCTTTTGATAATCCAATCGTCACCGAGATCAGCCCTTTTAGCAACTTTTATCCAGCAGAAGATTACCACAACAATTATTTTAAATTGCATGGATCGCAGCCGTACTGCCAGATGGTGGTGAGGCCGAAAGTAGAGAAATTCAAGAAGATATTTGCGAAGAAATTGAAGGAGTAAGGAGAACAAACAAAAGAGAGGACAATTTGGAGTTGGCGGGAGTGCTTTTTAGGTTTATTTATCCAAGAACTTTTATAACATTATGAAACGAACTAGAGCGCAGGAGTCCCGTTCTGCGATTGAACGGGTATATATAGGCATGAGACACCTTTTTAACCGGGGGACCTACAAACCTATGGGAGTCTCGGGTGAGTCTTTGGTCAATTCCCTACTGGTTTTAAGCCCTGAAATTTATGGATTGGTGGCGGATCCTGAAAAGATAGAGCTTGACGGACTGTTATACGTAATGGAGCGTCTACCCAGAGGCATTGAAGAATGCCGCTATGTCAGACTCATCAGCCGTGAAGGATATGAACATTCAGCCTTTGCACCTATTGTTCCAACCAAGCGAAAAAGAAACTGTTATCGGGTGGATGAAGATCAGATGTATGTGGAAATGACCCGGGGTAGGAGTGACATCTACGATATTCTCACCCATCTAACGTTTTTGTATATTGAATCGGAGAAAATCAGGGTAAATAGCACAGACCACAAGGGGATGGAAAACCTGAATTGGCAGATGCTGACGAAAATTGTTAAAAAGGAGCAAAAAGGAGAGGAATTCGACAAAGAGGCGGCATGTTCCTACCTCAGCCATATAACCGGGAGGACCTTTGAGGAAACCCGTACGATGGTGGAGAAATTTGATGCTTCTTCGAATAGCAATAGCCTGTTTTCCATTATCTACCACTTGGGCCGGCTCGCCATTAATGAAAAGTTGCACGACATGGATAGGGAAATTTCCTTTTCCGCGACACTGCGCGAGCGTGTGGGGCATCATGTGTACGGGGAGCTGTGGGCCAACAGGATTAAGTCTGTATTGTATGAGGAAGGGCTACTTGATCGACCTATTCATATCATCAGTGCAAATCTCCATAGCATCGTCAACACGATCTATGCCCATCAAGCCCTTGGATCGAGTTCTTTTGACGATATTGAAGACGTGGCCATGGCCATCAGTGTAAAAGCCAAAAACAATAAAGCGAAGGATATTGTTACTTATGCAGCAAAACATGGCTTTATTGATCTTCCAGATGTATCGGGCACAAATATAGGCGCGCAGATCATCGATACGGCAAAGATGGAAAAAGATACTATAGTTCCTGGTATCGCGCTTCCCAAGGAAATTTCTAAACGTCCGGTGATCGTTGTAATGGATTATGCCTTTGGTGAACAGGCCTATGAATGTTTTGATGAGCTGCTCAAGCCTTACGAACTGGAGGGGAAATCCCTTGCTTTAGACGTAGTATCTGCATCCATAATGGGCAAAGCGGGGATCCTTGAAGGTAAAAAAGGGGATATCATGATTCCTTCAAGTCATGTTTTTGAAGGCACTGCCGACAATTATCCGTTCAAAAATGAGCTTAAGGCGGAAGATTTTGAGGGATACGGTTTGGGCGTCTACGAAGGTACAATGATTACTGTGTTAGGTACCTCTCTTCAAAATAAGGATGTATTAAGGTATTTTATGAACTCCTCCTGGAAAGCCATAGGCTTAGAGATGGAAGGGGCGCATTATCAAAAAGCCTTACAATCAGCCAGCAAAATCAGAAATAGCATCAGAAAAAATGTGAAAGTACTGTACGCTTATTATGCCTCCGACAACCCTTTGGAGACCGGCAGTACTTTGGCTTCCGGAGCCTTGGGTATGGAGGGAGTACGACCTACCTATTTGATCACACTCAAAATACTGGAAAAGATTTTTTCATAAGATTTTCTCCGATATATAAATATTCCTATTGGATTGATATAGTTAACTAAGGGTTTTTAAAAGAAAAGTTCGAAATTTATACTTAGCTCTTGGCCGTTTAAGATCACTTTAAAGCATGACTTTTGTCATGCTTTTGCCGTTTATCGGGTGCTTATCTTTGTTCTGTAATCAATGATCAAAGTCATGAAAGCCAAAGCAAATTTCTTCATTTTAGCAATTGTCTGCCTTGTATTTGTATCCTTCAATGTGCAGAGCCAGGCCACCTATCAACTTGCTCCCCAACCTGAGCTAAAAATTACCGGGACATCTACCCTCCATGATTGGGAGATGGTTTCTAAAGAGGCCACTGGCGAAGCCACCTTGGAGGTGCAGGATAGCAAGCTACAGGCTGTACAAAAATTAACCATCGTCATGCCGGCGGAAAGCATAAAAAGTGGCAAGGCTGCCATGGACAAAAATGCCTATGCGGCTCTAGACAGCAAAAAGCATAAGGAGATCCGCTTCGTCCTAAACAGTATGACTTCAGCAGGTGCAAATACCTGGCATGTCAAAGGGAATTTCACCATTGCAGGTGTGACAAAGCCCGCTTCATTTGATGTCAAATCCTCCCAAGTGGGAACAAACTATAGTTTCCAAGGAAAATATGCCTTCAAACTGAGTGATTATAATATAGATCCTCCTACAGCGCTGATGGGCACTGTTAAGACCGGCAATGAAGTCGTTGTTCATTTTAATATCGCATTGCAACCCAGTAAATAGTCTCATATCTACATATCCCATACATCATGAAAAAGTTTAGTTTATTGCTCGCAGCTTGTTTCCTATCTTTTGCCGGTATGGCACAAGTGACGCTGGAGGATGCCCAATATTGGCGCCCTTACGACCAGCGGGGAATCAATATCTTTGAAACTGGCAAAGAGGACACCGTCCCATTTGACGGGCTTAAGGTTCGCTTGGGCGGTGGCTTCGCACAACAGTTTCAAGCCGTAAAGCATTCCAATACATCGGTAGCCAATCCTCTTATTGACATAGGTAACGGCTTCAACCTGGCTACGGCTAACCTAAACTTGGATGTAGCCCTCGCCGACGGTGTACGCCTTAACTTGATTACCTATTTGTCCTCTCGCCACCATCCCGAGACTTGGGTTAAAGGAGGGTTTATCCAAGTAGATAAGGTGCCATTCCTAAACAGCCCGGTATTGGACGACATCTTTGAGAAAGTAACGCTGAAGGTGGGGCACATGGAAATCAACTATGGTGATGCCCATTTTAGAAGAACTGACAATGCCAATGCATTCTACAACCCCTTTGTAGGGAACTATATCATGGATGCCTTTACTACAGAGATTGGTGCAGAGGTTATCTATCAAAACAATGGCTTTTTGGCAGTCGGCTCTGTGACAGGAGGTGAAATCCAAGGAGGCATCATTAACCCTGACGATCGAGAACTCTCCTTCATAGGAAAGTTAGGATACGATAAGCAGGTACAGGAAAACGTTAGGCTGAGACTGACCGGATCCATCTACCACACTGGCGGTTCAAGCAGAAACACACTCTATGCTGGGGATAGAACCGGCTCTAGGTATTACTTGGTGATGGAGCCTGTAGGTGCTACTACTTCGGCCAATTTTACTTCTGGGCGATTTAATCCAGGCCAGACCGACAATATTACAGCCATGGTGTTAAACCCCTTTGTAAAAGTGGGAGGCTTCGAATTTTTCGGTAACATAGAGCAAAGTAAGGGTAAAGCAGCTAATGAGGCAAAAGACAGAAAGTGGAACCAATTGGGTGCTGATGTGGTGTACCGATTCGGTAGCAGCGAAAACTTCTATCTTGCGGGAAGGTATAACAAGGTGAATGGAGAGTTACAGGATGGTTCAGAACCCTCTATCGATAGAATACAAATCGGTGGTGGATGGTTTGTCACTAAGAACATCCTCGCCAAGTTGGAATATGTAAGCCAAAACTACACCGATTTTGGCGCGATGGACATCCGAAATGGTGGTAAGTTCAACGGTCTAATGATAGAAGGAGTGATAGCTTTTTAAGATAATTTGATCATGCGTGTCCTTTGGCTCCTACTTCTTGTTTTGTACACTGTCCACCCTGAGGAACGGTTGGTGATTCAGCAAAAAGAGATCACCGTGTCAGGAAACACCTCTATTGGAAAGTTCAACTGTACCTACACGGAACTGGGGCTGGGGGATACGCTTACTTTTTTAAACCGCCAGTCAAAAGACATTTTTTACTTTAATATTGCGGTAACGGATTTCGCTTGTGGGAATCCAATACTTAACAATGATTTTAGAAAAACCATTAAAGCCAAAGAATATCCCCACGCAAGGGTGAAGGTAAGCAGGTTGAGAAAGAGCGCAGATGGTTATCGTTGCGATCTAAACCTTGAAATCGCTGGTAAGCCTTTATTTTTCAAGGACTTTAGCTTGAGTGATGACGGTAGGCACCTGATGGGCACCCTGACCATTGACTTTGCAACTCTGGAGCTTGAGGCACCCCGAAAGTTTGGAGGACTTATCAAAGTCGACGATATGCTTTCGCTTTCTCTAGCATTACAATATGTCAAATGAATGCTGCTATACAGAAATTTGATTTTTATCTGCAAAATATTGTTTTTTACAATTATAAATACGAACTTCACCAAAGATCTTGTGCGTAGTTTGGATTATGCCAAGGCATTTTGCGTTTCGTTTTTCAATCAGGGAACAAGTTTTTGTATCTGCGTAACCTGAAAAGGGGCGTGGATATTCTCGTTGATTGCATGTGGGGCCTAGTTGAGGGCCTTGGACAGAAGTGGAGCATATTTACTGCTTCATTTCTAAAAATATCTGGTCTGACTTCCTTCCTATAAGAGTGGGGAGAATAATTTTCTAGGCTTTGTATTTTTAATTATTTATGGCATGCAAACGTTTATTGAAGTTCTGGAAACCCAGCACCAAAATCTGATCCAGTACGACAGATTGTTAAGTCAGCGGGAAGCCTCTCTGGAAGACATCGGCAGGTCCAGCCCTTTTATTTTTCACTATAATGATGCGGATTACAATTTCCAATTTTTAAACGAACGGGCTTGTGAGTGGTTTGGCCTAAGCAGGGAACGCATTATTGACATGGGTGAACGGTTTGTTAGAGAATTTTACCATCCTGACACCATCAACAATGAATTACCCAAGATCAGGAGGTTTTATAAGATCCATGATGCAGAAAGGGTTTATTCTAACTATCACCAGATTTACAACCCTTCTATCAAGACCTATTCGATCTGTCTGGTTTTCATTAAAAAATGCTTTATGCTTGGAGGTTTTGTTTCGATCATGCAGCCATTGGAAAATGCCTATATGCTGTCGAAAAAAATGAACCGGATCATTTCTGAAGAAATTTTCAGAAAAAACCATGAACGGTTATTTGAAGATTTGACCTTGCGTGAAGAAGAGATTTTGAAACTGTTGGCTGAGGGCATGAACAATCCTCAAATATCTCAACGCCTATTTATCAGCCGAAGGACAGTCGAACAGCACCGTAAAAATATCAACAGAAAGCTGCATATCCACACCTTTAAGGATATCTTGGATTATGCTTTTGCTTTTGATTTGATTTAGACCGTAAGGTCCCGCGTCACGCCTGGCTATCCGCCATGTATTAGCTCAGCTAACTTTTGAATTGATCCCGATTCTTTTGCTGTCGGATCACTGAGGCGACTGCACCCGGCCCTATTGAAGTCAATTAGGAAATGCCAAGCTTGTCTGCCAATTCCAGAAACCTGGCAATCCTGTTGTTGGTCGCCGTACCTTGTTTTATTTCTGCTATCAACATTTCCAGCTCCTCGATAGAAGTGGACTTCGCGAGATCTATGTTTGTATCACGGAAAAGGCCGCTTAATTTTACCCGGAGACTGTTTAGATTGTCCTGTAGCGCAAGCCGTTCAACCATATTTTCGGCTTTCCTTTTTTGCTGAAATTCGCTTACCTGTGTCATAATCATTTTGGGATTAGGGCGCTTACAATATCTTCAATGGTGCCGGGGTCTGGAATAGCTTCAAAGGAAATGGGAATCTGGACAAGTTTTCCTATACGGGCTTTAATGGCCAGGGCCAATTTGTTTTGGGAGTTTTTGAGTCGGGTCAGTGACTGCAAATAATCGTTCACCACCAGGTTAATCTCCTCAATATTTTCAAAATTTTGGTTTGCTAGGTTATTTGTTCCCGTCGATGTCTGATATCCATGGCTACTTTCGCCCTTTCCGCTTTAAAAAACTCTTGGATATCCTTTAGTTTGCCCAGGTTGATATGATCCAAATCGTTATTCCCTGTCGGTTTAGTCTCCACGATTTGCGCCAAACCATCTATTGACACTTCATTTAAAGATTTGCTGTGTTGGGCAATGAATTGTTCTTCGTAGATGTCCAGATTAGCCAAACGGTATTTTTCAATCGCATCCAATTGATTGTTCATATTAACAAAATATATGGATTTGACCCTTTCCAACTCGCGCTGCTGTAGCTCCCTTGCATCTACTACTTGCTTAGGAACAACTGCGCATCCTGAAAAAAACATCGTGCCTATAAAGAAGAGTATGCTTTGGTATTTTTTCATGGGTTGTTTAGTTAATTCTTTCGATAACATGTCTTTTTCACTGTGAGCTACAGATCCTTGAAGCACATAATTAACATTGTATGTTTTAGAAAATAAGGATTTTATATGTTTCACGATAATCCGTAGAAATTTTCGATCAGTGTTATCTTTGGCATTTTACCTCTTCCATTCCAAACCCTTATTCTTTCTGAATCTCCCTTACTGCTGGATTTGGAAGCCATAATTGCTTAGGTTTAACGTAACAAGTCCGGAGAGTTGGCTACACCATCATAAACCAAACAAATTCGGTTAGCAAAATCTGTAAAAGGCATTTGAACAATTGTTAGTTGAAGAGTAGATCGGTACCGCATTTGATGTAAAAAGGAAGGAATGGGTGGCGGCCGATCAGTGATCGGAAGTAAAGAATGACACTAATGGTTCAATTGAAAATACATCCAATTTTGACGTGGTATAGTTCCTTATTCGTTTCACCGCCGCGATACCATTGGTGGATCTCCCCTCATTGGTATTGCCCTCTATTGTCTCCAAAATACTATCTTTTACCGCTGTAACGGTTCCAGTGTAAGTCCAATCCTGAGGTGTTTCTTGTATTACAGAGATATATATCACCCGGCTTAACATGCTGTGGATTATTTCGGACTTCGGAAAATCGGGTCAACAAACCTTTCTGTAGGCCGTGATCCCCCCGGGTATCAAAACTGAAGGTGAGGGGAATCAGATGGGTTAAATTTCTTCCCAGCTTAGAAGCAGTCTGATCAATTATGGTCTGCACACATCCCATGACCCAATTCCAATCCGTACCTTCGTGCCCGTTTATATAGGCACGCACCCACCGGCCACTGTGGGGCTGCCCCGCTTATTTCCAATCCAAAAGGATTTTGGTTAGCATGGTGGTATGGTGTTGACAATTAGCTTACGCAGACCAACGCCCCCAACAGGATCTTCAAAAGTCCTTCTCAACTGTCCGCAGAGCGAGTCAAAATCCCTGATCTACGGTTCCATCTGGGAAATTTCTTCGGCTCTCTCAAAATTGATCACGGGCTCTTCCGTGGCAGGTCCGTATCCAACGTCAATTCCAGTAGTCGTTCCTGATCCATGATTTTCCATGGCATACAAGGTGAGCAAAAATTGTATTTTCATGACATCCATCTTATTGTTTTAGGCACCATTTCTTCTTTGTGTAGCAGTAATGGTGAGTTCTTTTTTATAATGGGAGGTTTGCATGGGTTTATTTTTCAGTTGGATATATCGTGTGAGGTGTGGAAAGTTATATTACTTAATTCCGCTGCATTGCTCCTTCAAGGGGCTGAAAGAGGAAATAGGAGAGGGGCGAAATGATAAGTTAGTTCTGCAAATGAGAACACACCGATTAGGTGACTACAGGTCAGCTTTTTAGGTGCTAAGTGGCACTGGGAGGGAATTGCTCCCTAATTGTTGACAAGTTTGCAATCATGGGTATGTCTGCAATTCCTGTTACAGGCAAGCCATGATTATTTTGATATATTTTGACCGCAGTCGCAGAAGCATTTCCATAAATTCCATCCGCCAGGACATTGATCCCGTCCTCCGAAAGACCTAATTGTAGCAGTCGAACGTCCAGCCCCCGGGCTACTGGAGATTGTAAAGTCAAATGCCGGGATCCTGGTATAGGGCCGTCATAACAGCCTTTAGGATTTTCGGTAAGGGTAAGGTGGGAGATCTCCTTTCCACGAACAATTAACGGTAGCTCCAGTCCCCATAACTCAAGGTCAATTAAACGTTGAAAAGCATCCATTCGGTACACCGTTTGGCGAAGATCCGACCGTGAATGGGTAGCAAGCCAGTGCCGACGGGTGTGGACATACGCCTTCACCCATTCTCGTTCGCCTAGAGTCGCTATGCTTCCATAAGTTGAGTTTGTATGATTACGCATAGCCACACCTGATCCGTGCACCATACTATCGTAGATCACGGCATAGCCCAGTGGAGTTCTAATCCCTAGTTGACTGGCGCTGTTGAACGCGGGTTTCCAGTAGGTATGGTCGAAGAATAGATCCTGTGTTTCCCGCATGACAGGGTCGTCAGCCGAAGCCCGTAAGATATTGTGAAGATGTGGGTCATGATCAAGGCTGAAGTCTCGGTTAGCAAACCTTGAGAGAAACGGTGCCAGCTTCTTCTTAAACCTGGCACCAGCATTATCCACATACTGCTTTAGCAGCAAATGGAGATTGCCAGAACCTAGGGTAGTTTGGGAGCGACCATAGGTAAGGTGACCGGTATCCCCGGCGATCAAGGTAACCATGCTGTAGTCACCCTGTACAGAGCCCGTCTCAAAGATGTTGATGATCGATTCTGCAGTTTTCTTTTGTGTGGGAGTGAGCATAAAAATTCAATTTAGATTTCGAAGAGGTTCAACTATTGCTTTTTATTAAGACGTTAGAAAAATCTGGTAGAGGAGAAAAACACTATCATCCATAACCCGATATAAACTGCCCAATAAGGGTGCTGCTTACTTGCTTATGTCTTCTTTTTGACGTTCTTTAACCAATTCCTTAAGAACAAGACTTTCAGTTCCATGTTTATGACGTAATTAAAGTAATCTAAAGATAAAATTAGCTGGAGATGAAGGCTCTACCTCAGAAATTTGGCGGCTCCTGTAACTTTTCGTCGCTGATTGGAGTACACATTGGTGTAGCGTTAATAAGGCAGATGGACATGTTAGAATATGCCCGTTCGCGTGAAACCACAGTTACTTCACTATCCGCTCCACCTTTTTAAATTCCTTCTTAATACCCTCGAGGATATCCTCGTACTGAAGTTGTTGACTGGGCCGGTTTAGGGCGCAGAGGCATGCGTATTGGGTGACATTCATGATTTCAGAACCTGTCATTTCGTATTTCTGAGCCAAAGCTCGTATGTCAATATCTTTTTCAAATTTGACTTGTTTAGGAAAGGCATTTTCCCAAAGTCTAATCCTTTCTCTTTCAGATGGCAATGGAAAATATATTATGGATTGAAACCTCCTTGCAAAGGCCTCATCGATATTACTCTTAATGTTTGTGGCTAAGATGACCAGTCCATCGTACTGTTCCACTCTTTGAAGGAGATAAGATACTTCTTGGTTTGCGTATTTGTCATGGGCATCCCTAACATTGGTTCGTTTGCCAAAAAGTGCGTCCGCTTCATCAAAAAACAGAATCCAATCCTTACTTTCCGCTTTGGCAAATAAGTTAGCAAGGTTCTTTTCGGTTTCCCCGATAAATTTGGACACCACCATGGATAAATCAATTCGATACACATCTTTCCCAGTAAACTTCCCCAACAGGGAAGCTGTCAGGGTTTTCCCTGTTCCCGGAGGGCCATAAAATAAAGCCCTAAAACCTGGCTTGAGTCTGCGACGCATTTCCCATTCATTCATCAAGATGTCATGGTGCTTGATCCACGCTTCCAAATCCTGGATTTGGGCTTGTGTACCCGGATGCAAAACAAGGTCGCTCCATTCCATCTCCGTTTCCAAAAGCTGGGCTGGAAAGTGCATGCTGAATGCTGGTCTTGCAATCTGTCCTGTGGTGAACAGATCCACATATTCTTGAGAGAGGATGATGCGGCCGCTCATGCGTGGTTCGCCCTCGGGTACTTCTTCTAGCCACAATACCTTTTTTTTAACTAAGGTACTGTCTTCGCTAAAGTACATTAGAAATTTGACCCTTTTTTCGAAGTCACTCCCTCCCAGCAAAAACAAAGCGGTCTCTCCTGTGGGCAAAAATCCCCTGAATTGTTTTCCCCGAGCACCTCCAATTTGTGGAAAATCCCCCGATTGGGCCAGATTTTCCTGGATTATGCGGTCAAAAAAATCGGGTTGAACATGAGGTGCCAAGGCGAGGACCAACAAAAATGTCTCTTCGTAGTTGAGCTTGTTCCCCTCAATAAACTTAGAAAGTGCAGCATCACTATTGTCTATCGAAGTGAACCTTGGACTTGGATTTTTATCAAGTTTCTTTTCACCGTTCAAAAGGTTTTTGATTTGGGTGGTGATGATAACCGCAAGTTGATCTAAGGCTGCCGTTAATACATGTAAATTTTTAGTATTGTAGCCGGTCATTCGACGAAAAGTTTTACGGTTTTTTCAAGGGTCAATGCCGCTTTACCCCATTGTTCGAGTTCGCCGTTTGGCCAAAGAATCAATAAGCTGTCATTAAAAGCACAAATGGAAGAAGGTTGGACACCCGAACGGCCGACGGGCAGCCTTTCTGGAGCCAACCGGACACCTTCACTGTTAGAAAAAAATATTTTGTTATTGACTACGGAAAGTTGAATCGGTACAGGTTCGTCCTCGTTAAAATTTAGAACCAAATCAAAATTTTGTGTGCTTGGGTCATATTGCCATAAACCCTTTTGGCTTCCTAGTAAAACCTTTCCACCTATTCTGGTCATCGCCGTAACTGGTCCACCCGGATATATCAGACGACTTAGTTTTTTATTCTTAAAGAAGGAAAGCGATTCAGGTTTATCTTTTTCCGTAAACAACAACCAATTTTCTCCGGCACATAAGTGACTGATCCGGCCTATTGTTCCTATGTTAAGCTGCTGTGGTTGTCCACCAGGTTCAAATTTCACAATTTTTTCGGGTAACAATTGAACATAGTCATTGTTGGGATGCGAAGTATTTGATGTATCTTTATCGGCACCTGCAATCCATAGGGTGTCCCCGAAAGCAGCTATGGCACTGGCTTTTCCTGTAAAAACCGGAATTTCAGTTTCGGCTTCTCTATTGTCGGCAGCCCATGTTTTAAGTGTAGGAAGCCATTGTCCGATGGTGGCGACTTTTTCATTTATCGCAACACAAAGGATTCTCCCTAACCCACTATCTTCGATAATCGGGGGCTTCGTCAAATTTTTGCTCCAGCCAAACAACCCCTCCAGGTCGGCCAGAAATATTTGTTCATCTACCGCGGCCAACAAAACAGGCACTGTTTTAAATTTCATGTCATTTTGGATTATATGCGGATATCGTTGGACAATATCGTCTCGGACAGCCGTTTCCGAAGCTTGATTACATTGAGCGGTAGTAATCCAAAGGCAAATAAAAAGAATGGATTTAGTGATCTTATTATTGTCCAAGTCCTTTTTTACCTATTTCCATAAGAAGGCTGCCCCTGATAGTTGATAGTTGGGCATCTGTGAGTTGGTCGATGCCGGGCCCTGTTATGTTTCGGATGTTGCCACCTGCCATCAGGTTGTCGGGATCGCGCGAATGGTCCAGTCCAAGCACATGACCTACCTCGTGAGGGAATGTATCCTGTGCCCTGCTGGCCGTGTTGATGACAACAGAAAGATGGTCATCGGGTAAATTCCCCAAGGAACTATCCAGTGCTTCTCCCCGTGAGCTGGTCATATCAGGTACCCAATACCCAGTCAATCTACCTTTCACCCTGTTGTGCTTGATGAGTTCCAATTCTTCTTTTGTAGCATTAGGCCCAGTGAATTCATCCAATATCAGGTCATTTCCAATGATTTTTCTCGTCTTTTTTTCCTCGATATCCGTCCTGTTACCCTTTTCAATTTCAATGTTATGGGGATTGTAAATTTCATTTGCTCGTCGGAAATCTGCATCCACCGTGTCGGAGGCAGGTTTAAGCACTGTTACTGGAATAACAACCTCTCTCGTGAGATTGGCAGCGGTATGGAGCATTTCGGCCAGACTCAGCTTGCCAAACATCGCAATGAAACTACCGTTGGTGATGGCAACTTTAAGAGCGACCCTAAATTCATCATTGTTCAACCGGAAAAGGAGGCTTCTAGCCTGTTTTGCTTCATCTTTTGTCATGCCTGCACCTTTTTCCAAAAGATTTTTCAGCATCTCCAAAGTACTTCCCTTTTCAGGGGGCAATGGTGCCGGGCCCGGAGAGATACTTAGGTATAAATCAAGCGTACTCATGGTATTGGCGCCAATTACTCCGTCTTTGCTGAGTCCGTGTGCTTCCTGAAAAGCAATTACAGCCTTTTTAGTCTCGCTGCCAAATTGGCCATCAGCACCGAAATTCTTCAATGGATGTCCGGAATCGATAAGGCCATGCTGAATCCGCATGACCTCGTCCCCTGAATCTCCTGTTTTCAAAAATCTTTTACCGTTCAATACTTCATCGAGCACAGGGTCACCTTTAAAACGGGGAGATTTCATCTTTTTGACAGCGTCAGGTAAAGGCTGCCGCTGAATGGATTGTTGCTGTCCGGCATTTTGCTGCACCACATGCGTCAGTTCATGTGCTAAGAGCCGTTTGCCTGTCGTACTTTCGGGGTGATATTTTCCGGAATTGAAGTATACATCCTTACCATGAGTGAAGGCTTGTGCACCAAGTTCTTTGTTCATTTGTACCGCCTCTGAATCCGTGTGGATGCTTACATGGCTGAAGTCTACCCCAAAAGCTGACTCCATTTCAGCATTTGTTTTACTAGATAATGACTTACCAGAGCCCGCTCTTTCGCTGATGCGGTTGCTTAGGGGCTTTCCGGAGGTATGGCTTACACCATCGTTTTTCCTTTGTACTGTTCCTTCCACTTCCTCTTCTTCACCTTTCATTTGAACTTCCTCCTTCTCTTCTTTCATCTGCACGTTTTCTTCCTCCTCTTGTATTTGCATGGCATCTTCTCCCTCTTCCACCATTTGAACAGATTCTTGCTCCTTCATTTGCAGTGAGTTGCCCTCTAATTCAGCTTTGCGCTGTACTTTCATTTGGGTAGGTTTTAGACTTCCTGGCTGGACTTTGGATATTTTTTCGGAATTTTTCTTTCCAATCCGGTTAGGGTTACCGCTTGTCAGCCGATCGGCCACCGCATCTGCTTCCCGCTCGTATTGATCGTTGGGCTGACTGATTTGGAATTTGGCTTGGAAGAAGGGCTGTTGCACTTTGGAAGATGGGTTGACATCCAATTTTTTGGAGAAAAAAGGACCGCTTTTTTCATCTGAAATATTTGGGTTTCGGTGCCTGCGGGATTTTTTGGTACTGCGTTGCATGCTTGTAGGACTTAGGAGTGGGAGGGTAATCAGAGTAATAGTTCTTGGGCCAGTAGCTGGTAATCCGAAGCGCCATTCGACCTTTTGTCAACTTGGAAAGTATCCAGGCCCGCTTCCTGGGATTTAGCCAAGGCCATGTTTGTGCGTATTCCAGAGGAATTTATTTCTGTGTTAATTGTTTTTTTAGCGCTTGATTTGTTATAGTTGGAATAGCATGTATAATGAAAATCTAATTTCATGGTATACATCACACCTATTCTTCTTCTCTATCTACTTCGAGTGAAAGACTTGGAAGAGCCACTTCTTTTTCCCAATCATTTCATAGTAGATATTCAAGGTTTTAATTTTTTTGCAGCTGCGTGAACGAAGAATTAACAAGCCTGTTCGACACCTCTAACGTTCCAGTAATGCTTCCGTCACGAGATCAATAATGCTGTCGAGTTGCTGATCGGCAGCGCCGGAAACCGCGGCTGCTTCCGGAACCGGATCATTTTCACTTCGCCGTTGACCATTCGTTTCCTTGCATCCCTTTTCCACAGTGATCCACTCGACTTCAATTTCATGATTGGTTCGCCCAACAGCAGATTCGCGTAGTGTTTCAAGTGCACTTGTAACACTGCTCACCACTTCGGAAGCGAGTGCTTCGCCGCCAGCAATGTCCCCTCCCTCATATAACCGTCTTGCTTGCTCGGTTTTAGCGGGCACCTGGGCGTCCATCATGTCAGCTTCAAACCGCGCGCTATAGACATTATCCTGCGCGTTTTTACCTTCTGCCGCGCCACGGTAGATCATAATCGTGATCATGCCTGCGTCGAAACGTGCTAATACACGGCGCGCTCGCTCGGTTAGCCCCACCGCCAGTCGAAGGCTTCGTGCTGTGGCAAAGGGAATAATGTGCTCTGATTGAGTATGGTGGATCAATGGTCCTGTTCTGTTACGTGGAGGTTGCGATCCATGCGTTCCCACCCTGCCAATACCTGGCGCACTTGTTTTTGGAGCGGGGCATTTCTCTTTTTTACATACATCCGGATCAATATTATCCTTTACTGCCGTCTGCACAATCCCATCTTCAGAACCGGAAACAGCTGACAAAGCAATGGTTTCATTGCCGAGGTTTGAGGCCTTGATTGCTGCAGATTCGTTTTTAGGTTTTTCGGTTGATTGCTTTTCTCCAGTTATAGCCTCTAAAAAAGACCAATCTGTAACGGTGTCTTCAAATTTAGCTGCTAGCGGCAGTTCTGCTGGCGCAGGGGCGGGAGGAGCAGGACGGGGAGGCCGTAATGGTACAACAGGCGCTGGTGCCGGGGCGGGTGCTGGCGCCGGTGGTTGAGCAGGCGTTTCTACCGTCGCTGGTTGTGGAACTGACTTAGGAGAACCCTTTAATACACTTGCAATTAAACTAACCAATTCTGCCAGGAGCGACATTAATACCTGCAGCACTAAAGCAACAGCCATCGTTATAAAGCTGCTTACACAATTCGAGATGTCCACCTGGCGCTTTTCACAAGTCTGACGCGCGGTATATAAGCGGACCAAATTAACAACAACAGTGCTACTTTCAGCAAGAAGGTAAGAAGCCATCAGTGCTTCCGCGACAGTCGCCATTGTTGCCAGTCCGGCTCCAGCGCCGGCTAAAAGACCCGGTATCACACCTACTTCGGCTGCTGCAATCCCACCTAGAACAGCTTCTACCACGACGACAATAATCGTAATATATCCAATTAGAAGTCCTGCGACATGATTGAGGGTTCGCCATAACGATAAGGGGAATTCCAATAAGATCAAAAAATTGGACCAGATATCATGAAGGCTACCTATTGGGTCATCAAAGAAATTGCGGGGTGCATAAAGGCTGCTCACGGTAGTCGCCCAGTGATCATTCCATAGATCGCTGAATTCCTTACAAATTGCTTCAATCGTAGCCGGCGGCCAAAATGAATTCACTACTGTTTGCCACAACATTTCCTTAATATTCAAGCCATCCCAAAACTTTCCAAGGTAATATTGAATTCCCTTTCCAACCTCATCCAATGATGCTGTATCCCTAGCATCACCATCTGCTACTTGTCTTTGGATGCTTCCATTGGCAATTGCCGGACTAGCGTTGCCTGGGTAGTTTTCGCGGGCCATCTGGTTTCCTTTCTCGGTCGCTTGAGGGGGAACCTCTGTATTTAGTTTGGCGGCAATCTGATCAAGAAAGGGCTGAATAGTTCCGCGTGGATCCGCAAAAAATTTCATTACATAATCATACGCCTCTTTTAGGTCTCTTACCATTTTTATTACGCCCTCAATGCCGAAAGCAATTACATTATCTACAAATGATCTTATCCCGGCTAATATGTCCTGCACGCTAGTCATCAAACGTTGCCAAAGGTCTGTCCAAAAGGTGGAAACCTGGATCCATAAAGACTTAAGGCCGTTAAAAAGAGATCGAACTTCCGCTTTTATGAAATCCGGAACCAAGTCAAATGCCGCATTGTTAAACAATCCCTCGATTGTATTAAAGATACCATCAACGAAACCGGAAACGGTGTTCCAGATCCCTTGCCCGATTTGCAATATGCCATTAACAACGGCATTAACCCCTTCCCACAGCGCATTCGCACCGGATTTTAGCATACTCCAGGCACTTCCAAGAATGTCGGCGCTCATTGCTGACAACGCGGATATGAGCATTGATAATGGACTAGTGACGAAATTAACTAGGCCACCAACGCCGCTTTTGATGTCATCAAAGCAACTGCGGCCAAACTCCTTGATCCTTTCCCATTTATCATTCAGGTAAGTCATCCCGGAATTAATACCATTGCGAATTTGCCCAATGAGCCATTCTGCGGCAGCACTCAATTGTTCACCTACCCATCCTGCTCCGTCGGCTACCTTGCTTCCTACCCACCTCGCACCATCAGCCACCTGTCCACCTACGTATTCAGCACCTTCCACCACGGTGCCCGCCACATCCGTAGCGGTATCGCTTACCCAATACGCGGCATCACTCACCCAATCCGGCCATCGTTGAATTTTCCTTTGGGACGATACGGACGCTCCATTTTGTTGTAAAGTATGCGTCAACTCATGAGCCAACAAGTGTTTTCCACCGCTACTGCTGGGGTCATATTTTCCAGCATTAAAATAAATATCATTGCCATGGGCAAATGCATGTGCATGCAAATCCTTATTCATCTGCACAGCAGAACTATCCGTATGCACCCGCACCCCAGAGAAATCCGTCCCGAATGCTCCTTCCATCTGCGTTCTGGTTTCTATAGGTAAGGCGTAGCCACTTCCTTTGGAAGATTGGAGGCGAGACTCTAAGCTGGAAGATGCTGTAGGAATATCAGAACTCTGGGATTTTGTTTGAAGTTTTTCTTTTTCAGCTTCGCATGCTGCGCATGCCCGCTGCACTGTGTCCTCATCAGGGGGAAGCGCAGCATTCTCGAAGATGGGCTTCATCTGAAGTTGCTCTTCCTCGCCGGATTCTTCCTTTTTTTGGAGTTTTTCTTCCTCTTCGCATTCCGCACATTTCGGCTGAATTATAGTTGAGCTAAAGCTTTGGCCATTGATAGCTTTGGTCTGAATGTCTGGCTCCGCCTCGCTCTCAAAAATCGGTTTGCGTTGAATGGATGCGGTATTTTTTAGTAGCGGCGCCTCACCGGAACCCGTATTTTCCGCGAGTCTTTGCACCACCTGATCCGCCATGGCATCGGCCTCCTTTTCGTACCTGTCACCGGGCTGACCTATCGTCAGCTTGGTTTGGACAAAGGATCTACTGTTAAAAAAGGGTTGTTGCTTGTGGTTTTTTGCGTTATGTTTATCGAAAAAGCTGGATTCCTTGCCATTATTAATCAGCACATTATTTACCCCTTCCTTGTCAAAGAAAGGTTTATTTGACTCCTCAGTCTTTGATAGCACAGACTGGGTGGCGGTTGTGGATTTGGTTTCCGTGGTGACCAATTGTGCGTGGCTTAAACTAGACTACTACTTTGTTGATATAGTTACCGGTCTTTGCGAGTAACCTAAAGGCTTTTACAACAGGACGAAAGAAGACCGATGAACCTGATATTTCACTTTTTCTAAGAATTATATCAAATAGCTGTTTTTCTGAAAGGATTGCGTACATCCATTTTACCCATTTTAATTAGCATATACGCCTGACAGTTTTAAGCTATTATGGGAATTGGACGGGAGAATAGGGGTGTTTTAGCCGGATCTTGGAGGATAAAGCTGCATGAATTTTTATCCCCATTCCACTCTTAGCATTTCTTTCATCCAAGGAAGTTTGATCATGCGCAGATTCCAGGGGAGATAATTGAGCAGGATATCAATGCTCTTCTGTTCCACAACGAGAAACCATCCTTGAGACCGCTTTTCCAACTTCCCTTCCCGCTGAAGAAAGCCCTCCCTGAGCGCGTCGGGACTGGCGTTCTGCAACTTACCCCAATGGCCTATGGCAGCTTTGAGCAATTTTTCAATTTCGCATTTTTCGGGTTCACTGAGTTGTAAACGGGCGTTAACAGGGATCTCTAATGGAATACCACATAAAAACTTTGTCAACACCATATCAGATTCAGGAGTTTCCTCCTGGCCGGAGGACAGGGAAAACAGCAGTTGCGCGGCCCGCTCTCTGGCAGCATCGTCGAGAAATTGTTTGTCACGAATAATTCCGCATTTTTCAAAAAATAGGGGGAAAAATGTATGGAGCAGCACCACACCTGCATGGTTGACATACCAGAAACTTCCCTCTTGATGTTCGGATAATTGTTTGACTGGAGGAAATATACTGTCGGAGATTCCCATTTCCTCCGAAATTTGGCTTCGCTCCTGCATGGAAAGATCAACATTGCTTGTGCTGTTGTCAGCCAAATGCTTAGGTTCTTTAGCCGGGTCTTTGGCCCCCGGATTTGTCAAGGTTCTTTTAGGGCTGTTTTCCCTATTCTCTTTTTCCTTTGATTTTTTAGTAGCTGCATTTTCCGGAGACTCCGCTGCAGTGCCTTGAAAGTTCAGGGTTACCTCTTTTGAAGGTTTCTCCGCTTTGATTTGTTTTAATGATTTCACAACATCTCCATTCTTTGCTGCTTTGGCGTCAGGAAATTCCAGGCCCTGACCTGATTTAGCTTTTAAACCTACATTTCTTTCTGAAAATACAGTCACCGCCAATTGATCTCTCATCGAAGCTAGGAGGGGAAAGCCGCCCGTGCTTTCTTGAAGAATAGTCCTCAAGGTAAGCCGCAGAGAACTTTCCCTGCTCTGGTATACTGGTTTTTGAATCCGGATCCAGTGTTCTAAGAAGCCGGTAATCAGCTTATTTTCTTTAATTCTTGTGGGAAAATTTTGACATATATATTCAAATATCCATTTCCAGAAGGTTTGCGCTAACGATACCTTTTGTGATGTTTCGCTTGAAGAAAAATAGGTGTCAACCAACTTTTGTATTTCCTTTTTATATTCTTCTAGTTTGTTTTGTCTGGATTCCGAAAGCACTGCGTAAAGCCTTTCCAGAAAGGACTCAGGATGTTGTTTGATAAATCTTTCTAGGCCTCTGGAACTTTTACCAAGGAGCTCGACTAACTGTTTTTTAAAAGCGGGGTTCTTTTGAAGAATTTCGGGAATTTGCGTTAGATAATCAGCTTGTGCTGGTTTTGTTGCGTTTTGAGGAAAATATCCATTTTCGATAAAATAAACCCATTTTTCGAAAATGGCATGGTTTGTTGGCTTCCTTGTGATTTTTCCATTTCCAATTTCATTGCTGATTTTTAATCTTATCTGTTCTTCCACTGCCTTTACCACAGCCTCGACAAAACTGTCCCCAGATGGCAGCCATTGATGTTTACCAAGGTTAATTTCCAGCAGGTCAATCTGGAGAATTTCATCCGGGGTGGAATAGCTGTCAAAAAGTTTTTCTAATGCCGGTTCGAGTTTTTCTTTACAAATTTGACCTAATTCTTTTTGGAATGCGAATGCGTTCTCCTTTGTCGGAATGACGACTTCTAATACCTGCTTTAGGACCATATGGCCGCTGGAACCTGGCATAACTCATTAAATCTGTCGAGAATTCAACGCTTTTTCGAACAAAGCTGCTGTCGGTGCATTAAGTTCGTTGATAAGCGATTCACCGCCCCAATTGATTCTTAAGGTCTCTCTGTTAAAACCTACCTCTTCCATGCGCTCTATTTTGGACAGCATTTTATTGATGATTTCTTCAGAGAGGTTGTCGGGTGACTTTGCGATTTCGCTATCCATAAATTGTTTCGTGGCAATTTCAAAAAGCCTAAAAAACTCACTTTGCCTTTCACTGCCACCTTCAATTCTATTCATAGCTCTTTCTAAGGTATCCATCAATGTGAAGTATTGTTCTTCAAAGTCTGGTGAATTACTTGAGGCGTTAAGAAATGCTTCTGTTTTTTGAAAAGAAACGGTACGGGCAAATCCTTGATTCGCTTTTAATTCCTCCATTTCACTTCGGTATGCACGCTCTCTTTTCCGCAATACAACAATCGCTTCTTCCGGTAATCTACTAATCGGGACACCAGGATTATTATCACGGTTAATCACTATTTCTACTATGCTAAAGTTTATTTCCTTCGTTAATCCTTTTTGTTCCGCTGCATCATTATCGGACTTCATATATGGAGTAGCCCTTATTATATATGATCCAGGTTTAGGATGAAAACCTCCCTCTTTTTTCAAGTCAAAACCACTTTTAGCATCATTTGTCACTACTTTTTTTCTTTCCAATGATTCACCTCCGAATAACAGTTCCATATCCACAAAATCGGCGGGATGGGGTACGGTAGTTGCTTGTATGAAATAGGGTTCTTCCTTAAACCTGAAGAGGTCGATTTCAGTCCCCTCTTGAAGTGGGAATTCGTTGCCTTGATCGGTATCTGGTAGTTCGGATAAACTAATGAATAAACTCAAGGAGTCTATAGCAGGTAGCACCCTTTTTCTAATTGTTTCGCTTTTACATATTTCTCCTTCCACAGATAGCTCTATCCAAAGTTCCCCGTCAAAATCGGGGATAATTCTAATAGGCTCTTCCGGAAGCCTTTTATTGTAAACACCATTTAAAATCTTTTCCAAACTTCCGGAATTTGAACTCCAACTGTATTCTGAAGCTTCCTGTGGCTCCACATTGAATAGGCTAACTGACCATTCCTCATCCCGTCCGGGTATATCAGGTCCATTTTCAAACCTTGCTTCAAAATCAACTTGAGGTACAGGCAGGACCTCCACAGATTTCTCTCGATTTCCCTTACATGCCCCTACATTTACCGAATATGAAATGGCTATCTTCACTGGGCTTTCAGCTTGTATCCTGCTCGGGAAGAACCGGCCATTTTCTATGACGTTGTCAACCTCCAAACCCTCAATATGATATTCAAAGATTCCGCCCTCAGGTTGAGGGTTCAAACTAAATGGCTGGTCGCTTTGACATATCCGTTCAGGAAGTCTAAAATCGACTTCCTCGATCGACCAAATTACAAGCTGGTGTTCAGCGCTGTTACCACATCCTTGTTCAGTGTTGATGGTGTGGCGAACGGTTAACAGTACATTTTGGCCGGGCTTCAAATTTATCGCAGATAGATGGATAAACCACCTGTCATCTGCCTGTTGGATGATGTTTTGAATCGGGCCGTTGTTATCAATATAGGCGGTGAAATTACCCCCTACTTGGTAGGGCATGATTTCGAGGCGGTTCTGGCTGTTCATACAAACCTCTGTTACCTCACCCTCAAACGCAAATTCGGCGTCTGGCACAGGGAAAATGGTTAGTTCATGTGACAATTGATTGTCACAAAGATTTCCCTCAGCTGCATAACGAACAACCAGCAACAACGGCCCTTCTGCGCTCACGGGAAACAGCATTGGATCCAGGATAGTATGGCCATTTTCGTCTTTTATGAGAACGTCTGTCAATTCTTCTTCTCCATTCCAAACGGTAAATTGGCCGGCTGAAGCATTTTCTGCCAAAGCAAGTCTAAGCTGGCCCCCATTTTGGCAGATCTCAGAAACATGCGCCCCGTTATCATTTAGGATCCCGAATTCCACCTCTGGAAGCTTGATGATGGTTAAACTGTATGTGGCTTCACCGCCGTCAATAAAGTACTTTAAATCTACCGTTCCTTCATTGACACCAGATTTTGAGGGCGTGAATAAATGTTTACCTTCAAATGAGTATCCAGCCCCAGTGATCACCCCGCCCTCAGGGTGTACGGTTATCTGCAATTCAGTAGCGTTGGAGTCGCCCTCACAAAAAACCACGGGCGAAACCAATAAAACAGGTCTTGGTCTTTCAGCAATAATGCTTATGGGGACACATCCGGAAATACAAGAATAGGGCAGGTAAAAGTCCGCCACCACGGTTCTGGATTGCGAATCCCTAGAATCGCTATAAACAAGGATAAATGTACCACCTATCGACACGCCCCCGCTATGTTTCATCCCAGGATGTTCCAAGGCAAAATGATGAAAAAGATGCTTGTTTTTCGTTCTTTTCCACCTTTCGTTGAAGTCTTTAAAGCACCTGTCTATCTCAGCGAAAACTGCAAGCGGTGGAAGTCCCTCTTGGATGATTTCTTGATAGGTTTTGGAGAAGCTTTCGTAGTTAAATTTATATAGCTCTTCAGGAAGTAGTTCCCTGATGAGGTTGTGATGATTAGTATCAGAAAAGTGTCTTATTAGCGTTTCCCTCGCCCGACCATACCGCTCCTGATATTTGCGTCTCTCACAATCCAAATCCTGGCAAATAAACTGGAAAAGATCATCATCGAATGTCTCCCCAATTTTCAGTGCAACCATTTCAAAAGACAAGTTATAGCGCTGTCTTAAATCTGTTAGTCGGCTGACCGCTTCATAAAAAGATTTACCTATATGTCCTTCAATACGTAAAAAGTCGCAGCCCTCCATCCTGTATATTAGAGGATCATCAAAGGGTTGATCCTGTGCCCTGTAGTAGCTATAAACTTTACCCGCCTTTCCTAATCTTTTTAACCTTGGCGACCAGTCATTTATTAGGCCTAAGTGATTGTCGTAATAAAATGGAAAAGCCCGCTCACTCAGCGGCTGTCTGTCGGATTTGCTTGGGGTGATTCTGATTTGAAGGTCATCTTTATTATCCGGCACTTTAAAAATGTTACCGTTTATCAGGGTGCTCAATTTTTTGTAGTGCGTGATGGTTTCTGAAAGCCGACTTTGGTTACCATTGTAAATAGGTGGTTGGGTATAGGGGGTTCTATAGATACTTAATTGGTTGCTTTTTTCAGCATCTACAAAACCTTTTAACCATAGGAACCTGGGAAAACGGTGTAGGTGTGGCTGACAATCAGCTACCAAATCAAAAACGGCTTCCATCAATTCCCCATACGCATGAACCATATCGCACAAATAATCGTGGAGATATTGAATGTTAAGTTTATAGTGATCATTCTCTAACACAGCATCAATTTGCTGGCTTATGGAGACCCCTTCCACAAGTTTATCTCCGCTCGAAAGCATGGGCACAAACACGGGGGAAAAAACTTTGTTCACCTCATCAAAAACCGTATCCAGCCTAGAACCAAGCCTTTTGATGATAAGTTGATAACGCTCAATAAACATATCGTAAGTACTAATATCATTTAGCCTTACTGTGTTATCATCTTTGAAACCGAATCTCTCAATAACTGGGTGGATCGTTGAAAATTTGTGATAAAACAGTTCTTCCATGTTGTCAAAAACCCCACCTAAATGGCGATTATCCGGATCGTAAGTCGCTTGTAGAATCAAATCGGCAATTTCCTTTTCTAGTAGAATATAGCGGTTGACAAATGTCTGAGATTTGCCTTTCTCATCGCAGTCGTTGCCACAGAGTCCCTGATCTTTATTTTCCTGCCTTTCGAGTACTAAAACCAAGATTTTTCCCTGTAGGTCACCTTCAATCAGAACAACGAGGTCTTCATCCTCACCTGTTTTCTTTACCAATTCAAAGGCCTCGAGATCATCATCCAAACCAAGCACTAATTTATCTTCTCCCGTTCCAAACCAATTTAGGTCTAAGTCAATTTTCCGGTAGCTGTCCAATGCTATATCACTAGGTTTCAACAAGTATCCTTCCGAGGTCACACCGGTGCCAGCGGACACATATAAGACATTTTGGGTTTCGTCCCAAATGGGTTTTAACCCGCAAACAATACCTGTTCCCATCAAGCAGATTCTGGAAAGGCGATCCTGTTGTTCCAAGTATTTAACGACGTCGTTTAATTGACTTTCCCTCAATACTTGGTTGGCTTTGAAAATAGGGTAGTGCTGAATAATTTCCTGGTTTTTCATGGCTTCTATGAGTTTGAAGACCCTATGACAGAGTAATTGAGAACAATACGATTACCGTCTTCTGATGGTCTCTGACAATCGTAAAGACTTGCTACTGGATACACACTTCGAAGTTTGCAAAGGGTTTTGACCATTTCGTTTTTTGCTTCTATGGCTTTGCATGCTTCTATTCCTGATTGGGTTGTGGAAACCCATTTACAGTAAGCATCTTCAAATTCCTTCATATCCATAGGACCCACCCAGCAAATCCTCAGAAAGACATGGGCAGGAGCTTCTTGCCTGAGCGTGGTTTCGATAAACTGACGAAATTCGGGCTTCTGAAACCTGGCGGGCCAATAGGGGAGCACCACCGTGGCCCGGAAAGAATAAGGATCATAGTACTTCCCTGGTACAGGTTCCCCGGCGATATGGTAGTCCAGGATGGGTTTCATCAATTCGCAGCCTATAAGGTCGCGATCGAGTTTGAGAGAAAAGACTTTTGCGGCCAAACTACCGGTGAGGTTTGGTGAAGTAGTCGGTGCTTCTTCCAGGTCTCTGATGCTTTGGATTAGACTGTTAAGCCGCTCATCCCGCTTCTCTTTGCTGCTAAATCCGCCATAAGATTTTGCAATTATTATATTTCTGGTATCCTTTACAGAAGGTGCGAGAATGTTGAACGAATAGGGGCATGGTGCTTCAAGATCGTCGACTTTTTCGACCAAACTTTCACCGCCCGCTTCGTTGGCATGTTTCCAAAGGGATGTCCATACTTTAAGGTATCCATTCCAAGCCTCCGCTTCACTGGGAAAACTTATTTCTCCCTGAAGAATGGGTGAATCTAGTTCCTTGTCGATCAAATCGAAGCGATAGGACTGCTCCATTTTGATCTTCCTGGGGCGCAAAAGGATGTGTTCTACTAAATGTAGTCCCTCCAAACTGATCGTAGATCTGGCACTTTGTATGGCCCTATCTCTTTCATTCGCCGTGGTATAGTAGGTTGGATGCTTGGCAATAGGAAGTCCTTGTTTGTCTACTAATTCAAACCCGTACATACATTCCTCCTCATTGGTAATAAGGTTATACCGCTCCTCATATTGACCTTGTTCATGGATCTTATTCGTGGCTTCTCTGGCAATTTCCCAACTGTGGAAATAGGGACTTTCAAAAAATATCCTATTATCTTTCGTTACTCTAACAACATAGGTCACATTTTCCTTGACAGTTTTGACCTTCCCGAGGTTTCCACAATCCAATGGGCCACCTAATGCCAAAAATGCCCTCAAATGATCGCGAGCTTCTAAGGCTTTTTCTTGGGTTTCGAAATGCGGCTGCACCTTGGCGAGAATAGTGTCCTCTCGATCAAACAAAATCAACTGCCAACCGCCCTCCACTTCTTCTGAGCGGAAAAGTTCATCATCAAGTAGCATCCCAACTACCAAATTGCTTTCTTGTAATGCTTCTGTGGCGGTAGGAAATCTTTTGGCTCCTTTAATCTGAATATCTTTCAATTCCTCACTATTGGAAGGCCTGAGTAAAAAGTAATAGCCGCATGCAGTGCCAGTTGCTCCGCTGTTTGTATGTTGCTTTTTTAATAAAATGCTAATCTGATCTATCCATTTTTCAGCCTGCGTCCGTGAAGATAATTCAGAAAGGGAGTGAGCTAAAGCAAGCTCTTTATTTTTAAGGTTTACCTTATATTTACAATTAAGATTATCATAGACAGTCTCAAAATTAGAAACCTCAAGTGCTGCTTCAGCGATTTGCATCCAAACAGATACTGCCGATTCGCGGGAGTCGTAGCTGTTTACCCCAGCCAAAATCGCTTTACCCTGAATGTCTTTCAGGATGATGTGATAATCGGCTCCTTTTTCTGTAATCTTTGGTTTTATTTTTTTACTTTTTATAGACGCTATGAATTTTTCTAGGGCTTGTTGCAGTTCTACCTTCGTAGCAAACGGCTCACCGACTTGTTTTGCCAAGGTTGTCCCTTTTTCGTCCTCCAAAAGAAATGAAAAGGTGCCATCGTCTTCATTCTTTAGAACTTTGTAGTTGTTTTCGAAGTGTGCGTGGTTAAAGGCATTGATCAGTGCACTGGCGGCGTTATCCCAACTATCGGAAGCGCCTATCAAAAAATCTTCTTCATCTTTCACGAGGGAAAATTTCCAGTTGGTTTCTCCTGTATCCTGAAAAATACGATAATTGGTACTTTGTAACCTAATATATAACCAAGTTGCCTTAATGGCCTCCTCTCTCTCAGTCTCGGTTACAAAGTTCTTAATTGATTTGGCGAGAAGAACGCCCTGTGAGTCAAGTACAGAAAATCCGACTTCTTCATGCTCAGAATTTGGTTTAAAATGGGACAATTCTGAGGCAGCTGTCAAAAAAAAACCGAAATTCTCCCTGGCCTCATCTTCTTCTTCAAAACCTAATACCCCTTCGAGCAGAGGTTCTTCATCTTGGCCGTTTAATTGGAAAAGGAACAATGGAATTTCCTTGATAACTTCTTGGGCAAGTTTTTCTGCATCGGTAAGCGAACCAATAAGAGCTGTTAGTTTGTCATTTCTTTCTTGAGGAGTGGGGTACGAGAAGGGGTGTGTTGCCACCGTGACCCCTTCACCATTGGTGAGACGGAAACTGTGGTTACAAGTTTTATATCCATGATTGGTCAGGTCATAATTTGTCTGATGTGCTGCCAATTCCAACAATACATCCAGTTGACCGAGTGCAGTTTCTTTGTTGGAATAAACGGTAGTGCCTTTCAAAGCGACCCTTCCGTTTTCACCATAAATCACAGGTACGAAAGCTCCTCCCACATTGGGAATTTCGATTTTAGGAGCTTCTTTTCGTAAATAATTAACCAACAGTAATATTGCCGTTTTGACTTCCCCATCGCTTTCGTATTGATGCGGATGAGTTGCTATAATTTCTCCCTCGGGATCCACTAGGGCAACTCTAAAATCATCTGTTTGTCGATAATTAGAAGGATTTTGACCCCATTCAAGAACGTATTTGACAGCTATTTTGGCGACTACCTCATCAGGATAGTTGTCGTAATTTTCCAGTAGTTTGTTTTCAGGACTGTCGCCAATCCAAAATTGGTAGTCGCCAACCTCACCTGTGAGATTGACTTGCCATTCCGAGTGCCGAACAAGATTTATTATCGCCAGTACCGCCATTTTGCTTTCAGCTTCAGTAGCATAACTTGAAGCAGACTTGGCAATGACATTTCCATCTTTATCCAACAATTCAAAACCGTAGGGATAGCCACCCTGTCCCAAATCGATCTGACGAAATTTTTCTTCTTTCGCAGCATGCTTTAATAGATCTTCCCAAAAAGTAATGGCTGATTCTTTATCCGGAAATTCAACATTACCGTTGAGCAGAACATCTCCCTTGGGGCCTAAAAAGTCAAGAACATATATATCTCCTTTTCTGCTCAGTTTGTACTTAGGGCTTAAACCTTCTGAGAAATAAAGGATGGAATCCATGGCTAAGTCTCTCTCGCATACCGTAGCATACCAATGGGGATGGATCGCAAAGGGATTGTTTGTCCTGTCGACTAATTCAAAGCCATAGGCGCCTTCCTGATCTTGTAATGTTCTATAATACCTCCGGTGCTTTGCTAATGCTTTTACTAGGGAAGTGGCCGAGTGGGCAGCGACTGTGGTAGGAAATGAGTTGATACTGATAAATAACACATGTTCAGCCGTATCGGATACCTCAAATTTAAATCTGCCTGGAGTACCATTGATTTCAAAATTGGGCTCGGTGTTGTTCAAGTAATAAATAATGGCTTGAATTAGATTTTGGACTTCAGTTTCTGAAACGTAATCATGTGGGTGGTGGCATACGGTATCACCTTGGTCGTTTAGCAGTCGAAAGGAATTTTTTCCGTTAATATCAATTAGTTCATAATTTTCTGGAGTCGTTGCCCAATGTAAAAAATCTTCTTCCCCTTCAGCAGCATCGAAAAACGACATTGCCGTAGCTACGGAATGAAAGCCTTTGCTGCTTTCAAAGAGCAACTTGTCGCCGTTGAAATCCAACAACTGAAAAAAATAACACTCCTCCTCTTTCATGGCCACTCCTTCCAAACCTGACCAACTACTTTGACCTATGAGCCAATAGATGGCTTCTTCTCTGCTTTCAATTTCGTAATATCTTTCTGCGCTGAGAAAAAGGGATTCATTGTTGTCATCGACAATTAGGAAGCCGTATTCTTGGCTCCGATCTACTGGGAAGGATTTTCGGCAATAATGATTTTTATCTTTAAATAGTCGTTTAAACAGTTCTAGGTCTTCCACCATAGATACAAACCGAAGAAGTTCCTGCCCTTCTTCATTCTTTATGACATAGCAGGTCACACCATCGATGGTTTCCAAAAACACATTTTCTTCAGGGATGGATGCCAGCGTGTCTAGATGTTCTTGAAGTGCATTACAGTAGTGGTCAATAGTTGGGAAACGTTCGGTTCCAATGGCCAACTCTTCTCCAACTTCGCGTTTTAGTACAAACGCATATTCATAGTCACTATTGACATCAAATGTCAACCGTCTGTAATAACGCTCATTTCCGATATATTTTTGCCATGCACTGAGTGCATCACAAGCTTCCTGTTCCGTTTCCCAATTTGAAGTGCTTTTTATCAAACAATCGTCAAGTTTATAAATCTCAAGAGACCAGCCACCCGGATTTTTATCGATTGTTGCATTGCCCAGCTTTTGCCATGAGTTATTATTAACTCCAATGAGCTTAGCCACGCGCATTTCCAAGCCTGAAACATTTTCAAATTTTGCATTGCTATCGATTTTGTTTGATTCTCCACAATCATTTTCACCTGCGCAACCTACAGGTTGCGTGTAGTCAAAAGCCTTCCCTCTATTCCTGCTGATTTTTGGATAGCTACTGAGAAAATCGGATTTATCCCGGACTACCCGTTTCTGGTCATGCTTTTTTCCATTGACTTCAAACATGAGGAGAACATAATCAGAAAAAGATTCAGAGAACCTTGCCAGCAAATGATCCAAAAACCTATTTCTCCTCTCATAATAATTTTCGAGGTCTTCTGCTATATATTGTAAATAGGTAGGAAAATCTTCAGGCGGCAGATTATCATGCTGATTGCCTTCACATGCATTATAGTTTACCAATAGCTCATGGATGCCCGGCACTTCGGATAAAATCTGCGTAAAATAGGTGTGCGTTTTGCCGGTGCCGCTCTCATCTTGGTTTATAGAGAAAAGATCCCTCACATGCGCCAATTGAGAAAGGTAGTTGGCCAAAAGCTGGTCGAAGAAAAGCAGATATCCTTTAAGTTGATTTGCTTGTCCCTTTCTCTTCACATCATTTAGCCCCTTGATTCCATCTGTCCCTATACCATATGTTTGAGGAAAATCCTCAACAATGGAAGTGTAATCTTCCAAATCCATGTATTGTCCGTCGGGAATGGGGAGATCCAGTTGATACCCTTCAAGCATGGCCTTAGCTTTGGCCGCCTTTTCTTCAAGGAATCTTTGTTCTACAATAGATACATTAGAAGTAAAAGGAAGCACACCCTTATAGAAGGTGATTTGAGAATGTCTTAAATCAAGATGAGGCCGGTATTTTGGGGTAAGGTTCAGACACCATTTTTCCCCACTGTGCATCACCAAATTATCAATGGCTTTCGCAAGGGTCAGGTTTCTAACGGCAACAACCCCGTCTATATCCATGATAATCCTATAAAAATCGGAGGCGTACAGCCTTTTTTGAGGATCAAGTTTTTTTAGATCCTCTGTATCAATAAACCCATGACTATCTGCTGATAATGGTCTGCCTTCAAAGATTGCTTCCACGCTTTTTTTCTTCTGTAGCATCTCCTGCAGTGTGTAAAATGGTAGGGTAGGGGAGAGGTGTTCTTCAAGATTTTTATAAATTGCCAGAAGTACGCTTTCTGGATCTGCAGTAGGCTGAAGTTCTATTTCCGCACAAAGACGAATTTGTTCCTCGCCATATACATCCACTTTTTTAAGGTCTTCGCACAGATTTCTGTGCGCATTCAATTTTTTATAGACCTCCTGCAAGATTCCATCCTTTGTAAAAAATACACTGCCGCAAGCATCCCTGATAAGGAGGGGTTCCAGCTCTAAACATACCTCATATAGACCCTGAATAAAGAAATGTTTTTCTGTTTTGGAATCGGGATTGGCGTAAACCAGCGAGTTATTCTTTTTGTCTAAAGAAACGGGTATTTCTCCATCCTGGGACAATTCAAACCAGGCATTACGCACTCCCGGAATGTCAATAAGAAGTTTTCTAAAATCATTAAGCGTTACGGGATTGCAGGAAAGTATCTCGGCTGCGGTAAAAAAATTATCGTCGGTGGGCTTGCCAAATATAGTTTTTGAAGCCAGGTTTTTATCCTCGGGACTTCTCGCCAAAAGATCCTTTATATCAAAATTTGTTCTATAACCCAGATCTGTTAGCGCATAACAAAGTACTTCAAGTATGGTAATACCGGGATCATGGAGGTTGTAATCCGTCCACAGATCACTTCCTAATTTTTCGATGTGCGCTATTCCCGTTTTTCTTAAAAGTTCCCAGTCAAGATACTCGGGAAAGCTAGAATTATTCTTGGGGATCGTTAAATTTTTTGGCTTCGCCATAACGGTAAACTAAAGATGGTCCACAAAACGCTATCTTTTAATATTGCGCTGTTTCTTATACTGATAGTCGGAGGTTTTGCGGATGAGTAGACGTAGGACCTTGAGGTCCATATGCTTGAAATATTTGTGGAAGGTGAAGCGGTGGTTCAATAGATCCTATCCACTCGTCAGGATAATTAAAAATAAATAATTAAATAAAATGGAGGAAGGGAAGCGGATCTCACCGTCCTGAATTAATGGAGATGATTTTTCTCCAGCGCTTCAATTCTGGATGTCAAGTGATCGATAATACCCTGTTGTTCCTGAATTGCCCTGACAAGCACAGCGTTAAGACTGGAATGATTGACGGACAATTTGTGGTCATCACCACTTTTTTTTACCATTTCTTCCAAAATATCCTCCACTTCTTGAGACTTCAAGCCAAATTGTTTTCCTTCACCGGACAGTTTGGTAGTATGGGTATCCCAATCAAAAGCTATGGGCTTGAGTTTATTGATCAGGTCAAGCGCTGTTTTTTTCTTGGAGTTTTGAAGATAGTTTTGCAAGGGTTCTTCGTTCGATATATGGTTTGAATCTGAATCGATATAGAGAGAAAATGTTCTGGCTACTCCATTGACATCCAGATGGAAATCACCGGGCGTTCGCATGATTCCGACCTTTCCGTTCCTTTCAGGGAAAAAGACCGCTTTCCCCTCCATTTTCCGTTCCTTATAGGGGAAGAGTTGTAGCAAAATATCACCTTGGGTAACATCTATTTCATCGTCTTCCGATTTAGATCCTTGTTTCAAAACGAACCCACCCGGAGAATCAGTCACCATTACAGCCGTCTGGTTATTGGCACCAAGTGTAAAATAGTTTCTATTTTTCCCGGGTCTGGAATTAATGATGCCAAGCGCTGGATTTACTTTTTTATCATCGAGGTTAAAAAGAAACTTACCACTTTTTTCGTCTGAAATTTCCAAAGTCACAGTTGGTTCATAGGTCTTGGTTCCAATTCCCACTTTTCCGGTGGGCAAGATGGCTACCAGTCGATCTCCTTCTTTTAGATCAGGCGTAGGACAGTTTCCTTTGAATTCCTTACCTGCTAAGATTTGAAAGCCTTTGGGTGCATTTGTGATCCAAGAGGCATGGTCATCGGAAATAACCTCGCTTGTATAGTTGTTTTTTCCATCATTTTTGAATTTGGCGATGGTCAAAAGGGGAGCGGCCTCATGATCAGGCTGAAGTAGGCAGGTACCATTTTTACCATCAGTAACATGTAGCATAGCACAAGGTTCTGTGGTTCCGATGCCTACCTGAGGCTTTTCGTTTGCTCCTTCCCTGACTATCATCAAAGGTGTGCCCTGGTTGATATCCGGATTTTTGCAATGCGAGCCGTAGTCAGCACCTTTCTTAAATATAAAACCATTTGGTGCGTCGGTTATGAATACAGAATAATCAACACTGACTCCAGTAGCCGTATAATTTTTGTCATTATCCGGGTCTAAATTGATGATGGTGAAAACAGGGTCATGTTTGTCCTCTGGGCTCAGCAAAAATTGTCCTTTGTTCCGGTCGGTTACATCGAGCATCGCCTTGGGCTTATCGGTGCTTATTCCAACTTTCGCATTTCCTGATCCTGCGGTTGATGGTTCTATGACCATCATAACGTCGCCGTCTTTGAAGTTTAACTCATCTTCTTCACCAGGTACTGCATGGCCTAGATGCCTAAACACAAACCCTGATGGCGCATCACTGGTCAATACTGCCTCCTGGCTGTCTACTCCAAACAGAAAAAATGCATTAAAGGGGTTTTCTTCGCTGCTTACCTGAATCAGACTGAGAGTAGGTGCGGGAGCCTTTTTTGGAAAAATCAACAATCTTCCCATGAGATTTTCTTCCTGCCCCTCGTCGGTAACTATTTCAAGTTTTGCTTGGGGAGGATCGACACTTGGGTTGAAAATCCTTCCGATACCAACGCACTCAAAAAACTTGGCGTACATTACCCCGGTTTCTTGGTCGACAAACCAGTCATCATCTTGCTGTGGAACGATAAGGGTTTGCCATTCATCGCCTTCATCCGGGGGAATACAGGAACAAATTTCCTGCGGGTTGCCATCATCAGTTGCTTTCACTTCCCAAAGTGATTGGTTATAAATGACGACATTTCCGGATTTATAAGCCATTCCTTTCTTCCATTTCCCCATAAAGGCATCATCTCTTTTGTTGAGCATGGAGTCAATCAGGTCATGAAACTGTTTTTCATTAAGCTTTCTTCCATTTGAAAATTGCTCTTTCAGATCTATCCTTGATTTAATTGTCATGATAATACATGTTAGAATGATTCAAAAATCAATCGTATATTTTCGTGTCTTCCAAGTTCTCATATCCCAATCCACTTTTATTAAGGAGCTGATCAGAGATACAATCTTCGTTATATAGGTATGTGATATTCATGCTTTCCCTGGCTTCAGGAACAAGGATTGAGATCGGAGTTTGGGATTCTATGGTACTGAGATCCTCGTGCATATCACCATGCATCATTTTAAAATCCTTGATGTATTCTACGTAGGACTGTTTTTCGACAAAATGGAGGATGACTGATTTGAACACCTTTCCCCCAAATGAAATTTCCCCTGAATCTTCAAACGCCCATGGAGATAGAAAGCGAATCAAAGCAGTTTTTAATTTTTCAATATGCAACTCGATGGATGAAATATCCGATCTGAATCTTACTTTAAAACTGATTCTAATTTTTTCGTACCGCGGATTGAGTACATGGAGAGATGCTGGTTTTTCAGAATTATCCGTGGTAGGATTTCTTACAAAACCACAATTTCTATCTTCTAAAAAACGCTTTATTTGTTCCAGTTGGGCTAGAGAAACTTTAGGTTCCATTTTATTGACACCTTTTAGTTTCGAAAAATCCGGCACTACAGAAATGACCACATTTCCAGGACTCAGCCGTAAGGTGTCATCAGTGTGGTTAACGCATCTTACCTTGTAGATAGAAGGAAACTCCTCCAAAATCAGGCGTTCGTAATCATACAATGTAATGGCCCTGCCTTTGTGTCTGAGGTGTTCGCTGACACGGGTATAGAAATTAAGATCCATCTCTGCAGGTTGACCGCCAAAGGAATCGTATTTTTGGAAAATTCCCTTAATGGCCGAATTGCTGTTTTCCAGTTTCGACAGGGTTCCCGAAGGTACTGGCCTCGCCAAATGGCTTAAATCATTATTATTGTCCTGAAAGGTGACTAAGGCTGCCTGTGCATGTATATCAATGGCATGACTGATGGCTTCAGGATTTTCTGAAACAGATGCCTTTATCCAATGTAAATCAGATGGTAGAATAGTATTTTCTTTATTTATGTCATGCGGGATGGCCAACTCTACAATGCCTGCTTTTAAAAGTTCATCTGTGGTATCTACTACCAGCTCAGCATCCCCGAATGGTTCCCATTGATTTGACTTTAAATAGTGCCAGTTGACTTTTGGCTTGGACATTTCTGCATTGGCGGTGCTTTCCACCAACTGAAAAAGTAAAGAGAGACTTTGCTTTGGCTGGAGGTCCCGGATGCCGATCAGAAGTGCCCCTGCATCTGGAATCAGAACATCTTTCTCAGTCTTTGACTTTGGGCTTTTGAATTGTGGCAACAAGGGGCTGTTTTTAATTTCATTCAGATGTTCATAAGTGTTTTTGAACGGATGAAGGTGTATAAACTGAATACCTTTACTTTCTCCATTTCGATTAACTTCTAACTTGGAGTCATAATTAATCATTATACTTTTGATGGAGGGAGTGTACGGAGGGTTGGGGAGAATTACCTCATCTTCAGGAGAAATGCTTGTGGTTGAAGTTGCTTTTACCAGCTCTCCCGCCTTGTTTTTGTACCATGCCCCTATTATCCTTGTCGGGAATCTTGCCAACGCTAACATCTGCTTCGTTAATACCTGTTGGTATTGGCTGTGCCCTAAATCATTGAGTAAATCCAATTGAAGAAATCCTGCTTTGTTATTCTCTCCGTAGATTTCCGCCTCTTCTTTGCTTAACAACGGGTTAATTTCCATATTAAAAACCAACACATCCTTATCGGCTTTAAGAAGATGTTGTCGATCCTCTTCATCTCTGTCTGAAATACAGAACGGAATGGGTGCAGATCCCGTTTTCCCCAGTAAAGTTGCTTCAATTGCAAAATTGACCTGATCGTTATTTTCCGCCATATCATATCCGGCGTAGTGTTCTTTTAAATCATATGGCCGGTTTTCCCAGGTAATAATAATTTCCAGCTTTTTAAGGTTTTTTTGGAATACTTCCGAATGGCCAATATAGAAACTAGATCCTTTTTTTGGTATTGATGAGAAGGGCAGAAATGGCTTGCCGGTATCCTGTAATCCCTCATCACTAAAAGCTACGATTTGAGTCAACGACTTTACTTTTACATCTATAGTTACGCTTTCCATTTTTAGATCCAGAAAATCCTGAAAAGCCGATGGGCTTCTTAGTTTATTAGGATTTAAAAAGACTTTTATTACAGGTAGATCTGTTCCCAGCTCTTCTTCAAATTCTTGGGGATCAAATGGTAGTATGGGAGAAAAGCCAGCGTCAAGCGATAGTTCGATTTCGAAACCTTTCAATGGACTTCTCAATTTTGACGAAATATTATTGGCGGCTACCCACTCACCCTCCCCACTCAGAAAAACCTCAATGGCATCCTTACTGACTATTGGAACCTCATTGCTAGTTGTCACAGTTACAGTAACCGTTCTAGTGCCCTCAGTCAATAATAGTTCACGGGAAGCAAGTGCAAATCCAATTTTTCCATCTGGCATGCTAGGGCTGCCCATTGTAAACCAGGTTGGCCTGTCCGCATCTTGGATCGGTGTTCCATTCCCATCTTCTGAATTAGCAACCGGAGCGACTTTCACACCGCTTATTTTCGGTTGATCAGCTATTATCGTTTTTGCCAAGTAAATAGTCTTGAGGCTATCTACTTTGGCTATGTTCAACACCGAATCCTTATCAAGAACATAGAACAGGTCGCTCCCCTGGGCATCCTTGCCGGCTTTGAACCTCACACCTTCATCTAATAGAACTTCAAACCTGTTTTTTGCCAATTCGAAAAACAAATGTGCTTTGTCTGGAACAGCATCTTTTGGCTTTAGTCCCAAGACATCTCTGTAGAAAAAATCTAAGTGCTTTTTGGTGATTTGATTAAGGTCGTCTTGTACTAGCAAAAAAAGTTTTAAAAAACTGATGAATAATGCGACATGGGGAGGGTGGTCTGCTCTGGTGAGGCTTTGTTCTAAATGGGTGGAAGATAGCTGGACAATCTGAAAATAGACGTTGTAGATATTGGTAAAGCGTTCCCCCAGCAAAGAATAAGCTGCCCTCAGCATTTCCTTTTCACTAAGGTTACTGCTACATGTGGAGATGTTTTCTTTATTTATTTCGGGTCGGGGGATCAACAAGTTCAAATTGGCCTCTGGTATGGAAATTTCAGGGTCAAAGCCCCATTCCGGAGAGAATCCCAGATAGCTGCCCTCGTTGTATCCTAGGTAACCGGCGATAAATTTTTCGGCGCTTTTTTCCAAGGAAGCCAAATTCATCAGAAATTCCTGCAAGTTGGCAATAATTAACCGCCTTAACTCACTATGAAGGCCCGTACCTCTTCGTATATTCTTGTACCAATAATCGATCTTTTTTGCAATATCAAGAACAAGGTCTATCAATGTATCCAAGCCCTGGAGGCTGGGTGGGCCAGATGCTATTTTCTCAAAAGATAATTTGGCAGGAAGAGGGTTGGTTTTGGTGATGGCTGCAATGACCATCGTTGGATCACTGTTCCAGAATCCTTCCCATGATCCTGCTGGTTTATTATTCAGGTCGATGAAATGCACCTTTTTGGAATATGCTATTGCAAATACCAAGAAGTCCTCTAATTTTCTTTCATCCAGCTTTATAAAGGAAGGATCCAAAGCTACTTGTCGCCGTTGCTTTTGGCTTACACCATCTCTTTTGACTAAAAATTTTAAACTATCGGAGAAATGAGGCATGACTTCGGTAAAACATGTAAAAGAACAGGTCAGATATCAGTTCCTTCTTGGATGTAAAAGGGATAGACGAAGTTAAACCGGGTGTTGGTGCTTCGTATCTCAAAAATGACGTTAATATGCAATATTCCTGCCGATTGATTCGCTTCCGATACTTCAAGTCGGATGAGCTTGATCCTTGGTTCGTGGTAAATAATGGCGGTTGTGGCAAGGTCTTCAATATATATTAGAGTGGCCCTATTAATGGGCTCCATTACCATACTTCCCAAACTGGCGCCATATTTCGGTTGCATCACCCGTTCTCCGAGCTCCGTATCGAACAAAATAGTAAGACTCTCACGAATGTCATCTACCCCTGATGCCATCGTAACGGTGTTAATTGTAGGGTCGAAAGTAGGAGGGAATCCCCATCCCGTACCTAGGAATGATTCTTCTTGATTCATGATGCTTCAATTTATCCCCCGATCATTACAGTCATGCAACCTAGAATGATTGATCCCCCGTGTGCGGTGGAGTCACCCATTCTTGCAGCAGGCATTCCGCCAATCAATACCGTGCTAGATCCCATAATGATGCTGTCGGGAGGCCCGGTACAAGTAGCCATATCTCCCATTCTTGCAGCAGGCATCCCACCGATTAAAACGGTAGGTTCTCCTGGCGGCAATATTGGCCCACCTACATGAGGTACGGTGCCAGTCACCATTGGACAGATATGCATGTCGTTAATTCTAGCAGCTGGAGGCACTAATATTCAAGGATTAAAACCGGATTAAACAAACACATTGAGTTTCAATTAATCTTGACTAAGCTTCCCTTCACAGTAGCAATGGCGGAAGTAGAAACTTCAAGTCCTGCACCTCCTTCAGCCTTAAATTGAGCTTGGGCTTTTTGTTCAATGTTCACCCCCTCTGCCTTGATATCACCAGTAGCTTTTAGGATGATGTTTTTGGCGCTTTCAAGGGTAATTCCGTTGGTGTCGAAGGTGATCTTGTTGCCATTTTGGTCTTCAAGTAGCATGTTTTTCCCATCCTCGTTCAACATGATCTTATTCCCTGCGGGAGTGGCGAAAGTCATTACTTTCTTATCGTCATCGAAATGTAGGCGCATTTTACTTCGGGTGACCAGGCCTTTCTCATGGTTATCATCCTTGGCTTCCAAAGGTGAGGGATTGGCACTGCTATGAAGGTGTCCCAAAATAACAGGATGTCTTGGATCATCATTGATAAAGCCCACAATGACCTCATCATCTATTTCTGGTCGAAAAACAAAGCCTCTTTCATTCCCGGCGTCCAAAGTGGCTAGGCGCGCCCACACCCCCGTAGATTGTGGATCAATCATTGGAAAACGAACCAGTATCCGGAACTCCCCCTCTGGATCATTCTCCAATTGGCTAACTTTTCCAATTTGAAGTCCGCTTATTCCCGGCAATAATCCGGAGGCAGACTTCTCTTGAGTTTCGAATTCCTGGTAGAACCACTCAGGGGATTTGCCGAATTGAACATCAGTATAAAATTCTCCATCAACTTGACTTTGTCTTACCGCAGTTACGTAGCCTTTGCCATTAAACCTGTCCCCCACACCACTTAGGCTAATCAAATTACCGACCTTCACAGTTGGAACTCCCCAGAACTTCGCTCTTGCTATCACTTTTGCCAAATGGCTTTTCACTAGCTGGGCAGAACCCCAGGATTTCAGTTCAGTATCCATAAGAGGTCCTCCATGCCTAAAGTCCAAATGAGGTAAGCCAATAACGGTTGCTAATTTTTTTTCGGAAATATTTCCTAATCCATTATTAGCTGGAAATTTCCCTTGTTCCATCAACACTTCTTGGGAAGAAAATTTCCATGCGCTGCATTGAACGGCATCATACTGATGTCGAGCATCCATTTCAGCCTCAAATTCATGTAAGGTTTCTCCGTATTTCAGCCCAAAAGTAGCCTCGCCGTCGAATTCAGGCGCTTTGACTACTATTTTATCATCTTGGCACAAAACCACTTTTCCGTTAACTTCCGCCCGGCTTACCAGAAAATCCCAGTCAGTAGTGTAGTATTGTACCAATTCCTGGTGTTTTACATCCGTTGATTCTACCTCCGGAGTCAGACCATAGGAACGGATAAGCTGTTCCATAATTTCATGGTCCTGGAGCGCCAAAAAGCATTTATTTTTTCTGCCCACAGTCATCTTGATAGCCTTGTGACGACATTCAAGTTCGAGAACAGATGGTTGATTCCCTTTGATTTTAATTCCGTGCTTGATGATAATTCCTCTAAAAACACTCGAATTGTCCCCGTCATAGCCCATCTTAATTTCTACTTCGCTCCCTGGAACAAACCTTTCTTCATTACTGACCTCAAAATCCTCAATGGCTGTTTCCCCATCTTTGAGAACAAGGTAGGCATAAGGAATCCGATTCAGTTCAACGTGGGTAGTGATGGACAAAAATTCATAAGTTTGAGGTACTTCTTCACCTGCTACTAAAATGCTAAAAGAAATGTTCCCTGTTTCAGATTGGTTGGGAAGAAGCCTTCCATTACTCATATAACTTCGGTTTTAAAAGGTGGGAAACGTATTTGATCACCTGTGTTAAGTTTTCGGAAATTCGTCAAGTTATTCGCCTTTGCTACTTCGAGATAATATTTAGAGTTTTTATAAATCTTAAAAACCATCAGTGGCAGACTATCTCCTCCTTTGACAGTTCTGAGGTGGGTTAAATTTGGGGAGTTCTTGCCTTCTTCAGCGACTCGCCTCTTGACTTCTTTAAAGTTCAGGAAAGTAGCACTGATTTTTGCCCTTAGCGGTGTTCCATCATGTTTAAAAAGTGTATAGGTTATATCAAGGTTTTTAAGCACACAGGGGAATATGACTCCCAAACCCATCACCTTCAGGAATCTGGGTTGATGGATATCGGAGGAGAGGTCATAAACTACTTCTCTAAATTCCTGTATTTGCTGTGGGACGCTTTTTCCAAGATGTGAATACCCAAAAATAGTGTCAGTACCATCAAAAGTGAAATCAAGCTTTAATTCTTCAGGGGCTGAGGAAGTAAACTTTTCTTCTACACCTTGGTTGCCGGGTGCTGGCTTCGCATCGTATTTGATTTCATACTTTTGCGCATATTGTTCAGGGTTTATAGGGAGGGTGAATGATCCGGTTTTTTCGCTCTCGGTCATCTCCTTGCCACTGTAGGCATTAATCAGGATTTTAGTCGGGTGAATTTCCATTTACCTCTCTTTTTTGGCTGCCAATATCTTCAATACTTTTTCAATACAGGCATCAATTATGGCCTTTTGGTCTGAATCAGAGGAGGATTGGGTGTTGCTACCGCTCTCGTGATCACTGGCCACAACGGCTTTAATATGGAGTTCTTTGATTTCTATCGGCATGTCTTTCGCTATATTTCATCCCATTAGTTGTCCTACATTATTCTCCCAGGAAGTGCAATTATCTTCAGTGATAGCTGTTCATAAAGGACTGGAATGATTGACGGTGAAATAATTGTAGTTTAATTCTATTGTCTCAACCAATACTGCACTTTGCTCCGCATTCAACTCTGCCACTGACCACTTTTTGGGCCAGGCATGGAAAAGTTTCCATTCTATCAGGATATCATGATTATCATTTAGCAAATGGACCAGCACCGTCGTGGGCTCAAATTCAAATCTTTCAATAGCTTTTCTACACCACTTGATTACCCCTGAATCCACTAATACGCCTCTTTTGAGTACCAGATCGGAATATTTTGTTCTTGTAGGCAAAGTATGTTCAAAACGATTTTCTCCTCCTTCTTTTATAGATTCAGTTTCCAGGGATACTTCTAATCCTGAGACGTTCTGAAACAAGATGTCGTTTTCCACCGCCTGTATTTCCAGAAACTCTACCTTAAAATGGAATCCGGAGGGAGGATAATAAAACGCCATTATATTTTAGTCGTTTTGAATGGTAAGTCCCTCATGGGCCAGTTCGATGGTTTCGACCGCGATTTCATTTCCATCTGCCTTTAAATCGGTAGACTGGACTTTGATGGCCCACGCATTTTTAATCTTCCATACCACTATCGGCATATGTTCTTCATTGAGTAGGCTTATGGTAATATTCCTTCTGAATTTGGAGCCAGAACTGTTGCCTTCTTGAAAAAACACATTTTCTTTCCACCAGTTGTAGTATTCATTATCGGATTGGAAAGTGCCTCTCTTTAGGGTAATGTTAGAATATTTGGTCAATCCCGGCTGCTTGGTTTTGGAATATTCCTTGCTCTCCCCATGGCGGTATTCGATGACTTCTGTTTCCACATCAAGACCTGATACTTCGGTGAAACCTATTTTTGTCCCTCCCCATTCTACTTGGAAATGAAACTTTGGTAATGGATAATCTGCCATGACGTTCTGAGTTTAGGTTGAATTAAAATTATTTATTGAATTCTTGCTTGATTTAATTATGACTCTTGCATCTTATGAGAGAATTTGAGAATAATGAATTCGGCTGGTCTGACTACTGCCATACCAATTTCCACATTCATCCTGCCTTCTAAAATATCCAATGCGGTCATCGTCGAACCCAGCCCAACTCTTACATAAAACGCATCTTCTGGAACGGTGCCTGCCAGTGCGCCAGCGCGCCATTGAAGTAACAGGAAATTCTCTATCATTGCCCTGACCTTTACCCAAGTGTTGGCATCGTTAGGTTCGAACACAAATTGCTCGGTCGCTTTTTTGACAGATTCTTCGGCCATGTTGAAAAAGCGCCGTACGGAAATGTAGCGCCATTCATTGTCATTGCCGGCTAACGTTCTGGCGCCCCAAATAAGCGTGCCTTTACCGGCAAATGTCCGGACGGCATTAATAGACTTTCCGGTGGTCGAAACGTTTAGGTCTTGCTGTTGCTCGTGTGTGATTTTGATGACTGGTTCTACAACAGTCGCAAGAGAAACGTTGGCCGGGGCTTTCCAAACGCCTCTAGTGCTGTCTACAGAAGCATATTGGCCAACAGCCAGTGGTGCGACAGGGAGTTCAAGGGTAATTCGGTCAATGGCAGCCTTGGATAAATTGAATAAGACGCTGTTGCCGACTGATGGGTCTGCCGCATTGGGTCGGAAGCTGTCCATGGTGGAAACTTCAGGCGTAGTTCCATTTACCACCCGCGAAATGGTCACCTGTGCCTCATCATATACATAATTAAGGGTGGTATAAACATTCGGTGTGTAAACCGCCCCATATTTTAGATTGTCAAGCGGCAGGTTAGCCCCACGAAAGGTGTTAGCTGCGTCGAGTATGGTTTCTCCAACTCCAGGTGGCAATATGTCTGCCACTACAAAACGGTCTTGGAGTCTTCCGCATTGGTTTAAAGCCGCGGTAAGTACCGCGCCAACGTCGCCGATAGCTAAAGCTTGTAATTCGGGAAAGACAATCAAGGTGACTTCGTCGACAGCTGTTAGGGTATTCAGCCCGTCTTCCAGATCACCGGCTGAAACGTTGCCTGCGGCAGCGCTCATCAGTCCTGTGCTAACAATGTAACATGGGCCGCCACCATTTGCAAAGAAGGCCTGCATAGCATAGTACATGTTGTGTACTGCCGGTCCAGCGACAGATCCGTTAACAGTCCGTTCAACCAAATTACCAGACCCGTCCGTGGTCTCATTGATTGTGACGGTAATATCATCCTTTGGCTCCGCGGTCCCATAATAGGCTTCGTATTCCAACAAAGACGTTATGCGTTTAGGCCTGAGGTTTAAATCCCCCAGCGGGTCTGCTGCTCTTTGTGTATACCCGATAAAAGCCGGTATAGCCGTTTCCACCTGGGCCACCGAAGGGGGAAATTTTGAGATTTCCTCAACATATACCCCGGGCGTTCTGTAATTTGCCATATTTTGTTGTATTTAAGGTTTAAGGAGAATTAAGTTCGATTAGACTCCATTAGGGATGGGATTGATACCATTAAAGTAGATGTCACTATAGAGCTTTTCGTTTTCAAATTTAAGCGGGTATGGTTTTGCGCTGGGCAATCGAAATCCGTCGGAATTTAGGTAGGGCATTTCGGCAGCTAAAAAATAGGGAGCTTTGGTGATATAATTCCCATTTTCATAAGTCAGCAAATTTCCCGCGTGATCTTCTATGAGGCTTCTTTCTGCACTATTAAACCCGTCCGCTTTTCTATACCTCCAATACGTGGACCGTCCCAGAAATCTTAGTTCATAGATGGGATGACGGGGTCTTTTTTGACTAGGCAGTAATTCCGTTGATAGGTAACCATTTTCTTTAATTGGACTTAATCCCGGGTTTTCAGATCTCAGATTGATGCCCAGTAGAGCAAAAGGAACAACTGGGATAGTCCCCAAATCCAATAGCCAGTCACGAAACCACGGCTCCTGCCCAAGAAGGGAGCGGTCTGCTTGATGGACGTAGCCGTTTCCTGATATCCGTTGCCAAAATTCAGGTTGTCCATTGTTTTTTTTAAGCGCGCTATAGATGAAATTACCTCTTTTACTAAGGTCACCCATATTATATTCCTGCCCGTCTTCCATCTTGGCGATCGGCCGGGACAAGATGTTGTCTTTCTTTTCACCGATATTGGTAAAATAGAATAGTTCACCTGGATCTAATAATATGGGGAGATTGCTGATATTAGAAAATAATTGGTTTTTTAAGCCCAGTCCAATCATCATCCTGGCATTTTCCGTCGGAGGGACTACTGGCAGATAAGCCAGTTTTCCCCCTGCCGATTGATGAGCATCGACCTTAATACCCACAAAAAAGCCAAGCATTGTTTTGACTAACTTCAGCTTGTGGTTCTTGAAAAACAGCTGATCTGTTTTGCTCAAAAGCAGTTCGAAATCTGTGTGAACGTCATATCTTCCCTTCTTTAACTTCTCTTCGAGTAATGTAGTCTTCGCATTTTCGTCCAAGGAAAAGAATGACTTGCCTGTCGGGTCGGCCAAGTAATAGTCATGTAATAACCTTACTTCAAATAATATTTTGTATTCAATTGTCACCATTTTCGCCGGAGTTTCTTTTCAATTGATCTAATTTCTTTCCAATTAGCTCTTTTCTTACTCCTCTTATGGACTCTATTAGCGGAACATCCGCGCTGATTTGTCCTTGGATTTTTACCAATCGTATTTTGTATAAAACAAAGGGGGACTGTTTGCCACCGAGAGAGCCCCATAAATGATTGATTTGCTCGAAACTCAAAGTGTATAACTCCGGAATCAACCGGAGTTCGTAATAATTAGCTTCGTCCGCTTCCATGCTGGTCGGCGAAAAATTGGGGGAATTTTGGAGGGTAAACACCTTTTTGGATTGAAAGAACTCTATTACTTGGGATATTCTACTCAACGCACTCTGATAAGAAATATCTATGCTATTGTCACTGCTGGATAAGGTCGCTGAAAATAACAAGTAAAGATTTAGATAAACGGGAGGTTGTACGCTTTCAATATTATTCCCTATCGGGTTTTTAAGGTAGGTTTGTCCGTTTTTCAAAGCAGCCTCCTCTTCAATGTTGACAACACTTAATATCAATTTGTCCGTCATGACTTCCTGAGATTCAAGCAGTGCAATGTTGCCTAATATGACTTGGCCTTCACCCACTACGGAACGCGAAATAAGATATCTCTGTACTTCATCTTTGATAAAATTGGCAGCTTCGGATATCATGAGGATAAATCTAATATGGCTTCGCCAAGTCAGTCCCAACAAATGGGGCTTACAAATTTTCATCAATTTACTTTTTCGGAATATGGACGACAATACCAAAGCTTTGGCATATTGTTTAAACCTATAGGTATTTCACCTGAACCATCAGTAGAGATTGAAGCGACCAATGAATGGAGCTTGGAAAAGCAGGGATATATGCTTCTTTTTTGTCGGTGATATGTGTAAAATGGTGGTTTTGCCGGTTCTTGTATCTTTAAATCAAGACAAACTTGTTTACTATCTTATTTTGAGCACTATCGAAAAGACCCAATGAACTTTTTTTTAAAAAATTTTATTCTATTATTTGTAAGGCGATCCCTATAAGAATAACTTTTTTGGCTAATACTTATTTTATTGAAAAAATAAATTGACCAAAGCTATCTTATTCATAATCCATTAATATATATATTAAATATAATAAATATTGAGTTTCTCGAATTTTAATTTTGAAGCATCGTTACAGGAAGGTTTGGATGCTATGGGCTATACCAAACCCACTCCCATACAGGAACAAGCCATTCCTGTAATTCAGCAGGGCAAAGACCTTATTGCTACCGCACAAACCGGAACTGGCAAAACGGCCGCCTTTATACTTCCTGTTTTGGACAAAATTGCCAAGACAGGTACATCCAATCTAAATACATTGATTTTAGCGCCAACCAGAGAACTGGCGATACAGATTGATCAACAGATACAGGGACTGGCCTATTTTGTCGGCATCAGTTCCATTCCTATTTATGGTGGAGGGGATGGTGTTGTATGGGAACAACAAAAGCGGGCCTTGGAAGAAGGAGCGGAGATTGTCGTAGCAACGCCAGGAAGGCTTATTGCGCTATTGGCCGGCGGAAAAATTGATTTCAGCACCATTCAGCATCTGATCTTGGATGAGGCAGATCGGATGATGGACATGGGATTTTCTGATGACATATTAAAGATCGTCACCTACCTGCCTAAAGAACGCCAAACAATTTTGTTTTCAGCGACGATGCCGCCAAAGATCCGGAAATTTTCACAACAGTTGCTCCGGAATCCCGAAGAGGTAAACATTGCTGTTGGAAAAACTGCTAAGGGAATCAGCCAGCATGCCTTTCTGGTATACGACCATCAAAAGGAAGCTTTGGTAAAGCATATTTTGAGTCAGAAGGACTATGAGGCGGTAATCATATTTTGCTCCACCAAAGACAAGGTCAAATCCTTGTACAAGCAACTTAAAAAGGATTTTGAGGTAGAGGCATTTCACTCGGATCTAGAGCAGATGGAACGGGAAAAAATCATGTCCGACTTTAAAAACCGCAGCCTGAAAATATTAGTGGGCACGGATATTATCTCCCGGGGTATAGATGTAGTAGGTATAGAGCTGGTCATCAACTACGATACGCCTAGCGACCCAGAGGATTATGTACACCGAGTGGGACGAACAGCCCGTGCCGATAGCAGTGGAGTTGCCATTACTTTTGTTAATGATAAAGATAGGTATAAATACGCAAATATTGAGAAACTAATCGGGATGGAGATTGAGAAGCTACCCCTTCCAGACCATTTAGGAGAAGCACCTGCTTTGTCTTCTCTTCATATCGATAGCAACAAAAGCAATTCCCGACCCAAGAGCAAAATGAAAAATCCCCGAAAGGAAGGCAATAGCATTTCTCCCAAAGTAGGGGCAGAAAAGGACCTAACCAAGACCAAGTTTAAGCCGAAAAAACGGCGTGGGAAAAGACCCGATATCCAAGAGAGCAAAGCGCCTTCTACAGGATATCAGGAGCAAGCAGTCTCCCCCTCTCCTTCAAAGTTTAGGAGTAGGAAGAACGTTCAAGGGGAGGAATAGAAGCCAGATCTTTTAAACACAATTCAATCTTTATGCAGTATTTGACCTTCAGCAACGGTGATAAAATGCCCGTCTTTGGCTTAGGGACCTGGAAATCAGCTCCTAAAGAAGCGTACGAAGCAGTGTTGGAAGCTATTAAGGTAGGTTATCGACATATAGATTGTGCGCACATTTATAAAAACGAGAAGGAAGTAGGGGAGGCGCTGCAAAAAGCTTTCAAGGATGGTTTAGTGAAGAGAGAGGAGCTGTGGATCACTTCCAAACTTTGGAATGATTGCCATGAAGAAGCATACGTGCTTCCCTCGTTGCGGCAGAGTTTAGCGGATTTGCAGCTAGACTATTTAGATTTATATCTGGTTCATTGGCCGGTGGCGGTCAAAAACGGAGTAGATTTCGCTTCAAAAGCCGAAGACTTTTTAAGCTCGGAGGAGGCGCCACTTAGCAAAACCTGGACAGCTATGGAGCAAGGGGTCGATCTAAACCTTACACGGCATATTGGAGTGTCCAATTTTAACATTGCCAAATTGAAGGAAGTGTTATACACGGCTAGGATCCAACCTGAGATGAATCAGGTCGAAATGCACCCATTCTTGCCGCAGCAAAAATTAGTCGACTTCTGCAGGAAAAATAACATTCACTTGACAGCTTATGCTCCTTTGGGATCTGCCTATCGCGTAATTGACAAAGAAGTTGATTTTCCGATCTTATTGGAGAATGAAACCATTCAAGCCATAGCCGCCAAGCACCAAGCTACACCAGCCCAAGTAGCCATCAGTTGGGGCATTCACAGAGAAATTGCAGTGATACCTAAATCTGTTAAGGCAGAGAGAATTAAGGAAAATTTTGAAGCTACACACCTCCTGCTTGATAAAAAAGATATGGAGCAGCTCAATCGTTTAGAAGGACCATATCGCTATACTAGCGGTAGAGGCTGGATTCGAGAGGGTAGTCCCTATACCATAGCTGATCTTTGGGATTAGAATAAAAAAAGAGGAGGCAACTTATCCTCCTCTTTTTTATTATTTATTGGGAACAATCTTAACTATACCTCTTCCTTCCAGAGCGGCGTAGATCAGGCCATCCGGTCCTACTACTACGTTTCGAACCCTTCCTTCCCCATCAATGAGCTTTTCTCTTTTAACTACTTTGTTGTTTTCCAAAGTGAGCAATTCAACGTAGGCAAATTTTAATGAACCTACTAACAGTTTGCCCTCCCATTCAGGGTAAGCGTTTCCGGTTACCACTGCAAATCCACTGGGTGCAATGGAAGGTAACCAATAATAAAGTGGCTGCTCCATTCCTTCTTTTTCCTCTAGTTCTGTAAGAATAGAACCGTCATAGTTGATGCCATAGCTGATCACCGGCCAACCATAGTTAGCACCTTTTTTTACCACATTAATTTCGTCACCTCCTCTTGGACCATGTTCATGAACCCAAATCTCACCGGTTTTAGGGTGCCTAATCATGCCTTGTGGGTTTCTGTGACCATAGGAATAGATGGCTTTTTTAGCATTGGGTTCGTTGACAAATGGATTGTCAGCGGGGATGCTGCCATCGTGATGTAGACGATAGACCTTACCGCCATCTCTGGTGATATCCTGCGCGTTCACATTATGATCGCCTCGTTCCCCAATGGTGAAATACATATAGTCCCCGTCAAAGACGATACGGGAGCCGAAGTGTACGCCCTTTTCAGAATTTGGACTGGCTTTATATAAAACCTCCAAGTTTGTGAGGGTATTGCCTTCAAGCTTTCCTCGAGCAATGGCCGTATTAGCTCCGGCGCCTTCACCTTCAGAGGAAGCGTAGGAGAAATACACGAGCTTGTTTTTCTTGTAGTCAGGATGGAGTACCACATCCAAGAGTCCGCCTTGTCCCAGCACGGTCACTTCTGGCATGCCTTCAATGGTAGTTTTTTTACCATCTTTGAAAAGGATCATTTCACCGGATTTTTCCGTGATCAACATTCCCCCTTCAGGAAGAAACGCCATGCCCCAGGGAATAGTCAAGCCGTCTACTACGGTTTCAACGGTGTAATTTCTGGTTTCCGGAGTGATGATCTCCGGCCCTACGGTCTTGTCCTGCGCACACGCAAAGCCCATAGATGCCAGCAACAGTAAAACTGTACAAAAATTCTTTTTCATTTGTGAATTGTTTTTACCTTGTATGTAGCCACTGGACTGTATCCAGCATAATAGCAATAAATATAAGACATGTTGATGAGATTCATTACCATACCACGCCAAAATAGTTTACCTTCTGAAACCCTTCTCCCAACGATATGGCTATATATTTTAATGGGATCATTGCTCCTTAGTTTCTCATGCTCGGAAGAGGAGAAGTTTACCGGTAGGCAAGTAGTGTATACCTTGCAAGCCGTGAGTGCAGCGTATGATTACGAGGGGACTGCCACTTTTAAGGAGTTGGATAGAGGAGTGGAGATTACTATTCAATTATCAGGTAATAAGGGAGAATCTGCCCATTATTTTCCCGCACATTTGCATTATGGCGCCTACGGCGCTACAGATGCTCCTATGGCTGCCATGCTTAGTCCCGTAGATCTCCGAACCTTGAAAAGCGTTACGGTGGTAGAATCGCTAGCTTCAGGAGAATCTTTTAATTTTGAAGATGTTGCGGACTTTGATGGACATGTAAAAGTACATCTGGCAGATGATGGACCTGATTATCATATCATCTTAGTAGCAGGCAACATAGGCAAAAATAAACCCTGATTATCACTCGAAATCAGGCGAGCAGTCTGTCCTACTAAAAAAAAACGGGGACAATGCCCCGCAATTTTTCAGGCATGAAATTTAATTTGAAAGGTAATGTCGAGGTCGGATTCTCCACCAGCCGTTTCAAAATTTTCGAAACTAGGTTGGTCGGCTCCGTTGCTTGTTTTGTTCAATCCATGTCTAAGTACTACCCGAAACGTGCCTTGATTAACCTCTTCGTCAACTTTTAAAAGTCCTTTCAGGCCAATTGGTTGGCCATTTTCATCTTCATCCAAATAGCTGTAGGTGGCAAATGCACTACTGCCTACCAAAGCAGTACCTAAGAAAAAGAATTGATGTTCATCGCCGTGTTCTGCCACCTCTTCCGTCATGTCTTCATTGGCAATGGCATTATAAAGTTTAATAGTTAATTGATAGCTTTTCCCGGGTGCGAGCAGGGTGATATCTTCGATCTGCGGAGAGCTTCCTAGCGAAATGCCCTCTGCATCCTTTGCCACCACTTCAAACCCACTACCTGGCACAATGGCTCCATTGGCATCCACTTCATCAAAACGAAGCGTCAGTTGGGTAATTAACTCCTGGTCAATCTCAGGAACAGGGTCATCTTTCTCACAGGAAGCCAAAGAAATGCTAAGGAACAACAACAATGCTGCAAACAGTTTTGTTTGGATGTTTTTCATAAATGGTATTGTTTAAAATTGGTACTTTAATCTCAAGGTAAAATTTCTGCCCATTTCATGGGTAAAATACCTGAACCTGTTCATATAGTCTTTATAAGCTACGTCAAACAGGTTGCTGACAGTGAGGCCAGCCTTAAGTTTTTTATTGCCCATAGGCAGCAGGGTATTAAATGATAAATTCCACAAGTGATAGCTTGGTGGGGCAGGAGCAAAGTCAAATTGAGGTTGTCTGTTTTGATGCGCTACCGCCAAATGGCTCAAGGTGAACCTATTGTCTGTCAACAATCCCCAATTATGGCCTGTGTAGGTCAGGCCATTCTCGAGACGGTCGGTTGGAATAAGAGGAAGGTAACTTTCGGATTTTAAATCTTTTGCGCGTACCAAAGATCCTCGGGCATACCATTCCAGCTGTGGATGGATTTCGTAGTGGGTGCTAAGGTCTATTCCCCATAGTTTGGCATCCGTTTGCTCGTATCTAAAGACATTGAAGGTTCCCCGTAAGGACACAAGTTGTTCCTCAGTGGGATTCAAGTAGATGTAGTTGTCTATTCTGTTGAGGTAGCCCGTAAGTGTGATGTCACACTTGTCGCCAGTATAGGCTAAAGTATTGATCCATTTATAGGCTTTCTCACTTTTGAAGTCTGGATTACCATATTCATAAGCAGCGGATCCATGATGTAGTCCTTGGCTGAATTGCTCGTTGATGTTTGGTGGCCGCCAAGCAGATCCAAAATTTGTGCTAAAGGTTAGGTTAGGGGAAAAGCTATAGATTCCTCCCAAGAAGGCAGTTAAGTTATTAAAGGTATAAGCCCTTTCAATCAATTGCTGCTTTTGATCATAGCGTGCAGCGTCCACAAAGCGGTAGTCGTAGCGCATGCCCGCTTCCAACTCAAGATGACCCCGCGTATATTTCTCTATGGCAAAAACTCCCACGTTGTACATGTCGTAGTTAGGGATCAGCGGCGTTACACCGGTACCCGGTACGTTGTTGTTCACTTGCAATTGGTAATTAATGCCAATGGATCCGTTCCAATGTTTCATGGTCTGGTGATCATAGGAAAGGTCAATGGTATGGTTGAAAAGCTCCAGGTCCAAGGCAGGTCTGCTGTTCAGCTCTCCGCGCCGTTTGTCGAATTCCTGCCGTTGGTTGTACTGAAATCCATACTGAAAGTTTATTTTCGCAGTATTAGGCAAATGATAATGTCCTTTTGCTTTAAAGAGGTTGTGTTTTACTTCCTGCTTTGGGTTCGATATGGCATAGCTAAAATTCGCCTTAACAAAAGGGCTTCCATGTTCTATAATGGCTTGTAGATCGGAGAGATTTCCTGTGTGTGCATCTGAAAGGATACCCAAAGTAGATTCAAACCTGCTGAAAAAGATTTCTGCGCCCAACCTGCTTGAACTATAGCCCGCGGCGCCAGAGAAATTTAACTCCCTGACTCCAGTATTTGATTGGTAATAGCCAGGAGAGCTAATATTACCGCCATATTTTCCTGAGGACTGCAGGCTATAGCCGAACCCTTTAAGTTTGTCTGATCCACCACTAACTTCTACAGCAGCGGATCCCGCTCTTCCGTTGCTGGCGCCTACAAGGTGGGCAGAACCGGAAATGCCTCCAGAAATAGGCAGGGCTTTAGGATTGACAACAATAACGCCACCCATTGCTTCAGGACCAAACCTCACTGTCTCTGCCCCCTTTACCACAGCAATTTCATCAGCCATAAAAGGATCAATCTCAGGGGCGTGCTCGGCACCCCATTGCTGCCCTTCCTGCTTGACTCCATTGTTGAGGATCATGATCCTATTGCTATGAAGACCATGAATGACAGGCTTGGCGATGTTGGCGCCTGTAGAAAAAGTCGTTACTCCCGCAATGCGTTTGAGCATTTCTCCTAAATTTTCTCCTCGGCTTTCGTCCAAGGTAGCGCCGGTAAGTGAAGATAGCGTACTGGTGGTGATAACGGCATCGCGATGGCCATGTATTTCGACCCCTTCAAGCAACAGCCCCTCTGCAACCAATCTAAAGGTAACGTTTGTATTTCTGCTCAGCTCGACATGCTTTTCCTCATCCTGGTGCCCCAGGTAGCTAACTTTAATAGTATATGATCCTTCACATAGTCCATCTATTCGAAAATTTCCCTTTTGATCAGAAATAGTCCCTTCGGAAAGCTCGATAATCCAGATATACGCATTTTCGATCGGTTCATTGTTCTCATCATGTATGACTTTTCCTCTTAAAGTAAATTCGCAGGGGGACTGCGAAAAAGCGTAAGGATAAATTGCTGTGATTAAAAAACTGGCAAGCAAGAAGATTCTCTTCATATAGGCATTCATTCTAAATGCAATACTATTGCTTTTACGGTGTTTTTGCAACAAAGTTTCAAAAAAAAAGATAGACAGCGTTCGCTGTCTATCTTTTCGAGGTGAAGTATCTACACCCTCAGTTCCTGCTGGCAACAGGATTACTTCCAAATGCTCTCAGATTATAGGTGAAGGTAAGCATAAAGAACTGTTTCAGCACTTGAGTCCGCTCGTCTTCAATATAAATGTCTGTAACGTTTCTCTGGATACTGGTATTTTGGTTAAGTAGATCAAAAACCGTCAGTTTAAGTTCGCCTTTTCTGTCAGGCAGGAAGCGGTATCCAAAGTCTAGGTTCATCAGCCAGAATGACTGGTCGAAATCTTCACCTAGGCCATTATAGAAAGTGTTGTTGACATTCGATCCGACAAAGAAATTGTGCGCAAAATTCCAATACAGATCTATTCTCGTATTCTGGCTGTAGTAGTTATTGTTCAAGGATTCCTGCAAGCTGCTTCTTACAATGTTGTAGTTACCTCGGGTAGAGATGTTGAAATCTAATTTCTCTCCCACGTTGCTACTAATGCCAATACCTTGACCAAGGCCGATATTTCGATTGCGGTTTAAGCGGCCGTTGATCAGACCCGGCTGGCTACTCATACTCGCACTGGTGTTCAAGTTAAGATTACTCTTCATAAAGGACAAGGGGAAGCCCCATGACAGGTAGGTTCTCACATTCCAGAAGTTATCAAGATTGACTGGACGACTAAACTGACCGCCTTGTCGGAGCATCACGTCGCCCTGCAACAAGGTATCTTTCGTAGCGATATAGGTAGAGTTGCCTAAATAGTTATTTCTGATCGATCCCGAAAGGAACATAAAGAAAGACCTGGAGGTTTCGGGATTCATTTTCCTAAACCTGGAAAATAGGCTGTGTTCGTATTCCTGTACCAGATCAGGGTTGCCGGTAGACACCTGTAGAGGGTTTCTGTTGTCGATTACCTCTTGAAGCTGTCGCACTGATGGTGCGTCAGTGCTGGTTCTGTAGCCCACTCTCAGGTTAGTCTCTTTATCAAACTCATAGTCCAACGTCATGCGCGGCACGAAGTTGGCGAAATTCCTCTTGGTGTTTTCATAGCCTGGGAACAAGCGATCACTGTTCAGGTTGGAAATCTCGTAATCTAAGGAAGAAAATATTCTTATTTTATCTTTATTTAGCCTGAAGCCAAGGCCAATTTCGTGCTGGAGGTAGTCATTTTCAAATTTGTTGGTCAGGGTGCTGTCCAATCGGAAATTGGTAGACTCCATTTCTCTTTGGAATACCTCCTGATTGCTCTTGGAAAGATCATTGCCTAGCTCATACTCAAGGCTCATCTGGGCATACTGGCCAATAGGTTCGGTGTATTCCACTTCCAGCTCATAATTGAAGCTGTTGGACTTGTTGTTGGTTTGTTGTATTAAGCTGTCTAAGCTATTGGTTTGGAAGTTCCTATTCGCCGAGGTCAACAAGCGATCATTGTCGGAATTGTTCATTCTGGTAACCACCCTTGTCGATAAGGTTCTTCCTTTCTTGTTAAACTTATAGGCATAGGTCAGGTCGTTGTTAAAACGGATGGACTCAACCGTTGATCCTGTAGTGTTAACCGTTTCGCTGATCGGAGTATTGGCATCGAACAAATTCCTCGCTTCAACAATGTCGGTGGACTGCCGCTGGAAAAAGGAAATATTCGGCCTCCAAATCAATGCGTGTTTCTCATTGAAATCATAATCCAACCGAAGGTCGATCCTATGCCGCTGGGTGCGGTTGTCTTCGTTTCGGTTTTCTTGGTAAAGTTGCAGGCTGTCGCTCGGGAGAATGTACTCTCTGGATGAGGTCCTGTTGAGGTAATTTTTACTGTCATTGAAGAAGTAGCTTCCTGTTATCTTGGCTTTACCGTTATCAAATTTGTCAGAAAAGTTAAGACCAATTGAATTTGTCGTGGTAATACCAGGTCTTTCCCAAGTGGTAAGGGCGTTGCCGCTGTTTCTACCGCCTCCGCCACGGTTTCCACCTCCGTCAGTTCCAAACGCACCAGAAAGGTCATCCGCAGAAAAGTTCTGTTGGTTGATGTTGTTGCTTAGTCCAAGGATCGTAAGTCTTCTCGAGCCTTTGAAAAGGTTAATATTTCCTCCCAAAAGATAGTTGTCATCAGTTCCGTAGCCTGCATAGAACTTTCCAAATTTGCCGCCCCGAACTTCCTTTTTGGTGATAATATTGATGGTTTTGATGGTTTGACCATCATCAAAGCCGGTTAGAATAGCTTGGTCACTTTTTTGGTCGAGAAACTCGATTTTGTCGATGATGGCTACAGGGATATTCTGCATCGCCATAGCTGGATCGTCACCAAAGAAGGGTTCTCCGTCAACCAATACCTTACCGACAGTTTCTCCTTGCACCTCAATGGTATTCCCGTTCATTACCACTCCTGGCATTTTGCGGATGAGATCGTTGGCTTCAGCTTCGGGCCTTGTTTTGAAGGCATTGGCATTAAAAGCTACCGTGTCGCCTCTAACTTCACCCGTTAAGGCTGTCCCTTCTAATACATAGGCATCCAAGAGTGCACCTTCCTCTTCCAATTCGATGGTGCCGAAACTTTTACCATCAAAATTTTTGTATGTTTTTGAATAAGCTTCATAACCGATAAAACTCAGCTCCAACACAAATACAGGCTGACTTGGTTTGGCTACTTCAAAATAGCCGGAGTTGTCTGTTACGGTAGCTGTAATGGTTTCTCCCCCTTCAGTCTTTACAAAAACATAAGCTCCGGGCAGGGAGGATTTCGTGGTTTTGTCCACGATCTTTCCGCTCAGAATATTCTGCCCAAAGAGCATTTGAGGAAGTATTAAGAATAAAGTAAAAATAAATCGCATATATCTAAACATAATTTTGGCTTAACTACTAAACGGGATGAATAGCGTATTTAGATGTAGGACAGCAAAATACAGAAAAGGTTTAAAGCGGTACTGATTTTTTGTTTGAGTGGATGACACAACGGCTAAGCGGAGCATCACTCGGATTTCATCCCTGGATGTTTTTGTGTAGGTCCAAAGACATGGCAAAGGCAAAAAGAATCAGGGTCGACCAATACGCGAAAAATTTGACTTTAACGTGCGGGTAATTTCTTCCAGACCATTCAGACGGATTTCATACATGGTATGCAACCACATGCCCAGTTTGCCCTCAGGAAAACCCTGTCGCTGCATCCAGACCAAGTAATGTTCCGGTATATCACAAATGAGGTATCCCTTGTACTTTCCGAAGGGCATTTTTTTGGTAACGAGGTCAATTAGGATTTCTTTTTGCATTTGCGGATAGCTGTGCAGTACGATTTTCCCCCAAAGATAAGAGAATGTGGCAGAACGCGGGCAGCTGTCTACTGCAATTACTTTGACCATAGCTAGCATGGCCTTTTTATTGTATAAAGTGGATTTACAAAATTCAGCTGAAATTCCTACATTTAAACTAATCGTTAACAGCGATATCATCCTCTTTTATTCATAGCCTATGCGACTTCTTGTGTTAACACTCTTCTATTTGATTCCTTGCTGGGGAATCGCTCAACAAGGTAACCCTTTGCCGGTAGTACAACAAAAGATGGCGGTGCTGGATTGGCTTGCGGGTAAGTGGGAAGGGACTGGATTTCTGGTAGGAGAGGGGGATAGAAAACAAGAGGTAGCTCATCATCTAGAATTTGACTTACAGTTAAACGGCACCATGTTCATTATTAACGAAAACGCGACTGTATATAATGATACGCTGTTTCACAATAAAGGCTTCTTGGGTTACGACTTTCGACAATCAAGATATAGCTTTTTGACCTTTACTCATGGTGGGGCCCAAAATGATGCTTATGTTGAAGTGTCAGAAAATACCTTAAGGTGGCGTATGCATGCTGACGGACACATCTACAAATTCACGGCGCACTTAGATGATAAAGGTCAATGGGAACAACTTGGAGAGGTAAGTGTTGATGAAGGCAAAAGTTGGCAACCCTTCTTTAAATCGACCTTGCAGCGCGTTAGATAGCATTTAATGCTCTTTGAATCTATGTCTACATCCCGAGGTGTGTGTTCTTGATTATCTGGGTCATTTTCTTTATTTAATTCTTATTTCTTGCATAAAAATTAGCGTGATCAATAGTATTTAAAGGACTCATCACTATTTTTATAAACAGTACAAAGAATGAATTTAACCATTAGTTAATCGAATTGAATAATGTTTAACCCTACATTTGCCGTTGGTATTTTTACAGCATTTATAACCCTATTTGAAGGTTCTCTGCTCTGGGCACAAGTGCCCACCCATAAAAATGTACCGGGAGTAGTAATAGCACATAGTCCGCAGCACAACGGCAAGTACATCGGATCACCCAGTCTGGCGGTAATGCCTGATGGCAGTTATATCGCATCGCATGACTTTTTTGGCCCTCAGTCCAATGAACATGTGCGCGCTGCCTCGAGAATCTACCGCTCTAGCAATAAAGGGAAAGCTTGGGAATTGATTGCTGAGATAGATGGTGCCTTTTGGTCAAAGTTATTTATCCACCAAAGCAAATTATACCTTTTGGGTACTGATCGTCATCACGGCAACGCCATCATCAGACGTTCTGATGACGGAGGACATACATGGACTGAGCCAACGGATGCGAGCAATGGATTATTATTAGCAGGGGAGTATCACTGCGCGCCCATGCCGGTGATCACCTATCAAGGGAGGCTGTGGCGAGCCATGGAAAGTGCCATGGGCCCAGTGAAACAATGGGGCAAGCGCTATGGTGCTATGATGCTTTCTGCTCCCATAGATGCTGATTTGCTCATGGCTGACTCCTGGACGGCCAGCGCCATTCTTTATTACGACTCGACATATTTGGCGGGGAATTTTGGGGGTTGGTTAGAAGGTAATGCTGTTGTTGACCCACAAGGACAGCTCTTAAATATTTTAAGGGTGGATGACCGATCTACTTTAGAGGAAAAGGCTGCTATCGTAAAAATTTCCTCCGATGGTGAAGAGGCTTATTTTTCCGAAGCCAGTGGTTTTATTCCATTTAGCGGGGGCAGCAAGAAATTCTCCATCCAATACGATAGTCTTAGCAACCGTTATTGGACCATTGCCAATCACATTCCTGAGGAAGTAAAGGCAGCGAATGCCGGCAAATCCCCCTCTGGTATACGCAATACACAAGCCTTGTTTTCCTCAACAGATTTGACTCATTGGACCTTGCATAAGGTGCTGCTGCAGCATGAAGATGTTTCCAAACACGGCTTTCAATATGTGGATTGGCTGGTGGAAGGCAAAGACATCATTTTCTTATCCCGGACTGCCTTTGATGATGGGATAGGTGGGGCAAGGAATAACCATGACGCCAATTATCTCACTTTTCACCGTATCAAAAGATTTAGAAAGTACAAATGATAGAAGTCGAAATTGACTACCGCTCCTGACTTTTGATGGCTGTAAGAGTGGTAAATTGTCTTTGCACCTTATCTCCGGTTTTAGAGGTTACCGTCTCTTGCTGATCTACGGCTTGGTGGAAGCTGAAGCCGACGCCGCTCAAAAGCTTTTGGACTTTGTCCGTATCATACAAGTGAAAGCCATACTGTGTAAAAGGAAGTCTTTCCATAAACGCCTTTTGCGCAAAAGTGATGTTGAATCTACCACCAGGTTGCAGCACCCGATAGAGTTCCCGGGCTAATTTTTCCGGCTCATCCCAAAAATATATTGTATTAACCGTAAAGATCCGATCAAAATGCCCATTTGAAAAGGGCACGCGCTCACCATCATAAACGAGGAAAGAGGCTTCGCCATCGTGTACGCGCTTTAGGTTAATTCTTTCCGCCTCTTTTACCATCAGTGGTGAAATCTCCAATCCCTGATACTGGAGTCTTTTTGCCTTACCCATAAGATATTCAAGATGACTGGCGCGGGCGGGTCCAAGCTCGAGCACCCGGTGCTGGTCATCCAGATCCAAAAGATCTATGCTATGCTCGATCATAGTGTGGTTAGATTGGTTCATCATGTCTGCTACCTCCAAGCCTTGGTGGTCCTGTGGCTGTCTAAGCTGACGTGCAAGCGCCTTCAATTGGTCCTCGTTCATGGAAATCAAGTATGATAGGTATAATTCAAAAATAGCCAATGAAAAGGAATCATTGGCTATTCGCGGCGAAAGAGTTGATGTCAACCTATGGAGCAAGCGTAGGTTTTGTAAGCAGCTCTCAGCGGCTTATAGAATTCGTTTATCCTTTTGCGTTCGGTTTTTAGCCAAGCAACAGCGGAAATTGCCTCGGTTGGTTCGAACCACTTAAGATCAGCCGAACTAAAGTATTTCAACATTTCATTCATCCAAGGCTCATCCTTTTTTCTACCCAACAGCGCTACTTTATCAATTGCTGACGCCAAGCCGGCATTAACATGCAAATCTTCATGAAGTTCTTGCAAATCAATACCTTCAAGTTCAGAGACGTCAAGACACAGGCGAATGTTTGGGTATTGTTTTAGACAATTTACAAATAAGGGGAGAAGTTTGTAGTAATCTGAAGGAACTAAAGTTTTTCTCGCTTTCGCAGCGATTACTTTTCCTCCTGTGAATGCTAATATTTGTACCATTATGTGATATTCATTTAAAGTTGTAATTTATGAGCCAGCGCGAGCCAGCCAAGTTCCTATAGACAATCCTGCAGCCAATTTTTGTTTCGTGTTATTTCTGTAGTATTTCGAAAAGCTTCTTTAAAATGTATGTCATTGGTCTCCTGTTTTTTAGCTTAAGACGATGTTGCGTATTGGCGGGATAATTGTATGCCGGCATTGTTTATTTAGACTGAATCTTTTGGGAAAAAATCGTGGCGCTTTTGTGGCTTAGCGGTAACAGTGGTTTGATCAACAATTGTAATTTGCAAATTAGCTTTTCACCAATAGCCAATGGCTTTTTGGGCTTTCTTTACGCTGAACTACCCTTTCGGAAATCTTCTTTCGTAGCTTATTGATTGATCATGTTCAACTGCATAAAGACAAATATGGTATTGGTATGGTGTTAGTTAAGGTATTGATCATAATAAACACACAAATCGATGAGCTATGAATAAAAGAAGAGAGGAAAAACAAACATGGTTGACTGCGGTGATTAAAGGATTTGCAGTGGTAGGATTAGTGACCTTCTTGGGAGCAGCTTCCTGCGGTGGTGATGACAATAATAGTGATGGCACAACCACTGGTACAACCACCGGTACTACGACAGGGACCACAACGGGTACAACTACCGGGACCACAACGGGTACGACTACCGGGACTACAACAGGTACAACTACCGGAACTACAACTGGCACAACAACGGGTACAACCACCGGAACCACTACGGGGACTACGACAGGTACGACTACCGGAACTACAACGGGTACGACAACTGGAACAACGACTGGTACAACCACAGGAAGCACTACGGGTACCACAACAGGTACTACAACCGGAACAACCACAGGAACCACTACCGGTACCACCACAGGAACCACCACCGGCAGTACTACTGGATCTACAACAGCTGGCCTAAGAAGCTAGAACCTCCTGAATTGTTGCACACCAAACTTTAGGCAAAGACAACCTTTGCTTAAAGTTTGTTTGCATATCAGGGACCCAAACACCAACCAATAAGCAAATTGAACCGTGCGCGAAAATTTTTTCATTCAAGGCATCCGCTATGTTTTTACATTGGATTTGAGGGCCTTGGCATTGCTTAGGATTTCCCTATCCGTCCTTTTACTTTTAGATCTAATATTCCGTTTAGCTGACCTAAAAGCTTTTTACACGAGTGAAGGTGTTTTGCCGGCCGATGCGCTGTTCCGCTTCCAATGGAATACCTGGTATTTCTCTTTATTTACGAGCAATGATAACGGGGCAATAACTAGCCTGTTATTCTTGGGATATTTTATCTGTATTTGCTGCCTACTGCTCGGCTTTAGGACCAAACTATTTACGTTCATCGTTTGGATGTGTCTTATATCCTTGCACAACAGAACGCCTCTCGTAACCCAAGCAGGTGACCATTTGTTACGCATGCTGATCTTTTGGGGAATGTTTCTTCCTTGGGGTAATTTCCTTTCGCTAGATGCCTCTACCAAGAGGCGGAGCGCTGCCAGCCAACCTTATGCTTACGAATCCTTTGCTTGTCTAGCCTACACTTGTCAGGTAGTTTTTTTGTATTTTTTTTCAGCAATTTTAAAAAATTCTCCTGAATGGCGTTCTGAGTTTACGGCCATCTATTATGCATTGAGTTTAGATCAGCTCGTAAGGCCCGTTGGTGAATGGCTATATCCGCATACCTCCTTATTAAAAGCAATGACAGCAGGTGTTTATTATGTCGAATTGGTACTTCCCTTGCTGCTTTTCCTTCCCTTTTTTAACTCGTGGTGTCGGCTCGCAGTTATTGTTGGCACAGTGTCTCTGCAGTTAGGTATTTTTGCCACACTCAATGCCGGACTGTTTACCGCCACCAGTATTCTGATGATGGTGGGGTTATTGCCTCCCTCCACAATGGATAAAATATGGCCCTGGCTATCTATTCGTGCTGGCTCAGCAATAGCCATGGCGAATCGCCTGCTCCCCTCGTATGCTATTTTTCGGGGTAAAACATTTATATCACGCAACTACTCCATATTTTCTGAATCTGTGGTTGCCCTTGCTCTTGTATATGTATTGGCTTGGAATATGGGTACGATTGGGAAAAAAGTCATTCCGGATAAGTTATTATGGATAGGGTATTTTTTCAAACTGGAGCAACACTGGGCCATGTTTGCACCCACCGTATATAAAAATGACGGGTGGTTTATCTACCAGGGTACCAACGGTCAAGGGAGATATATAGATATCTTGAGGGAAGGTCGGCCTGTAAACTATGAAAAACCAAAACGGGTCGCTGAATTGGTAAGGAACGATCGCTGGAGAAAGTATGGAGAAAATATCCTCATGCAAAGCAATGCGCCGTTGAGACCGTACATGTGCGACTTTTTACTGAAAGAATGGAACAGCAGTCAACCACAGCAAGCCATTACCCATTTGAAAATTATCTACATGCACGAATTGACCTTGCCGAACTACCAAACTGCACCCCTCGAACGTTGGGAATTGTGTACTTGCTCTACCAATCCCTAAGCCTAATCTTCTTTTATAATTTTGATATCTTTAAATTGATAGGGATTGTCACTGGTTCTAAGCACTTTGCCGCTTTCAATTTTGATATTTCTTAGGATTACTTCTTTGGGCCTGTAGTGGGGGAATTTTTCCTGATAGGTATCATCGGTCATATGGGGGTTGAAATTGGCAAATATGGAAGGACCCTCATATTCCTCAGGATGATTGGTGTCTACAATAGTCAGACCATCAATAATAATTTTTTCAGGCATATAGGTTGGATACCCAAAGTCATGTTGACCATGATTCGATCCTCCAAAAAGGCTTGCGCGGAATGGCCTGCCTGCAGCCGGCACAAAGATACAGTTGCGAATGACGAAGGTTCCTTCCCAGGTGCTGCCATAATCAGGTCGCAAGTTGATCAGGTTTCTTCCATACAAGGTGGTGTTTTCTATTGTAAATGTACCGCTACCAATGGCATTGACGCCCATGTGCCCCAATTCCGAATTGCGGATCGTGGCGTTGGCAACTCCCATATGAGCGTCGAAGCGGGAAAAACGACAATGGTTCAACACCAGGTTTTTGCTGAAATTGGAGCCCATGATTCCCCAATACTGTTCATCATTAATATCATTGGTTTGGCTGCAGTTTTCAAATGTCACATTCAGCGCCCGGGTAATGGATATATCATAACTTCCCATAGAAACGGGCACACCGGCGGAACCAATTGTGCGGTAGGTTTTTCGGCCGGTAAGAATGCTGTTTCTGACAGTGACATTGGCACAATCACGAAAGGCCAAAAATCCGCTATAGGGAGCACCATGCTCTTTCTCTCCTGTAACATAATGCTCGAGTCCATCCACCACTACGTTGGATCGCATGATGGCAATGCCTCTTCCATAATAGGTATATTTGGAAGCTGCCTGATTGGCAATGGTGGTAAATTTCCCTCCTCTGATTGCAAGTTTCTCTTGATCCATGGGAAGTGCAGAAATGTCAGTAATCTGATCAAAATCCCATATCAATGGCGTGGCAGGGTCAATCTTGCCGCTCTGATCCACGATAACAATATCTGTTTGGGGCGAACCATTGTTTTGATTGGGACCAAATCGGATATAGCGACGGACAGTAGAATCAGTGACTGTAATGAGGCTAGGGCCCGGCAAGGATAAGGAGATTTTCGCTTGGTTTCGTCTGAGGGAAATGATACCTTCTGGCTTAAAAGGTTTTAAATGGGACTTTACAACAAAGATATCTGCGGTGCGGTCTTCAACTTTCCTGTCATCAATTATAAACCTTGCCTTTCCAAAATCTGTATTTGTTTGGATGATGGCAGACATAGCCTTTCCACCAATGTAATACGTGGCATTATCATCCGCTTTCACAGGCAGATTTTCTTGGTTGGCAAATGCGTGGGTCTTAGCAATAGCCTCCATATCATCATGCTTTCCATCCCCTTTAGCGCCGAAGTCACTGTAACGGGCGTAGCCTCTTTCCTTGATCTGACCTATGCTTTGCAGTGAGATCTTGTGCGGTAAAACGCCATTCCCATTCCGATTTTCCGCTTGTTCTTTTTCTACAGCCCTGACTTCTGTGGTTAAGACTACGTTGCCACCAAGTACCCAGATTGTGGGCAGGAGTAGAAAAAAAAGAATGAATTGCTTTATGAACATTGGTCTAAGGTTAATGCACGCAGATAATAAACCGAGATGTTTATCAATAGAAAACACTGTCAAAGAAAGTCCGCATCTTTTGAGCGTACTTCACTCCGAACTGATCGAACGTCGCCCTTGTTTGGGCATCAGGCTTCCAGTCAAAGAAAGCATGGTAAGCATCTTCAACTTGAATATATTCTACCTTTTGCCCGGCTTCGTTGAGCAGGTCCACATATGGCTGCACTACTTCATTGGTAATCAGCCCGTCTTTGGTACCTCGGACAATGAAGTGAGGGATCTTTCGCTCACTTACGTGAGGAATATAATTCGATGGCGACACGGCGTAATGATAATCCTCGTCCGTTTGTTGGAGAAAATTTGAAAAATATTTGGCATCGTAGACGCCATAGCTGGGCGCAGCTGCTTTTATGGCATCCACAATCTCGTCTTTTACCTGCTCCACTGATTTACCGGTAGGCAAATAGGAGGGTAGATATTGGTAAATATTTTTCTTTTCACCAAAACCACCATCTCCAATCAAAGGTGAGAGTAAGGCTCCAGCTCCAGCCAAGTGCCCTCCCGCACTATCACCAGTGATGGCAAGACGGCTCGGGTCTAGGCCATATTCCTTAGCATGCTCCTGTATATGGGCAATGGCTCCAAATACATCTTCTATCAGATGGTGCATATAATTCGGCTGGCTGTCACCGTCTAGTTGGTTGATCCATCGGTAATCGATACTGAAGACGACGTATCTGTTGTCTCTCAGCATTTCTCTTGCCAGGCCACGCATGATATCTTCATTGTTGGATGACCAGCCGCCACCATGTACTATCACGATACCTGGTAGATCACGAGCTCCCTTGGGAGCATATACATCATACTTCAATGGCTTCACCCCAGGCTTGGCATACACCACGTCGTGCGTAATTTTGATATCTTTAACCAGGTCTTCTTCTATAAATGTAGCACCCACCTTCATATCTTTGTCCACTGTGATTTTCATTGGCGAGGAAAGAGCCTCGTAGCTGGTGGTGCCCCACATGCCTCCCTGTACGGTGTAATAAATGGCATCCAAGGCATGACCTAAGCCCGGCTTGGCTTTTACCGTCAATACTGTCCCTGCCGGAACTTTACCGTCTTCGGGAATTTCTGGACTAACGGTATAGCTTCCATTTTCAGCTGGCACTAAAGTGACAGTAAATTTTTCGTTTGACATTTGTGCAAAGACTAAGGAGCTGCCAGCGGACAGCAGTAGGATGATTACAAGTGCGAAGGACTTTTTGTCCATGGGTTGAATCTTTATTTTTGGGAGTGATTGCGCTGCAAGATGGGCCGATCAGGTCGGCTCTTCTTTTTCGCAAGATAAATGTAAGTTTAATAGGGAACTATCTATTAATAGAATTTTACAAGAAGGGCAAACAGAAGCTCCCAGTATCCCTTACCAATAATTTTTTATTTCATGTTCTTTTTATCCACTGTCCATTCTGGTGATTTGGATAGGCCTGGAGGATTTCCGGTAAACATCTTACCGGCCTTTTTATCTCCTTTGAGTTGCCATTGATACCAAGCAGTGGCAACACGCGCAAATTCTCCCCCGTGAGGCTGACTATACGTGCCACCATGCCCGATGTCCATGTTGGCTACGAAGATCGGGACATGGTTGATTCGGTTATAATCATCCATGCCGTTTTCATAGGCGATATCCGAGGGCCCGCCTAGGAGGTATAAGGTAGGAGTATGGACTTTCTCCAGTTGGGATTTGCTAAGCTGAGGCATGCCTGGCATTCCGGCTCCTGTTTGACGGAATAAGCCGCTATTGCACACGACAATGGTACTAATTCTTGGATCACCTGCAACTTCCAAGGTCTGTAATCCACCGCATGACATCCCACTAACGGCTATATTATCTACATCAATTTTTTGATAATAAGGACTGCTGGGATCAGCATTTTGCTGTGTTGCCCAATCGATCGCATCCAACAATTGTGATGACTTAGACCGCTCCTTGGTCTGTTCACCGGAAATTTTGGGCATGGTGCCAATTGCGATTACGAGAAAGCCATGGGACGCTACTTCGTTGAGAAAGTTGACGTGCTCCCAAGGCGAATTGTAACAGGCTCCATTCCCCCATGCTATTACAGGAAGTTTCTCTTTTTTTCCGAAGCCGCTCAAATCTTGCGGTCGGAAAATCGTATGGGTCTGTAAACTAGGCTCAGTCATCATCAAAGCCTTGTATTTGCCGGTCCCTCCATCTTCTACTAATCTGCTTTCCATGGATTGGGCCATGCCATTCAAGAAGATGCCAGAAGTAATAAGTATAATTGATGCGAGCGATAGGAATATTCTTTTCATCAGTTAATGCGATTAGTGGTTGTAATTGGACGCCCTTGATGGCTTTGGCGGAGGTATATCATCAAAAGGTTTTTCGGAAATTTTCCAGCATTTGATCTACCTGTGTGTCTACCGGAAAAGATAGCTTCACCTTCTCCCATTCCATGATCACCTTCGCCATTTTATTGTCTTCTGCAGATATTGAATAGGATAACCTTTCCTTGCTGTTATTACTAATTTCCGGTGTTGCTTCTAGGGTTACGGCATCATCCTGTAGCAAGGCATCGACATCCACTTTGCCATCAGTCATATAGGCATAGATCGCATTCCCTTTGCTATTCAGGTGGATAGACCAACTGCCGAATTCCCTGGGTGTAATAAAAACTGTGTATTTGCCCGGTGCCAAATCCTTGCCTCCCACATTTACTGAAGTACTAAACTCAATGGTAGTGGGGTTGTTGGCGCCGGCCCGCCAAGGCACGCCAAATTTTTCTAGGTCTCCAAAAACTTTTCGTCCTTTGACAGCAGGGGAGGAATAGTCAATACTAATTTTAGTGAAGCCTACAACTTGTGAGACATAAGCCGCTGGGCTGGCGGCAGGCATCTGGATTTGAGCCAGGGATGGCATCTGCAGGGAGAATATAAAAAACAATGCAAAGGCTAAAACAGGGGGGGAATGATATTTCATGTCGGCAATATTTTGGGTTTATACATCCCATGAAAATATTTAATTCCGAACAATTTTAAAAGTTTAATTGCTGCAATAGAAAATATAGGTGCTGAAAGCAGCAAGTTCCATTCGTATCAATTTGTTGGAAACTAATTCAATGTACTACATGGGTTAAACCAATACTTGATGATCCTTTCGGTTGTGACACTTTGTCATGTAGTGAGTTAACGCTTGGATATGTTATACGTAAAACTACTTAGTTTTTATATAATGAAGTTCTTCTCAGGTAATAACGGGTGGCCAGTATGCTTAGGAACAGCAGCAGGCCCGCCACTGTAGCCATTCCTCCCGCTATAGAGCTGTTCATGTAGTATGCGAAGTAGTAGCCGAAAAACGAGATACCGATACCAATAAGCATTGTTAGGAAAAGCAGCTTTTTTAATTGCTTGGTCCAGAGATAGGAAATGGCTGGAGGCACTGCCAAAAAAGCTACCACCAAAATGGCGCCTACAGCTTCAAACGAACTTACCGTGGTATAGGAAACCATTCCCATTAATCCATAATTTACAACAGTGGTAGAAAGGCCAATGGTAGTGGCAAACTGTTTATCAAAAGTGCTAAGTTTTAATTCTTTGTAGAACAGGATAATAAAGGTTGCCACTAAAACGAGGTTTAGTAAAGCAAGGTAAGTTACCCTTGGACCCATAATCTTCTGATGGGATATAATCCACAGATCTATGGGAATATAAGCAATTTCGCCATAAAGAACGCAGTCCTGATCCAAATCAACCTCCCCAGCGAAATAAGTAATCAAAATAATCCCCATCGCAAATAGGAGCGTAAAAGTAACTCCTATAGATGCATCTGCTTGAAGATGGACCTTGGTCACCAGGTATTCTATCAACACAGTGGCTATTACACCAAAACCTCCAGCTCCGATAATCATGGCGAAACCTTCTCGGCTGCCTGAAATGAGAAAGGCTATCACAATGCCTGGAAGCACCGCATGAGAAATAGCATCCCCGGTCATCGCCATTTTGCGCAGCATTAAAAAAGTCCCCAATAATCCGCATGAGATGGCAATCAGCGAACCGGTGACAATGATCAGAAAAGCATTTTGGTCAAAACTCATTTTTCTCTTGGAATATTAGATTGGTGAGGATCCTTATCGGGATAGTTCAGTTTTGCGTCAAGCTTGGCTTCAATTTCAGGCGTCAAAAAATGCTCTATTTTTCCCGCCATATCATGCACATGGTCGGTGGCGATGTTGACATGCTCCGCCAGATAAAGCTCCCACAACCGATGTAGCCGAACAAGCCGTTCCGCTTCTCTAGCTCCTCTTGTGGTTAAGGAGATAAATCCCACGTTATCAGATATATAACCAATTCTATTTAAATGTTTAATAGAATCTTTGGTTTCCTGCGCCTTGTGGGGAAAATGCTTCATGATATCGGCCAAAGGCAATCCCTCCAACTGCTTTTCTTTTGCGTGATAGAGTGCTTTTAGAATATGGTCTTGATGAATTTTCCGCTGATAGCTTCGCGTAGCGATCCATCGACTGACCAATCCTTTTTTAGGTGAGAAGAGAAATGAGGCAAAAGCAACAATAGACAGGACAACGACTACCCAGGGGCCTGTTGGCATATTAGGTATGGTAAAGGAGATATAGGCTCCCCCGATTCCCGCGAACAGTGCAGTAAGTACGGCAATAACCAACATCATGCCCAAACGGTCGGTCCAAAATCGAGCAGCAGCAGCAGGTGTAATTAGTAAAGCAGCCATTAGCACTACTCCAATCGCTTGGATACCTGTAACCACTGCAAGCACCATCAATGAATTGAAAAAAAATTCAAGACGCTTCACAGGGAGTCCAAGGGCCTTGGCGAAGTCTTTATTAAATACAAGAAGCTGAAATTCTTTGTAAAAAGACAATATCGCGAAGATGGTGAGCAGCGCAAGTGTGCCGTATACCCATACATCATCACCCACAATTGATATGGCGTTGCCAAAAAGGAAATGGTCCAAACCGGATAATGCCGCATTACCGGTTTGTTGCAGCTTTGTCATAAAGACGATGCCTATCCCAAAATATATTGAAAGAACCGCAGCAATTACCGTATCCTCTTTCAATTTGGTTTTTTGGCTGATCCAGGAGATGGTATAAGTGGCTAATGCACCGGTGGCAAAGGCACCTGCTACAATCCAATAGGGATTCTTGTTGCCAGCAGCCATAAAGGCCAAACATACCCCTGGAAGCACAGCATGGGATATGGCATCTCCGATTAGCGCTTTCTTATCCAAGAAGGTAAACGTACCTACCATGGCAGCACTAACCGAAAGAAAGGATATGCCCACCACTACAAAAACCACATTGGGGTCCTGGAATGAAAAGAAGTAAAGAAAATCTTCCATACTAACTTTTTAGCGGATCAATAGTGCTCTTTTTAATCAAGTTGCCAACGTCAGTGAGTAAAGAAAGCTTTCCGCCGTAGGTTTTTTGGAGAAGCTCATCCGTCAGCACGTTTTCTGTTTTTCCTGAGGCGATGAGATGCAGGTTGAGCAGAATGATCCAATCAAAATATTCACTGGCAGAGTAGATGTCATGATGCACGACAACTACTGTCTTCCCCGAAGCACTCATCTCCTTCAGGAGGCGTATAATGGCCTTTTCTGTACTGATATCCACCCCGGCAAACGGTTCATCCATAAAGTAAATATCTGCTTCCTGTGCAAGGGAACGAGCAAGGAACACGCGCTGTTGTTGACCGCCGGACAATTCACTTATCTGGCGGTCAGCATATGCTGCCATATTTACTTTTTCCAAGCAAGCCATTGCCAAGGCTATTTCTTTTTTGCCGGGACGCCTGAAAAAGCCGAGCTTATGGTAGGTTCCCATTATGACCACATCCAATGCGGATGCGGGAAAGTCCCAATCCACCGATTCCCGCTGAGGAACATAGCTTACACGCTTTCTTACCTGATCAAGGTCTTGGTTAAAAAGCTTCACGTAGCCACTGTTAAGTTCCAGCAGGCCCATTATGGCTTTTATTAAGGTTGATTTTCCGGCGCCATTGGGGCCTAATATACCTACCAAAGCCCCTGCCGGGAGACTGAGGTCCACATTCCAAAGAACCGGATTTTGGTGGTAGCTCGCCGTTAGATCATGCACTTCAACAACAGGAGCCTGTACTTGTTCTATCATCTTACTGCAGGTTTTCTACAATACTTTTAACATTGGCACTGACCATGTCAACGTAAGTGCCGGCTTCAGCCCCAGCCTCTCCCAAGCTATCCGTGTAAAGGGGGCCAGCAAGCCTGACAGTGTGGCCTCGCTTCCTACAGCCTTCGACTACAGCAGCCAAGGCTTTCGGGGAGATGGATTGCTCTACAAAAATCGCCTTAATGTCTTTTTCAATAATATAGTTGACCAATTCGGAAACATCTCTGAGGCCTGGCTCACTCAAGGTGGACAAGCCTTGCAAACCCCTTACCTCAATGCGATACGCTCTGCCGAAATAGGAAAAGGCATCATGAGCAGTGATCAGCACCTGTCCCTTGGCCGTTACTGCTTTGATCGCTTCTCTGGTGTGCCGGTGTAGGGAGTCTAATTGCTGTTGATAGGCAGCTAAATTATGCTGAATGTATTCCTGCCATTCCGGCTTCCTTTCGACCAGTTGGGATGCCGTTGCTGTCAGAGCTTGTTTCCATAGTGCCACATCAAACCAAATGTGAGGATCAGTACTATTCAACGCTGGATCGGTAAGCAACAGTTCGGGGGGAATCAATGCGCCCTGGTCAATGACATCATGGGTTCTAGCATATTTCCGCAGCACTTCCGCCATTTTTCCCTCCAGATGAAGCCCATGAAACACCACCAGGTCTGCTCCTAACAATAAATCTAAATCCCTTTGAGAGGCTTTGTAGAGGTGGGGATCTACGCCTATTGCCATCATGGGGATAACATCCGCACTATCCCTAACCAGGGCCTTTACCCCGTCTGCTAAAATATTTGTGGTTGTGACAATGGCGTACCTTTCCTGACTGGTGGGATCATGCCACTTACAAGAGGAAATACATAGGCATACCAAGGGAAGGAGGTAGGGGAGGAGCCACTTTTTCATTGTTGGAGAACGAGAATATTTGCCGCGACATCTCTAGACATAAACAGGTTCTTTTTGTTGTCCACCAGGATCTCGACAGATCCGTCAAAGTCCACTTTGTCCAGGATTTTTACCCTGGCTCCAATATAGGCACCAACTTTATCCAAATACCTCAGGAATGAAGCGCTGCTATCCTTGACGGCTACAATCTGTCCTGTATCATGTACCTCCAGCTCGTTCAGGGGGATACGTGGGCGGGAGCGAAGGTCTCCATATTCGTCAGGTATGGGGTCACCATGCGGATCGAAACGTGGATAGTCCAGAAATTCATCCAGACGTTGCATTAGAATGGGGGACTTAATATGTTCCAGCTCCTCCGCAACCTCATGCACTTCGTCCCAACTGAACTTTAGCTTTTCCACTAAAAATACCTCCCAAAGGCGGTGCTTTCGGATAATCTGGAGCGCCATTTTTTTTCCTTCTTCGGTTATGTTGACACCGTAGTATTTGCGGTAGTGGATGACTTCTTTTTCGGCCAGCTTTCTCAGCATGTCACTTACAGAAGCAGGCTTGGTCTTTATCTCATTGGAGATATCATTAGTTGAAACATTCCTTTTTCCGCCTTCCGAAAGGTGGTAAATCGACTTCAGGTAATTCTCTTCAGCAGAAGTAAGTATCGTCATGTTATTATCATTTCTACCACAAATATAAGGTTTAGTTGATTCTAAAAAAATATTACGTTTATATCTAAAATGACTGTGGATAACTCAAGATAATGTGTGAAGGTCGATTTAGTTCTATCAATAAATAAAATTAGCTTAGACTAAAAAACTATAAAATGTTGGTGTTAAGCTTATTACAGATGGGTGAATTTCTTGCTTACCTTGCTTCTGGCGCGAGGGCGGTATGGTGATACGACGAATAAAGAAGCAGCGGTGTGGATATCTTTACTGAACAAGATCTTCCAGTACACGGACTAACTTTCCTGCTTCACCTTCCCATTGAACCTCGGGGCCCGGAGAAATGCGGTAAAGTCGGCGAGCCTGTAAGGTTTGAAAATCGATAACTGCATTATCTGTTTTGGTAAAGTCTATAGAAATCCCGGCAGGATAATAGTCCACGATTTGGCTCCAGCTAGGATTTTCAGATATGATAAGGGGTTTTCTTAGTGCTACACTTTCGTACAATTTGGACGGTATTTTATAGCGTATGCTTTCCACTAATTCATAGGGCATCAAAACAACCGCAGCCTGTTGAACAGCATTCAAAATTAAATGGTAGTCAATTGGGTGTGTCGATATCTGGAGGTAAATATTGTGATGAAGTGCCGCCCAGGCTATGAGTTTCTTTCTGAACGCCTCCAGTGGTACATGTCCAATAATCGTCAGCGTAGCTTCTGGGAGGTGTTCCTGTAGCGCAAGGAACCAAAGTACTGCCTTTTCTATTCCATAAACAGGCGTAATTGTACCCGAGATCACAAAGTGGGGAGGCACGGGAATCACTGTGTCTAGTGGTGATAGTGGGAAGGGTGGGGTGAATTTATTTTCAATCACCGAAAATTTGTTGATGTGCTGAAATTGACGCGCATAAACTTGCTCGGCAAAAAAGTAATGATCCACCCAAGGATGGGCCGTTCGTTCGACGCCGCGAACTATTCCTGCCAGTAGACGACGTAAAATGTTCGGGGTGCTATGGTTGAGCAGGATGTTTTGTGCGTAGTTTTCCTGCATATCGTAAACAAGCTTAAATCGCAGCATAGCCTTACCCAGCAAAGCGGCAGGGAGTAGCTCGTAGGTGGTGACGATAACCACGGCGGGTGTGTCCTGGAATAGCACCCGAAGGAATTTTAATGAGGCAAAAAGTCTGGAAATATGTGTCCGTTTTCGGCAAAAGATGGCGGTGAAGCCGATGTCATCAACGGTTTGGCTTTTTTTTGAACAAAAACCTATGATGTTAATGCGGTATTTGTTTGTTTCACGCAATGATAAAGCCAGCTTGCTGAACGCACGGGGTTCGGTGACCGGCTTAAGTACCGACGCGATTACGATCCTAGTTTTGTTCATCCTGATATTTACCAAGAAAATTAAATGAAAACAATGGAATTGATAACAATCATAGAGAAAGCCTGGGAAGACAGGTCATTGCTGCAGGAAAAAGAAGTGCAGATCGCAATTAAAGCAGTTATTGCGGATTTGGACAGTGGTATGCTCAGAGTCGCTGAACCATCGGAAGATGGCAATTGGAAAGTTAACGACTGGGTGAAGAAAGCCGTCATCCTTTATTTCCCCATCCAGCAGATGAAGACCATTGAAGTTGGACCCTTTGAATTCCACGACAAGATGGCCCTCAAAACCAACTATGCCAAACAGGGTGTTCGGGTGGTTCCTCATGCTGTTGCGAGATATGGCGCGTTTCTTGCAAGCGGTGTAGTTATGATGCCCTCCTATGTTAATATAGGAGCTTATGTCGACAGTGGTACCATGGTAGATACTTGGGCTACTGTTGGATCTTGTGCACAAATTGGAAAAAATGTCCACTTAAGTGGCGGCGTGGGCATAGGTGGGGTTTTGGAGCCAATTCAGGCAGCGCCAGTGATTGTTGAAGACAATGCATTCGTTGGATCGCGGGCAATTATTGTGGAAGGAGTCAGGGTAGGCAAAGAGGCAGTAATAGGTGCCGGTGTTACATTGACTGCAAGTTCTAAAATTATTGACGTGACGGGGGACGAACCGATAGCATACCGGGGTTATGTCCCAGAGCGGTCTGTAGTCATTCCTGGATCACTTCCTAAAAAATTCGCTGCAGGTGAATTCCAAGTTCCTTGCGCATTGATCATCGGCAAAAGAAAGGCATCAACCGATCTTAAAACTTCTCTTAATGATGCATTAAGAGAAAATAATGTTGCAGTATAAACCAATTTATGAAATTAGAAACCAAAGTATTTACATTTCTTATCCCCTTGTTGGTCCTCCTTTCCTGCTCGGAGAGCGATTCCAATCAAGGGGATCAGTTTTTTGCCAAACAACAATATCAAGAAGCCATAGACGCTTACAGTGAGGTAGTAGCTAAAAATGCCAAAAATGCCAATGCATTTTACAAACGTGGTCGTGCCTATGAAGAGCTTGGGCGACTCGATGAAGCAGAAAAAGACTACAAAGCTTCATTTGACTTGGATTCAAGAAACATTCAGGTGTTGATGAGTTTATCTAACCTATACCAAAAGCGGAAGGACAACGAGATGGCTCTGCAATATGCCAATTACGCTACCGAGATTCCTGGCGCACCTGCTATGGCTTTCTTTTTAAAGGGGAGGGCTTACCACCTGCTCGGCAATACAGAGAACGCCATGGCAGAATATAACACAGCCATAAAAATTGATGACGACTTTGGGCAGGCTTATTATTATAGGGGCATGTTGAAGCAGGCTACCAAGCAGACAAGAGGAGCCTGCGCAGACTTTAAATTGGCTGCATCCCTTAATTATCTACAGGCGGATCAAGCTCTGGAAACGTATTGCCAATAAGCGGCTGAATTTTGCTCAGGGACTTGGTCAGCAGAAAATCCCCCTTCCGATTTTGAAGGGGGTTTTTTTATTCTGTTTCCGCTGTATGGTCGCAGATTTTTTCCGAATTCAGCCTCCCGCTTCCTTGACAGGTTTTGCAGGCACTGACTTCAAGTTTCGTTCCTTGACAAGTTGGGCATGTGAGTCTGCCGTTCCCATCGCATCTTTCACATTCAAAATATTCAAGGATATTAAAAACGTTCTTCTTAGTTACCAAACCGGATCCTGCACATCTGCTACAGCCGATAATACCCTTTCCCTTACAATAGGAGCAATCCTGTTGAATCTCTTTGCTTCCCTCACAGGTAAAGCAGGTTTTGTATCGATATCCCCTTCTATCACAGTACTCACAAGCTCGGATTTCATCTAAAGGCTTTTTTAACTTTTGTTCAAGCTCCTTTGCATAGGTATAATTATTTCCTTTGAAACCGTTTATTTCTAGATATTTATGTAGAAAATTGGCACTGTTGTCATATTGTTTAAGTTCATAAAGCGTTTCTGCAAAATAGTACGGCATCTCCGGAGGAATAGGGGCATTGCTGTCTATAATCTGCCTAAAGCGTGTGTTGGCGGTTTGATAATCGTTGGCCTCCATAGCTGTCAAGGCCTCGCGCATCAATCGGGAAGCCTGTCCGAGATTTGGTTGGACCTGGCCCACCGTATGTTTGATATTTCCTAAAAAGCTGATAACGAAGCAAATAAAAGTGGCGAATAGGAGGAAGTTAAAGGATGGTTTGTACATCAGTGGTCTGCGATTTTTTTCGTAAAGAAGATGATTTTCGTTGAGATAATCAATCAACTCCTGATGGGTTTTATTGCTTTTCCCGAATGCCCTCACCAAAATAAGCATTAAATGTGGTCACATTTTTGCCTATACAACCACAAATTTGTTCAAATTAAACCCTAACAACATGTTAAATAGCATTGTAAAAAATATTGCTCCCGAGGTCCTATCCGCCGTTACAGAAAAGTTTGGCCTTAATCAGGACATGGGAAATAAAGCCGTGGATACTACGAAGGATTCCTTACAGGAAGGGGTTTCTCATGAAATCAGCAAAGGTAACTTAGACGGTTTGTTGGCAATGTTCAACAACGGAGCTGAAACTAGTCCTATATTTAAGTCCCTCACCAGCAAATTGGCGGGGGATTATACCCAGAGGCTGGGCTTGACGCCAGATCTGGCCACACAGATCAGCAACTATGTGTTGCCCTTGGTGCTAACTAAAATCTCATCAATGCTGGGTGGTAAAGTGGACAAAGATAGTTTGAGCAAAGCTTTGGCCTCTGGAGGGCTACTAGGTAAAGCGGGGGACCTATTGGGTGGATTGGGAAATATTTTCAAAAAATAATTGGCAAAAGCGGGAGTTAGGCTAAGCCATGCTCCCGCTTTTGCTAGTTAGTCCATGTGACTTTTTACAACCTCAGCCCATAAGTCGTACCCCTTATTATTCATATGAAGTTTGTCCTCTAAGAATATATCTGCCCTGGGCTTTCCATCCATATCGAGCATGATGTCCCAGACATTGACATACTCTACATAATCAAACAGCTTGCTGTACTCCTCAAAATGTTGATTGAGATCTTTATACTGGTCTGCCAGATGCCATCTTGAAATGCTGGGCTTGGCACTGATCAGCAAGATTTCCGTATCAGGCAAGTCTTCATGAATAGTTTCTACCAACTCATGCATGGAAAGCAGTATTTGAACAGATGATTTTCCTGAAGAAATGTCATTATCTCCTTCATAGATAAACACCTTTTTTGGCTTATAATCAAGAATAAGCTCATTCACATAATGTAGCAACTCGAAAGTTTGAGAGCCCCCAAACCCTGCATTTATCACTTCATGATGGGGGAAATAGCTGTGCAGATCCTTCCACATTTTAATACTCGAACTACCGGTAAATAGGATCAAATCCTCTCGCCGCTCGGAGGGCGGATATTTAGTTCTTATTTCGTCAACTTCTTTTTGAAACCGAAGAGGATCCTGGGCTAATGCATGAGAGCAAAAGCCAAAAGTGAGTAATGCAAGAAAACAGAGTCTAAAAAAAACTGAAGACATATTCATAAAATCAATTTTGGTTTAATTAATAGAATTATTGATGGTTCATTAGCGGGCAATATAGCGAACAATCTTGATCACTGTTCGCTTTCCGCCTTGCGGTCTTTTTGATACAAGAAAACATTTCCGTCCCCAATATCACGACATTTACGTCAAATAGCACCCTTTCTGTCACATATTCGAAATTCCTCCTCAATATAGGTATAGATTTACATTTCTAGCTTCTTTTTTGAAATTGCTAGCCAGCATCATCTATCCTAAGGAAAGACAGCATGAACAAAATTAAAGAATTTCTCTGGTTTTGCAGTGGCGTTTTTGTTCCGTTAATCAGGAGAAGTCCCTCGGAAACCAATAAGTATATAGGGATAGGAGGGGCAGTCTTGTTTACCGGGATCTTGGCAGCCTTATCAGCAGGATATGCCCTTTACACGGTCTTTGACACCGTTTGGATGGCAATCTTTTTTGGACTGTTATGGGGGCTGCTGATATTTAACTTGGACCGCTTCATTGTGTCCAGTATGAGAAAGAAAAACAGCATCTGGTCGGAATGGAAACTGGCTATTCCGCGGCTTGCATTGGCCGTAATCCTGGCTCTGGTAATTTCCAAGCCATTAGAATTAAAAATCTTCGAAAAGGAGATTAACCGGAAGTTGGATGAAGGCAAGGCATTGGCATTGATAGAAACCAAAGCCCGATTGGAAGAAGGCTTCCCCGAGATACAGCAATTGGATAGCGCCGTGAGCACCTTGCGGCAGGAGATACGAGAAAAAGCAGCATTTCGGGATCAAAAGCAGCAGGAGTACGATGATGAGCGTTTCGGGAATAAGACAGCCGGCACCACTGGGCTGAGGGGATTAGGAATTAATGCGGCAAAGAAAGAAGAACAACTTAACGACGCGGAAAGAGACTATAGAGAGACCAATGAAAGAAATCAGGCAAGAATAGATGAGCTTGAACGGCAAGGAAGGGAACTCCTTGCACTGCGTCAAGCCGAATTCGAAAAGCAGCAGCCGGGAATCGACCAATATGATGGCATGGCCGCGAGAATAGAAGCTTTAGGCCAACTCACAACGCAGAGTAAAGCTATGTACATGGCAAATTTGTTCATTATTCTCTTATTTGTCGCCGTGGAGACCGCTCCTATCTTCGTCAAGCTTTTGGCAGAAAAAGGTCCCTATGATTACTTTTTGGAAAAACACGAAGAAGAACTTTTACTCTTTAACGAGGAGCTATTGACCAAGAGTAGAGAGCAGAGCAAAGGGAGGCTGCAGCATTTTCTGGCCATTCGGGAACAGGAAACCTCCTTATCTATTGATAAAGACCTGTACCTCAATCAACTGAAAACAGAACATCAAAAAAAGGTAGAAACGGCAAAAATCGAGTTTCAATCCAAAGAAGCACTTAAAGAATGGGAAGTTTAGCCATTGTAAAATAATACCAGTTTTATAAAAAATAGTAGAATTACTTCTCAGAGCCATTGGATAAGTTTACCTGCTGACCTTATCCTCCGAGTAAAATGCCAGGTTCATGAAATGCTTGTTCTGTCTTCCCCCAAAGTTTTTCCTTATCCTTTTTGCTTGCAGCCTGATTTTAGGATTTAGCGCTTGTTCCCGGACAGCGCCCAAAAGCAGGGAGTTGGCTACATTGATTGTTCCCGAAGGTTTTACCATTGAAGAGGCCGTGCCGGCAGATCTGCTGTCCTATCCCATGTTTGCCTCCTTTGATGAGCATGGGCGGCTTTTTGTTTTTGAATCCACCGAACCCAATACCATGGGTACTGACTCTATGTTGCATCAGCCGACTTATCATATTCGTCTCCTGTTGGATACTGACGGAGACGGGAGGTTTGATAGCAGTACCATTTTTGCTGACAGCATTCCCCTGCCCATGGGCGGTGCGTTTTATCAAGGAAGTTTGTATACAGCGGCTCCACCCAACCTGCTTAAGCTAACTGACGTGGATGGCGATGGCGTGGCAGAGAAGCGGGAAGTTATTCTTACCGGGTGGACCCTTCACGCCAATGCTGCCACCTTAAGCGGCCCCTTTATTGGGCCAGATGGTTGGTTTTATATGGCGGATGCCCGACGAGGCTTTGCCATTCAGACACAGGATGGAAATACCCTTCAGGGCAAAGGGGCGAGGATTTGGAGAAGCCTCCCGGATGGAAGCCAACTGGAATCATATGCCGGCGGCGGCTTCGACAATGCTATAGAAATAGCCTTTACATCCTCAGGTGAAACAATTGGGACCATGACCTATTTTACAGATCCCCAAGATGGCCAGCGGGATGCGTTGATGCATTGGGTAGAAGGCGGGGTGTATCCCAAACCCAATCAAGTCATTCAGGATGACAAACTGCGGCTGAGCGGTGAACTGATGCCTGTGATGACCCCACTGCCTCGGGTAGCACCCTCAGGATTGATGCGTTATAAGGGTGATGGCTGGGGTGCTGCATATAAGGACAACTTATTTAGTGCAGAATTTAATACAGGACGCATCATGCGGCACGTGTTAAACCCATATGGTGGCACTTTCCAAACAGATGATGAGGCTTTTATTACCTCCACAAGTCCTGATACTCATCCTACAGATGTACTTCAGGATGCTGATGGGAGTTTACTGGTCGTATTGACGGGGGGCTGGTTTATCGAAGGTTGTCCCCTTTCACGAGTAGCGAAACCAGATGTAAGAGGAGGGATATATAGGATTAGAAAACTAGGGGTATATTATCCAGATGATCCCAGGGGGCTCAGCATTGACTGGCTGAATCTATCTGGTGGTGATCTGGTGCAATACCTCTCTGATCCGAGGATTGCCGTAAGGGAGCGCGCATTAGAAATCCTGGTCAGCAGAGGCCCTGACGCGGCTCAAGCATTCGAGCAGGCGATGGAGTCTGCCGATGAGGAAGTTCGCGTTGCTGCGGTCTTCGGAATGTACCGCGCTTCTGACTCTCAATCTATATCTGGGATAGTAGCATCCCTGAAGGACAGCAGCCCATTGGTGAGGACTGCTGCAGCACGGGTGTTGGGTTTGATGAAGGAAACTGATGCGGTAATGCCTTTGGCTGAGCTGCTGCTGGATGAGCAGACAGCTGTCCGTAGACAGGCTGCTACTGCTCTTGGCCAGATTGGTGACAGCAGTGCTGTTCAAGACTTATTGGAGGCTGCGGCGAAAACGAACGACCGGTTTGTAGAACATGCTATTATCAATGCCTTAATGGTAATAAACAAGCCCGAGCCTTTGTACGCTGCGTTAAGCCATGCTTCTGCAAAGGTGCGGAGGGCCGCTGCCATTGCTTTGGATCAAATGGAAAATGGATCTTTGGAGGAAAAGTATCTAGCAGCATTTTTGTCGAGCCAAGATACGCTCTTGCAGCATACCGGCGTGTGGCTGGCCGCCCATCATCCGGAATGGGGAGACGTTGTTGCCGATTTTATTCGCGTAAAACTTGATGAAGCCGATGGCCATGGTCTGGTACCTTTAGAACGTTTGTTAGTAACCTTCATCGCCAGCCCGCAGCTTCAGGAATTGATTGCTGCCAAACTCCTTCGACCTGAAATTCCTTCTGATCAAAAGCTGATGCTGTTGAGAACTATAGGCGTTAGTCCACAAAAAATCTTTCCACAGTCTTGGCTTAATGCATTGAAAGCTTTGTTGAAAGACAGTGAGGGCAGAGTACAGGTGGCTGCCCTAGACCTTATTGGGTCACGCAATCTTTCTGTTTTAAGCGGAAATCTCCAAGAAATTATTTTGGCAGATCATCTAGCTGAGGCGGTTCGCCTGAAAGCCCTAGATGCTCGGCTGATGTCAGATCCCAAGCTTTCTGAAAAAGAATTCGAGTTGGTGCTGCGGGCCCTAGGACCAACTACAGAATCTCCTGTTCGTCAGGCGGCGGTAAGATCTTTAGCAAGGGCTGAGTTGAGCGATGGACAGCTTCTGCAATTGGCCAGGGATTACCTTCCCAGCGCAGCGTTGTTTTTGTTGCCCAGTATGGTCGACGCCTTGCAGGGAACTAGCAATCCTGAAGTTGGAGAGGCATTGTTAGCGGCCTTGAGTTCATCAGAAGAGCGGTTGGCTAATCTTTCCGAGCAGGATGTGCTACGGCTGTTTGCATCTTATCCCCCTTCAGTGCGGCAGAGGGCGGAACCTTTAATTACTGCATTGAAACAGCGGCATGCGGAACGTTATACGAAACTGGAGCACATGGAAAAATCCCTTGGCAAAGGAGATGTCGGTGAAGGCAGGAAACTGTTTTTTGGTAAGGCTGCTTGTTCTACCTGTCATGCAGTGGGTTTGGAAGGTGGTACATTTGGACCAGATTTGACAAATATTGGTGAAATTCGCTCTCGGCACGACTTGCTGGAAGCGATCATGTATCCCGATGCCAGCTTTGCCAGAGAATATGAAACATACAAGGTTTTGACTCATGATAACGAATACACAGGAATTATCTCGGAGCAATTGTCTGATGCTGTTATTCTGACCGTAGGACCTGCTCCTGGTATAAGAATTCCCCGTGTCGATATCCGCTCTCTCGAGCCCCATCACGTTTCGATGATGCCTCCAGGACTTGATCAGCAACTGAGTCAGAAGGAGCTGGAAGATCTCATAGCCTTTTTGGAAGCCCTTCCATATCGCATAGAGCGATTGGTTGAAGCAAGAGAAAGATAAATGCTATGCCACCGTTTGGTCAGCCGAACATAGCCTTATTTGACTTTTGCCGATCTTTACGCTTTTTTATTTCAATACTTTCCTATATTTTATTGATTTCAAATTGCATTTTGACAAAAGCATGAAATCAATAGAAGTTAGACTGCCCCAGGAAATAGATAAATCTTTTGTGGTTTTTCGTGAGAAAGGGTCTTATTTTCCATGTCCTTGGCACTATCATCCCGAGTACGAACTCGTATTGATTTTGAAAAGTTCAGGCAAAAGAATGGTGGGGGACCACATCGGCTATTTTCAGGAAGGTGATTTGGTTTGTATGGGACCTTACTTACCTCATGTCTGGGTAAATGATGCTCACTACTTCACCGGTACGGCAAAGGAGGAGGCTGATGCCATTGTAATTCATTTTCGAGAAGATTTTCTAGGCAAAGATTTTTTAGACATTCCGGAAATGGAAGGCTTGAAAAGTTTTTTTTCACATACAAAAAGGGGGATGGTACTGAAGGGGCCAACTCGGGATCAACTGAGCGCACTGATGGTAGGAATGCTAAATATGAATGGTTTGCAAAGGCTTTCCAGCCTCCTTTCCATCTTCGATATTTTATCTCAAACGCAAGATTATCAGTTGTTGTCAAGTCCAAGACAGGCTGATTTCCCAGTCCCCAAAAATGACCGGTTTACAAAAATCAATCAATTTATTCTTGAGCATTTTGATGAAGATATCAGTTTGCCCCAAGTGGCGCAGGTTGCGAACATGGCGGTGACTACTTTTTGTAATTTTTTTAAGGAGCAGTATAGGATGACCTTCGTGGAATATCTGAATGCGGTGCGTATAGGTCATGCTTGCAAGCTGTTATCGCTGAATGATCAAAACATTGTTGATGTAGCCTATGCCTGTGGCTTTAACAACCTAGCCAATTTCAACAGGCAATTTAAAAAGCATAAAAAAATGACGCCCACAGCTTACCGGAAGACTGTCAATATCGCTCAAGTAGCATAGCAGGTCCAATAAGGCAACAGTCAATGCTGAGTAAAAAAATATTAGGATGTGGTAAAATAGTAGAAGACTCATAGTTTGGGAATAGGTATTTTTGAACATGCTGATAGACAATAGTTGCACCGTCTATCTGAGCGGGTAATTTGAAGCGTCCTATCTTTTGGACAATAACCTTTAGCTAACTTCCAGTTGATGAGACTTGCTTTCTACATTTTTACCTGGCTTGTCAATGCCACGAAAACCTCAATCATTCGAAAGCGATGGATGTTGTGGGGATTATGCTCGCTGCTGATTCCTTGTCCTTTATCGATGGCACAATCTGCTCCTCCCCAACCCTTGCTAGCTGGAGCTTCAAAGACCAATATTACACCAGCTTTAGGGGGTGTCTTGGTGGGTGGATTTGGAGATCCGATTGCCAACCATATACATGATGAGCTACATAGCAGGCAGTTGGTCTTAGACAACGGCGAAACGCGGCTGGTATGGGTGGTGGTCGATAACCTCAGCATCAACCGGGAAGTTTTTGATGAAGCCAAGCGCAGCCTTGAAAAGGACACAGGCATTCCGGCGGCGCATATGATGATGTCGGCCACGCATACGCACTCTGCCACGAGTGCCAGTGGGCTAAGTGATGCGCGGAGAGGCTGGAATGTTGATAAGCCATTGGATGATTATCAACGTTTTGTCGTGAGCAGGATTGTAGATGGCGTGAAGGTGGCGATCAACAATCTGGAGCCAGTGCAAATTGCTTGGGGTGCAGGCCAGGTGCCACAGCATGTTTTTAATCGGCGATGGAAGATGAAACCTGGCACGCCTATGCCTAACCCCATGGGTGGCCAAGATAAAGTAATAATGAATCCTGGAGTGGCTAATCCCAATTTAGCGGAACCTGCGGGGCCTACTGATCCAGAAGTCTACTTTGTGTCGTTGCGTAACCTATCTGGCAAGCCCGTGGCTTTGTTGGCTAATTATTCTCTCCATTATGTAGGAGGTGTGCCCGCAGACCATGTTTCAGCAGACTATTTCGGACTATTTGCGGATCGCATAAAGCAGTTACTTGATGCTGATCGTCAGGATCCGCCCTTCATCGCGATGATGAGCAATGGGACATCCGGAGATATAAACAATATTAATGTTATGGGTCCAGCGGAAAAGCACCCTCCCTATACTAAAATGAGGACAGTGGCCGACGAGGTAGCCAAGGAAGTATACCGTGTTTACCAAGGGATGCAGTTTCGGGATTGGGTGCCATTGAAAGCGGCGAAAACAGAACTGAAGCTCCATACTCGTCGGGTAGATGCAGATTTGTTGTCCCGGTCACGCAGGGTATTGGTCCAATCTGATTCCGTCAAACCCCAACATAGACTGGAAAAAATATATGCGCAGCGCATCATTCAGTTTGCCGAAGAGTGGCCCGAGCAGATTACTGTGATCCTGCAAGCCTTTAGCATTGGGGATTTGGCTGTAGCGGCTATACCTTTCGAGACATTTGCGGAAATTGGGCTGGAGATCAAACGCAAAAGTCCCTTTGCACACACCTTCACCATAAGCTTGGCCAATGGAGGCTATGGATACCTCCCCAGTGCAGCCCAACATCAATTGGGAGGATATGAAACATGGATCAGCACCAATCGGGTAGAGGAGCACGCATCGGATAAAATAGTAGAAAAACTAATGGAGTTGTTCTCTAAGCTAAAGTGAACAGCGGACAGCAATCTGCAAAAAAGTACCAGAAAATCATATAATAGTAGTAGAACCAGGCTTTAGCAAAGGATAGCTTTGACTGTAATGATTTCATCTAAATGCCTACTGTATAAGATGCAGATGGAGCATATGAAAGAGGTTACGTAAACGAATGGAAAAATTCAAGACATATGCTGGCTAATAAATATTATACTGTACGAGGGAAGAGCTTTTTGAACCTCCTTGTAATTGACATCATAATCATGGTTTTTTCGGTAGGCTCGGCTGTTGGACAAGGCCTGCCGCAGAATGAGGGCAAAATTTTCAGAGCAGGCGCTGCTGTGAGCAATATCACTCCAAACGTGGGGAGCTCTATCAATGGAAGTATGCAGGATCATAAGATCCGAACTATTCATGACGACACCTTTGCCAAATCCATCGTTTTGGACGATGGCAGCACGCGACTGGCGGTGGTGGTGTCAGATCTCTGTATGATTTATAGGGAACAGTTGGATGCGGCCAAACAAAGAGCAAAGGAATTTACAGGAATTCCTGTTGAAAACATGTTGATGTCTGCTACCCATACGCATTCTGCAGGTACTGCTTGTTCGGTATTCCAAAGTGATCCAGATCCTGAATATTTAAAGCTTTTAGAGCATCGAATCGCAGATGCAGTGATTCGGGCAAACGAAAATTTGGAGCCGGCAAGAATTGGCTGGGCAGTAGGTCATGAACCCACGCAGGTTTTTAACCGCCGCTGGCGGATGAAACCAGGGACGGTAATTACCAATCCCTTTGGGGGAACTGATCAGATTAAGATGAACCCGGGTGTGGGCAACCCTGATTTGCTCGAGCCGGCAGGGCCGATCGACCCCGAGCTTCCCGTGGTCGCTATTCAATCTCTTGAAGGTAGACCCATCGCATTACTGGCCAATTATTCTTTGCATTATGTCGGAGGAACAGGGCCCGGAGAGGTGTCTGCGGATTATTATGGAATGTTTGCACAAAAAATGAGTGACCTGATGGCGGTGCCCGGAATTCAGCCGCCTTTTGTGGCTATTATGTCCAATGGTACCAGTGGCAATATTAATAATATTGACTTTCGTGGTGGCCAAGCCAAGCCAAGTGGTCCCTATGCACAAATGAAGACAGTAGCCAACACAGTAGCTGCAGAAGCTTATAAGACGGTACAGCGCATCCAATACCACGACTGGGTACCGTTAGCGCGTCAACATAAAGAGATTAGCGTAGGTGTGAGAAAGCCTAATCAAAAGGACTTGGAAAGGGCGCGACAGATAATGCAAGCAGCAGAAGGGCCTAATATGAAGACCATGGAAGAGATATATGCCAGAGAAAGCATTTTAATGAGCGACTTTCCGGATGAAAAGCCAATCATTCTTCAAGCTTTCAGCATTGGTGACTTGGCTATTGCAGCCATACCAGCAGAGGTTTTTGTGGAAATTGGTTTAGAGCTGAAGGATAAAAGCCCTTTTTCCACAACTTTTACTATTTCTTTGGCCAACGGGTACAACGGATATTTACCCACTCCCGAGCACCATCGATTGGGAGGCTATGAGACATGGCGGGCTAGATCGAGCTATATGGAAGAAAATGCCTCTACCAAAATTACCCAAACATTGATGGAATTGCTCCACGCTTTGCGCAAATAAGTGCTGTAATAGTTTAAATATCGTGTAACCTGCTCACGTTGGAATAATCTTATTTACCATGAAAAGATTCTACAAGCTGTTTCTCATCGTTCTAGGCCTTGTGTGGATAGGCCCCAACACCTTGCATGCTCAAACCATAGAGGGTTATGGAGGAGCCCAATATACAAAGGGCAAAAGCAAAGATCTGTTCAATGGAAAAGACCTAAAAGGATGGTATGTGTTCCTAAAAGACAGGGGTAAAAACAATGATCCGCTTCATGTTTTCACGGTTCAGGATGGGGTAATCAGAATTACCGGAGAAGAATGGGGCTGTATCACCAGCGAGAAAGAATACCAAAATTACCATATCAGCTTAGCATTTAAATGGGCCGGCCCGACCTATGGCAGTCGTAGTGACAAAGCCAGAGACAGTGGTCTACTTGTACATTCAGTCGGAGAAGATGGTGCTTACTCCGGCACCTGGATGAACTCCATAGAGGTTCAAATGATAGAAGGTGGCACAGGTGATTTCATTGTAGTGGGTGATGGGACGGATCGCTTCGCTATCAGTAGCCCAGTTTCCGAGGGGCTGCAGGGCAGGAGCCATGTATTTCAGCCTGGTGGGGACTTGGTCACCATCAACAAAGGCCGAATCAATTGGTGGGGCAGGGATCCAGGATGGAAGGATACAATTGATTTTAGGGGAGAAAAGGACGTGGAAAAGCCTGTAGGGGAATGGAACCTTCTGGAATGTATTGTAGCAGGCGAAGATATTACTGTCTTTTTAAATGGGAACTTGGTCAATCATGCTACCAACGTAAAGCCTAGCAAAGGTCGGATCCAGATCCAGGCAGAAGGTGCCGAACTCTGGGTGAAAGATATCAAGTTGAGTAAAATATTGAGGTTAAAAAATTGACTGTTATCGGAATGTAAATCTCTCTTGAAACCAAAGATTGAATAGGTAGAAATGCGTAATCCCGCTCCGTCATTGTTAAAAAAATATCTTTATAAGGCGGTTTTAAGCTTGTGTTTGGGCACGACCTTGGCCTGTGGAGCTGAGGAGCCGCAAGAAGGCGAACCAGAAGAAGTGGAATTCACTTTACAGGACTATCCTGTCAACTCCGCATTGTATAGTTATAAAGATTCGGCTGCACTAAAAGAAGATATGGCGACATTAAGGTTGGAGCCGGGACTCAGGATTGAGCTTGTTGCGGCTGAACCTTTGGTGATCGATCCGGTAGCTTTCGCCTTCGATGAAAACAGGATTTTATATGTTGTTGAAAACCGCGGATATCCTGATCCTGCTGAAGGTGGTACGCCTACGCGTTTGGGAAGGATCGCACGGCTGGAAGACCGGGATGGAGATGGAAAATTTGATCATCGGTCGGAGTTTGCTACGGGACTAACCTATCCTAATGGAATTTTGCCTTGGAAAGGAGGTGTGTTTGTCACTTGTGCTCCGGATGTTTATTATTTCAAGGATACAGATGGAGACGGCATTGCAGACATACAAAAGGTAGTGCTGACAGGCTTTAATAGCGACAAGACGGCTCAAATCCGGGTAAGCCACCCTATTCTGGGTCTGGACGGCTGGATATATGTCACCAGTGGTTTAAACGGTGGCCATGTTTATTCTCCTGAACATCCAGATCGCCCTGCAGTTTCTTTTTCAGCCACCGATGGAAGATTTCATCCGGAGACTTTTGAGTTTGAGACAACAGGAGGGAGGAGCCAGTTTGGACTTGCCTTTGATGCCTTTGGAAGGCGTTTTGGAACTTCCAACCGCCATCCCATGCAACACATTGTTATGGAGCCTAGGTTTCTCCGAAGAAATCCATACCTGTTGTTCAATGAATCCGTTGTTAATGTTGCCAAAGCAGAAGCAGAGGCAGTAGTGTTTCCGATCAGTAAGGCAGTGACATCTGCTGATTTTATTCCCAAACTGATGGGCTTGTCACATAAAGGCACATTTACCTCCGCCTGTGGCTTGTTGATCTATCGAGGTACGGGCATGGACGATCGACATATAGGAAATGCTTTTATCTGTGAGCCTGCACAAAACTTGGTTCAGCGGCAAATTGTTGAGCCGGAAGGGGTGACTTTTAAATCCCACCTGCCCTACGAAAATCGGGAATTCCTTTCATCAACTGACACTTGGTTTAATCCCGTCTTTTTAGGAGAAGGGCCGGAAGGTGCACTTTATCTGGCCGACATGCATAGGAAGGTGATCGATCACCCCTCTTACGTACCCGAAGAAGCCCGGGGTGGATTGGACTTTGAGAGCGGTAAGGATAAGGGGCGCATTTACCGTATCGTAAAGGGTGATTTTGATCAGCAGCAACAGGCTATGGGCAATGGTATCGGCTCAGGTGCTACTCCTTCCGAATTGATACTGGCATTAGCGTCAGAGCAAGAATGGATCCGTGCTACGGCGCATAGGCTTTTGCTAGAAAGGACAACTAAAATAGAGCCAGATGCGATTGAGGCACTGGCTATTAAAGCATCCCTTCCTGAAAGTCGCGTGAGGGCATTGTGGCTACTGCAATCCTTGAACCAACTTCGAACGGAAGCGCTTCAACAACTCCTGCAGGACACCCATGCTGCGGTGCGAGAGCAAGCCATTTTGGCTGCAGAACAGCTCTGGAAAAGACAGCCCGAAATGCTTCCGATGCTAAGCCAAGCCGCAGCGGACGAAGCGTTGAGCGTACGATATGCTGCAGCGCTGATGCTGGGAGAGGTCCAGGTGACAGAAGCCACAAAGGCTTTGGCCAATATTGCTGCCCGTAATGGGGGCGATAAGTGGATAAGAGCAGCAGTTTTAAGCGGTGTGGCTGACCGGTCGAAGGAATTTTTGAAGATCTTCAAGGCTCACGCTTCTCCAAAAGAAAATGCCTTTGCTGCTGTAATGCAGGATCTGGGGCTATTGGTCGGGCAAGCGGATCCCCTTGAAGAAAGTCAAAAATTGTTTCACGATGTGGTAAAGGATGAAGGTGAAGCCGGGTGGAGAATTGCTACTGCACTAGGCTTGGTGCAGGGTGCAAGTGCCAAGTCCGTTGGGACTTCAGAAAAAGGGGCTTTGAGCACTTTATGGGGTGAAGATGAGGCATCTGCCGCATTGGAGTTCTTTATAAGTCAAACAGCAAATATTGCTTTGGATACAGGCCAGGTGCTGACATCCCGGATAAATGCAACCGCACTTATGGGGTACGATAGATTTGAAAGGGTTGGAACTGCGTTGGGAAGGCTTTTAGACGCCCAAAATGCTCCCGAAATACAGCTAGAAGCAATGGCTGCTTTGGGCAAGCTAGGTGATCCCCAAGGAGCATTGTTGCTTACCGCCCCTACCGTATGGAAGCAATATACCCCACGGCTAAAGTCCTCGGCTATACAAAACCTGGTAGCAAAGTCAGCATTTACTGATGTTCTATTTCAGGCCATTGAACAAGGACAGATCAACCCGGCGGAAATTTCCTCCACCCATAGACAGAGATTACTGAGCGATAAGGATCGGAAGATTAGTGAAAGAGCGGCAATAGTTTTTAAGGATTTAGAGGGAGGTGGCAGAATGCAAGTTTATGAAGCCTATCGGGAGGTATTGTCTTTACCCGCTGACGCTACTCTAGGGAAGCCGGTATTTCAAACCCACTGCTCAGCTTGTCACACCTATGCAGGAGAGGGAGGCAAGGTTGGACCGGACCTTTCCGGAGTTAACAACCAGCCCGCAGATGCCTTATTACTCCATACACTGGTGCCGAATTACGAGGTGTTACCCTCTTATCAGGCCATAACTGTAGATACCAAAGATGGAAGGACCTTGTCGGGTTGGTTGCTGGCGGAAACTGATCATAGCCTCAGCCTGCGAACTGCTTTTGGAACGGAAGAAGCTGTGTTGCGAAGCAATATTGTGACCCTACAAAATTCGGGCTTATCATTGATGCCCGACGGTCTAGAGCAAAACATGACCAAAGAAGAATTAGCACATCTTATAGCATATTTGAAGCAGGGGAGTTAATGGATTCTCACCGGGATCGAGTCCTGCGGCATAAATATTCATTTACTTTGTTTATTTTAGAGAAAAATTGAAAGCATACTAATCATTTAAACTATGACTGACCAAACGAAACCTTTACGAATCCTTGTAGTGGGTTGTGGCAACATGGGAGCCTCCCATGCCTTGGCTTACCATCAATTGGATGGATTTGAAATTTGTGGCCTAGTGTCTACTGGAAAAAGTAAAGAGGTGTTGAACGAGAAGCTGGGCGGAGGCTATGCCTTGTATGACAATTATGAAGATGCGCTGGAGATCACCCGTCCAGATGCTGTCGCCATTTCCACTTATCCGGATACCCATGAAAGTTTCGCAGTAAAGGCTTTTGAAAAAGGATGTCATGTGTTCATAGAGAAGCCGTTGGCTGCCACGGTAGAGGGAGCAGAGCGGGTGAGAGATGCGGCAGTCAAAGCCAATAAAAAGCTGGTCGTAGGTTATATACTTAGACATCATCCATCTTGGGAGCGTTTTATTGAGGTAAGCCAAACGTTAGGCAAACCCCTTGTCATGCGGATGAACCTCAACCAGCAAAGCCAAACCCAGATGTGGACACTACATAGAAACCTGATGAAAAGCCTCAGTCCCATCGTGGATTGTGGGGTGCATTACATCGATGTGATGTGTCAGATGACCCGCTCCAAGCCGGTACAGGTATATGCCATCGGTGCCAGACTAACAGATGATATCCCTCAAGACAATTATAATTATGGTCAGTTGCAGATCAGATTTGAAGATGGGTCTGTTGGCTGGTACGAAGCCGGATGGGGTCCTATGATCAGTGAAACTGCTTTTTTTGTAAAAGATGTGTTTGGTCCCAAAGGCTCAGTGTCAATTGTAGCCAAAGAAGCAGGAGGGGCCGGGAAGTCCGATTCCATCGAGGCGCACACCAAGACGGAATCCTTATTGGTGCATCATGCTGATCTTGATGAAAATGACCGCTTTGCTAAAGAGGACGAATGGATTGACCTGACCGATGAGCCGGACCACAATGAGTTGTGCAAGAGAGAGCAGGAGTATTTCCTTCGCGCTATACACGAGGATATCGACCTTAGCGACCATATGGAAGATGCTGTTAATAGTCTAAGGATAGCCTTTGCTTGTGACGAATCTGTTCGCACGGGTCAGGTGGTGAAGCTCTAAAATCTTCTAAGGAGTAATCAATCCGGGATTGGAGATCAGGTTAGGGTAAGAAATATGCCTGAAGGCCTGATCTTTCCCAACATTACGTAAACAACCACTTATGCCAAACCAAAATGACCCGTTTAAGACCAGTGAAATTCCTGTAGGAGTAGTTGGTCTTGGCTTGATGGGCTGTAGTATAACTACCTGTCTTTTAATCGCAGGACATCCTGTAGTAGCAGTAGCGCCTATCGGCGTTGATCTGCTGCATGCCGAGTCCCGGATCAGGGAACACCTGCACAAATCGAAAGAAAATGGCCTGGTGTCCGATGATCCGGAATATTATTTTGATAATCTAATTATAACAGAAGATTATGCCTCACTACGCACCAGCCAATTGGTGATAGAATGTACTATTGAGGACAAGGACATCAAAGCGTCGGTATATCAGAAAATTGAAGCGGTCATTTCCGCCGAGGCCCTGCTTACCAGCAATACCTCTGCAATCCCAATCAGCTCCTTGCAAAAGCTAACCCGTCATCCCGAAAGATTTTTAGGACTTCATTGGGCGGAACCATCTCACACCACCCGCTTTTTGGAAATTATCTGTGGTGACCAAAGCTCAGTGGAAAAAGGCGAATATTTATATGCTTTGTCGCATCTGTGGCGAAAAGAACCTATCTTGGTGAGGAAGGATATTCCGGGATTTATCACCAATCGGCTTATGTATGCCATGTATCGGGAGGCGATGTATTTAGTGGAAAACGGCTATGCGTCAATTGAGGATGTCGATCGTTCCTGTCGAAACAACGCCGGATATTTTATGACTTTCGTAGGCATTTTTCGCTGGATGGACCTCACTGGCGTTAAAGCCTACCATACCGTGATGAAAAACCTTTTTCCAACGTTATTCAATGGAACCGAGGTTCCAAAGCTGATAGATGATGTAGTAAAGGCCGGAGGAAATGGGGTGAGTAATGCAAAAGGCTTTTATGCGTATACGCCAGAAGAAGCAAAATTGTGGGAAGAGACCTTTTCCAAATTTACTTACCAGATTCGTGAGCTGGCGCTCCAATACCCGGCGGATTTAATTGATAAAAAGCTTCAACAGTCTCAGGACGAAAATCTCTGATATGTTAATTATAGATGGACACCTCGACATGGCTATGAACGCCATGGAATGGAACAGGAATCTAAAGGAAAGCGTCTATACCATCCGCGAGCGGGAACAGGGAATGACCGACAAAATAGACCGTGGAAAGGGCGTAGTAGCCTTACCTGAGCTCCGTCAGGGAAATATTGGATTGGTGGTCGCTACACAAATCTCCCGGTTTGTAGAAAAAGGAAGCAGTCTGCCCGGCTGGCATTCACCGGAACAAGCTTGGGCACAATCCCAGGGACAAAGAGCATGGTATCAGGCAATGGAGGATGTGGGGGAAATGGTGCAGATCAACAACCTTGCAGCTTTGGACGCCCATCTTCGGTTATGGGAGGACACGGCCATTCCCGCTGATCAAAAACCTGTAGGCTATATACTCAGCCTTGAGGGGGCGGACTCATTGATTGATCTATCTTATCTTGAAAAAGCTTACGGATATGGCCTCAGAGCTCTCGGTCCCGCTCATTATGGACCGGGCCGCTATGCCAATGGTACGGGAATGACAGGGCCGCTGGGCAAAGCTGGTTTTGAGCTTCTTACGGAGATGGATAGCCTGAATATTATATTGGATGTTACCCACCTCACCGATGAGGCTTTTTGGCAGGCCTTGGATTTTTACAAAGGCACTTTATGGGCGAGTCATCACAATTGCAGAAGCTTGGTCAATCATCAACGACAGCTAAACGATGAACAGATTCGCGCCCTGATCGACCGCGGCGCAGTAATTGGGGGCGCCTTGGATACTTGGATGATGTGCAACAACTGGGTGAGGGGAAAGTCCGATCCCTTTACTGAGGGCATCAATCTAGAGAAGTTAATTGACAATTATGATCACATATGCCAGATGGCTGGCAACAGCCTTCACATAGCGATTGGAAGTGACTTGGACGGGATGTTCGGCAAAGAACAAAGCCCCTATGACTTGGAGACCATTGCTGATCTTCAAAGTCTGCAACATCTATTATCCAAACGAGGCTATACCGAGAAAGATATTCAAAATGTCTTCCATGGCAATTGGCTGAGGGTCATCAGAAAAGCGTGGTCATGATATACATCTGCAGCAAAGTAGTGGTATTATTAAGATATTTTAAGTACTGTATATAAATGCTGAAATCTTCCAGTTTCGGCAAAATAATTAACTTTCATTTAAGCGTATTAAATCCTATTCAAAATTTATATGAAACCCATTGTTCAGATCTCACTGGATTTAACAGATATTGAAGAAGCTTTGGAAACAGCAGCCATGGCACTCAGAGCGGGAGTGGATTGGCTTGAAGCAGGCACCCCTTTAATACTTGCCGAAGGTTTACATGGAGTCAGGAAACTCAGGGAAGCTTTTCCGGAAACGCCTATTGTAGCAGATCTTAAAACTATGGATGGTGGCTACTTAGAAGCCGAAATGATGGCCAAGGCAGGTGCTACCCACGTGGTGGTGATGGCTCGCGCTCATGAAGAAACCATAAAATGTGTGGTTCAGGCAGGGCGCGACTTTGGCGTCAAGGTCATGGGGGATAATTTGGGCGCGGAGGACATGGTAGCGGCTGCAACATGGTTGGAAGACCTGGGCTGTGACTATGTGATCCACCATATTGGCTATGATGAACGCCGCGGGATCGCCGCTAGAGGTGAACGGATGCCCAGTCCTCTGGATCAGCTGAAGGAAGTGGTCAATGCAGTTAATATTCCGGTTCAGGCAGTGGGAGGACTGACCTTGGAACAAGCTATACAGTGTCCAGCTTTTGGTGCACCCTTAGTCGTACTAGGTGCTCCCCTAACCATCGACGCGGATGCCTTTAAGACGGCTGATGGAAATCTGGAGGCGTCGCTTCGAAAAATATGTCAAGCCGTACATGCTTACGGGGAGGTAAAGTCGATTAGGTAACCCTTTAGATTGTTGTCCGCTGTTGGGCAGTGCCGACCTGGCGGTTCTGAATAACTATAGTTCTAAGTTTTCGCCTTTCACTTATCAATAAATTATAATATCAACTTCATAAATGACAGTTAGTAATAGATCAGCTGCCGTAGTGAATTATGCACCTGAGAAAGGGTCAGTCGAGCTACGCGAAATTACGATACCAGAAATTGGAGAGGAGGAGGTGCTGTTACAGGTAGAAAATGTCGGGGTGTGCGGAAGCGACCTGCATCAATGGACGGCTGACCACAGCTGGCCAGTAAACTACCCCGTAGTGCTCGGTCATGAATTTGGGGGAAAAATTATCGAAATAGGTACAAGAGTCAAAGGATGGAGCCTGGGCGAACGTGTGGTCAGTGAAACTGCGGCTGTCATCGATCCCAACAACCCCATGAGCCGGGCAGGGCTGTATAACTTGGATCCGACCCGGAAAGGATTTGGTTATGGCGTCGATGGTGCGATGACAAAATATGTGAAGGTGCCCGCAAGATGTCTGCACCGCATTCCTGATCATCTACCCTTTGAACAAGCCTGCCTGACAGAGCCCTCTTGCGTGGCCTACAATGCGGTGGTCGTCAATTCCCGCCTAAAGCCGGGTGATCGGGTAGTAGTAATCGGGCCAGGCACCATAGGAATGCTTTGCGCTGCTATGGCACGGCTTAATGGTGCAGAGGTGGCGGTAGTCGGCTTGGAAAGTGATCAGACACGTTTGGAAATTGCCAAACAATATGGCTGTGAAGCCATAATTAAAGATGCTTCCGAATGGGCCAGCAGCCATGATGGACTGGGCGCAGATTTGGTGATTGATGCAGCAGGGGCAAGCAGCACCCTGAAATTGGCAATGGATTGGGTAAGACCTAACGGACAAATTACCAAAGTGGGATGGGGACCGCAACCTTGCGGCTTCTCTTTGGATCAGTTGGTGCAAAAAAACGTCACCTTACAGGGTAGCTTTAGTCACAACTGGCCTATATGGGAAAAAGTCATTGCATTATTGGGCAGTGGGACCTTGGATGTAAAACCTATTATCGGAGGAGTATGGCCCCTTGAAGCTTGGCATGAAGCCTTTGAAAAGATGCATCATGGAGAAGTAATTAAAAGTGTACTTAAACCTTGAGTCTATGGAGCGCTTAAAAGACAAAGTTGTATTGGTGACTGGGAGCACCACGGGGATTGGGAAGGCAATTGCCAAACGTTGTGTAGGAGAAGGCGCGCGGGTAGTGTTGCATGGCCTGGAAGAGGACTGGGGCAAAGAAGTACAGGCGGAGCTTGGAGAAGAGAGATCAGCGCTTTGTAAAGAAGATCTTTCGCAGGACGGCGCTGCGCAGCGGCTGGTAGATTTTGCGGTACAACGGTTTGGACGATTAGATGTGCTGGTCAATAATGCTGCTTGGGTGGCACCGTCGAATATCCACAATACCGATCCTGCATTCTTTCGAAAAATATTAGAAATCAATACGCTGGCGCCATTTTTTTTAATTCAGGCTGCCTTGCCACATCTTAGCCAAAGAAAGGGCTGTGTATTAAACATCGGTTCAATCAATGCATGGAGTGGTGAGCCTGATCTTTTGGCCTATAGCGTCACAAAAGGGGCGCTGATGACTCTAACCCGAAACTTGGGCGATACCCTGCACCGGGAAAATGGGGTGCGGGTTAACCAAATCAATCCAGGTTGGATTTTGACAGAAAACGAGATCAGGCGGAAGCGGGAGCAAGGCTTAGCGGATAATTGGTATGAAGAACTGCCGGCTGTATATGCTCCGGCTGGAAGAATCATCTGGCCGGCAGAAATAGCCAGTGCAGCTATTTACTGGATGGCGGATGAAAGCGGACCGATCAGTGGACAAGTCGTTGATTTAGAACAACATCCCATGCTTGGAAGAAACCCACCCAAAGATAAATCGACTGTTGGTTGAATGTATTGACCCAGGGTTGGGTCTTGAAGGTGTTAATGGTTAAACCGTAAGAGACGCAAGAACTCCTAGCGATTTTTGCGTAACCCTTGCGTTCCTTGCGGTAAAAATTATCAACCATGACTGTAAATGACCTTTCCAAAGTAGCCTTTGATGCTGCATTAAAAGTCCATCGATCATTAGGACCGGGTTTGCTCGAAAGTGCTTATGACAACAGTTGGCAGCGGGATCTAGTCCACAAATGAGATTGTCGCATTTTTAGAAATGTTCCGTCTGGGATATAAAATTCGTGTGCAGTTTTATATACGTATTAACACAACCCGGAAATCACCATGAAAACTACATTTTTACATTTTCTACTCTTCGTTTCATTTTTGTCCTTCGGCTGTCGGGAAGAAGACAATCCTTATAAGGAGTTTGAACAGGAACGGTTGGCTCAACTGGCAGCAGAAAAGCATGAAGCCATTCGGCAACTAGCGCAACCCGTTGAATGTTCGGATCCTAGCCAGTGGAATGTTGCAGAGATCGAAACGGAGTGTGGAAGCTCCCATATTGCCTATCACAACAGTACGAATAAAGGCAAACTGTTAGAGATGATTAAAGATTACAACCTGTTGATGGAAATTTACAGGCCTTATGTAGCCCCATTTATTTTTTGTCTAAGCTACAGGCCGGCCCTTGGGGTGAAATGTGAGGATGGGCGCGCCATTGTCAAGTATGAAGAAACACCGAATTAATTTGTTTCTTATTGTAAAAATATGTTAAGTCATGGATGGCTAGTTGGTGTATGCTTAATTATTCTTCTTGGTGCATGCCGTGAAGATGAAAAACCCTTTCAAGCAGAAAACCCCTACAAGGGTTATAAAAATGAAGAACTATCGCAGATGTTGGCGGAAAAATTTGAAGCGCTCTTAGCGTTTGCTCAACCTGAACCTTGTGTCGACCCTGTAGATTGGAAGCTAATACCGCTTAGTTCTGCTTGCGGTAACACCTATATAGCATTTCATCAAAATGTTGATGAACTAAAGCTCAAAGCATTGGTTCAAGATTACAACTATGCGATGGAAGTATATATACCCTACATCGCCCCTTTGATAGATTGCGCTCCTCAACCACTCAACCCGGCGGCGATTGTCTGTGACGATGGAAAAGCAGTGGTTAGTTTATACCAAATCCTAGCCTAATCAGAAGTTGAGTTATATCCTATTTGCTACGGATTAGCCGGTAGAAAAACACTTTGTTTGCGGTAGATGCAGTCTTTTTCTTACCTTTATTGCTTAGTGGCTTAATAACAAAACAAAACTAACCTCTAAGTATGAAAAAGCTTTTTTCTCTTGTTCTTCTCGCATATATAGGATTTTCGTGTTCAGCTCCTGACCGCCGTGCCGGCGAGGAAACTGATAAAGATTCTATTTCCACTACCAACAACTATTCTGAATTATGGTCAATTGAAAAAGCCAATGACTGGTACGAGAAGCAGGGCTGGCTAGTTGGCTGTAATTTTAGTCCAAGTACCGCTATCAATCAGTTAGAGATGTGGCAAGAAGAGAGCTTCGATCCGGAAACCATAGACCGTGAATTGGGATGGGCGGAAGATCTTGGTTTCAATACCATCAGGGTTTATTTGCATGATCTTTTGTGGGAGCAGGATTCTACGGGCTTTCTGGACCGCATGGATCAGTTTTTAGAGATCAGCGATCGCCATGGGATCAAAGTGATGTTTGTACTATTTGATGGCGTATGGCATCCTTATCCTAAATTGGGAACGCAACCGGAGCCAACACCACATGTTCATAATTCTGGTTGGGTACAGAGTCCAGGTCTGGAAGTGCTACAGGATTCCTCCCAAGACGCCCGCTTGGAACGCTATGTCAAGGGAGTGATAGGCCATTTTGCCGAAGACGACCGAATATTAATCTGGGACATTTTCAATGAGCCCGACAATCCAAACGTGTCCGCGTATGGGGATATTGAGACCAAGGATAAGGCTGAATTGGCTTTGCGCTTGTTAAAAAAATCCTTTACCTGGGCTAGAGAGGCTGGCCCAACACAGCCAATTACGTCTGGGGTTTGGCGGGGAGATTATTCTGATCCTACCAATTTAGCGCCTATGGATGATTTTATGCTGAACAATTCCGATATCAACTCCTTTCACCAATATGAGGGCCCAGAACCATTTACAGAGGTAATGATTTACTTGAAGCAATACAACAGGCCATTACTTTGTACAGAATATATGGCGAGAGGCAATAAGAGCACCTTTGAAGATATCCTGCCGATCATGAAGGAAAACAATGTTGGAGCATACAACTGGGGATTTGTGGCAGGAAAAACACAAACCATTTATCCCTGGGACTCTTGGACCAAAAAATACACTGCGGAGCCTGAGCTTTGGTTTCACGATATCTTCCGCCCCGACGGTACGCCTTATAGCCAGGAGGAAGTTGATCTGATTAAGCACCTAACCAATAACTAAAGAATCAGCCTGACATTAAATTCGGAGCCGGTACCGTCATCTCTCATAAACTTCCTTTTACAGGAGGTTATTAGATTGATGCATCCGGCTCCCATGCTATCTTCAACAAAATTTTAAATTCGCTGTTTCCTTATGCCTCAACCTCTACGCTTTATTTTTATCATTTTTTTATTGGGTTTCTCCACACAACTCCTTGCCCAAAAGATCAATAGCGAATATAGGCTTCACATTCGCAAAGCCCTGTCTACCATACAAATTGACGGCGTTATGGATGAAGATGACTGGCTAACAGCCGATGTAGCGGACAATTTCTACATGATCTTACCCATTGATACCAGCTATGCGGAAGTGCTTACCGAAGTAAGGATGACCTATGATGATAAGAACCTGTATTTGTTTGTAACCAACTTCCATGGCCTGCCGGGCCCCTATATGGTCGAGTCCTTACGGAGGGACTTCTCATTCCTTAAAAATGACAACTTTCTGCTTTTTATGGATCCATTTGATGACCAGACCAATGGCTTTTCCTTTGGTGCCAATGCAGCCGGAGCGCAATGGGACGGAATCATGTATAACGGAGGATCCGTCGATTTGAGCTGGGACAATAAATGGGTGTCTGTAGTAAAAAATTATGAGGACCGCTGGACCTTTGAAGCAGCCATTCCTTTTAAATCCATTCGGTACAAAAAGGGAATAAAAGAATGGGGGATCAACTTTGGTCGCAATGACCTCAAAACAACTGAAAAATCAAGCTGGGCGCCGGTGCCCCGGCAGTTTCCCTCGGCCTCCTTGGCTTACACCGGTGTGCTTGTATGGGATGAGGCGCCGCCTTATGCGGGTTCAAATATCTCCTTAATTCCCTATGCTTTGGGAGCGGTGGCAAAAGATCATCATAGTGGATCTCCTGAGGCTTATAGGAGAGAAGTGGGCATGGACGCCAAGATCGCTTTAGGTTCATCTTTAAATCTTGATCTTACTGTCAATCCCGATTTTTCGCAAGTGGAGGTGGATCGGCAGGTGACCAATCTGGACCGTTTTGAACTCTTCTTCCCGGAGCGTCGACAGTTTTTCCTGGAAAATGGGGACCTGTTTGCCAATTTCGGGTATGAAAATATAAGACCTTTCTTTTCCCGTAGGATTGGATTAAATGCGCCCATCCATTTTGGCGCCCGACTGAGCGGCAAGATAGACCGCAATTGGCGGGTGAGTGCGATGAATATGCAGACGGGAAGTGTGGATGACATCGGCCTTCCGGGTCAGAATTTCACAGTAGCTGGCCTACAGCGACGGGTATTTTCCCGTTCAAATATCGGTGTCATCTTTATCAACAAGCAATCGCTTAGGGAACAGCCCGGCTATGCCAACTATAACAGGAATTTGGGCTTAGAGTACAACCTGGCCTCTTCGAATAATCTTTGGACAGGTAAAGCTTTGGTGTTAAAATCCTTTAGCCCAAACCATAACGGTGAAAGCTTGGTGCATGCGGCAAATTTGAAATACGCCAGCGGGAACCTTACCTGGAACTGGCGTCATGAGTATGTGTCCGAAAACTATGTCGCTGAAGTAGGCTATGTGCCCCGGACAGGATATTACAAACTTAATCCCAGCGTTGCTTACCTGTTTTTTCCCAAGAGTAGACATATCTTGAACCACGGACCCCAACTGAGTACGGTCTTGTTTTATGACAAGAAGTGGCAGCAAACAGATCATCTCAACCTGTTAGAGTACAATTTCAGGTTTAGAAGTCAGAGCACGCTGAACCTATGGACCGGCCATGATTTTGTACAGTTGCAACAGGCATTTGACCCTACTAATTACCGTGGAGATACCTTGGCGGCAGGAACCGAGCACCGATGGTATGGCTGGGGTGCCAAATTTGTATCCAAGCCGCAAAGTTTGTTTACCTATTCCTTATCCTCCAGGTTTGGAGGCTATTATGCCAATGGAAGCATGACCAATTTTGCCGGAGAAGTAGGGTATAGGTTCCAGCCTTACGTTGGTTTGTCCCTTAGCGCCACCTATAATGACCTGGAGCTACCAGAGGAATGGGGTCACACATCCTTTTGGTTGGTAGGCCCCCGAGTGGATGTCACTTTGACCAATAAGGTGTTCTTCACTGCTTTTGCCCAATATAACGAGCAAATTGACAACCTGAATATCAATACCCGTTTTCAATGGCGCTTTAAACCTGCTTCAGATCTTTTCTTGGTGTATACGGATAATTATATACCCTTCCCATTTAATGTCCAAAACAGGGCCCTGGTAATGAAGTTTACGTACTGGTGGAATTTGTAGCGCCTTTTCATTGATGGTGAGTAGTTTTTCAATTGGTTAACCATGCCTAAAAATGCTTTTCCACATTCTGTTTTAGATTTTCCAGCAATGCTTTTCGTTCCTCGTCGGAGACAAACGGCACTCCGGCCAGGATCTGATGATCAACAACCTCAATACCACAAAAGTTAAAGAGCCCTATTTCCATAGGTGTTTTGATCATTTGCGATAGGCCATTTGCTTCTATATAAGATCGATCTGAACCGGTGGTCTGGATGATCCATGCCTTTTTACCCTTTAATAATCCTTCAATCCCTTTTTCACTCACAGAGAAAGCAAAACCCGGCACAAACACGCGGTCAAAATAACCTTTTAATATTGCAGGCATAGACCACCACCACGTGGGATAAACGAAAATGATATGATCTGCCCATAGAATGGCTTCCTGCTCAGCTTTAACATCTACTGAAATAGCCTTTTCCTCATCCTCATATTGTTTTAATTCAGCTGGAGAAAGTACCGGATCAAACCCCAAGTCATAAAGATCCCTTACCCGTACCTGGTGGTTTTGTGCTTCCAATGCCGTAGTAAGATGATCTTTGATCGCCTGATTAAAACTCTCTGGATTAGGATGGGCGATCACTATCAACGTTTTTGGCTGCGTTGTATCAGAGACCTGAAAACCAACGAAGGGCAGGTCGTTTTGGGCAAAAGATACGGATGAAAACCTGAGTGTGATCAATAAAAGAATTTTGTACACTTTCAGCATCGTGAGGATTACATTGTCCAATAGCTTAGGAGATTTCATTTATCGCCTCCAAAATCACCCTGCAAGCCTCTCTGATCTCTTCTTCGGTAATAATAAGGGGTGGGGCAATGCGCATGGCGTCGTCACAAAACAAAAACCAATCTGTTACCACCCCCAATTCTATGGCCCTATCGATCACCTGCTTTAATATCTCAAAAGACTCAAACTGTACCGCCATCATCAATCCTTTGTTTCGAATCTCCCTGATTTTGGGATGAACCAATAGTGATTTGAACAGCTCCGATTTATGTTCTACCTGCACAATGAGGTTTTCTTCCTGCAGAACTTTGACCGTCGCCAAAGAAGCTGCAGCACACACGGGATGCCCACCAAAGGTAGTCATATGCCCCAGCATGGGATTTGTTTTAAAGGCAGACATGATTTTATTGGAGGAAATAAAGGCGCCTATTGGCATCCCGCCACCCATTCCCTTGGCACAGAGCAAGATATCCGGCGCAATGCCAAAATGCTCAAAAGCCCAAAACTTACCGGTTCTGCCAAACCCCGCCTGGATTTCATCCAAAATCAGCAAAGTGCCGGTTTCGTCACACCTTTGCCGCAAAGCCTGAAAATAATCCGCATCGGCCACCCGAATTCCAGCCTCTCCCTGAATGGTCTCCATTATTACAGCTGCTGTTTTTGAAGTGATGTTCTTAAGATCCTGCAGCTGTCCGTAATAGATATGAGATATTCCAGGTAGGAGAGGTCTATAGGCCCGTTTTAAGGTTTCATTTCCCCCCACAGAAAGTGCCCCTTGGGAAGATCCATGGTAGGAATTGACACAGGAAATGATTTCCTTTCTGCCCGTATACCGTTTAGCAAGTTTAAGCGCACCTTCCGTTGCTTCCGTTCCGCTATTTACGAGATAGACATTATCCAGCGGGTCGGGCAAGGTGTCGACTAAGGCTTTGGCAAGCTGCGCTTGGGCGGTTTGAACAAATTCTCCATACACCATCAGGTGCATGTATTTATCCAATTGCTCTTGAATGGCAGTCAATACTTCGGGGTGGCGATGGCCGATGTTGCTTACACCAATGCCGGAAATCAAATCAATGTATTTTTCACCGTCTGGACCATACATATAGATGCCCTCCGCCTTTTCTATTTCTATAAGCAGGGGGAAATCGGTGGTTTGCGCAACGTGGGAAAGGAAAAGCTGTCTGTTGTTCATCATGGGGTGTTTGCTACTATCCGTTAGAAGGAAGCTAATAAATGGAACACAAAGATACGTATTCAGGAGCTAAAGTCGAAGTAAGGCAAAAAAGGCGGGGCTGTTTAACTTTTACACCACTGGTGTCTGTATTTCGCAAACTATTATTTAATTTAAGTTTTTTAAACCTAAAATCCCAATCTTAATATGAATTTAAAATCCATCCCATTACTAGCGCTGCTGATCGGCGGGGCTGTTGTACCTGCCTTGTCCCAACAAAAAGAAATCAAACTTCCTCCTGAAGCTACGGAGTTTTGGGAGCCTGAGCCGAGGGTCGTTACCCCTGGAGCCTCTGCTCATTTGCCACCTTCAGATGCGGTCGTACTATTTGACGGAACCAATCTTGATCAATGGAAAAGCCAACGGGATGGCGGCCCCGCTCCTTGGAAAATCGAGGATGGTGCTTTCACTGTGGTACCGCGTACAGGAGGGATCGAATCAAAAGAATCTTTTGGAGATGCCCAAATCCACTTGGAGTGGCGTTCACCGAGTGTAGTAAAGGGAGAAAGCCAAGGCCGGGGTAACAGCGGTTTTTTCCTGATGGGAAAATACGAAATCCAAATTCTAGACTCCTATGAAAACAGGACCTATTCTAACGGACAAGCTGCCAGCGTGTATAAGCAGACACCTCCGCTGGTGAATGCCATGCGGCCGCCGGGTGAGTGGAATACTTATGATATCATCTTTACGGCTCCCCGTTTTAACAAAGATGGCATGCTGATCTCTGCAGCACGGGTGACAATAATTCACAACGGTGTATTGGTGCAAAACAACGTTGAAATCAAAGGCCCCACTGAATATATTGGCATTCCAAACTACAAGGCCCATGAAGAAGAGCTGCCTTTCCAAATCCAGGATCACGGGGATTTGGTGAGCTTCAGGAATATTTGGGTGAGAAAACTTAATTAAAATTAAGACATAAGACGCAAGATATTACCTATTAGAGAGGTTGGAATGACCGAAGACGGGAGACCGAAGCGCGTAAATTTCGGCGTCAAAGGCACATTACAGTGGACTGTCGGCCGTCAACTTTACCCAATAACTCACTATCCCATAACCACTAACCCATAATTCAATATCCAATAACCTATTGACCAACAACATGACTTCAAGAAGAAGATTCCTACAAAATACACTGCTGGCTTCGGCAGGACTCGCCATGCCCAACTTGTTAACTGCTGAACATCTGGCTGCCATGAATAAAAAAATTGATGCAAATGACCAGCTCAATGTTGGCCTGATCGGCTGCAACGGCATGGGCTTTTCCAACCTCAGTTCGCAGTTGAAGATCCCACAAGTGAACTGCGTGGCTTTGGCAGACATTGACCAAAACGTATTGGATAGAAGGGCTGCTGATGTAGAAAAGCTGAGAGGCAACAAGCCCAAATTGTATAAGGACTATAGAAAGATGCTGGAAGATAAGGATATCGACATGGTGATCGTCGGTACTCCTGATCATTGGCATTGCCTCAACTTAGTGGACAGCTTGGCAGCGGGTAAGCACGTTTATGTTGAGAAGCCTTTGGCCAATTCCATAGAAGAATGTAATATCATGCTAAAGGCCACAGAGCGCTACGGAAAAATCGTTCAGGTGGGACAATGGCAAAGAAGCGGTTCGCAATACGATGCCGCTATTGATTTTGTAAAGTCAGGGAAGCTTGGACAGATCCGCTTGGTGAAATGTTGGGCCTATCAGGGCTGGATGAAGCCTGTTCCTGTGAAGCCCGATAGCCAACCACCTGCTGGTGTGGATTATGGCATGTGGCTTGGGCCAGCACCCAAGCGTCCATTTAACGAAAACCGGTTCCATTTTAACTTTCGCTGGTTCTGGGACTATGCGGGAGGATTAATGACGGATTGGGGGGTGCACGAAATAGATATTGCGCTTTTTGCCATGGGGGTAAGTGCTCCCAAGTCTGTGATGGCTTCCGGTGGTAAATTCGCCTATCCCGATGATGCGTCTGAGACACCTGACACCTTGCAGACCGTGTACGAGTTTGACGGCTTCAATATGCTGTGGGAACATGCCACAGGCATAGACGGCGGTAACTATGGCTATAACGAGGGCATTGCCTTTATTGGCAACAATGCCACCTTGGTCGTGAACCGCGGCGGATGGGAGATCATTTCAGAAAAAGATGGGGACAAGCCTAGGCTAGAGGCTATGGCGAGAGTGAAGCCCGACGGCAAATCTGCGCTTGACCTTCATTCCATAAACTTTGTGGAAGCAATTACTTCAAATGATCCTTCCAAATTGACCTGTGGAATCGAGACTGGCAGTGTTGCGGCGATCAATGCCCATATGGGAAATGTGGCCTACAAAACCGGCGAGAAAGTATATTGGGAAGCGGATAAAGGAAAATTCACCAGTTCCAAAGCCAATAAACTGATGGCAGCCAATTACCACAATGGTTGGAAGCTGCCGAAGGTGTAGGGTGGGGGAGTCGAGAAATGGAAAAGTTTATGAGTTGAAGAGTTGAAAGGTTTATAAGTTTAAAAGTTGAGAAGTTTGCGCGTTTTAAATTTCTCAACTTTTTTCACTTCTCAACTTATCCGACTGAGTAGGCAAAAGTTTAGGAAATGGTCACCCATTTTTTAAACTTTTCAACTCCTCAACCTATACACTTTCACCCTATTGCGCCCGAAACTTCTCATAATAACCTTGGATCTGCTCTGGACTCAGGTCTTTATGCACCAAAATCTGGTTTCTGAACGACAGGCTCTTTCCTTTTTCTATCCCTATCGGATCTTTTCCGGGAAAGGCCATATTCTGCATGCTTTTGGCACTTCTTAAAATCCATCCTTTATACGAAGGCAGCAGGTCAGGTTCACCCATAATCACGATGCCGGAGGAAAGCTCGGTGCCTGGATCAAAGGTACCCTTCATGTTCATCCAGGGCCCCGCCTGCACCGGAAGAGTTTGAGGTTGGACGGTGCCTGCGGTGGACTCAAATACGACATCCTCGGGGAGAAAAAACCTGGGAGAGAAGCCGCCATAGCCTTTGGCATCTTCCGAGCCACCTATCTCGACTCCATTTACCAAAGCGGTGAGTTTAATGTCGAACGTAAGG
>DATGQZ010000016.1:0-25474 GCA_035303945.1 Cyclobacteriaceae bacterium
AAAAAGTGTCGCCTGCATCGAAGGGGAACAAATTATAAAACAGAAGACAGAGAATCATTGATTTGCTGAATGGTCGAAGTGACTTTTTCGCTATCCTCGGAGCTCATTTCACTTAACTCCATGGTCTCCACCATACAATCAAAAGCTACCATAGCCAATAAATCCTGCCTATCATCTAAACCAAACTCCTCTCTATACCTTTTAAGTCTATCATTGATCAATTTACCTGCACGCCTTATTCTGGCTTCATCCTCCGCCCGCACTTTCATGGGATAATCCCTATCTCCTATTTTTATTCTTATTGAAAGTGTATCCATTTTCACCCAGACAAGTAGTCAACTATCTTATCAATTTCCTTTATATAATTGTTTATTCTTTCCTTCAATTCAGTAGACGCTTTGTTTTCTACCGGTATGTTGCTTACAATTTTACTAATTTTTATTTGATTTTTAAAATGTTCTAATGACTCCTCTTTTTCCCGGATCAGCTTTTGTGCCGCAGCAAGTTCCTGCTTCAATGCCATATTCTCTTGCTCCATTTGCTGGATTTTACGCGTCACTTGGCCCGCCAACCGCTCTAATCTTTGAAGTTCATCGTGAATCATTTCATTTTCTAATCAAAGCTCCCACCTCGTTCTCAAAGGATTGCATCAAACGCTCCATTGTTTTGTCAATGAGTTTATCCGTCAAGGTCTTTTCCGTATCCTGAAGATAGAAGCTCAAGGCATACGCCTTTTTGCCCGCCTCAATCTTGTCTCCCTGATATACATCAAAAACCTGCATCCTTTGAAGCAGCTTACCTCCTGCCCTCAATGCAATACGCCGAATATCCGCAAAGGCCACACCACGATCAATCACCAAAGAAAGGTCCCTTCTGACCTCTGGAAATTTTGAAATCGGAACATACTTCTTCACACCTGAAGCGAATTTCGCCAACAGCTCCCAATTTAACTCAGCATAAAGCACCTCCTGCTTAACTTCGGCGAGCCTGGTGACCTTAGAGGAGAGCATCCCCACGGTCCCCACCACCTTGTCGCCAAGCTTCAGCTTCAAAGCATAATCGTAAGGTGCCTCGTGGACAATTTCGCCTTCGGGTCTGTCCAAATTCAGCTTATCAAACAACGCTTCCACCACGCTGTAGATATCAGGAAAAGTCACCGCTTTGGATGGTGCTAGCCAACTTTCTTCAGCGCTGTTGCCGGTCACCAACAATGACAGATGTTTGTCTTCCTTGTATCCTTCTTGGGTTTTGTAATAGGTATTTCCAAATTCAAAAAAACGCAGGTCCTTTTGCCTTCGGTTGATGTTGTGCGCCAGTACCTCAAGGCCTGTGAACAGCAGGCTTTGCCTCATCACCCCCAAATCCTCGCTCAGCTTGTTAAGGATCTCTACATTCATTGATGGGTCTAAATACCCCGATTGCTCGACGTAACTCGGCTGCGTTAGCGAATTGGTGATGATTTCATGGAAGCCTTTGGCAGCCAACGTTTCAGAAACTCGATACTGCAGCTTGTTGAGGTCCTTTTCTGGATGCGCTGCTAAGAAATCTCCATAATATTCTTCTGACAGAGGAATGTTGTCAAACCCATAAATCCTCAGAATCTCTTCAATCACGTCTGCTTCTCTGGTCACATCCGTTCGATAAGGTTTCACGACCGCCTTAAAACACTCATCCGTTTGCTCTTCCACACCAATTTCCAGGCTTTGCAGGATAGCTGATATCTGCTCTTTCGGCAAGGATTGGCCGATCAATCTGTCAATATTCTTATAGGAAACCTGTACTTCAAAGTCAGTTACAGGATCGGGGTAAAGATCCACGATTTCTGAACTGATTTCTCCTCCGGCAATTTCCTTGATCAACAAAGCAGCCCGCTTTAGTGCATACACGGGCATATTGGGATCAGTACCTCTCTCAAATCGGAATGAAGCGTCTGTTTTAAGACCGTGGAACTGGCTCCCTTTACGAATTACATTAGGAGAGAAATATGCGCTCTCTAGAAAGATTCTGGTGGTATTCGCACTGACACCGGAGTCCTTGCCTCCAAATATCCCCGCAATGCAAAGCCCCCCCTTGTCATCACAAATCATCAACTCTTCTCCGGACAGCTTCCGCTCTCTTCCGTCCAAAGTAATAAAGGGTGTTCCTTGTGGCAGCTTCTTGATGATCAAATGGTCATTGGAAATACGATCAGCATCAAACGCGTGAAGTGGCTGTCCCAGATCGTGAAGGATAAAATTCGTAATATCCACAATATTGTTGATGGGTTCTAGTCCCAGCGCCTTAAGATAGTTCTGGAGCCAATCGGGAGAAGGTGCCACTTGGATACCAGAGATAGTTAAGCCAGCGTAACGCGGGCAGTCCACACTGCTTTCCACCTCCACGGTTACCGGTTTACTGTTGTTGTCCACCACGAAGGATTCCACTGATGGGAGGTAGATTTCCCTGCCCAACAAAGCACGAAGATCCCTTGCCACCCCAAGATGTGAGGCCGCATCAGAGCGATTGGGCGTAAGGCCTATCTCCAACACCTCGTCCGATAAAACCTTAAAGTAATCCCGGGCAGGAGTGCCGTTAGGCAATAAGGTATCCAATACCATAATGCCCTCATGTCCTTCCCCGAGGCCAAGCTCATCCTCAGCACAAATCATCCCTTGAGAAGCTTCTCCCCGAATTTTAGCTTTCTTAATAGTAAAAGGCTCGCCTTTGTAGGGATGTAAAGTGGCTCCTACCAAAGCAACCGCCACCTTCTGTCCGGCAGCCACATTCGGAGCTCCGCAGACTATAGGTAATGTTTCATCTCCTACATCCACTGTCGTCAAGCTCAGCTTATCCGCATTGGGGTGTGGTTGACAGCTCATCACCTGTCCTATTACCACACCTTCCAGACCACCAGGCAAAGATTCGAACTTCTCAATCCCCTCCACCTCCAATCCAGAAGCCGTCAATAAGGCGGCAATTTCTTCCGGAGATTCCTCAAATGAAATAAATTCTTTTAGCCTGTTTATTGAGATTTTCATTATGATTAATTTTTATTGCCTTGTGCAAACTGTTTAGGCACAAGATATTACTCCCTGCAGCGTAGTAAAGAAAGCATCCATCGCGGGTAATTCCTCTATGGCCAGGGTGACTGAAGGACAAATTTAAGAGAAATGCCCATGGCGGAAAGCTTATTCCTTGTAATTTTTCTCCCCTGCGTAGATTGGAATGGTCAAAAGATTTTCTTTAGGGGGAATAGGACAGGCATAATCCGGATTGTAGGTACAATAGGGATTGTATACCAAATTAAAATCAATGGTTATAGAGTTTTGACCGTCTTTGCGTACATCCAGAAACCTTCCCCCTCCGTAGGTTTCCTTCCCACTGGTTTCATCCGCAAAAGCCAAGAAGAAGTTTCGTTTGTCTGATTCATTCGCGGCCTGCAACAGCAGCAATCGGTGGGTTTTCCCTTGCAGTTCAAACTCCGCATAGGCTTCTTTAATGTAGCGCTCTAAGCTTCCGTCCGTCATGGGGATCTGGATCATCACCCTTTGGTCTACCGGCAGCAGCCGCGCCCTCACCCGATAGGCGGGATCAATGGGGTAATAATCCAAGGCTTGCAGCTTGCTTTTTTGTTGTTCCGTAAGAGGAGATTCCCCGTTGTATTTTAAGAACTTAAATTGCCGCTCCCTTTCCTTTTCTATTCTTTCAATGTATTGCTCGGGGCTTTCTGCGCCGGAAGTAGCGTAAAACAACGCTGCAAGGATCACCAAGAAAGCCGCAATCCATAGTATTCTTTTCTGGTTCATGAAATTTTTAGATCATCGATTCATCCGCGAAGCTAAAATAGCCAACATCTGTGAAAATCACATGATCAAGTACCGATAACTCCAGATTTTTGCCCACCTCAACCAGCTTCTTGGTTAGTCGAATATCTGCACTCGAAGGTTTTTTGTTACCAGAAGGATGGTTGTGCACGAGGATGATGGAATTAGCCATGTTGTCCAATGCGTATTTGAAAATAAGCTTTGGATCAGCTATGGTGGCTGTTGTACCGCCTTGGCTGATGATTTGCTTTCTGATGACTTGGTTGGCGCTGTTCAGCATGATGACGTAGAAATACTCTACCGATGCATCGGAAAGCTCCGGCTTCATCAACTCGTACACGTCACGCGAGGAGCTGATCTTCGCCCTTTTCTGCGGCTCCGCCAATTTTCTGCGGCGCCCTAACTCCAATGCACTTACAATACTTATCGCCTTAGCCTCTCCTATTCCTTTAAAACGCTGCAGTTCATGAACCGACAGCCTTGCCAACTGTGCCAAATCATTGTTGACACTGGCCAAGATATGCTTGGACAGGTCTACAGCGCTAAGAGATTTAGTGCCGGAACCAATCAGGATAGCAATGAGTTCTGCCTCTGACAAGGATGCCTTCCCTTTTAAAAGCAGCTTTTCCCTAGGCCGGTCTTCTTCCGCCAAGGAAGATATTTTAATAGAGCGGTAGTCGGTCATACGCAAAAAATTCTACCTAAAATACTCAAAAATTAGGAATAAAAAAACCCCGTTGGGACAACGAGGTTCATAATATCTTTAAAGAAAGGCAACCTAAGCTAGGCCGTTAACCAATTTAGCCAACCTAGACTTCTTGTTGGCAGCATTATTCTTGTGGATAATGTTCTTCTTAGCCAGTTTGTCAATCATAGAAGAAACCTTTTGATAAAGTTCCTGGGCTTCCGCTTTGTCTGTTGTACCCTTAAGTCTTTTGATAAACGTACGGGTAGTCTTGGCCTGATATCTGTTTCTTAAACGTTTTGCCTCATTGGAACGAATTCTTTTAAGGGCTGACTTGTGATTTGCCATATCTATTTTTTACTTGTTATTACAGTCCTATCATTTTAATGGGAGTGCAAATTTAATGGAATTAAATTTAAAGACAAAAGAATTTTTAGCCCGAACAAGATACGGCATATAAAAATCGCCTCACTTCCTCTTTTTGGGCCATACGTTGCACAAAGGTAGGGAATAAATATTTTTTCGCTGAATATATTTTGTTAAATTCCCTCATGAAAAAAACCATTTTGGTCTTGGCGATGCTGTTTATGGTAGTCGAAGGGATCAAAGCCTGGGGATTTTTTGCCCATAGGAGGATCAACCGATTAGCTGTATTTTCTTTGCCCATAGAAATGGTGGGATTTTTTAAGGAAAACATACAATTCCTCACTGAAAATGCCGTCAATCCAGACCGACGGAGATATGCTGTAGACGGCGAAGCAGAAAAGCACTTTATTGATGCCGATGCTTATGGTGACAGTGCAATATATTTTCTGCCGAGGTATTGGCACCAAGCAGTTGAACAATATGGAGAAGACACGCTCAAAGCGTACGGGATAGGACCTTGGAATGTACATCAAGTGAAAATGGACCTTACAGCAGCGTTTGCGAGAAAGGACACCAAAGCCATTTTAAGACTTGCCGCAGACTTGGGACACTATATTGGGGACATCAATGTGCCTCTTCATACGACCGTCAACTACAATGGACAGCTTACCGGACAAGATGGCATTCATGCCTTCTGGGAAAGCCGGGTTCCGGAGCTACTGTCTGATAATTTTGATTTTTTCGTGGGAAAGGCTGATTATATACAGAACACCCAACTGGCAGCTTGGGATGCCGTAATACAGGCCCATCTTGCCTTGGACAGTGTCCTCCGCTTCGAAAAAGAGCTTAGTGGACAATTTGCTGCGGACAAAAAGTATACTTTTATAGATAGAAACAACCTTACAACCAAATCCTATTCCACAGAATTCACTAAAGCTTATGCGACTATGCTTAACGGACAGGTTGAACGTCAAATGAAAAAATCCATAAAAATGACCGCAGACTTTTGGTATACGGCATGGGTAGATGCAGGACAACCAGATTTAACGGAATTGATTCAAAACCCCATTCCGGCCGATGAGCTGGAAGAAAAAATAGGAGAAGTCAAATTAAAGGATCTTAGAAAACATGAAGATCCAATGTAACTTCCCCTATCCCTTCAATGGGTATCTGCCACTGCTACTTTTTTGCTTGATTTCAGATAATAGCGGATGCTGTCTGCAAGGCGTTCAAAAGTTTTTCTGAATACTTCCTCATCCTCTTCTAGTAAAGTAACTCTAAAGCCCCTCAAATCGGAGCAAAAAGAACTGACCGGTACGACACATATTTTTTCGGATGCCAACAAATTATACACAAAGCGTTTGTCATAAGGCATATCTTTCTCTTCCAGCCAACTGTCCAAGAGGGACTGGACCTTTGGATCATCGACCGGAAGGTACTGATCCGCATTCAGCAGGCGCTCTTCAAAGATAATAGTGTTGTAAAAGGCCCCTTTTGTCTTGTTGAACTTGATTCCCTCCACATCTCCAAGGGTTTCCTCCATGATCCTACTTCTTCTGCCAATGCGTGCATTAGCTTCCTTGCGGTAAAGTGCATATTCCGGATGGCTCATGATCTTCGGAATCGCCAATTGCGGTAACATGGTCGCACAAACTTCAATCATTTTGGCATTCTCCAGTGTGGTGCACAGCTTCTTGAATTCCTTGGAGCTTTCCTTATTGTAAAATTCCATCCAGCCACAACGTGACCCTGGCCAGGGAAACTCTTTGGATATGCCTTTCATTGAAATTCCAGGCAAATCACCAATCACTTCAGAAAGTGCTATGGCTTCGTAGCCGTTGTAGGTGATGTTCTGGTAGATTTCATCCGCGATCAAGAGCAGGTTGAATTCTTTGGCGATAGACACAAATTTCTCCAGTACCTCTCTAGGATAAACCATTCCCGTTGGATTGTCGGGATTGATAATTAATATACCCACAATCCCTGGGTTATATTTCACCTTGTTATAGAGGTCCTCCATATCCGGGTACCAGTTGTTGTCCGGGTCCAACATATAGGTGATGGGGCTGGTGTTTGCATGGGCGGCCTCAGCCGAGCTGTGTGTAGAATAAGCTGGAGAAGGGCCAATGATTCTTGCTGTAGGCGTCAAAAACTGATACAGTTTGGCAATCGCATCACCCAAGCCGTTAAAAAAGAGGATATCATCGGCGGTGATTTGCACGCCTTTTCTTTGGTTGTTGATTTGCGCGAGGAATTGTCGCGTTTCCAACATGCCCTTGGAATCTGAATAGCCATAGCTCTGATCCTTACTAACCAGATCCGCAACGATGGCTTTCATCCAAGATGGAATTTTATTGTTTTTTTGAATAGGATCGCCGATATTTTCCCAAGTAATGTCATAGCCCAATTGCTCGATCATCCTTGCTTTTTTGACAATCCCCCGTATTTCGTAGTTCAGCTCCTCAGCTCCGGGGCGCAACAGCAGTTGTCTCATTGTAATTGATCAAATTATTCCGCAAAGAAACGAAATAGTAGAAACTTATTATAATAATGCGATCAAAAGTGCGCGCAATCATTTGCGAAAACAAAGAGGCGCTACCTTTGGCTGTTCTGGATTAGGATATTTTTATCGTCTTTTTAAAGGGCGTAAACCCGGTAAGATAAACGGTGGGTGCATCCATTCGCGGCAATCCTCCTCGAATATCGACCCATTTGTGCTCGTGATGGGCTGGTCCAAATTTGATACGCTCGCCGTCCACCTCGTATTGACCAAAACCGTCCTCTAAGAAAAAAACATCCTTCAGATCGCTATGGGCAGTAGTATGCTTCATGCTGCCTCCGGGTCTAAAGATAAGTTCAACTGCCAAGGGAACATGATCGGTTCCATCAATTTCAATGTTTATTTCAAACCCCTTTTCCATTTCAGAAATTGTTATAGCTGTTCTGAATTGTTGCACTTCCGACTGTGGCCGCTCAGTCCGGGGCATGTTTTCCCATATGCCATCTCCCGGAATTTTATCAGCAGGAAAAGGCTGGTAATAGGGACCCTGCAAATGGCTTTCCATGTATATGGTGCCATCTTCGATTCGATATTCATCTGCGGTAAATTGCCCCTTGCCAAAGAATGCACTGGCCACCCTCAATCCCTGTAGCGCCACATTCTTCTTGTGGAAGTTGAAGAAGGCGGGGTTTTGAGGCAAAATGGAGGCATCATAATCTCCTCTTCTGATTCGAATCAATTTAGAGTTGGCGAAATGCTTGAAGTAATTGGTAGGAAGTTCTCCTCCCTTGGGCAAGTCCTTCCAGAGAGTTGGGTCTTCCAAAAAGTATTGGATAAAACCAGCTGTTTTTGTGGCGGCAGTTTCTTCGATTAAACGGCAGGCAGCTGCAAACTGTGGATTATTGTCTTTTAAGGCTAAATACCTGTAGGGGTAATAGTAATTTTCAAGTGTGCCAATGATGGAGTTATCTTGCCGTCCTGAAGCCTCCGTAACAATTTCACCATTAGGATGGAGGTAATAAAAAGTCATTTCCAGATTCTTCCTCACATATTCCAGTATTTCCGGTTTATTAAAGCCTCTGGCAATGGTGATCAGCACCCTATCGCTCAATGAAGAGTATATATAGCTACTTTTTTCCTGATACTGCCCATCTTCATCCAGATCAATTCCTTCTGACAACCATGTCTCCGCTCTCTGTAAATATTCTGGCTTCGGCCACAGCATATGTAAACTGGCCAAGGCACCTGACACGACCCACCTGTGGTTGGGCGTATGAATACCTCCTACTACCAGTGCACGCCCGGCATTTTCGAGAAACTCTTTCATCAAGGCCATCAAAGGCTCCTTGTTTTTTACTTTGCTATTCCGGAAGACAGCCACTGCAGGGCAAAGGTATTTCACCAGGAATCCCGTATCGGGTGTAGAATGAAAGTTTGTCGTCACCAAGTCGATGGTACCATCTTCATGTTGAAGGGTAAGCAGGAATTTGGCAGTGTCTACCAGATCGCTTAGCAACTTCTGATCATTATGGTATTTAGATTCCGAACTGGCTAGGCAGCATATGCCGGATTTAATAAAGCCTAATGAAGAGTGAGGAGTGGCAATTTCTACACCATCCAAAACAGCCCCATACTTGGGGCTGTCTTTGTCATTAATTCTTCTTGTGTAGGCATTTTCTACGGATAGCTCATTGCGGCGGATCATGTCGATCACCCAATCCGGCTTTTCGGCAGCGGAGGACGCTATAAATTGCTCATTTAACGGCGGTAAAAAAGGGAAAATAGTGGGTATGGTGCTTAGCACTACACCATTTCTGACGAAGTCTCTTCTATTCATAAAATTGTAAACTTATTCATCAGCCTCATCAGGCTGAACCTTTAGTGTCTAATTACTTCAAATCAACAGGATCACTTCAAATTTTTGTACCGAATCCTTTTCGGCGTAACATCCCCTAGCCTCTTCTTTTTGTTTTCTTCGTAGTCGGTAAAGTTACCCTCAAACCAATACACCTGCGAATTACCTTCAAAAGCGAGGATGTGGGTGCAAATCCTATCCAAAAACCACCTATCGTGGGAGATAATTACCGCACATCCACCAAAGTTTTCCAAAGCCTCCTCAAGCGCCCTCAAGGTATTTACATCCAGGTCATTGGTGGGTTCGTCTAATAGCAGCAGGTTGCCCCCTTCCTTAAGGGTCAATGCAAGGTGAACCCGGTTTCTCTCTCCTCCAGATAATACCCCCACCTTTTTTTCCTGATCAGCGCCAGCAAAATTAAACTTGCTCACATAAGCCCGCGCATTCATTTCTTTATTCCCCAACTTGATATATTCGCTTCCTTCGGAAATTGTCTCATACACGGATTTGTTGGGATCCAATCGATCATGTTCCTGATCAACATAAGCCAGTTGCACAGTTTCTCCCACTTCAAAATGACCCGCATCCGGCTTCTCCTGTCCCGTGATCAGCTTAAACAAAGTTGATTTACCAGCACCATTTGGGCCGATTACCCCCACGATACCGCCTTGAGGAAGAGAGAAGGAAAGGTTCTCAAACAACAGCTTATCGCCATATGCCTTAGACACGCCGTTGACTTCAATCACCTTGGCGCCCAGTCTAGGACCGGGTGGTATATACAGCTCCAGCTTGGCCTCTTTCTCTTTGGCTTCTTCCCCTACGAGTTTGTCATAGGCATTAAGTCTAGCTTTGCCTTTGGACTGACGCGCTTTGGGAGACATTCTAATCCACTCCAATTCCCTTTCCAGGGTCTTTTGCCTTTTGGACTCTGTTTTTTCCTCCTGTTTCAGCCTTTGCTGCTTTTGATCCAACCAGCTGGAATAGTTTCCTTTCCATGGAATCCCCTCTCCCCTGTCCAGTTCGAGGATCCAACCAGCAACATTGTCAAGGAAGTACCTATCGTGAGTCACGGCAATGACGGTACCTTTATAATTCTTCAGGTGCTGCTCCAGCCAATGGACAGATTCCGCATCCAAGTGGTTGGTGGGCTCGTCCAATAGCAAGACATCCGGCTCCTGAAGTAACAGCCGGCATAGCGCCACCCGCCGCTTTTCTCCGCCGGAAAGATTCTCTATCAGTGCTTCGCCGGGAGGAAGATTCAACGCATCCATCGCCTTATCAAGCATCACATCCAACTCCCAAGCATTGGCAGCATCCAGCTTCTCTTGTACTTCACCCTGCTTTTGGATCAGTTTATCCATCGCATCAGAATCCTCCATGATGGCAGGATCCATAAACTTCTCGTTGATCGCTTCGAACTCTTTCAGAAGGTTCACAGTCTCTGCCACAGCCTCTTCCACCACCTCTTTAACGGTTTTGGTAGAGTCGAGCTTAGGCTCCTGCTCCAACATTCCCACTGTATATCCCGGCGACCATACCACCTCCCCGAGAAAATCCTTATCGATGCCTGCAATGATTTTCAGCAGCGAACTTTTTCCAGAGCCGTTAAGACCCAAGACACCAATTTTGGCACCATAGAAAAATGACAGATAAATGTCTTTCAGGACCTTCTTCTGAGGCGGGTATATCTTGGATACTCCGGCCATCGAAAATATGATTTTCTCAGCACTCATGATTCTTGTTTTAGGTTAAGATTGCCCAATTAAGGGCGGAAATTGCAGAAAAGCAAAGATGGCAAACTTTAGGCTTTTTTAGGATTAATGCATCTTAATTAATTAATTTGCAGGAAACACGCGAAGCATACTGACAACCAATCTATATCGATCACCATGGAGCACCCTTATGGTTATATAAAAGACGGCAAAGTTTTTTTAAAAGGCTTTTTAAATCAAGAAGACAGGGTCATTGGAGAAGTTAAGGAGGATGAAGCCTCCACCATCAAATACTTTGAGGACAGATTCGAAGTTGTAAAGGAGAAGGTAGCTCAATTAAAAAAAGACATTGAGGAAAACCAAAACAAGGGTTCTTTTTTAATGAAGCTAATTCACCTTAAAGAATCCTTGATGCGGTACGATGCTTTGGGTGATTTTGTCCCGCTGATCGAAGAACTGAGTCAGCTGGAACAATACCTCGAAGAGATCATACAAACCAATAGAAAGCGAAATCTCGAAATCAAGAGAGAGCTGTTAGCCGAAGCACAGGCTTTGATGAACAGTACCGACTGGAAAAAAACTTCTGACCAATTTAAGGAACTGAAGTTAAAGTGGATCAAGACCGGCCCTGTAGAAAAGGAATATGAAGAGGAGGTAGAAAAGCCTTTTAATAAAGCCATCAATACCTTTTTCGAAAACCGTAAAAATTATTTCGACAGTCTCGCATTGCAGGCTGAAGAGAATATAAAAGTTTACGAAAATCTGCTGCTTCAGGCTCGGCAGGCGCATGAACTTACGGATGTCAAGCTGGCTTTTGAGATCAGCAAAAAAATCCAAAAACAATGGAAGGAGTCCGGCCGGGTTCCGGCAGACAAGCGCAAGCCACTGTGGGATGAATTTTCTAGACTGAACAACCGCATATTTAGCAAATACAAGCGGGCGGCACAAAGCGCGCCCACGCTAAGCCCCGGCAACCTTATCAGAAAGGTCGACAAAATGACTAGGGAAATGAAAGCCTTGGCAGATTCGCCCTATAGCCCGGACAACTTGGATGCCGCTAAGAAGCTGCAGGCAGAATGGAAAAAATTGCCGCACCGCAAGCCTCGAGAGGCACAACTCAATGCCCGTTCCTTCGTATTTGCCATGGAGGTTGTTTTTGAAAAGGCTTTCTTGAATAAGCTATCCCTGGCTAAATACGATGACTTTGAAGAAAAAGACCCCAGGGAACAGGCACAGATCCAGATCGGCATACTTCGTGACCTCCTGCATAGGGACCAAAAAGATCTGGAAACGATTCAAGACAACTCCGACAAGTTCAGAACTACGGGGGATGATTTTGAAAATATCCTCCAGAAGAAACTCCGGTCGGCAAAAAGAAAAATTGAGGTGAAAAACCACTTACTCAAGGAACTTTTAAACAAATAAGAGGTTAAGGTTTCATATAACAAAAGAATTTTTATTTTTGCAACCCGTTATACGGATAATTCAAACTATGTGCTTATGTATTGGACATTAGAATTGGCATCCTATCTTGAAGATGCCCCATGGCCGGCCACCAAAGACGAATTGATCGATTTCGCTATTCGATCTGGCGCTCCATTAGAAGTAGTTGAAAACCTTCAAGAACTTGAAGATGATGGGGAGCCTTATGAGAACATAGAAGAAATCTGGCCAGATTATCCTACTAAAGACGACTTCTTTTTCAATGAAGACGAATACTAAAGAAAAGCCCTCGGGCTTTTCTTTGTTTTAGAACCCTAATACTTCTTTTAGTTTAGGATATCGCGACTTGCTGATCGGAAGAACTTCTCCGCTTTTAAGCTTTAATATGTAGTTGCCTTTATCATGAGGTTCTATTTTTGTGATCCCGTTCACTTTTACAATATAGGAGCGATGGATCCTGATAAAAGATTGGGGATCCAGCAACTGCTCGAAAGAACCTAAGGTTTTGTTTTTTAAGAACTTTCCCTCTTGCGTATAGACATTTACAAAGTCATCATTGGCTTCCAAATAGCGGATATCTTGGAAAGGAATGATTTTAATCTCGTTTTTCACCTTTAATACCACCCGTTGCGCTATCCCCTCATGCGTACGAAGACCCTCCATGGCTTCCTGTTGTATGTTGCCCACACCTTGTTTCTGATATTTGGCCAGTGCTTTTGCAAAGCGTTCCTTTGAAAATGGCTTTAACAAATAATCCAGCGCATGTACTTCAAAGGCTTTAATAGCATACTCATCGTAGGCAGTGGTGAAAATCACCGCCGGGGGCTCGTCCAGCAGCTCCAACAATTCAAAACCGGTGATTTTTGGCATCTGAATATCCAAGAAGATCAAGTCGGGTTGATGTTCCTGAATTGCTTTTAATCCTTCAAAACCGTTTTGGCAGGTACAAATTATTTCATATTCAGCGTATTCGGAAAGATATTCCTCCACGAGCTCAACCGCCAAAGGCTCATCATCAATTATTATTGTCCTGATCATAAAACTGTGGTATCTTCATCCAAACGGTATAAACGTTCTCTTTTGCTGACACTTTTAATAGATCGTGTCTGCCAAAAAGCAAATAAAGCCGTCGTGTGACAGCATCAAGCCCAAACCCCAGTCCACGGCTATGCCCTACACTTGGGTCATAGGGATTAGACAACATCACCTCGAGATAGGACTCGGCTTTGCGCAAGGACATTTCCACCGTCACCTCACCTGTTGATCCATTCAGACCATGCTTTACGGCATTTTCCAATAAAGGCTGAATCAACAATGGGGGAATATCTAGCCTTTCGACTTCTTCGTCTACCTTCAGATCAACTTTGAGTCTTTCCCCAAACCTGATCTTCTCGATATTAAGGAACAGCTGCAGGTACTCCATCTCTTCTGAGACGGAGATCCATTTCTTTTCATCTTTACGGATGGTGCCGCGGAGAAACTCCGATAGCTGAAGCACCATCTTTCTGGCTTTTTCGGGATTCCTGCCGATAAGAGCATTGATGGAATTCAGACTATTGAAAAGAAAATGTGGCTGCAACTGCTGGCGTAGCTGATATAACTCAGCATCCTTGGCCATGTTTTCTACTTGGTCCTCCATGCGCATTATCTTAAGCTGATCCTCCAGACGTGCATGGTAAATTACCAGCAAGGTAAAACAACCAAACAGCACCATCAAAAGCAGCGACCTCACCCAAACAGCCTGATGCAGAAAATCCAGATAGTCCAGCTGGCTTTTAAATAAATATTCGAGGGCGTACTGTCCTGTAATTACCACCCCAGCAGTCAAGATAAAGGTCAACACGAGTCCCTGCCAGGTCAAGGAGCGGCTGGGAAGGTAATAACGAAAAGAATTCTCCAACACCATCAATCCTATCAAAGCGAATAGCACATGTAGACCAGCATCTACCAACGCATACTTCCAAGGTATATCATAACGATGGATCACCCACGCTACAAACAAAGCAAGGGATACAAGCCCTGCCAATAGCTTCAACCAGTTATACGCTTTCTTTTGAAGAAATATTCCGATCACCGTTTTTACCTAAAAAGATTTGATTTCTAAGCCGCCGAACACAATAGTACCTTTAATTACCAATACCTTTGTAGGATCAGGCACGGACTGCATGTACATCCTTTTATCCTCTACTCCTGCAAACACATTGGCTACATCTATTCTAAGCTCCCAATGAGGGGGGACAATAAGTTTGACGCCACCGAAAGCTACATCAACGTCTAAGAATGCCTGATCAGAAAGATCTGCTTGACTCAAATCTATCTCTGTTCCCCCAAAATAATTCGATATTTTGCCTCCGTAAAAATTCTTTGAAAGCACTCTCTTTTTAACGCCACAAAACACAGCGCTGGAATTCACAACATCACCACTATCGGGATTAAAACCTTCTGTGCCTTGCTGCGTATTGTCGCCAGCACTTTTGACCGTTGATTCCGGATTTCCCATGTAAAAAGGATCCCGTCTTTTCGATCTCGGGTTGTCATTTCCTCCATTCCAATCCGGATATGATTGCCTCTTTCTAAAGATCATAAGATAAAGTCCCAGCACGATCAGGCCTATGGGTATTAAGTATGAAGTATCTATATAGTAGCCGAACTCCCGTTTTAGCAAAAAAATACTTCCAATCAATACCATGAATGCGCCAAACCCACTTTGAAACTGGTGCTTGGCCAAAACGATTACACCAATGACAATCAAGAACATGGGCCAAGAGAAAAGCCATGTGGGGAAGAAGAAATTCATCCTTTGCAACAAAAGGACTACTCCGACCATGGCGATAATTAAACCTGCTGTAAGGTTATTGTTGTAAGAACTTGAATTACTCCGCTTCATCACTTTAAATGTTTTTGGGTTTTAATGATGATGTGAAGCTAGCTAATTGCTCCCTAAGCTGTAAGTGCAAAAAGGCGTACTACACCATCAACTCGGTGAATGGGCGGATTTAATCGGTGAATGATTGGATGCTCACCGGCTTTTCAAAAGAAATTCCGCATACACCATATCGTCCGGAGTGGTGATTTTGATATTCGACAGGTCGCCGTCATAGAGTGTCACCTCCCAGCCGTGAAACTCATATACCGTGGCATCATCAGTAAATGCGCTGCTCTCGTTCACGTCAAATGCTTTCTTTATCCTATCAAGTTGGAATGTTTGGGGAGTCTGGACCAGCCTAAATTCTTCCCTATTCTGAAATACAGATCCCTGGGTAGATATCCTCCTTAAGGAATCCTTTAGAGGCACGACAGCCACCGCACTTCCAGTTTTTGCGGCCTGCAGGTATCCCTCGGCAATCACTTTTTCACTGACAAAGGGACGCACCCCGTCATGTATTGCTACCAAACCCTGACTATCAGGGATGGAAAGCAAGCCGTTTTTGACGGATTGAAAGCGGCTAGCACCTCCTGCTACTAATTGATGAGGAATATGAAAATGGTGTTCCTCGCACAACTGCCTCCAATAGTCAAAATCCTTTTGGGGAATGACCAATATGACCCCGACCTTTTCGTCATGATGATAGAATTTCGAAATAGTACGCATTAAGATGGGTTGGCCACCTATTGACAGGTATTGTTTGGATATGGCCGCTCCCATTCTTAAGCCGCTACCACCGGCTACAATTATCGCATATTTCTTCATGTTTAAAAATTAGGTAACCAAAGTTAGAAAAGTTTATTAAAAGAATGACGCACGTGACCTGCCCTTAAAAAGTTAGACACTTAATTGGACACATTATTAGGAGCAGAAAATCAAGTATAAGGCCAACAGTACCTTAAAGAGGTCCATCAAACTCTAAAAGGCAGAGCAAGCTCGGCTTTTCTAGTAGGCATCACCGTATCAAATTTATATTAAATGGAAAAAGCCCGGAACAATACCGAGCTCTCTCTAAATTTATTTCATGATAAAATAACCTAGTCTTGGAGGCTAGTTCCTAAAGAATCGCTTTATCTTACAAAATTAGCATAGCATCTCCATAAGAGAAGAACTTATATTTTTCCTTGATTGCTTCTTGATAAGCCTTCATAATTAAATTATAGCCTCCGAACGCCGCCGTGGTCATCAGAAGCGTGGACTCCGGCAGGTGGAAGTTTGTAATCAAAGCATTGGCGATTTTAAAATCATAAGGCGGGATGATGAATCTATCCGTCCAGCCGCTGGAAGCTTTCAGTCGGCCATTGGCGGTCACTGAGGATTCTATAGTTTTCAAGGCAGTTGTCCCAACGGATACCACCTTCTTTTTGTTATCCAACGCCTTATTTACCAAATCGACCGTAGTTTCAGGAATGTCATAGTTTTCAGAGTCCATCTTGTGTTTGGTGAGGTCCTCCACGTCCACTTGTCTGAATGTGCCCAAGCCAATATGCAAGGTGATGGGGCTGACGGCTATTCCCTTCAGTTCCAGCCTCTTCAACAGGTGTTTGGTAAAGTGCATGCCCGCCGTAGGGGCTGCCACTGCACCTACATGTTCGGCATATATAGTCTGATACCTATCCCTATCCGCTGCTTCCACCTCTCTGTCAATATATTCTTTCAGAAGAGGCGTTTCACCAAGGGTGTCAATGGTTTTGTAAAATTCCTCGTCAGAACCATCAAATAAAAACCTGATCGTCCTCCCTCGGGAAGTCGTGTTGTCAATCACCTCGGCAACTAAATCACTATCTCCAAAATACAGCTTATTCCCCACCCTTATTTTTCGGGCAGGATCCACCAACACGTCCCATAGTCTCAACTCCTGATTCAATTCCCTCAACAGAAAAACTTCTATTTTGGCCCCAGTTTTTTCCTTATTGCCATACAGTCTGGCAGGAAAAACTTTGGTGTTGTTGGTGACAAATACATCTCCTTCATCAAAATAATCAATCACGTCCTTAAACACCTTATGCTCTATTTCCCCCGTCGCCCGGTGTACTATCATCAGGCGGGATTCGTCACGGTTTTCATTGGGATAGAGGGAAATAAGTTTCTTGGGAACCTCGAATTTGAAATCGGATAATTTCATATATAATTTCGCGTGTTTTCTTATATAATTTTTTACGAAACAGTCGTAAAAACTGCAAAGATAATAACAATACTCCCGAATTCTATCTATATTGTCAAATAGTTTTCGTAACCTAAGGCTGTAAAGTGATAATATTCAAACTCATCTGGGAAAGCTTCCGTTTCGCCCTTCAGGCGTTGAGCGCCAATCTCACGAGAACCATTTTATCTCTCCTAGGAGTAACCATAGGGATTTTTGCCATCATCGCGGTCTTCACGCTTGTTGATTCGTTAGAGAATAACATAAAATCCAGTTTTTCGTTCTTGGGCACCAATGTTATTCGTGTAGACCGTTTCCCTTTTTCTTCCGGACCCAGTGAATATCCTTGGTGGAAATATTTTCAAAGACCCCCCGCTAATTATTCAGAGTTCACCTTTCTCAAAGAAAGAGTCGAAAATGCAGAAGCGATCACTATTTCGGTGCAAGCCACTGCCATTCTTAAGTACGAAAACAACTCTTATGAAGGTGCAAATTTGGAGGGGGTCGTCTTCGATCATAAAGATGTATATGATGTGCCCGTAGACCAAGGGAGATTTTTTACTGAGCAGGAAATCATTGCTTCTCGTAATGTGGCGCTAATAGGTGTTAAAATTGCCCGGGCATTGGTTCCAAACGGCAGCGCCTTAGGCAAGGAAATAAAGATTAAGGGGCAGAAATTCAGGGTGATTGGCATTTTTAAAGAAGAAGGGGAAGGGCTGTTTGACATGCCTTCCAAAGATGAAGCCGCCTTGATCCCTTATGGATCATTCAATAAAATGTTTTATATCGGTAGATGGGGAATTGAGCCTACGATTGCCGCCAAGGGTAAAGAAAGTGACATCGGACTGATTGCTTTGGAAAATGAGATGGCCGGCTTGCTACGGGCTAAAAGAGGGCTGAAACCGACCATAGAAGACAACTTTTCACTAAACAAATCTGAGTTTATTCAAAATGCTATTGGATCCATTTTCGATGTGATCAGCATTGCTGGCTGGGTGATTGGGGGATTTTCCATTCTGGTGGGCGGCTTCGGCATCGCAAATATCATGTTTGTCTCGGTCAAGGAGAGAACCAATATTATCGGCATCCAAAAGTCTTTGGGCGCAAAAAATTATTTTATCCTTATGCAGTTCTTATTTGAGGCCACTTGCTTAAGCCTAATCGGAGGAATAGCAGGTATTGGACTGGTTCTCTTGCTTACACTGGCGCCCATGGGTAGCTTAGACGTTTTTATGTCCTTTAAAAATATCATGCTTGGCGTTGGTCTTTCATCCGTCATAGGAATTGTTTCGGGTATCGTGCCAGCACTGCTAGCAGCAAGGATGGACCCAGTAGAAGCTATACGGACTACATAAAAAAAGCCACCTAAAACTGTCTTAGGTGGCTCCCGCAATACTACGACTGGACTATTTCTGCTTTTCCAGCTTCAAAAATCCCGCTCTTTCTTTAATTTTAGCTTCCAGCTCTTCCATAAGTTCCGGATTGTCCATCAACAAAGTCTTGACTGCATCTCTCCCCTGTCCAAGCTTATTGCCTTCGTACGAGAACCAAGAGCCTGCTTTTTTGATAATGTCGAACTCCACTCCAATATCTATAATTTCCCCTACTTTGGAAATTCCCTCACCGTACATGATATCAAATTCTACCACCTTGAACGGAGGCGCTACCTTATTTTTGACCACCTTGACCTTAGTACGGTTACCCAAGATATTATCCGCACTTTCTTTGATCTGACCTATCCTTCTAATATCCAGTCGGACAGAAGCATAGAATTTCAAAGCATTACCACCCGTGGTGGTTTCTGGGTTACCAAACATCACCCCGATTTTTTCCCTCAGCTGATTAATAAAAATACAGGCGCAGCCGGTTTTGTTAATTGCACCTGTCAACTTCCTCAGGGCTTGGGACATCAAGCGGGCTTGCAGCCCCATTTTGCTATCTCCCATTTCGCCTTCCAGCTCTCCTTTGGGCACCAAGGCAGCTACAGAGTCAATGACGATTATATCGATTGCCCCTGAGCGAATCAGGTGTTCGGCAATTTCCAAAGCCTGTTCACCGTTATCAGGCTGAGAAATTAATAGGTTTTCTGTATCAATACCTAACTTTTCCGCATATGCTTTATCAAAAGCGTGTTCCGCATCAATAAATGCAGCCAAGCCTCCTGCCTTTTGGGCTTCGGCAATACAATGCATGGAAAGTGTGGTTTTACCGGAGGATTCCGGCCCATAAATTTCTATAATTCGACCGCGAGGCACCCCTCCCACGCCAAGCGCCATATCCAATCCTAACGACCCTGTGGATATGGCAGGAATATCCTGGATGGTATTGTCGCTCAGCTTCATGACCGTACCTTTACCATAGGTTTTTTCCAGCTTATCAAGGGTCAACTGGAGGGCTTTCAATTTTTCTGTATCTGCACTCATATCTTTCGATTAAAAATTCGTATGTCTAAATATTATGTGAAAGTACGGATTCGGTAGGGGATTACCAACTGGGACAAACCATTGTTTTGTGAATTCGTTTAGATAACTTTAAACTTTGGCCGTTAGGGCAGGTTTATCATTGGTATAGGTTTTGAATAGACATTTTTGAACGATCAGACGACTTATGCATATTATTTCCAAAGTTTTTTTGATGATATCTTTGATGGGCCTCATTTTTTCTGATGTGGAGAAAAAGGAACAAAACACCTACTTTGCGGGAGGAGAAGAGCTAACTTTTAAAGTACGGTATCTTTTTTTTAATGCAGCCGAAGCCAAAATGACGATCAGCAAGACGATCTATCAGATGCAGAACCGTCCTACCTACAAGATCGACGTCACCGGAAGAACCCTAAATATCTTCAAAATTTTTTATGTCAAAGACAATTGGGGTACCTATTTGGACACGGCAAAATTGATCCCCTACATTTCCTATCGCCACATAGAAGAGGGGGACTATAGAAAGCACGAGCAGATCAATTTTGACCATCAAAAACAGACGGCCACGGTAAATATCTTTGACCGCGACAACAGAAGGATCACCGAAACCACTTCCTATACCGTCAAATCCGGCGTGCAGGACATCGTCAGTGGCTTTTATTACTTACGAACCCTAGACCTGTCCTCCCTCAGTAAGGGACAGACCATCAACATAGGAGGATTTTTCGATAAAAAAACATATAACATAAAGTTAACATACGAGGGCAAAGAGAGGATAAAAACCAAAATCGGGGAGTTCGACACTTTTATTTTCTCCCCCACCATGCCCAGCAACAAACTCTTCAACGGTGACAACCCTGTAAAAGTGTGGATTACGGATGATAAAAACCGGATTCCAGTGAAAATAACAGCTAATTTAGTCGTTGGTTCGCTTAATATGGAAATTACGGAAGCCAAAGGCTTGCGCCATCCTAGGCCTTAACAAATACTTAACATCAACCTCGTGCTCCCGGCTTTGGTCGACTCAGAAAACCCATCCCTCGGATGGGTAGAGATCACTGACTGAACTTTTGTTATTTTAGCAGAAAAATGCAGTGTTAAAGCCGATCCCATGAGTGATAGCCACAAAATCAAGGTACTTGTAGTAGATGATGAACCAGACATTGTTGAATTATTGACTTATAATCTGGAAAAAGAAGGGTATGAAGTAGCCTCTGCCTTTGATGGTGTCAAAGCCGTTAAAGTAGCCGAAGAGTTTGAACCTCAAGTGATCCTACTGGATATTATGATGCCTCGACAAGATGGGGTGGAGACCTGTCGGCAAATCCGGGAAATAGAAGGCCTGAAAAACGCATTCATTCTCTTCCTCACCGCAAGAGCCGAGGAATATTCTGAAGTGGCTGCCTTTGAAGTAGGCGCAGACGACTATATCACCAAACCAATTAAGCCCCGGGCATTGATGAGTAGAATCGCCGCCTTCTTCCGCAGGGAGTCCCAAAAAGACCTGGAGCAATTACAGGTCAAAATCCGCGATTTGGTAATCGACCGTTCCAGCTATACGATAGACCAAGCAGGGAAAATTTTTACGCTTCCAAAGAAGGAGTTTGAACTCCTGTATTACCTGGCAAAAAATCCAAATGTAGTATTAGGGCGTGAGGAACTGCTACAGAATATCTGGGGTAGTGACGTGTATGTCTTAGCGAGAACAGTAGACGTTCATATCAGAAAAATCCGTGAAAAAATCGGCGAAGGCTATATCACCACTGTAAAAGGCGTGGGGTATAAGTTTGAAAACAATTGATCCATGCTGACGACCTCCAAAAGTATTGCATTTTTTTTAGCCTTAGGCATTTCTGTCCTTATTATGGCGGTCTTGTCTTTTTTGGGTCATAGCTCAAACCAGTTGACATGGACGGTGGGCGGAATTTCCTTCGTTGCAGTCTTTGTGTTCTTGTATATTGCTTTGGAAATCTTAATCTTCAAAGAAATCAATAACATTTATACGGTGCTGGAAAAAATTCAAAAGAAGGATCTTCATAAGGCCATTAAAAAATCCAGTAAAGCTTCCCTTTTCCCACTACGCAAAATCAACACCTCCATCAATGAGTATGCTCTCGCCAAGAACAAGGAAATCGAGACGCTACAAAAGAATGATACTTTTAGAAGAGAGTTTATAGCTGATATTTCCCATGAACTGAAGACACCGATCTTTGCTGCGCAAGGCTTTATCCATACCTTACTGGACGGTGCAGTAGATGACGAAAATGTCAGGTACAAATTTTTGAAGCGCGCCGCTAAAAGCCTCAATACCTTGGAAATGTTAGTGCAGGACCTTCTCACCCTTAACCAGATGGAAAGTGGCGTGGTGAAATTCCACATGGAAGAAGTAGACCTGAAGACCGTTGTCCATGAAGTGGTGGAGCAGCTAGAGCACAAGGCCTCCAAGCGTGACATCAGCATACGCTTCGTCTATAACGAGTCCAAACAATTCCACACAATGGCAGACCGTACAAAGATCTCCCATGCTATCCAAAACTTGCTTGCCAATGCCATTCGCTATAACCATGAGGGCGGTGAAGTTGTAATTAAACTGAAGGCAACCAAAAAATATGTTCGGGTGGCAGTCAAGGATAATGGCAAAGGCATTCCGCCTGAGGATTTGAAAAGAATCTTTGAGAGGTTCTACAGAGTAGAAAAAAGCCGATCAAGAGAAAAGGGCGGAACAGGACTTGGATTGGCAATAGTCAAACACATACTGGAAGGCCATAAAAGTAAAATATCCGTCAACTCCACTGTCGGCAAAGGTTCTATTTTTTCATTTGCTTTGCCATTGGTTAAGCCCGGTAAGACGGAAGCCAGTCACTTGGAGAAGGCTTAAGAATAACCTGAAGTACAAGGAAGAGTGCTGCTTTTTTCTTAGTTTTGCACCTTGATTTGGAAGGCTTTCCCGCGAGGTATGAAAAAAACAACGTTTAAAGAATTAGTAATTTTTGAGAATGACGATTACCTCGTAATCAACAAGCCTCCCTATATCTCAACCCTAGCAGACAGACATGAAGCGCAGAATATCTTGCATCTGGCAAGACAAGCGTATCCTGACGTGCAGGTTTGCCATCGATTGGATAAGGAAACCTCGGGTTGTCTTGTTTTAGCCAAGCATCCGGAAGCCTACCGGCACCTTGCTATACAGTTTGAAGACCGGGAAGTAGGCAAAGTGTACCATGCCGTGGTAGACGGCATTCATGAATATAAGGACACGCTTGTGGACCGGAATATTATCGCTACGAGCAAGGGTATCGCTCGGGTAAACGTAAAAGGCAAACCCGCAGCTACCTATTTTACCACCCTTAAAACATACTTTGCACATTCATTAATAGAATGCAGACCTATTACGGGCAGACTGCACCAGATAAGGGTTCACCTGGCTTACCTTCAATCCCCTATTTGTGGAGATGAATTGTATGGTGGCAAACCATTATATCTTTCTAAATTGAAGAAGCGGTTCAACCTAAAAAAGGATACCGAGGAGACTCCCATTATGCAAAGGGTATCGCTTCATGCTTATTCCATCGCGTTTAGAGGAATATATGGGGAATATATAGATGTTGTGGCTCCCTATCCAAAGGATTTCGCCGTGCTTATCAAGCAGCTGGAAAAGACAAAATAACACCAGCCCCAATCTATGGATGGGCCAGCAGTTGCAATTGACCTTGGATCTGGAGTTATTGTATAAAGCTGAATAAAGCGAGAAGGTACCGGAGCGGGGTGCCAACCGTTTTACCATTACCTGTTCGATCGATAGAATCCGTCCCTGTAAGACAGCAAAAACTACTGTTGTGCGTAACGAAAACTGCCTACTTGCGTGAAAATTAAGCAGTAAACTTTTAAATCTTTTGCGAAAGAAAATAAAAGCTTCTATCTTTGTGTCCCTTTTTAAGGGTAAAATGTATTTAAAAAGCTCATAATTAAACGTTTACACAGTGGATACTTTAAGCTATAAGACCGTATCGGCAAATGCAGCGACTGTGCAGAAGGATTGGATCGTAGTGGATGCCCAATCTGCTGTACTGGGGCGTTTTGCCAGTGAGGTAGCGAAAATCTTAAGGGGTAAAAACAAACCTGGATTTACTCCCCATGTAGACTGCGGAGACAATGTAATTGTCATCAATGCAGAAAAAATCAGGTTAACAGGCAGAAAGTGGAACGACAAAGTGTATGTTCGTCACACAGGCTTCCCGGGAGGGCAGCGCATTGCCACACCTAGAATCCTGATGCAAAAATCTCCTATTACGCTAGTTCAGAAGGCGGTAAAAGGGATGTTGCCCAAGAACAGATTAGGCAATAAGTTGTATGGTAACCTTTATGTATATGCAGGTCCAGAGCATCCTCATGCCGCACAACAACCAAAAGAAGTTAAATTTTAATTCTAGCAATCAATGGAAGTTATCAATACAATCGGTAGAAGGAAAACCTCTGTAGCAAGAATTTACATGCGACCTGGTAAAGGTGAAATTACTGTGAACAACAGAAGTCTTGAGACTTATTTCCCTTTTGATCTGCATCAGATTGTCGTTAAGCAACCCCTCACCCTGATCAACGAAGATGGTCAGTATGACATCAAAATCAATGTTGACGGTGGTGGAATCAAAGGACAGGCTGAAGCCATCAGAATGGCTATCTCTAGGGCTTTGTGTGAATTCAACGCAGAGCACAGACCTGCCCTGAAAAAAGAAGGTTTTCTTACCCGTGACTCCAGAATGGTGGAACGTAAAAAACCAGGTAGAAGAAAAGCGAGAAGAAGATTCCAGTTCTCCAAACGTTAATCTGGAACCCATCCTCATATATCATACATTTATATCAATCAATTAATGGCTAATTTAGAATATAAAGACTTACTGGATGCTGGTGTTCATTTCGGACACTTAACAAGAAAGTGGGATCCGAGAATGGCTCCATATATCTTCATGGAGAAGAATGGAATCCATATCATCGATCTAAATAAAACGCTTGCCAGCCTTGAAGAAGCATCCAACGCTGTCAAGCAGATCGTTCGATCAGGCAAAAAGGTAATGTTCGTTGCTACCAAGAAGCAGGCGAAAGACCTTGTAGCTGAAGAAGCAAAGAGACTCAACATGCCTTATGTGACCGAAAGATGGTTGGGCGGCTTGTTGACCAACTTTGCTACTATCCGCAAGTCCTTGAAGAAGATGACGTCTATCGACAAGATGATGAAAGACGAATCTTACACCAACCTTGCGAAAAAAGAACGTCTGATGATCTCCCGACAAAGAGAGAAATTGGAAACTGTATTGGGCGGTATTGCTGACCTAACCAGACTTCCATCTGCTCTTTTCGTAGTGGATATCAAAAGAGAACATATTGCCATATCCGAAGCAAAAAAACTCGGTATCCCTGTGTTTGCGCTGGTGGACACGAACTCCAACCCTAATGAGGTGGACTTCCCAATCCCAGCCAATGACGATGCTTTTAAATCCATCTCTTTGTTGGTGAAAGCTTTTGGGGCGGCTATCGAAGAAGGTCTTTCTGAAAGGAAGAAAGATAAAGACGAAGCCAGACTTTCTGAAGAGGAAGAAGCCAAAAAAGCCGTTGACGCTGAAACA
>DATGQZ010000017.1:0-90823 GCA_035303945.1 Cyclobacteriaceae bacterium
AGGCTCCTCCGAAATCCTCCATCCAGCTGAGATGGAAGGAAAGGCACCCCATCGGCTATCGGGTGATAACCGGCTGGAACCATCATATCTCATGTTCATCTCCAACAGATAACGCTCGTTATAATTATAGCCTAACCTTCCAAAAAACGATTGAAGCGCCCAGGCATTGCTGGATCCAGAGGCATTCTGAACCGCTGGACTGCCTGCATTGAGCTCGATCAGCTCGTTGCTCGAGAATCTTTCCCGGTAACCAGTAAGAAACTCATAAGCATTGCTCTCTTGGCTGTAGCCCAGCTGAAGGTTAAAATTATGCTGTTCGTTGATGCTCCTCTCATAGTTGAGGTAAGAGAACAGGTTGGTATAAACATTTTGGGTAGTATTGATGTTCAAACCACGTCCCCCAACGTCCAAATCGGTCATGAATTCACCGGTATGGTAATTATATAGCGGAACCACCGGCCTCCAGTCCTTCGACTTGTCAAAATCCCCAATAATGGCACCTTTACTGTACCAACGCAAGCCTTTGGCTAACTGAAAATCCGTCCAGACCTGGGCATTGACGGAATGGTCAATCAGTCGGTTTAGCACACCGTTCTCTACAATAGCCACCGGGTTTTTATTGTTATTCTCGAAATCAAAAGCTTTAAAGGCATACCTCCCGGATCCGTCTGGCAAAAGAGGCCCATAAGTAGGTGCTTGTGATAGGGTGGACAGGAAGGTATCTACCGCACCCTGCCTGGGGTTTTGTCTTTCCCCTCTTTTGAGGGAGAGATTGGTACCAAAGCGGATGTTTTCGTTGATACCCGAGCTCAAGTTGATACGAAAGTTGTAGCGGCTATAATCAAAACCCTTCATGACGCCCTCTTGATTAACATAACCTAAGGAAACATTATAGGTCGTTAGGTTTTCTCCTCCGTTAAAAGATAGGTAATGGCTGTGAACGGTTGCTGGGTTAAACATGATATCCAGCCAATCGGTATTGGGATAGCGGTTTCTATCCGATGCATTACGATATTGGTCGATCTGCTCTTGAGAGTACAGGCCGGTAGAAATATTACTGTTGCTTTTGGCTTCATTCCACAGTTCCATATATTCTGCGGAATTGGTAATAAATTCCGGCATTCTCGAAGGCGTATGCACGCCGATATTCCCATGGTAGTCGATCCGTAATCCCCCTTTACTGCCTGTTTTGGTAGTAATCAAGATGACGCCGTTCGCTGCCCGAGAACCATAAATCGAGGCTGATGCAGCATCTTTGAGCACCGATACATTTTCAATATCATTAGGGTCGATATCAGACAGGCTCCCCTCCACTCCGTCGATTAGCACCAGGGGGTTGGATCCAGCACCACTAAACGTACCGGGTCCCCTTACCTGTATCCCAATGCCTTCGTCTCCTGGTTGACCGGAGTTTTGGACTACCCGCACTCCCGGCAGCTGACCCTGCAGCATGGAAGCGGAGTTGGTCACAGGCCGCCGAACCAGCACATCTCCGTCCACCGCCGCAACAGCGCCCGTTACATTCACCTTCTTTTGGATACCATAACCCACCACCACAACCTCCTCCAAGGATTTGGTGTCGGGGAGCAGGTGAATATCGATAACCCTGCTGCTGTTGACCGGTACTTCTTGAGAGACATAACCTAAGAACGAGAATACTAATACCGCGGCCTGCGGTACATTGGCTAACTCATAGACCCCGTCAATGTTAGTAACGGTGCCACTAGATGTTCCTTTGATCAGGACACTTACTCCTGGCATCGGATTATCGCTTTCATCGTAAACAGTGCCTGTGACGGAGCCGACAGGTGAATCCTGCAAAGGAGCGGCGTAACTATTCTCCATCTGGAATAGAAGCAGCAAATAGACTAAGAGTCCATACCACCTGCTAAATCTGATGGTAAAGCGGTGTAACTTTTTTTCCATGTTAAGCGGGTTTAGTGTTTGACGTTGTTTTCTCCATCAAATATGTCCAATAGCACCTGATCTGTCAAGAGTCCCGTATTTTTAAAGAAAGACTTTGAATAATCGGCTTATGACGCATGATATCGTATTAATTGAACTATATTGATATCTAAATGTAGAAAATAAACAAGCTCGTTCATATTATTTAACATGAAAAAACTACTCCTCTACCGCCATGCGAAATCCTCTTGGATTGACCCTTTTCAGGAGGATCATCAAAGACCTCTAGCACTCAGAGGCTTGAGGGATGCCCCTTATATGGCGCAAAGACTGAAGAAGAAGGCCATTTTTCCAGAAACCATCATTTCGTCGGATGCCGAGAGAGCCAAAGCCACCGCCTTGATCACCGCCAAAAACCTTCATTTTCCAAAAGATCAAATCCAGTGGAAACGCAGCCTCTACCATGCCTCTGAAACTACTCTGTTAAGGGAAATCAGAGAGATTGACGACCGGTTCAATATCCTGTTTCTCTTCGGTCATAATCCGGGACTTACGGAATTGGTAAATTTGCTGGGTGCGGACCTCGATAATCTTCCCACCTGTGGGCAATTTGGCTTCATTTTCAATACGGATCATTGGGCCAATATTGACCAACTCAATGCGAAAGTCTGGTTTTATGATTACCCAAAAAATACATGAGGTACGTCGATTGGCCATGAAGTCACAGCCCCTCGCCCCCGCGGCCAAAGAAGCGGGAAAGCAGGTTGCCTTAGCTTTCACCCAACCGGTCAATCTCTAATAGGGACTACTGTAAATAAATAGAAGCACGAGGGAACATCAGCGAGTAACGAAAAACAAAGGGAGCCGGATCTCGTCAGATGTTGGGCAAAGGAAGATCGCCACCTCTCGGATCTAGAACTCCCTCACATCCTGAAGAACCTCCGGAAACCTGTCGGTATGGTTTAACAAATAAATCACCTTCTCCGCTACTTCCTCCGGACTGCTCAGCTGGTTTTGGGACTTATAGGATCGGAATTTCTCAATATTGCTGAAGTTGTCTTCCGAAGCCGATCTGATTTCAGCCTGCATGGAAGTATCAATAATCCCAGGCGACAGGGCGTAATACTTTATTCCCAGTCGCCGAAGCTTCGACTCCTCCTCCGCCACTAATGACAGCTGGTTGAGCGCCGCCTTGGAACTACAGTATCCCGACCAGCCATCAATGGCTTTAGCAGCCGCACCTGAACTGATATTGACCACCACCTTTTTACCCTCCATATGATGATACCTCTTGACGAATTCATTCATCAACAAGGCGGGGGCAATGATGTTGATGGTCTGGATTCTTTGGATTCCGAGAGCATCGAGATTTCCTAATGGTGCAATTTCACCAATCCATCCGGCATTGTTGATAAGAAAGATCTCTTGATATTCACCTTCGGGAAATACCTTATCCATTTGACTGATCAATAAAGCGCTGTCGGATAGGTCAAGCTCAACAGGACGAAAATTATCCCGTTCGCCCATTACCGACCTAGAGATTCCAACTATAAGATTTTGATCTGACTGGATCAATTGGTCAACCAGTGCCTTACCTAAGCCCTTGCTTGAACCTGTGATGATATAAAGTGACTTTTTCATACGTATCCAAAAAAAATCGGCAGCCGTCCAAGACAGCCGCCGATGTAATACCCCTATGTTACAAGATGTACTGAGAGAGATCTTTGTTCTGAACCAACGAACTCAGCCTCTCCTCCACCATTTCCTTCGTGATCATGATTTTCGAATTCGCTTGAATGTTGTCTGGCACCTCGTATAGGAAATCGTTGAGCAAGTGACTCATTACCGTATGCAACCTCCTTGCACCGATGTTTTCAACCTCTTCGTTTATCCTAAATGCCAATTTGGCAATCTCTTCAATCGCATCATCCGTGTATTCCAAATACACCTCCTCTGCCTCAAACAAAGCCTGATACTGCTTTGTCAAAGCGTTTTTAGGCTCCTTCAAGATTCTGGAGAAATCCTCCTGGGTCAGGCTGCTTAATTCTACCCTGATCGGGAAACGACCCTGCAGTTCGGGAATCAAATCAGAAGGCTTACTCACGTGAAAGGCACCAGCTGCAATAAACAATACGTGGTCGGTATGCACCAGACCGTATTTGGTATTGACTGCACTTCCTTCCACTATCGGCAACAGGTCACGCTGCACGCCCTCGCGACTTACATCAGGACCACCGCCGCCTTTACCGTTTTTAGAAGCTACTTTGTCTATCTCATCAATAAAGATAATCCCATTATTTTCCGCCAGATGAATGGCCTCCTCCTTCACTTCGTCAAAATCAATTAGCTTGGCTGCCTCATCCTCCATCAAAATCTTCCGGGCCTCCCGGATGGTCACCTTTCTTTTCTTGGTGGTTTTGGGCATCATATTGCTCAGCATATCCTGAAGACCGGCCATGCTGGCATCGTCAATCATGCCGTTGCCGATCATGCCAATCCCCGAGGGCATGGCTTGCTTGACATTGATTTCTATCTTACGCTCCTCCAGTTCACCATTTCTGAGCTTTTCACGGAATCTCTCCCTTGTTTTTTCGTTGAGCTCCTGCTCAGAAGCCTTATCCGGATCGAAATTGCCGGAGCTGCTTGTAGTGGAAAAAGTGGGAGCCTTCACTGGGGGGATCAGGATGTCCAAAAGAATATCTTCTACGATCAGCGAAGCCTTCTCCTTCACTTCTTCGTTCTTGGCCGCCCTCACCAAATTGATAGACTGTTCTACCAGATCCCTTACCATGCTCTCCACATCCCTCCCTACATAACCTACTTCAGTAAATTTGGAGGCCTCCACTTTCGTAAAAGGGGCATTGGCAATCTTGGCCAGCCGCCTGGCAATTTCTGTTTTACCCACACCGGTACTACCGATCATGAGTATATTATTGGGAACAATATCTTTTTGTAGATCCGATTTGACCATCAGTCGCCGGATCCTGTTCCGTAAGGCTATGGCTACATTTCTTTTGGCATCATCCTGTCCGATAATATACTTGTCCAACTCAGCAACAATCTGCCTGGGTGTCAAATGATTGATTCCTTTCATATTATTTTTCTTCGGTATTAGCTTCTTTCTCGAATACAAATTCAATGGCATCTTCCACCTTGTCTTCCAGAAGAGCTATATCCAAAACTTCCTTTACAGTTTCCACAAAATGGAATTTCACGCCTTCCAGATAGTTTTGATCTATTTCTTCAATGTCCTTCTGGTTGCGATTACAAAGAATGATTTCCTCAATGCCAGCCCTCTTGGCGGCAAGGATCTTCTCTTTAATTCCTCCTACCGGCATGACCCGACCTCTTAGGGTAATTTCCCCGGTCATGGCAATTTTAGGCTTCACCTTTCTTTGGGTGTACACCGAGGCGATGGCGGTCAGCATGGTCACCCCAGCGGATGGACCATCTTTAGGTACGGCCCCTGCAGGCACATGCACGTGTAAGTCGTATTGTTCGAACACACGATGGTCGATGCCGAGCTTGTGGGCTTTGGATCTCAGCAACGAAATCGCCGCCATGGCCGACTCCTTCATCACATCCCCCAGCTGTCCGGATAGCGTGAGCTTGCCCTTACCCCTACTCAACGAAGTTTCAATGAATAGGATTTCACCACCTACAGAAGTCCAAGCCAACCCTGTCACTACTCCAGCCACACTATTGTCCTGATAAATTTCCTTGTCAAAAATCTCTCCGCCGAGGATTTTCCGCACGGATTGGGGAGTAATCTTTTTTTGGTAGCTTTCTTCCATAGCAATGGATTTGGCTACATTTCGAATTACTTTTCCAATTTGTCGTTCTAGGTTTCTCACACCGGATTCCCGCGTATAATCCTCTATGATTTTCACAATGGCATCGCGGTCAAAGGTGATATCTTTCCCTTTGACTCCGTGTTCTTTCCGCTGTTTTGGAATCAGGTTCTTCTTGGCAATCTCTACCTTCTCCTCCAGCGTATATCCGGTCACCTCAATAATTTCCATCCTGTCCCTTAAGGCAGGCTGAATGGTCTCCAGTGAGTTGGCAGTGGCTATAAACAACACCTTCGAGAGGTCATACTCTACCTCCAGGTAGTTGTCGGTGAAGGAGTTATTCTGCTCGGGATCCAGCACTTCCAAGAAAGCAGAAGATGGATCACCCCGAAAATCGGAACTCAATTTGTCTATTTCATCCAAAACAAAGACAGGGTTCGAGGTTTTTACCTTTTTCATGTTTTGGATAATCTTACCGGGCATGGCACCCACATAAGTTTTTCTATGTCCGCGGATCTCCGCCTCATCATGTAACCCGCCGAGCGACATCCGGACGTACTTACGACCTAGTGCTTTTGCAATTGATTTACCCAAGGATGTTTTGCCTACGCCGGGAGGTCCGTACAGGCACAAAATCGGTCCCCTTAGATCATTCTTGAGTTTGAGCACCGCGAGATATTCAATGATGCGGTCCTTCACTTTTTCCAAACCATAATGATCTTTATCCAAAATGGCCTTGGCCCGTTTTAGGTCGAAGTTATCCGTGGTGTATTCGTTCCAAGGCAACTCGACCATGATTTCGGCATAGTTGAGGGCGATGGGATACTCTGCCGCAGAGGGATTGATCCTCGCTAGTTTATCCACCTCCTTTTCAAAGTGCCGGGCGATTTCCTTGGACCATTTTTTCTTCTTCCCCTTCAGTTTAAGCTCCTCGATGTCTTTTTCAGGCCCCTCTTCCCCTAACTCGGTTTGAAGGACTTTCATCTGCTGCCGGAGGAAATAATCGCGCTGCTGCTGATCGATGTCCGTATGCACTTTCTTCTGGATCTCGCTTTTCAGCTCCAGCATCTGGATATCTTTCATCATATATTCCAGCAACAGCGTAGCCCGCTCTATCCCATCATTGATTTCTAGCAGCCGCTGTTTTGCCTCCACCGGGGCGTTGATATTGGAGGAGAGAAAATGGGTGAGAAATGGGGTATTGTCAATGTTGTCCAAAGCAATCTGCGCCTCCCGGGGGATTTCCGGATTGAGTAGCAGAATCTTTGCCGCGGCGTCCTTGAGAGAGTCCTCCAAAGCCTCTATGCGCTTATTTTCTTTCGGAAAATACTCTTCCAGATAGTTTACCCGCGCCTGGAAATACGGTTCCTCGGCAATCTCCTCTGTTATTTCAAAACGTTTCTTTCCCTGAATGATGATGGTCGTGTTGCCGTCAGGCAGGATAATCATCTTGATGATCTTGGCGACGGTGCCCACATGGTAAATATCCCCCCAAGAAGGGTCATCATTGTTGTGTTGAATCTGCGCGCAAACACCAATCAACTTATCCCCTTTTTGGGCCTTCTTCACCAACTTGATCGAGCGCTGTCGGCCCACTGTAATAGGAATAACCACACCAGGAAACAATACCGTGTTGCGAACGGAAAGGATGGGAATAATATCAGGAAATTGGTCAGGCTGGACTTGATCTTCGTCCTCATCAGTGATCAACTGGATCATCTCGCCTTCCTCCTGAAAGTCCCCTAATAGCAAAGAATGATATAATGGATTTTTATATTGATTCATAGAGACAGATTGACTGTTAAATTGTCAAATTGACGTAAAATAAGAGAAGAACCTTTAATGATTAAAGGTTCTTCCAATAGGCTCAATGGACATGCCAAAGATCATTTTGAAACATATTGGCAGTCCGGGTAAAAAAATGACAGCTGAAATTGAAGAAGGACTGCCGATTGTTTTGCCTTCCCCCCTCACTACATCCTCTTTTAACCTCCTGTAAATAATTTCAAAATATCATTCCCTATGGCAAAAACCATTAAGGCCAACAGCAAGACCATACCCACTTTTTGGGCATTTTCAAGGAACTGTTCAGACGGCGCACGGCCAGAAATCATTTCATACAGCAAGAACACTACGTGGCCTCCATCCAGTGCAGGAATAGGCAATAGGTTCATAAAGGCCAGAATCATAGAGATTAATCCGGTCATCGACCAGAATTTGACCCAATCCCAAGTGGTTCCGTAGATCTTCGCTATGCCGATTGGTCCGCTGATATTGGTGGCCGATACCTCTCCCGTAAACATCTTGCCCATTGCCTTTGCATTTAGAATGACCACAGCAAAAGCCCGCTCGGTTCCTTTCGGAATGGATTCAGCAAAACTGTATTTTTTCCTTACCGGCTCCAGCAAGGGATTCACCGCAATACCGATGGTGCCGTCTTCCCGCACCGCCACCGAACGGTTGAGCACTTCATCCCCCCGTTGTACGGTCAGCGCCACTTCTTGATTGGCATAAACATCTAAGGCATCCTGCAATTCATCAAAGTAATGGATCTCCCGGTCATTCACAGCAATAATCCTGTCACCTTGTTGAAGATCAATTTGCGAAGCCGGACCGTCAGGTGCTATCTGAAATATATCAAAAGGATAACGGATGTCAATAAAGTTTGACATGCTTTTTTCATTGGAGAAGGAGTTAATAAAGCCCCTCGGGATTTCGATCTTTAGCCGCTCTCCGTTTCTTTCCACCGTATAATATCCTCCACTACTCAACAAAGCATCGCCGCTGCTCAGGTCATTGAGGCTTTCATAGGGCATCCCATTAATATCCAATATCTTGTCACCGTCCTGAAAACCAATTTGTTCCCCTATTTCATAAGCAACAATGCCATGTTCAATGACTTGATCCCTGGAAAAGAAAGTTTCTCCCCTATCATATACCAGGAAGATAAAGATGATAATCCCGGTCACAATATTCACGGTGACCCCGCCTAACATCACAATCAGTCTTTGCCAGGCCGGCTTGGCCCGGAATTCCCAAGGCTGTGGTTCGGAAGCAAGCTGTTCGGTATCCATGGACTCGTCCACCATACCGGAGATTTTCACAAAGCCTCCTAAAGGAATTGCTCCCAAAGAATACTCTGTTTCTCCCCATTTAAAGCCTACAATTTTGGGAGGGAAGCCGATAGAGAACTTCTCTACACGCATCCCAAACATCTTAGCGGTAAGCAGGTGGCCCAATTCGTGCAGCCCCACCAATATTGAGAGGCCCAGCAACAACTGCCCCACCATTACTAAAGTATCCATTATTATTTATTATGCTTATTGATTAATTCGTTCGCTATTATCCTTGACTTTTTGTCTGTTTCGATAAAATCTTCCAAAGATGGTTGTTTAACAAAGTCCACAGTGTTTAAAGTTTCATCGATGATATCCGACATTTCCAAAAAGCCAATCCGGTCTTTCAAAAAGGCATCTACTACCACCTCATTGGAAGCATTGAGCACACATGCGGCATTGCCCCCCTTCTCTAGTGCCTCATAGGCCAGCTGCAAATTCCTGAAAGTTTCCTTATCTGGCTTCTCAAAATTTAATGATGGATATTGTGCAAAATCAAATCTGGGAAAATCCGATGGATACCTCTCAGGGTATGTGAGGGCAAATTGTATGGGAATACGCATATCCGGCAAGCCAAGTTGCGCTTTGATAGAGCCATCTTCAAATTGAACCAGGGAATGTACAATGGATTGCGGATGGACCACCACTTCTATCTGCGAAGCAGTGACCCCAAACAGCCATTTCGCCTCGATCACTTCCAGGCCTTTGTTCATTAAGGAGGCCGAATCGATGGTGATCTTTGCGCCCATCTCCCAATTAGGATGCTTGAGTGCCTGCTCCTTAGTCACGCTTTTAAGAAACTCATGGTTCTTGCCACGGAAAGGTCCTCCTGAAGCAGTGAGAATCAACTTCTCAATCGGATTATGAAACTCCCCCACGAGGCACTGAAAAATGGCGGAGTGTTCTGAGTCGACGGGATATATATTGACGCCTTTTCTTCTGGCCAGCTGGGTGATCAGCTCCCCCGCCACCACCAGCGTTTCCTTGTTGGCCAAAGCAATGTTCTTTCCGGCTTCTATGGCGTGGATAGTGGGTATCAATCCCGCATAGCCCACCAAGGCCGTCAGGACTACATCAATGGTATCCATCTCCACCACCTGCGCCAATGCGCGGTTGCCCGTGTACACTTTGATGCCATGGGAACCGAGTGCTTCTTTTACCAGATCATATTTGGCTTCATTACAGATGACGACTGCATTGGGATTAAACTCCAAGGCCTGCTGAATCAATAAATCCGCATTATGCTGCGCTGTGAGTACTTCTACTTCAAACCGTTCAGGGTGGCTCTTAATGACCTCCAAGGTCTGTACACCTATGCTTCCTGTGGACCCTAATAAGGCCACGCGCTTTTTTTCTGACATGAACAATATTCCTAACTCCGCCTCTTTTTCATTATTTAGGGAAAAGAAAAATAATAGGCTGACAAATTTACAATGTTAAAAGGGTTTTCCTTTCATTTTCTGCCTCTTTTTACCGGCCACCACAATTGGCACTTTTTTGGAAAGTGCCGGTAATGGCCGAAATTAGCATATTAGCATGAAAAACAAAGACATTTGTGCTGATCTTAAAAAATGTTAAGCCCTCAATCTTGAGCGGCCAAACAACGTTTTAAAGGGACAACTCTTATGAACATGAAAAATATACTACCGACTTTTCTTATCGCATTTATTGCTGGAATATTGGGCGCATGGTTTTTCGAGTCCATTCCTTCTGAACGATCCTACGCGCTGCCAACAGCTTTGGCGGAAAATGACGCCTCCAACCTGGCTGTGAAATACGAGCAATCCGCAAGTCAAGCTGCGGCAAACCTTCCTGTTTCCTTTGTGGAAGCCTCAGAGAAAAGCATGGAATCCGTGGTGTTTATCAAAAATTTTGCGGGTACCGATTACAGGAGGTATAGCATGTTTGACTTCTTTTTCGGGGAAAGAGGCAGCACCCCCCAACAGGTCAGTACTGGCTCGGGCGTGATCATCAGCGACAACGGATACATTATCACCAACAATCACGTAGTGGACCGGGCCGAAACCATTGAAGTTGTACACCAAAGAAGAACCTACAAAGCTGAATTGGTCGGTGTGGACCCCAACACAGATATTGCGGTATTAAAAATTGATGCCTCAAATCTACCTGCCATCAAAAAAGGCAGTAGCAGGGACCTAAAAATTGGAGAATGGGTAATTGCTGTAGGTAACCCTTTTAATCTAACCTCTACCGTGACGGCAGGTATTGTGTCCGCCAAAGAAAGGCAGATCAATATCTTAGGCGGCGATTTTCCTTTGGAATCATTTATACAAACCGATGCTGCCATTAATCCCGGCAACTCAGGTGGAGCCTTGGTCAATGTCAATGGAGAATTGGTCGGAATCAATACGGCCATTTTGTCCAGAACCGGCTCCTATACAGGCTATGGTTTTGCAGTACCCGTGGATATCGCTACCAAAGTAGCCAACGACCTCATTGAATACGGGGAGGTGCAAAAAGCCATTCCGGGGGTGGACGTAGTGGATATTACTCCTGAACTTGCAGAAGAAATGGGGCTTAAATCCCTGAACGGAGTAATTGTCACGCACGTTATCAGAAAGGGCGCAGCTGAAGGTTCGGGAATTCAAAAAAATGATGTCATTACCGAAATCAACGGAACGCAAATTAAAGGCAAGGGTAATTTTGAGGAAGCCCTATCCTACTTCTATCCGGGTGACAAAGTATCAGTAACCTATTTACGCAACAACAATCAACGAAAAGCCCAGCTTACCCTTCAAAACCTGGAAGGCGGAACTGGTGTGATCAAAAGGGAATACTATGCATCACGTATTTTAGGTGCGAGGCTAGAATCCGTAAACGCCATCGAAAGGGACCGTCTCAACATCCCCCATGGCATTAAAATCAGCAGCTTATCCAGAGGATACCTCCGGGATTTAGGCTTAGGCAACGGTTTCATCATCACACAGATCAACGGTAAGCCAGCCAAAAACCCAACTGTGATAGGCGAGTTTCTTGAGAAATATAGTGGTAAGTTACTGTTGGAGGGGGTAACACCCAACGGGCAGCCCTTTATGCAATCCTACTCGGTAAGGTAGCAATTAGCCTTCAAAGTAGTAAGGCTGATGGCGCTATGCAGTACATGCTAGCCCTATCAGCCTTAGTTATTTTTTTGCACTCTGTTTATTAGTGGATGGCCGCCTTAATCTTAGCAGCAATGTCAGCTAACTCTTCCTGATCCAACTTCAACTTAGGACGGGTGAAATTTAAATCGTCCATGGTATTCATGGGCACCAGATGGATATGTACATGCGGAACCTCCAAACCAATAACTGCTGAACCGATGCGCGTACAGGGAATAACTTTTTTAATGGCCAACGCCACCTTTTTAGCAAATAAATGAAGACCGCTGTATACTTCGTCTTCTAAATCAAAAATATAATCTACTTCCACTTTGGGGACGATCAAAACGTGGCCACGGACGAGCGGCATAATGTCAAGAAATGCAATGTAATTGTCGTCTTCTGCAATGATATGCCCTGGGATCTCCCTGTTGATAATCTTTGTAAATATGGATGCCATGGGCTAAAAATAAAAAAATCCCGATCGTAAAGCAATCGGGAATCATAATTAGTAGGAAATCTCCAAAATCTCGAATTCAATGACGCCAGCAGGCGCATTAATTTGGGCTATATCGCCGACCTTTTTTCCCAAAAGTCCCTTCCCAAAGGGGGATGCTGTCGAAATCTTGTTTTCCTTTAGGTTCGCTTCTTCCTCTGACACCAAAGTGTAAGAAACCGTCATACCATTTTTAACGTTTTTGATCTTCACCGTGCTTAGCACGCCGACCTTTGACACATCCATTTTGGAATTGTCCAATACCCGGGCGTTTCCTACCACCTGTTCCAATTTGGCGATCTTCAGCTCCAACAGACCTTGAGCGTCTTTTGCCGCATCATACTCCGCATTTTCGCTCAGATCACCCTTGTCCCTAGCTTCGGCAATTTGCCTCGCTATATCCGCTCTGCCCTTGGTCTTTAATTCCTGAAGTTCCTCCTTCAGTTTCCTTAGGCCCTCTTCCGTGTAATATTGTACTTTTCCCATTTTATTTATTTTGGTATTCCATGGAAAATAAATAACGGTCACATTCCTGAGACCGTTTCCTTATTGTGATTCTGATATGTAAACAACAAAGGTAAACGAATATTCACTATAAAACAATTTTACCCCCTCTAATTTAGCCAAAATTATTTTTCCCCAAGCCGTTTAACAACTTACTTACAAGGACTTTATTGATTTTTTCATAAGACTGAAATGTCCAGCCTGCCACATGGGGAGAGAATAACACATTGTCTTTGTTGGTCAACTTTTGAAAAGCCTCTTCCTGCGCCACATCAAGCTTATCCAATTTCTCCTTCTCCAACACATCCAACAAGGCTCCTCTTATTTTTCCCGACTCCAATGCTGTATTCAAGGTCTCGAAGCTTATAACCTCTCCTCTGGCAGTATTGATCAGATAAAAAGGCTTTTTAAATCCATTGATCACCCCAGAGGTGAAGAAATTTCTGGTTTCGGAAGTAAGAGGCACATGGATGCTAAGTATATCAGCTTCCTCCTGAATCCTCTCAAAGCTTGCCTCCTCTGCCCAAACTCCACCAAATCCTGATTTGTACTTGTCGTACGCCAATACTTTTACATCGAAACCGCTCAGCCTTTTGGCAAAAGCCTGCCCCATATTCCCATAGCCAAAGATCCCTACAGTTTTTCCCGAGAGCTCCTCGCCTCTGTTCTGCTCCCTGTTCCAGATCTTATGGCGCACCTGCAGGTCGGCGCGGGGGATATGGTTGAACAGTGCGAGCAACATGCCTATAGCGTGCTCGGCTACCGCATCCCGATTGCCTTCGGGTGCGTTGTAAATGGGGATGTTACGCGATGTCAAATAGTCCACATCAATCTTATCCAAACCCGCTCCTGCCCTTCCTATAAATCTGAGTTGAGTAGCTTTTTCCAACAGGGGACGGTCCATGGTAGTCTTGGATCGAATAATCAATCCGTGATATTGATCAATAACGGTTTCAATTTCCGAGCGGGAAATATCAGGCCGATAGTTCACTTTAAAGCCCTCATGTTCTAAGAGGGGAATGATGCTAGGATGCATCTCATCAATAATTAAAATGTTCATAGATAGTATAAACTTAAAGCTTCAACAGCATGCTTGCCACTAAAAAATACACCGCTAAACCCATCAAGTCATTGGCGGTAGTAATAAAGGGACCTGACGCCATGGCAGGGTTGATCTTCAGCTTATCCAGCAGAATGGGGGTCAGCGTTCCCATAAAAGAAGCAATAACCACTACGCTAAACAAGGCAATTGCTACCACCAATCCCAAATGGTAAGGCTCCTGATACACCACCACAATGGTAAAAAAGACAAATAAAGCCAGAATGCAGCCATTCAGAAGGGCCACCAACAATACTTTAACAAACCTTGTACTTAAACTTTCGGAAAAGATGGAGCGATTGGCCAATGTTTGCACCACCAAAGAGGAAGATTGTATGCCAACATTTCCTCCGGTCGCTGTGATCAAAGGGATAAAAAAAGCCAAAGCGGTAACGGCATTTAATCCTTCTTCAAAAAAGCCAATCAGGCCGGCGCCCAATAATCCACCGATCATCCCGATGAGCAACCAAGGTAGTCGGGCCTTTGAAAGCTTATACACGGAGTCAGATTCTTCCACGTCTTCGGAAATACCCGTCATCGCCTGGATATCTTCTTCAGCCTGCTCACGTATTACATCGAGAATATCATCGACAGTGATTCTACCCACCAACTTGTTTTTGGCATTGACAACCGGCACCGCTTCTAAGTCATATCTCCGCATGACATCCGCCACTTCCTCCTGATCCATATAGGTCGGCACGGATATCACCTCATCTTCATAGATATCGGCTATTTTAGTATCTGCTGATGAAAGGATGATTTTTTTTAGAGATACACGTCCTAAAAGCTTTTCTTTTTTTCCTACTACATAGATAGCATAGATTTTCTCCACATTCTCTGCCTGCCTCCGAATCTCATCAATAGTCTGGACCACTGTCCAATTAATATTTGCCTTGATCAATTCTTTGGCCATCAAGCCCCCCGCGCTGTCCTCGTCATAGCGCAAGAGTTCCAGGATGTGTTGCGTTTTTTCCTCATCCTGAAGGTGAGCGATGATTTCCTCTCTGTCCTGAAGGCTAAGCTGGTTCAGTACGTCCACCGCGTCATCCGACTCCATGTGATCCACCAAATAAGCCAGCTCACGTCGTTCCATCGCGCGAACCACCCGGTTTTTGGGATCTTCATCCAGCTCAATGAGAATGTCGGCAGAAAAAGCGCTGTCCAAAGACCGCAACACAAAGAGCGCTTGTTCCATATCCAACTCATCCAACAGGGATGCTACATCCGCTTCATTGGCATTTTCCAATGACTGCCGGATATAGTCGCTATCCCCCTGGGAGATGCTTTCCTTTAAGCTTTCCAGGTATTCCTTGGAGAGTTCAAATATTTTTACTGTTTCCAAGCCTCTTGTATTTTGTTGGTTAGTTGGATAAATTCTTCCACATCAAGTTGTTCCGCACGCTTATCCAGAATGGGATCTTCTTTCAATGTGTCCGTCAGGCCCATGGGCTTCAAGGCATTGCGCAATGTTTTTCGTCTGGTGCTGAATGCTTGCTTCACTACGGTGAAAAACAGCTTTTCATCACATCCCAGCTCTTTCACCTGATTCCTCTCCAGTCGGATAACGCCGCTGGTTACCTTCGGAGGAGGATCAAATACCTGCGCAGACACATCAAACAGATAGGCTATGTCATAAAAAGCCTGTAGCAACACGCTCAATATCCCATAGTCCTTATTCCCTTTGGGCGAAGCAATTCTTTGCGCCACTTCTTTTTGAAGCATGCAGACAATCTCTACCACCTTATCTCTTTCCGGAAGAATCTTAAAGAATATCTGTGAAGAAATATTGTAGGGGAAATTTCCCACCACAATGTATTTCCCCCCAATAACCTTTCCAATATCCTGCTTTAAAAAATCCGCTTCAATAATTTTAGACTCCAGTTGGGGGTATTTTTTGTGCAGATATGCCACCGATTCCTTGTCAATGTCAACCAAATATAAATCCCAACCTTGCGGTATAAGGAAATCCGTCAGCACGCCCATACCTGGCCCTATTTCTAGCACCTTCCGCACCCCTTCGTGGCCGCTTACCGCTTGGGTGATTTTTTCAGCTATCCCCAAATCAGTAAGAAAATGCTGTCCGAGGTGTTTTTTAGGCCTGACTTTTTCCATTCTAGTTCTGTGGTAAATTTATCATAAATTGCACCACCAAAATTAAGACAATATATGTTAACCTCCATAACGTTAAACGACTCTCCTTTCTCCGGATTTTCGGATCAGGCATTGTTCTTTATTGGACAGCTGGATGAGCTGACGCTACTGCGTATTGGAGAGGATGACAAAAAAGCATTGACAAAGGCTTTGGAAGGAGATAATGATTCCCTGATGTGGACCCAAGGGCTCCGCCAAACATTTTATATCAAGCCGAAAAGTCATACCGCTGAGGAATACCATCTTGAATATAGCCGGCGGGCTGGTGCCAAGGCCTGGGAAAATGTAAAAGATTGGGACAGCCTTCATCTTTATTACTTCGGGATCGACCAAGCACTTTTTCTCGCCTTTATTGAGGGATTGATATTAGCCTCTTATTCCTTTGACAAATATAAATCCAAAAAGAAAAAACGCCCCCAGCACCTAGAAATCCACCATGCGAGCATCTCCGCTGATGCCCTTGCTGAAATACAGGCGCTGGTAATGGCTACCTTTGAAGCCCGAGATCTGGTCAACGAACCGGTTAGCTTCCTCAATACCACTCAACTGGGATTGGAGATAGAAAGGCTCGGAAACCACTATGGCTTTGAGACGGAAATCTATGACAAGCCGAAAATTGCTGCCCTCAAGATGGCAGGGTTACTTGCGGTGAGTGCAGGAAGTCAAATCCCTCCTCTTTTTGCCATCTTGCGTTACAAGTCCCAAGCGGTGCAAACCCCAGCGCCCGTGGTTTTGGTAGGAAAAGGGGTTGTTTATGATACTGGTGGGCTGAGCCTGAAACCTACCGAAAATTCGATGGACTTCATGAAATCGGATATGGCAGGCGCAGCCGCAGTAATCGGCGCTTTTTGTGCCGTTGCTCAGTTAAAGTTGCCTGTAGACATCATCGGCCTTATTCCCATCACTGACAACCGGCCGGGCTATGAAGCCATGACTCCCGGGGATATCCTTACCTTTGCCAATGGCAAAACGGTTGAAATTCTGAACACCGATGCGGAAGGCCGATTGATCTTAGCTGATGCCTTGATCTACGCCCAAAAATACAAACCGCAGTTGGTGATAGACTTGGCAACCCTTACCGGTTCCGCTGTTGCAGCGCTGGGCAAGGAGGCAGCCGTAATGATGGGCACAGCCCCTGCGGCTATGAAAAAGAAGCTTCAGGAATCCGGACAGGCAGCTTTCGAACGGCTGATAGAATTTCCGTTTTGGGAAGAATATGGCAAACAAATAGAATCAGAAATAGCAGATATCGCTAACTTAGGTGGCCCAACCGCCGGCGCCATTACAGCAGGAAAGTTTTTGGAACACTTTGTTGATTACGATTGGATCCATATTGACATTGCAGGACCTTCTTTTCATAAAAAAGGTGACAGTTACAAACCTGCAGGAGGAACGGGCTATGGTGTGAGGTTGCTGTACCGTTTTTTAGAACGTTTAATTGATAAAAATGAGCATTAAAAAGAACAAGCCCGTAATAGGGATCAGTATTGGAGATATCAATGGTGTCGGTCCTGAGGTGACCATGAAAGCCCTTTTGGATAACCGGATCATGAAGACTTTCACCCCTGTTATTTATGCCCATGGCAAAGCGCTGACTTTTTATCGCAAGCTCCTTAATCTGGATGACTTTAACTTTATGCAGATCAAGAGCGCTGCAGAAGTTCATCATAAAAAGTTAAACGTGATCAGCGTGACGGAGGAATGTCCTGAAATCATTCCCGGTGTGGAGACTGCGGAGGCCGGCAAACTCGCCCTTGCTGCACTTGACCAAGCTATTGAGGATCTGAAGGCCCAACATATCGACGCCTTGGTCACTGCCCCTTTGAATAAAAACAACATTAATCCCCCCGACTTCCATTTTGTAGGTCACACCGAATACCTTACCCATGCTTTTGGTGCCACCAAAAGCCTCATGTTTATGGTATCAGATGCATTGAGGGTCGGAGTAGTCACTGGCCACATGCCTTTGCGAGAAGTAGCTGACCGCGTAACGGGGGAGCGTATTAAGGAGAAGCTAGAGATCATGATCCAGTCACTGCAGGCTGATTTTGGAATTTCCCGCCCAAGAATCGCCGTCCTGGGCCTTAACCCTCATGCAGGAGAGGACGGACTGCTAGGGAAAGAAGAAGATGCCATCATACGTCCGGTAATCAAAGAATTTAAAGATAAGGGAGCACTGGTTTTTGGTCCATATCCTTCAGATGGCTTTTTTGGCATGATGCACCATCAAAAGTTTGACGCAGTGCTGGCCATGTATCATGATCAAGGCCTGATCCCTTTCAAAGCGTTGGCTTTTGACAACGGTGTAAATTTTACCGCCGGCCTGCCGATTGTGCGGACTTCACCTGACCATGGCACCGCCTATAATATTGCTGGCAAAAATATTGCGGATGAAGGATCAATGAGAGCGGCGCTTTTTGCGGCTTATGATATACTTACAATTAAGGGTGGTTGGGAAGAAGAGTAAAATATTTTTGACAATCACTGTAGTATTTGGAAATACTTCTTTAAATTTGCGGTCTTATTAGCGGGAGGCAACGTGAAATTCTTAAGGAATTACGACATTGACATCATTCGCCTGAGAGAGGGAAAGCATACTTTTACTTTTGAAGTGAATGATGAGTTCTTCAGTGAATTTGAAGACAACAACCTGGTTACACACGGTAACTTAGCTGTTAATGTAGTGCTGAATAAGGATATTAATCTCATTGAAGCACTGTTTGACATAGAAGGCACAGTAGAGCTGGTTTGTGACAGAAGTCTTGAATTATTTGACTATCCTTTGAAAGCCTCTGACAAAATCCTATACAAGTACGGTTCAGAGGAACAGGAGATCAATGAAGATATTTACGTTATCACCAGAGATACACCTCGACTTAAACTGGCTCAGTTGATTTACGAATTCATCCTTTTGGCTTTACCGGCCAAAAAAATCCACCCGGATTATGTGGGGGAGATGGACGATGAGGATTTTGACGATGAAGGCCAATTGGTATACACATCTGAAGAGGATTGGGAGGACGATGAAGAAAACTCTCTTTCGGATGAGGATGCAGATCCAAGATGGGAGATATTAAAGCGTTTAAAGAAAAAAGATTAATCGAAAAATTGTATAGAGATGGCACATCCTAAAAGAAAAATATCCAAAACCAGAAGAGACAAGCGCAGGACTCATTATAAATTGACTGCTCCCGGCTTAGCGAAATGCCCAACTACTGGAGAGTTTCACCTGCCTCACAGAGCTTTTTGGCTGGATGGCAAACTTTACCATAAAGGTCAAGTAGTTATTGAGAAAGAAGTGGTTGATTAATCAGGTAGCGACATCAAAAAAAGCCATCCATTCATTTGGATGGCTTTTTTGTTTTGCATGCTAACCTAAAGCTTCAAATCTCCCCTGGCACAGACTACTTTGACAACGGTAGATGCTCGAGGTGTATCGGAAATAAAATAAAAGTCTGACGCCATTTCACTGAATCAAATTAGTTAAAAGACTTACATTTATCATTCTACTTTGCAATTTCTTTGGTGGTGATGGACATTTTAAATAATTTTGAATCCCAAATTACCCAAGCAATCAGAAATAGAAGCATAACTAGCTGCTAATTAAGAAAAAAGGAATAAGAAGAACAGGCATGGCATTATCGTTGAATGGTCTTTTATTCCACAACGTTTATTAAATGGAAAAAACAAGAGCTGTCATTACCGGTGTCCATGGCTGGGTCCCCGATTATGTTCTGACCAACAAGGAACTCGAAACCATGGTTGATACCAACGACGAATGGATCACCACCAGGACAGGAATAAAAGAAAGAAGGATCCTCAAAGGCGAAAACCAAGGAACCTCTGTGATTGGGACTCAAGCCGTCAAAGGTTTGCTGGAAAAAACCAACACCAATCCTGAAGACATTGACCTGATTATCTGTGCCACTGTCACCCCTGACATGCCTTTTCCTGCTACCGCCAATATCATCGCTCATAATGTAGGCGCAATAAACAGTTTTAGTTTTGACATCTCCGCAGCCTGCTCTGGATTTTTATACGCCCTGACCATGGGCAGCCAGTTTATCGAAACGGGCATGCACAAAAAAGTTATTATCATCGGAGCCGACAAAATGTCTTCCATTGTCAACTATGAAGACAGGACTACCTGTATTATATTTGGTGATGGCGGCGGGGCCGTTTTACTGGAACCCACCACCGAAAATTTAGGTATCATGGATTCTCTTCTCCATACCGATGGATCCGGCGTTCCATACCTCAATATGAAGGCTGGAGGCAGCCTTAAACCCGCCTCTGCCGAGACGGTGGCCAATAAGGAGCATTTTGCGCGCCAAGAAGGGTCTATCGTCTTCAAGTTTGCTGTGAACAATATGGCTGACGTAAGCGTCAAGATCATGGAGAAAAATAACCTCAGCGCTGACGATGTGGATTGGCTTGTTCCACATCAAGCTAATAAAAGAATCATTGACGCTACCGCTTCCAAAATGGGAGTAGGTCCGGAAAAAGTAATGGTGAACATCGAGAAATACGGCAATACGACGGCAGGTACCATTCCGCTGTGTCTATGGGACTATGAATCCAAGTTGAAGAAAGGTGACAACCTCATTTTGGCCGCTTTTGGCGGAGGTTTTACCTGGGGTTCTATTTATTTGAAATGGGGATATGACCCAAAATAAACTTTAATTAATACACATCATGGCAAGTACCGCAGATTTTAAGAATGGCCTTTGCATGGAATTCAATAATGATATCTATACCATTACCGAATTTCAGCACGTAAAACCGGGAAAAGGACCGGCATTTGTTAGATCTAAATTAAAAAGCCTTACTACAGGCAAAGTATTGGACAAAACCTGGACCGCAGGGGAAAAGATCGTAACGGCAAGGGTAGAAAGACGCCCCCACCAATACCTTTACTCTGATGATTTGGGTTACCATTTTATGGATTCAACCACTTTTGATCAAATATCCATTGAGGAAAAATTGATTGAAAGACCTAAATTGCTGAAAGAAGGACAGATGGTTGATATTTTGATCCACGCCGAAACAGAAAGACCATTGGGCGTCGAGTTGCCTCCTTTCGTGGAATTGATGGTGACTTATACAGAACCCGGAATTAAAGGCGACACGGCGACTAACACCTTGAAGCCCGCTACACTGGAAACAGGCGCAGTGATCATGGTTCCGTTGTTTGTGGATCAGGACACAAAGATAAAAGTCGATACCAGAGACGGTTCCTACGCCGAAAGAGTAAAATAACATAAAGGCTGGTATGTCACTACCAGCTTTATTGTTCCTATTTAAATATGCTCCAGGAGAAGGAGCCAACCAAACGACATAATCATGAAAGCCAAAGAGATTCAAGAATTAATAGATTTCATTTCCAATTCAGGGCTTGCCGAAGTGAAAATCAAAACGGATGAGTTCAAGCTATCCATTAAGAAAAATTCGGATACCCCTGCCATCACCTATTACAAAGAAGCAGAGCAAGTCCCTGCGGCAACACCTGCTGCCCCAGCCCCTTCGGCTGAGGCCAACACTCCTGCGGCAACTCCAACTGAGGATACTTCCCGCTACGTGACGATCAAGTCTCCAATGATTGGTACTTTCTATCGTACACCCAATCCAGATGCTGAGCCATTTGTCAATGTGGGTGACACCATCACTGCTGGACAAACTGTCTGTATCATTGAGGCAATGAAGCTTTTTAACGAAATCGAATGTGAAGTCTCAGGTAAGGTGGTCAAAATTCTCGTTGAAAACTCTTCTCCTGTAGAGTACGACCAGCCTTTGTTCTTAGTAGATCCAGCCGGATAAATCCATGTTTAACCTATTCCATAGACTGTGTTCAAAAAGATATTAATAGCCAATAGAGGAGAAATCGCCCTACGAATCATCCGTACCTGTAAGGAAATGGGTATCAAAACGGTGGCGGTTTACTCTTCAGCTGATAAAGACAGCCTTCATGTAAGATTTGCAGATGAGGCCGTATGCATTGGTCCAGCGCCCAGTAGGGAATCTTACTTAAAAATCCCTCGCATCATTGCGGCAGCAGAAATCACCAATGCAGATGCCATCCACCCAGGTTATGGCTTCCTGTCTGAAAATGCGGAATTCTCCAGAATCTGTGAAGAATACAATATCAAGTTCATCGGCGCGAGTCCCGAAATGATCAACAAAATGGGGGATAAAGCTACTGCTAAGGCAACTATGGCCGCAGCTGGCGTACCCACCATTCCCGGTTCTGATGGCCTTTTATCTTCCATGGAGGAGGGTATTCGTATTGCTGCGGAAATGGGTTACCCCGTTATCCTTAAAGCAACCGCCGGAGGTGGTGGCCGTGGAATGAGGATCGTTAGACAGGAGAGCGAATTCAAAAAAGCTTGGGACGATGCTCGGCAAGAATCTGCCGCCGCATTCGGTAACGATGGCTTGTATTTGGAGAAATTTGTAGAAGAACCCCGCCATATAGAAATCCAGGTGATCGGTGATAGCAACGGAAGAGCCTGCCACCTGTCTGAGAGGGATTGCTCCATACAAAGACGTCATCAAAAACTTGTAGAAGAAACCCCCTCCCCTTTCATTACTGATGAACTTCGCGAAAAAATGGGCGCTGCGGCCATTAAAGGCGCGGAAGCAATAGGCTATGAAGGTGCTGGCACCATCGAATTTTTGGTGGATAAGCATAGGAACTTCTACTTTATGGAAATGAATACCAGAATTCAAGTAGAACATCCTATCACTGAGGAAGTGACTGATTTTGATTTGATCAAAGAACAAATCAAAGTCGCTGCGGGAGAAAAAATCAGCGGGAGAAACTACTTCCCCAAGCTTTACGCGATGGAGTGCCGTATCAATGCCGAAGATCCATTGCACGGCTTCAGACCAAGCCCAGGCAAAATCGTCAACTTGCACCTTCCAGGTGGTATAGGCGTAAGGATCGATAGCCATGTATATGCTGGCTATGTCATTCCGCCCAACTACGATTCGATGATCGCCAAACTTATCGTGAGCGGCCAATCCCGTGAAGAAGTCATTGTGAGGATGAAAAGAGCGCTTGAGGAGTTTGTTATTGATGGAATAAAAACCACCATCCCCTTCCACCTGGCGCTGTTGGACGATCCTGACTTCAAAGCAGGTAATTTCACCACCAAATTCCTTGACACCTTTGATTTTTCGGTGATTAAAGAATATTGATAAACAAGGCTATACCCTCGTTATTCATTCCCCTAAACTGCTCTTGTGGTTTAGGGGATTATTTTTTTGCCTCTATCCATACTACCCAAATAGCAAAAGGTTTACTACACACCGGACTATAATTTCTCCAGCTATTCCTATCTGAAGTCTAACCCTAGCCTTTTGGAGGCTTCTCAGTCCATTTGAAATCATCTCAGTGCATTTGTAGCACTACCCAATCCGTTTGTAGGCTTCCCAGCCCAATTGAAATCGGCTCAGCCCATTTGAATTAAATCCCGGTCCTTTTGAAATGAAATCAGTCCGTTTGAAATGAAAAAATACCACACCGTAATAAGATCAGTTCGTTTGAATCAACAAAAACCTATTCAGATAAATAAGCCAATTTGTGATGCGAAAAATCCTACTTCCGAGCATGTAAGACGGACCTGCAGCCAAATGATTTCTGCCTCAGGCAAACCCACACCAATGATTCTACGACCGTCAAAGCGCATTTCAGGCTGTTTTTATATGGATTTGTTGCATTCTTAAATTTATACCCCCATCTTCAAATTGATGAACATTGGGCAAATAATCGCTTCAAATTCAGCGAACATTAATTTAATTTCCAAACCTGTATCGAACAGCCTTTTCTATTTAACAGCATGATGAAACAGTTTACAGCAATTCTCCTACTTGGCTTACTTGTAGGATGCTCGGCGGATAATGAGAAGGAATACCTGTTTACCGCTGTAGATCCCAAAGATTCAAAACTGGACTTTGTGAATGAACTGAAAGAGACCGATGAGTTCGGCATTCTCTATTACCTCTATTTTTATAATGGCGGCGGAGTGGCCGTAGGCGACATCAACAACGACGGTCTACCGGATATTTACTTCACGGGCAACCAGGTGCCCAACAAACTTTTTCTCAATAAGGGAAATATGGAGTTTGAGGATATCACCGAAAAAGCAGGTGTAGCCGGAGCTTCTGACTGGAACACGGGCGTGACTATGGCCGATGTCAACGGCGATGGCTTATTAGATATTTACGTTTGCGCTGTCACAGGTATACATGGCCTGGAGGGAAGAAACGAACTGTTCATAAACAATGGTGACCTAACCTTCACCGAGCAAGCGGAGCAATACCAATTGGCGTTCCGAAACTATGGAACTACAGCCGCATTTTTCGACTACGACAATGACGGAGATCTTGATTTATACCTACTGAACCATTCCGTGCATACGGAAAACTCCTATGGTCCATCAGAAATCCGGTATAAACGCACGGCCAACAGTGGGGACAAATTACTGAGAAATGATAATGGAGTCTTCACGGATGTAAGTGAAGAAGCCGGCATCTTTGGTGGTGCCAATGGCTATGGCTTGGGACTGGCAACGGCAGATTTTAACAACGATGGCTATACTGACATCTATATCAGCAATGACTTTCATGAAGATGATTACTACTACATCAATCAGGGCGATGGCACTTTTAAAGAAGTATTAAAGGAGAAATTCAGTCAGGTAAGCCGATTTTCGATGGGGAATGATGCTGCGGACATCAACCACGATGGCTTTATCGACCTATTGACATTAGATATGCTACCGGAGGATGAAAAAGTGCTGAAGGCCTCCATGAGTGATGACCCCATCTACACGCATGATCTAAAAATCGAAAGACTTAAATATCATCCGCAATACGCCCGCAACATGTTGCAAATCAACCGCAATGGCGAATATTTTCAGGAAGTCGCACTATACAGTGGCGTGGCTGCCACCGATTGGAGCTGGACGCCGCTCATTGCAGACTTTGACTTGGATGGCCATCAGGACATCTTTATTTCAACCGGCATTCCCCGAAGGCCCAATGATCATGATTATATCAGATTCATTTCAAGTGAGGAAGTAGAAAGGCGATTTAACACCTCCTCTCACTTGGATCAGGAAGCATTGGACAAAATGCCTTCTGGAAATGTCAAAAACTATATATACAAGGGGGAGGGTCAACTTCGTTTTTCTGACCAGACTGGCACTTGGATCAGCGATAAACCACTGATTTCAAATGGAGCAGCTTGGGCGGATCTGGACAACGATGGGGATTTGGACCTGGTTACCAATAACCTCCATGGTCCTGCGGGATTATATAGAAATGATGCGACAGAAAAAGGTTCGTTTTTGAAGTTAAAGGTCCAATTTGCCGCCCCTAACACCTTTGGAATTGGGACTAAAGTCATTGCATGGCATCAAGGTCAAATGCAGTTAAAGCAGCTTTTCACCTCCAGAGGATTCCAATCCTCTTCCGAACCTATTCTTCATTTTGGATTTGGCGAAGCCACGGAGGTGGACTCACTCATGATCATTTGGCCAGACCATACTTACCAAACTCAATACAAGATTTCACTGAATCAAACTCTGGAGCTATCCCCGGCAGCACAACGCAATCAAGTGGACTATAACAGCCTGTTCCCCAAGTCCAATGCCTGGTTTGAAAAAACTTCCCTACCGGGACTAAGTTATCAGCATCAAGAAAACCGCTTTATTGACTTCAATCGACAAAAATTAATTCCTTATAAAATTTCAGATCGAGGACCTGCGGTGGTAGTGAAGGATATTGATGGTGATGGGAAAGAAGACGTGTTTTTTGGAGGCGCAAAATCCCAGCCGGCCAAGTTATTTCTTCAAACGAACCATGGATTTGTGGAGAAATATAAGGATATAATCGCCCAAGATTCCTTATATGAAGATGTGTCCGCTGTGATTGAGGATTTTAACAAGGACGGCACCAACGACCTATTTATTGTGTCGGCGGGCGGCGAACATAGCCAGCAGGATGAATGGCTTAAGGATAGGTTGTTGATCAACCACGGAACGACTTTGAGTAAACAAGAACTACCCCCCTACTTCGAAAACGGATCAGTTGTCCGGGCTTTTGATTATGATCAAGACGGATTTGTGGATCTGTTTGTGGGCGGATTAGCCGTGGCGAATGATTTTGGACAAATTCCGACTTCCTATTTGCTGCGAAACAACAAGGGCAACTTTGAAATAATAGAAAATGAGGCTTTACAGAAGGTGGGCATGGTAACGGATGCCATTTGGACTGATTTTGATCGAGATGGATGGACGGATTTAATTGTTGTGGGAGAATGGATGAGCCCGAGATTTTTCAAAAACCAGCGTGGCATTTTGACGGAAGTAAGTGATATGATCGTAGACGAGGGGCTGAATGGACTATGGCAAACCATCCTCCCCTTCGATATCAATGGGGATGGCCATTTGGATTATCTACTTGGAAACTGGGGATTAAATACCAAGTTTTCCGCCAGTCAAGAGCATCCCTTAAAAATGTATTACGCGGATTTTGATGATAACGGCGGTACCGAAACCGTCTTGGCATATGCTAAGGAGGGCAAATACTATCCCGTGCTAGGCTTAGACGAGTTGGGAAGTCAAATGAGTTTTCTGAAAAGGAAATTTACTTCCTACCAAGCTTTTGCAGGAAAGACTATAGAAGAGGTATTTGACAAGGAGCAGCTCGCCAATGCGGAAGTGCTGACAGTAGATGAGCTAGCTTCTGGTTATTTGTTATATTCAGGAGGGAAATACACCTATAAAGCCTTTGGTCCTGACCTTCAAATGGCACCCATTACGGCTTTTTTAAATTATGATTTTGATGGGGATGGAAATGAGGAAGTGCTGATTGGTGGAAACTATTTTGGGCTTTCACCTTATCATGGGCGCTTAGGCAGCCTTGCCGGCAACATCATTATAGCTGAGGGAAAAATACTTGAAGGAAATCACATAGGGCTAAACTTCACCAACAAAGCTGTAAGAGGTTTGGATATCCTCCATTTTCAACAAAAACCCTATTTGCTCGTCACCTACAACAATGAAGCGGCGGAGATCTACCAATTAACTCCTAAGACCCAGTAGATGAAGGAGGAAAAGTATAAGTAGTTGAAGCAATCCCCACGTGCGGCACTTGCTTGTGCTGTGGGGTAATAACTCAAGAGTACGGCTTATGCTTGGACTCTAATTAAAAAAAAAATAATCCGGCACCTTCACAGATGCCGGATTTCCTCGTTAACAGGGGTTCTGTTTGTTTAGTAGCCTGGATTTTGCTCCAATACATTGCTTGCTGATAAAGCTTCTGTAGGCACCGGGAATCGGTTGAGGTGCGGAGCATTAGAGGGAGTATGGTCCCACCATGCCTCTGTAGTAAAGAAACCGAGTCTAATTAAATCAGTTCTTCTCCTTCCTTCACCGAGGAATTCTATGCCCCATTCATCAGCCATCCTATATAGATCAAGATTGGCAGCCGTAGCTGGATTGGGATCATTACCACCTTCGAACGCCCTTCTTCGGACATCGTTGATAAGCGTTGCCGCCCTAGCCGCATCTCCCAATCTCAAACGGCATTCGGCCAACATCAAGTAAACCTCAGCCAATCTAAATGCAGGGTGATCCGCACCCCATCGCAGCGAAATATCCGCAGATGAGGGTATGGGTATTTTAACCAAGCGAATACCACTATTTTCTTCACCCGCATTGATGTTGGAGGGTACCTCATTGACGGAGGAATAAGTACGGCCGATTTCTGAAAACCTACCTACTTGATCTACAAAAACCACTGGCTGTCCGTTGTATTCTTCGTTACCGATTACTTGGGCACCTGTAATGGGAGACACTTGATTACCCACTAAAAACATACCTTCATATCTGCCGTTACCGAGGTATTTGTAGGGGCGTTTCCTCAAATCGGTGTCTTCAAATTTTTCATAAGGGGAACCCAATCTAAAATCATTAGAATAAGGTTCTCCATTAGGCTTTCTAGAAGGTTGCAAGTGAGTACCATTATTGGAACCGAGGTCGATATCAAAATATACCCTGGAATTGTAATGGTACATATGGTCGTAATGTGTATACTCTAAGCGGTTGAATTCAGAAGGGATCGACCAGATAATTTCAGGAGACTCATGGTTGAAGAAGTCATGAGGTCCATTCCATTCTGGATCCAGGCTGTATTCCCCGTACTCGCCAGCTAGGATTTTTTCGGAAATTTCAGCAGCTTCCTCATACATGGCTTCTCCTATGTAGGGTTCGGCATTAAAGTACAACCTTGCCAGCATCAACGCCGCCGCACCTTTGGTCATGGCGCCTTCCTGAGGCGCTCCCACTTCCCGTACCGGCAGTTCATTAATTGCCTTTTGCAACAAAGCTTCTATATGGTCAAAGGTCTCTTTATCCGAACTCCTAGGTACATTGTCCTGATCCAAGCTGGTGAAAATAGGAAGTCCACCGAAGAAGTCTAATCCTCGCAGATAGAAGAAGGCGGTCAGGGCATCCAGCTGGGCCAAGTGCGCGGTCTTATCTTCTTCCGTAAGTGCTACCGTGCTATAGTCAAGCTTTCCCAAATCAGCTTTCACATCCAGTGCCAAGGCTACCCCTTGAAGTGTTCCTCTCCAAGTCCCAAAAAGCTGAGACTCATCCGGTGTCCACTCATGATGCTGATAGCGGGCATATCTACCGCCGTCGTACCAGTGCCTGCCTTTAGTAGTGCGTGCAAATTGGTCCCCGGTCAATTCCTGCGCCAGCCAGCGATCACCTGTAAGATACCATCGGGCATGGGTAAAGGGCCTGTAGAGGGCGGCCAAGACATCCGATTCAGACTTAAAGAAGGTTTCGGGAACAACTTTATCATACCATACCTCATCAAGAGAACAACTGGTAATGATGACACCAAAGAGTATAATGATATATTTCTTCAATTTCATGATCGTAAATTTTCTGGTTAGAAATTAGCTTGAACACCCAACATAAATGTACGGACTTCCGGATAGGTTGCCCTTTCCTCGAATCCTGGATCAAGTCCGTTGATGTTGACTTCAGGGTTCAATCCTGAATAATTGGTCAGCACAAATAAGTTCTGTCCAGTAGCATAGACTCTCAGACCTTTGACATGCTTTCCTTTCAAGTTAAAATTGTAACCTACAGACAAAACGTCAAGCTTCAAGAAATCCCCATCTTCGATAAAGAAGTCGCTAAGTTCCTTCTCTCCCTTTATATGTTTTTGCTTCTCATAATTTTCCACTAAAACATTTCTGCCCTCGAGGGGGATACCATAATAAAAGTTCGGCATATTGAAGATATCATGACCGATCCAACTTCTGAAGTAGGCATTGACATCGAAATTGCCAAAATTAAATTGGTTGTTCCAAGCTAAAACCACCTTAGGAATGGCATTTCCAATGAATTTTTTGTCGCCGTCAGTTTTGGTTCGCTTGGTAACATCAAATGCCTCCCCGTCAGCACCCATCAACATCCAATTGCCATCTTCTGTAAAGCCAGCGTGCTCCCAAACGTAAAAGCGACCGATTGCCTCACCAGGGAATAGCCTTACTGCGTTGCCCGGGCTACCTGGTGCGGGGAAACTCTTTCTGTCCCAAAATGTCTGACTTCCCCAAAGACTCACCAGTTGGCTTTTGTATTGGGAAGCGATAACTGTCGTTACGTACTGGAAGTTGGACTTGTTGACGGCATTCCAGGTGACTTCTGCTTCCCAACCGGTATTTCGGAGCATACCCACGTTCATGGTGGTTTTATCATGAATAGCGGGTGGCTGTGCAACGGAAATAGCATAGATTAGATCATCCACATCTCTTTTAAAGAGATCGAATCGGCCTGAAATATCACCATTGAGGAAAGCGAAATCTACTCCAATGTTATATTCCTTCTTCGTTTCCCATTTTAAGTCGGTGTTTTGGTTGTGAGCTACGCCATAGGTTCTTCTCCACTGCCCGTTCATCAACCACCAGGTATCGGATCCGTACATCCTTGTAGCTACCCCAGGAGCAAAACCCTCGTTGCCCGTTTCTCCATAACCTGCCCTCAGCTTCAAGTTGGTAAAGATGTCTTGATTGGCCATAAAGCCTTCGTTATGGATGTTCCAACCTAAAGAAAGTGCTGGAAAAACACCCCATCGATTTCCTTCTGCAAACTTAGAAGAACCCTCTCTCCTCACACTTGCCGTCAGCAGGTATCTGTTGCCGTAGGTGTAATTGACCCTCCCAAAGAAGGCCATCAACCTGATTCTTGGATCTCTATAAGATCCCATTCCAGCTCGTCCCGCAGCTAAAAACCTACCACTGCCAAGATTGTATCCCTCTATACCGTCAACTGCAAAATCAGAGTTGTTGGCGTTAAATCCTTGCCTATTGAACTCTTGGAAGCTGTATCCCGCTACAACATTGATATTATGTTGGTCGAAGATCTGACCCCATGTAGCAAAGGTTTCGAAAGTATTGTCCCGTGCATCCTCATAGCTTTGTTCAGCATTACCGGCCACGCCTTCGTCCAATGAGGTTTTATGCTGAGCGGATCGCCAGAAAGTGCCGTAGTTGCTATTGTTGGCTATGGAATATCGGCCGGTGACGGAGATGTGATCCGTTAGATGCAAAAGCAGGCTTGTGGTATTTAAGAAATAATTATACTTCCTTTCGTCTTTCCTCAACCTAATATCGGCTACAGGGTTATACCAATCATATCCACCTGTCCACACATTTAAACCATGGGGCTTGCTGGCGTCATAAGGGGTTTCGGTAGGATTCAGCTGCAGTGCCATTCTAAAAATGTCGTTGTTGGAGAACGTTGACTGTCTTTGGCTATAAGACAGGTTATTGGTGATTTCTAACCTGCCATCGAACATTTTGAAATCTGTGTTAATCCGGGCTTGTACTTCATCCCTTCCGGTACCAATGGCCAAGCCTGTTGCGCTTCGTTGACTCACGGTGGCGCGGATCCGGGCTTGTTCTACCCCACCGCTGAAGCTGACCACATTTCTATAGCTGATAGGCAGATCATTGGTCACTTCATCGAACCAATCCGTATCATGACCAAGATCCTCCCCTAAACCTTCCTGCAAAAATTGATTTCGGCCGAGTGGCTTATTGTACCGGCGAACGCTCTCGGCAAATACTTCCCCGGTATAACTCACCGACAGACCACCAGCAAGGGCTGACTTGGTAGTGATCAAAATCACACCGCCTGAAGCCCGTGTACCATAGATTGCAGCTCCCGAAGCATCTCTCAACACCTCTATGGAGGCAATGTCTTCTTTTACCACCGAGTTGATATTGCCACCCGGCACACCATCAATTACAATGAGTGGACCTTGGGAAGCATTGACGGAGTTGACCCCCCTCAACTGAATCGACACCCCCGCGTTGGGATCTGCACCATTGGTGGATTGCACACTGAGACCGGGAACTTTACCCTGAATGGCCATCAAGGGTGAAACCGTGCCTGCGACGAAATCGCGCTCGTTCAAAGAGCTGACAGAACTGGTGAGGTTCTCGCGCTTGACAGAGCCGTAGCCTACGACTACCACTTCATCTAGGGAGGCCACATCTTCCACCAAGGTAACGTTGATCTCGGCTTGATTGCCAACGACAATACTCTGTGATTGGAAGCCTATAAAGGAAAATACCAAGGTGGATCCTTCAGGCACGGTAAGGGAGTATCGGCCATCCAAATCTGTGGCGGTCCCTATGCCTGTTCCCGGAATGGAGACGGTGACACCAGGAAGCGGTTCACCCGAGGAGTCAGTTACCACGCCCTTCACCGTTATGTCAAACCGATCGTTGGCAAAGTAAAGGATGTCGGAAGATTTGCTTGCAATGCGCTCAGTCGATGCGAAGGCAGGACTGAAAGAAAGCGCATGGATGGTGAAAGCAGTTAGTAAAAACTTAGACGTGTAACTTACCTGTCTTTGTAGAGGTACTTTCATATTACCTTGGGTTAGAGTTAATTACTACAACAAATAATAAGCACTTATGCCGATAAGAATATGCCCTCACGGCAGCACCGCCTTGAAACTACAAAAGCCTGCATATAGAACACGCAGCCTTCTTTGTCAATAAATGTTAATTATAGGAAAATACAGCGTTAAATGCAATAAAAATGTGTGTTAAATTTAACAGGATACAACATCTTCGGATGCTAAAACGATTTGCAAAACCGCATGCAACCTGAACCCGTTTATTTAAGCCAACCTGGATGGTAGACCTGTGTACACCTCACCTTTCACCCAAATCTGAAAAAACGGTAAGACACCGCTACGATGAACAGTAATCCAGCAACAAAAGCCAGCGCAAAAGGCAAGGAAAGCGCATGGGCGATAATACCCAGTAAAGCAGGTCCGGCCAGCTGTCCAGCATATCCTATAGTGGTTATAGTCGGTAATGCTATATGCACCGGTGTGTGGGGCATATTACCTGCTGCACTAAAGAACACAGGAACAATATTGGCACAGCCCAGGCCTACCAAGATAAATCCACCAATAGCGGCTCCCCTCCAAGGCAGACCCACAGCCAGCAACAAACCGGCGGCAGCAACAAGTGACCCATAGATCACCATCTGCTGGGGGCTAAACTTGTTCATCAGCCTATCGCCCGTAAGGCGCATTACTGCCATCGCTACAGAAAAAGCTGCGTAGCCTGTCCCCGACCAGGCAATGTCAAAATTCCTGTTGAACTGTAAAAATACCGCACTCCAGTCCAACATGGCACCTTCCGCGAGAAACACGATAAAACACATCATCCCCAAGTAAAGTACTGACGATTTGGGCCAGCGAAATTGTCGGCTCCCTGTTTGTTTATCTTTGGCCTCAAAAGGCAGCAGGTGTTTGTATTGCGTGAGCACGATGGCCAACAAAAGACAGGATATAGAGACAGCCGCTGTGAGCGGCGACAGTCCGACTTTGATTAATGCGCCCAAACCCAAGGCGCCGAACAAGCCACCTACGCTAAAAAACCCATGGAAAGACGACATGATATGGCGGCCGTATAGGCGCTGTACCCGTATGGCCTGTTCGTTCATAGCAATATCAATAGCACCTATCGACGCCCCAAATAAGAATAGCGCAACACCCATGGCAATGGGGTTATTCAATAACAGAAGCACCGGTAAAATAAGGGACAAAGACACCCCTCCCAACAACATCACCCTCCTGCTTCCAAAGCGTTGGATCAACCAACCCGTAATGGGCATCATAATAATGGCACCAGCCCCTAAACCCAGTAATAATACCCCCAATCCCGCTTCATTTAACCCTAACCGCTCCTTGGTGAAAGGTACCATCGGCGCCCAACTGGAAAGGCCAAGACCACATACTAAAAAAATCAACAATACGGCTTGTCTTACCTTAGAATAGCTTTCGGTCATGGCGGAGAAATCAAATTATGTTACAGCCCTCTATTATCGGGAATTGCAAACTTAATCAGATTCCTATTAGCAAATGCAAGAACTGGAGCCCCATTAAATTAAAAATGAGGGAACAAAAATGAACTTAAAGACACTTTCGCGACGGAAACAAAAATCAAGCTATCCTTCATAAAGCCCATGATTACTATGTAAAATTAAAAAAATAACCAATCATATTTTTGTTTATCAGGTTATTGCTTATTTTGGCAACACCTAATCCCCGAAAAGACATTCAATTGTAATGGCCAAAGAGCATGATGCCATACTAAATTATTCCGATGAGCAACTGTTGCAATTTGTGAAGTCAGATGATGAAAGAGCCTTTGACGTTCTTTTCAATAGGTATTGGCGCATTCTATTTGAAGCTGCTTATAAGCGTATTAAAAGACCAGAAGTTGCAGAAGAACTTGTGCAGGACGTATTCACTTCCCTCTGGTGCAATAGAAGAAAGCTAGAGATCCACCAATCTTTTGAAGCTTATATCCGTACGGCTATCAAATATAAAGTCATCAGCTATTATAGATCTTCCTACCAACATCATCCTTCCTTGGATGTTGTTGAAGAACAAAGTCAACTTGAGTGGCATGTAGAGGAGGCTTTTCTGTACAAAGAATTGCAGTCAGCGATTGAAGCTGAAATAGAGCGTTTACCGGAGAAATGCAAAGAAGCCTTTAATCTCAGCAGGCGCGAACAATTATCTATCAAAGAAATTGCTGCTGAAATGGAGATATCCGTGAATACAGTGGAGAAACACATCGGTAAAGCTTTAAAAATCCTCCGCACCAATTTAAAGGAGCTTATGACAATGATATTATTTTATTATTGGCCCTTTTAACTACCAGAGCATCCTTCCTTTCGCGACCTAGCCCTCACTTCTAATTCCTCTCTTGAATAGTTATTTTTTTCCCTTCGGGATGGCGGTAATCACCCTTTGCTGCGACTACTTATCTAGAAACCAATCAAAATCCTCCATGGAAATAGATGATCGGACAGATCCGTTAAATAACAAGCCTTCGCACTCCCAGCTTTCAAAGAAGGAGAGAAAGGAGTTAGCGGCTTGGTATGACAGCATGGAGGCTCAGCCCGGATTCCTTCCTAACCTCTCGAAAGAAGAAGTAGAGAAAATGGGCGATAGGATGCTGAGGAATATTAAAGATAATATTAAAGAAAAAAGCCATATACCGACGACTCCGTTTTTGCCTGCCTCACCTAAAACGGTTTCATGGCCCTCTCAATTTTTTAAGGCAGCAGCCGTACTGACTTTAGGAATCTTAGTATGGTACTTGGGTGCGCGTTTGCTTAATCACCCCCAGCAAATGGTTACCTATAGCACGGGGAATGGGCAGTCCATGGAACTGACACTTCCGGACGGATCCACCGCAGTGCTAAACGGAAACACCACAATTCAGTATCTGGCGGATTGGAAGGCCAATATTCCAAGGGAAATTTACCTGAGTGGAGAGGCCTTCTTTTCCGTCAGAAAAAGACCTGACCAACAAAAGTTTGTTGTTCACACATCCGATAAAATCGCTGTTGAGGTGCTGGGAACAACGTTTTTAGTATCTGATAGAAAGGTGCGAACGCAGGTAGTGCTTCAATCAGGTAGCGTTCAACTGCATTTTAACGGCGCAAGTGCACAAAAAACCATCGATATGAAACCAGGTGACCTGGTATCCTTCCCTAAGTCTGCCCCCTTACAGTACACCCACAAACAAGTGGATCCTGATATTTACATGTCATGGTTGAGGCAGCAATTGATTTTGGAAAACACCAGCCTTAAGGAAATATGTGATCTACTTGAAGATAACTACGGTCTCACTATTTCAACTATAGAAGAAGGCCTACTTGACCTGAGCGTATCTGGATCTATACCGCTTGGCGCCATTGACACCCTCTTGGCAGATATAGCTGCAGCCTACGACTTAGCCATCACCAAACACCACAACGGCATTATGATAGAAAGTAAAGCGGTCGATAGCGATTAAGCTACAGATCAATCCTCCCAAAGCAAGAATTCAACCCATAATTAAACCCAAATGAAGCCAAAATCACCCCACCTAAAATTTGGTTTGCTATTGCTCCTGCTTAGCTATAGCAGCCTCAGCCTTTCAGAAGGAAGTTCCTGGACACAACCTCAACGGGAATACACCTTCTTCAACCCCCAGAAGAGCATTTCCTTGCGGAGTGCATTGAAAGAGGTCGAGCAAAACTATAAAGTCTCCATAGCCTACAAAAGCGAACTTCTCCAAAATCGTTTTGCTAAGGAGAAGCCTGATTTTTCGGCACCCATTGAGGAAGCGTTGACCGGGCTGCTCAGGGAACATCCGCTACAGTTTAAAAAGATCAGGGATAACTTCTATCTAATAGAAAGGCATAATGCTCCCCTACCTCCCTCCACACGAGACAGGACCCAAGAAACCATAGCCACTTCCTCTGAACAAGACGATATCACGGTAAGAGGAACTGTGACTTCTAAAAGCGACCGTCAGACCATCCCTGGGGTAAACATTTTGATCAAGGGTACTTCGACCGGAACGGTAACTGACTTCGACGGCGCGTACAGCCTGTCTGTTCCGGAAGATGGCGTGTTGGTATTCTCTTCCATCGGCTATGCCACGCAGGAGATTCAGGTCAACGGAAGGGAAATCATTGATGTTGCTTTAGAAGATGACCTGCAAAATCTAGAGGAAGTGATTGTGGTAGGCTACGGAACGCAATTGAAGGAAGAGCTTTCCGGAGCGGTTTCCTCTATTTCAAGTGCAAAAATGAACAACTCCACCGAAGCAGCTGCGCTGGGAAGGATACAAGGTCAGGTGTCAGGTGTCACCATCACCAATTCAAGCACACCAGGTGGGTCAGCTAGTATGCGGATTAGAGGCCTCGGCACCATCAATGATTCCAACCCTTTGTATGTGATTGATGGAGTTCCGGTAGGCCCTTCTAACGACATCAATCCCAATGACATCGAATCCATATCCATTTTAAAGGACGCTTCTTCTGCCGGCATTTACGGCACAAGAGGAGCTAACGGTGTAGTCTTGATTACCACCAAAAAAGGCCGTAAAAACCAAGCCCCGAACATCAACCTGAATATTCGAACCGGTGTAAAACAGCCCGGCAAAAGCTACGACCTGTTAAACACGCAACAATACGGAGAAATGCTATGGCTCACAGCTAAAAATCAGGGCAATAAGCCTGGGGTCAATTGGAGCCATCCCCATTACGGAAGCGGTACAGAACCTAGGATTCCTGACTATATCTTTCCCGTAGGTGCGATGGAGGGAGATGGCGGAACAGATCCCGCAAATTATAGCTATGATCCTTTTGGAAGAGAAGTCTACAGTGCCATTGTCAAAGCTAACAAAGTAGGGACTGACTGGTTTGATGAGATCACGAGAAACGGTTTTGCACAAGAATACAACCTGTCGGTTGATGGTGGCGGGCAACAGGTAATTTATTCAGCATCTGCTGCTTATCTTGACGAAAACGGCATTTTGGATCACACCGGATTCAAAAGGTTTTCCTTCAGAAATAATACCGAAGCAACAGTCTTTTCCGATAGGATTAAAATAGGTCAATCGCTGATGGTGTCACTTACTAAGCCAAGGGGAAATCTAAGTGATAATGGCGAAGGTTCTCCCATTGCCAATACCTATAAGCTCCAGCCCATCATTCCCGTCTACGATATCATGGGTAATTATGCTGGTTCACGACCGATCAACTTAGGAGAATCGCAGAATCCCAGAGCACAGTTGGACCGGGCGAGGTTGAACGAAACCCGAAACTTTCGCATTTTGGGAAGCATCTTTGCCGAAGCTAAGCTGATGGAAAACCTGACTGTGAGATCATTGTTCGGATACAACCACAGTGAGCACAATAGCTTGTCCCGCACCATGCCTACTCCAGAGCATTACCAAATTGTTATTCCTTCCGTCAATGCCTCCATCAACGATACCTTTCAGTGGAATTGGAGCAACACCCTGGATTACAACAGAACCTTCCATGAGAAACATAGGCTCAGTGTAATTCTAGGCACTGAGGCTGTCGAAAGCAAATACACCTGGCTCACTGCATCCCGTAATGAATTCTTCTCCTTAGACCCGGAGTACATGCAGCTGTCAGCCGGTGAAGGCGAACAACGAAGCGCTGGCTCCGGAAGTGAATGGTCCCTTTTCTCGCTTTTTGGAAGGATCAACTATAATTTGAGCAGGAAATATATTGCAGAGGCTACTATCCGTAGAGACGGCTCCTCGAGATTTGGTCAGTCAAACCGCTTTGCTTACTTCCCCGCTGGATCCGTGGCGTGGGTAGCTTCGGAGGAAGGCTTTATGAGCGGAACCAGAGACTGGCTCGACTTTTTCAAGATCCGCTTAGGCGCAGGTATTTCAGGAAATGATCGCATTGGCGACTATAATGTGTACTCCACCTTTGGAACCGATATATCTTATGCCGCCTACGACCTTACCGGCTCAAATACCAGCGTGATCTCAGGCTTTATGCCTGTAGAGCTGGGAAATACCAATGTGAGCTGGGAGACCACGCAGACCGTCAACCTCGGTTTGGACTTCTCGCTCTTCAACTCCTTAAATGTAGCTTTGGACATTTGGAAGCGAAATACCAATGATATGCTATACCGGCTTAGCATTCCTGAAGTCAGCGGTATTGCTACTGCACCCTATGTGAACATTGGCAAAATGCAAAACAAGGGTTTTGATCTCCAACTGGACTGGGGAAATGCTACGTTAGGGGGGCAACTCACCTATAATGTGACGTTAACGCTCTCCCATTATACCAATCGCGTCTTGAATCTCTCTGATGAAGTCAGCGAGGAAGTAATCATGGGAGACTTCAGAAACCTAAACTACCTGAGGTCAACGGGCGGCAGATCCTTTCCCGAATTCTATGGTTATGTGGTGGACGGGTTTTTCCACACGCAGGAAGAAGTGGATAGTCACCCAAAAGCATTCGGTCCAAGCGGAAACTATAACCAGTTAGGTCGTTTTAAATACCGAGATGTAAACGGTGACCAGGTTATCAACAATGCGGACATGACTTATATCGGCAATCCCCATCCAGACTTTACTGGAGGCCTAAACCTGGATCTAGGCTATCGCAACTTGGATTTAAGGATCTTCTTTTATGGAAGCTATGGCAATGACATGATCAACTTGTCCAGGCGATTTATCGATTTTGGGATGTTTGACAGCAATTACCGAACAGACGTTCTCTACAAATCCTGGGGAAGCCCTTATTTACAAGACAATCGGGATGCTAAATTACCTATTCACGACCTAAACGATGGATCCGTCCAACCTTCTACAGCCTTTGTCGAAGATGGCTCCTTCTTACGGCTTAAAAATATTCGGTTAGGATACACATTCCCAGAGCATCTTAAATCCCGCCTGAAAACTAAAAGTCTGAGGGTATATGGACAGGTTACCAACCTTTTCACACTCACCAACTACAGTGGTCTTGATCCGGAACTGAATTCAGCTGTAAACAGAATGGGACTGGACTTAGGATCTTGGCCCACCCCAGGTGAAATCACCTTGGGACTTTCCATTGGACTTTAATCAAAAGCAACAAATCATGAAAAATATATCTGTCATATTGGCTATACTAATTATCCTGGGAAGCAGCTGGTCCTGTTCAGAGGAATTTCTGGACCACAAGCCCCTTGGAACAACCTCCGAAAATGTTTTTTACAACGAAAACGGCATTAATGCGCTCTTGACGGGAGTATATGGGGTTGTAAGTGGTGTCGCGCCTGGCACCAACTATGGCGCTTCTATCCAAAACTGGGTGTATGGATCCGTGATGTCAGATGATGCCTACAAGGGATCAGAATTTACAGATGCCGTACCTTTTAACTCACTGGAGAGGTGGGAAACCTTAACAGACAACATCTATGTAGCTGAGAAGTGGCGTGCCACTATAGGTGCTGGAGTGACGAGAAGCAATATGGTACTGAAGATCTTGAATGATACCGAGGGGATTGATGGAAGCACCAGATCGCGCCTAGAGGGTGAAGCCCGGTTTTTGAGGGCCTTATTCAATTTTGAGGCTTGGTTGGTTTTCGAGAATATCCCCATTATTACAGAAGACACCGAAGACCCTGCATCCGTGTCTAATATAAATCCGGAAGGGGCAGTGCTGCAGCATATTGTCAATGACTTAGAATTTGCCTGGAATAATTTACCAGAGACACAATCAGAGGTGGGTCGCCCTACACGCTACGCAGCTATGGCATTGGCTGCAAGAGCCTACATGCAGGAGCTTGAATATACTAAAGCCAAACCGCTCCTGGATGAGATTATAAACAGTGGCAAGTATACAATGATGCCAAGATTTATGGATAACTATAGAATCGCCACCAATAATAATGCTGAATCGATCTTCGAAATCCAAGCTAGCGTCAATGACGGTTCCAACGGCTCCATGAACGGCCAAATGGGCATTGGATTAAACTTTCCATACCCCGGCGAGATTAGCATGTGCTGCGGTTTTCATCAACCTTCTCAAAATTTGGTCAATGCTTTTAAGGTCGATGCCGCCGGGCTTCCTCTATTTGACACCTTCAATGAGGTTGACTTAAAGAACGATCAGGGCTTAGAGTCAACAGATGTATTTGTTCCCTTTGATGATGAAGTGGATCCCCGTTTGGATTGGACCGTTAGCAGGAGAGGAATCCCCTATCGAGATTGGGGAATAAATCCAGGTAGAAGATGGATCAGAGACCAACCTTTTGGGGGCCCTTATTTACCTGCTTCAAAACCCATATTTAACAGAAAAGAGAAAGGAACACTATCAACCACCACGGGATGGATGGCAGGTGTAAATGCCAACAACTACCGCTACCTGCGCCTCACCCATATTTTACTCTGGAGAGCTGAAATTGCTGCATTTGAGGGCGATCTTGAACTAACCAGACAGTATGTCAACATGATCAGAGAACGCGCCGGTAATGAGGTAGTAATGGGCAAAGTCCTCATCAACAGGTTCCCCTCCACCACCTATCCATGGGGTGAGGGCACATCAGATTCCGACTATATGACTGGGGGCAGCGTGGATTGGTCACAGCCGGCAGCTAACTATAAGATTGGGCTATATCCTCCATTCACCAATGCTGCTGCAGCAATGCGGGCTGTGCAGTGGGAACTTCGGTTAGAATTTGCAACAGAAGGTCTTCGTTTCTTTGACCTCCGTCGATGGGATAGTCACAGCAACCCCGACTTTAGGGTAGACATGGCCAAAACATTAAATGACTTTGCAGTTAAGGATCTTCGAATCAGAAATACCATGCAGGGTGCTCAATTTAATCCGGAACGAGACAAATATTTACCCATTCCTCAAAACCAAATTAATCTTCAACCCGATGTATTGGTACAAAATCCGGGATATTAGCGTATATTTAAAGCTATGGAAATATCATCCATAAGCCATACATCGTAGTGAAGCTCGAATAAACCAGCTATAAATTAACTTGTCATGTCCAACAACGGAGCAATTATTTCTTTCCTCCTCTTTACCGTTCTCTTTACCGCATGCAGCAAGGAGGGAGAGAAGTCAGGCTCGCTCAAATCAGCCGACCAAGTCAGCTATAACTTCCATGTCCGACCCATTCTATCGGACAACTGTTTTGCATGCCATGGTCCTGATGCCAATAAGAGAGAGGCGGGATTACGATTAGATGAGCCAGAGGCTGCCTATGCTGCCCTAAAGGATAACCCGGAATTCCATGCTATTGTGCCGGGAGATCCCAACAAGTCTGAAGCGCTCAGGCGGATATTGTCTGACAATCCGGATGAGATGATGCCTCCCCCTTCTTCCAATCTGAGTTTGACAGAAGAGGAAATCAGCATCCTCAAAAGGTGGATTTCACAGGGAGCCAAATATGAACCTCACTGGGCATTTGTCACCCCCGTGAAAAGCGCCCTTCCCAATGTCAAAGACAAGGACTGGCCGTCAAACGAGATTGACTACTTCGTATGGGATAAGATGAGAAGCCACGGGCTTAAACCCAATCCAGAAGCTTCCAAAGTACATCTCTTGAAACGCTTGAGTTTGGATTTAACAGGCTTACCACCCGATCCGAGATTGATGGAGCAATATGTAGCTGATGAAGCTCCCGATGCGTACGAACGAATGGTAGATCACTTTCTTGAAGATCCTGCCTACGGCGAAAAGCTGGCGATCTTGTGGATGGATATTTCCCGATATTCTGACTCTTACGGCTATCAGGATGACAATGTAAGAACCCAGTGGCCTTATAGGGATTGGGTAATTCATGCGTTCAACAAAAATCTGCCTTACGATCAATTTATTACTTGGCAACTAGCTGGAGATCTGCTGCCCAATGCCAATAAAGAACAGATTTTGGCAACCGCTTTTAATCGCAACCATAAATATACCGAAGAAGGAGGGGTGATAGATGAAGAATATCGGGTAGAATATGTTGTTGACAAAACCAATACATTTAGCAAGGCCATCATTGGTATGACGGTGGAATGCGCACAGTGCCATGATCATAAATACGATCCTATCTCGCAAGAGAATTATTTCCAGCTGTACGCTTTCTTTAACAACACACCTGAAAAAGGCTATGAAGGAGATGTAAGTCAGTCCAAACCAGCCAAAACGCCTATCCTTTTTATTGAAAGGGAAGATACGGAGGAACTGCTCAGCTTCTTGAACAAAAAAGACACTGCCCGGTTGATGGTATCGGTAATGGAAGAGTTCAAGGATACGGTAAGACAAACCTTTATACTGAACAGAGGTCTGTATGATGCTCCGACCACCGCAGTAAGCCCTGCAACGCCTGCATCCATCATGCCCTTTCCCGACACACTGCCTAAAAACAGGTTGGGGCTGGCCCAATGGACGGTCGCAAAGGAAAATCCCCTCACCGCAAGGGTTTTTGTAAACCTCATTTGGCAGGAGATCTTTGGGACCGGACTGGTGAAGACCGCCGGCGACTTCGGTATGCAAGGTGACATGCCCACCCATCCGGAGCTATTGGATTGGCTAGCAGTAGATTTTATGGAAAATGGATGGGACATCAAGCGGCTGATCAAATTGATCGTCACTTCCTCAACCTACAAACAATCCGCGATCGTCAACAAAGAAAAACTGGAGAAAGATCCTGACAACGTGTACTTGTCTAGTGCACCACGACTGAGGCTCAACGCTGAAAACATACGTGACCTGGTGCTGGCCAGCAGTGGCTTGTTGATAAAAGAGATCGGTGGACCTAGTGTCAAACCCTACCAACCTGATGGCTTGTGGGAAGCAGCAACTTCCGGGCGAGGAGAGCTTGCGGTTTACAGGCAGGATAAAGGCGAAGATCTTTATCGCAGAGGTCTTTACACCTTTATCAAACTCACATCGCCTCCGCCATCTTTGGCCATCTTTGATGCGAGCAACCGAGACCTTTGTGAGGTTACGCGGGGCAGAACCAATACGCCACTCCAAGCCTTGGTGATGCTCAATGATCCACTGGTTTTGGAAGCCTCAAGGGTATTGGCAACTCGCCTCATGAAAAGCCACCAACAACCAGAGGCAGCTATTGAAGAGGCATTTAAGCGGATTGTATGCCGGTTCCCGGAAAAAAAGGAACTTACACTACTCAGTGAATACTATCAGGAAGAGCTGAAAAAGTTCAAGTCAGATCCGGAAGATGCTGAAAATGTATTATCAGCAGGAGAATACCCCATGGAAGAAGCAAAATCGCCGGAGTTGGCCGCGCTCATGCATGTAGTGGTAGCATTGTATAATTTAGAAGAGACTATAACAAAGACGTGATGGAAAAGGAACAATTAGAACATGGCCTAAACATGAATAGGAGGAAATTCCTATCGCGCTTGAGCCTTGGCTTGGGAAGTGCTGCGTTGGGATCACTATTAATCCCAGACTTGCTGTCTGGAAGGCTCGCTTCTAATGAAGAAGCCATGATGGAAGCGATTCCCCATTTTGCACCCAAAGCAAAACGTGTAATCTATCTCTTTCAAAACGGCGCTCCCTCCCAGTTGGAAACGTTTGATTACAAGCCGCTCCTAAGGGAAAAAATGGGTGAAGAACTTCCTGATTCGGTACGAAAAGGTCAACGGCTCACCGGGATGACATCAGGGCAGTCATCGTTCCCGCTAGTGGGCTCTTATTATGACTTCAAACAGTATGGAGAATCAAGGGCTTGGATCAGTGACCTGTTTCCGCATACTGCAAAGATAGTGGACGATCTCTGCATTATAAGGTCAATGCATACGGAAGCCATAAATCATGACCCCGCATTGACTTTCTTCCAGACAGGCGCCCAGGTAGGCAATCGTCCCAGCATGGGCGCGTGGTTGAGTTATGGCCTCGGGAGTGAGAATCAGAACTTACCCAGCTTTTGTGTACTGCTCTCTAGAGGTAAAGGCAACGGCCAAGGCGTTTACTCAAAACTTTGGACCAACGGCTTTTTGGATTCTGTTCATCAAGGCGTGCAGTTTTCGAGTAGCGACGACCCTGTGCTCTACCTCAACGATCCTGCAGGTGTGAAGGGCACCGACCGGCGCAGAATGCTGGACAAAATCGCCCAATTGAACGAAATCAGCTATAAAGAATTTGGTGATCCGGAGATTTATGCGAAGATACAACAGTATGAAATGGCTTACCGAATGCAGACGGCAGTTCCTGAGGTGACGGATGTGTCTAAAGAACCGGCCGATATAGTTAAAATGTATGGACCTGAGTGCTTGGTGCCAGGCACCTATGCCGCAAATTGCTTATTGGCCAGAAAGCTATCTGAAAGCGGCGTTCGCTTTGTGCAGCTGTACCACCAAGGCTGGGATCAACATGGCAACCTCCCCAACGAAATGGCGGGACAGGCGAAGGATGTGGACCAAGCTTCCGCTGCCCTGGTGACGGACCTCAAACAACGAGGCCTTCTGGATGAAACTTTGGTGATTTGGGGTGGTGAATTCGGCAGAACCAACTATTGTCAAGGGCGTATGGCGTTTGACAATTATGGGCGAGATCATCATCCAAAATGTTTCTCCATCTGGATGGCTGGAGGCGGCGTTAAGCCGGGAATTGTTTATGGCGAAACGGATGAGTTTGGCTACAACATCATCAAAGATCCCGTCCATGTCCATGATTTCCAAGCCACCGTACTTCATCAGCTAGGGATAGATCATGAGAAGATGGTCTACAAGCATTTGGGCAGACGGTTTAGACTCACCGATGTTTCCGGTAAAGTGGTAAAGGATCTTATCACTTAAACCCTCACCCCAGCTTTACATCCGCGACAATTAAATTGACGATTACATGCACACCCAAAAGTCCAAATCGGTTTTAGAAAATATTCTTTTTGCCAGTCATACATTCCTTGTTGTCCTGCTTTTGGCAGAAAGTAAGTTGGTAATTCCGCTTTGGCTACAAGTAGTAGGGAGGCTTCACCCTTTGATACTCCATTTCCCTATTGTGTTGCTTATGTTGGCCATGATTATCCTCTTGTTTCCAAAGCTGTTGAGGAATCAGGCTGACCAACAGTATTATGGAACCTATCTACTTCTTTGGGGCTGCGTATTGTCCGCTATCACAGTTATCGCAGGCTTGTTCCTGTCTTTGGAGAACAGCACAGCATCCACTGCTCTTCAAACGCACAAATGGACGGGAGTGGGCGTATTCTGGCTTTCTTCTCTGTTGTATTTCTTCTATGACAAGCTCAAAATCAGGCCCGCGCTGAAAACTGTAACGGTGGCATTCATGGGCGTGCTAATCATTGCTACAGGGCATTTAGGGGCTTCATTGACGCATGGGGAAAATTTTATCACCGGTCCCTTGCAGCAGAATGAGGTTCAGTTGGTAGCCTTGGAAGAGGCTGAGGTATTTGACCATGTCATCCAGCCGATCTTGGAGAACAAATGCATAGGATGTCACAAAGCCTCCAAACAAAAAGGAGAGTTGAGGCTGGACGCGGTAGAGCATATTCTAAAAGGCGGTGAATCCGGACCCGCAGTAGTCCCTGGGGACCTAGACAAAAGCCTTTTGGCTCATCATATCTTACTGCCATTAGAAGAAGATGGGCATATGCCTCCCAAAAGTAAACCCCAGCTGACGGAAGAGGAAGTGAAATTAATTACATCTTGGATAGCAAGCGGAGGAGATTTTGACAAGAAAGTGCTAGCTTATGAACCTGAAACGCCGCTATTTCAATTGGCCAGTCAGCAGTTTACCGCACCGCCCAAAAGCTACGATTTTAACGCAGCGGATGCTAAAACTGTTGAATCGCTTAATAATTTCTACCGCAGCGTCACTTCCATTGGCGCAGGATCGCCTGCATTGGCAGTTAGCTATTTTAGCTCAAAAAACTTCAACCTCGAATCGCTCAAGGAACTTGCAAAAATAGAAAAACAGATCGTCACGTTAAATTTAAATCAAATGCCACTCAATGATGAAGATCTGGCTTTATTAAGCAAATTAGAGCATCTGGAACGCCTAAACTTAAACTTTGCGAACATTAAAAATAAGGGTTTGAACTATTTAAAAGGGTTAAGCAATCTCAGCTATCTCTCAATCAGCGGTAATCCGCTAGATGAGGAGGCGGCCACTGTCCTCGCTGAGATGAAAGGGCTTAAAGAACTCTACCTATGGAACACCGGACTGGCGGAAGAATCAATTGCTATGTTGAAAAAGGCGTTGCCTTCAACCTATATAGAAACCGGTTATAGTGACGATGGGACTATATTTCAGCTCACTCCTCCAACCTTGAAGTTTGATAATGCCTTCTTCCAACATCAAACTAGGCTGGAAATCGACCACGCAATCAAAACAACCCAACTTTATTATACTTTAGATGGCTCCACTCCCGATAGCCTCAGTTCCTATTTATATAAGGAGCCTGTATTAATTGACAGCAACACCACTGTTAAGGCAAAGGCCTTTGCGGAAGGATGGTTGGGAAGCCCCGAAGCAAAAGTGGACTTGATCAAGTCTTCGATCCGCCCCCACAAATATCATCTCAACTTTCCTCCCTCTGACAGGTACAAGGGAAATTTGGTAAATAGCCTCTTCGATGGAGAGAAAGGCAAGCCTGATGTATGGGATCTCGCATGGATTGGTTTTAACCATACCGCTTTGGATGTAGAAATGGAATTTGAGCAGCCTTTGGACATTAGTCAAATCGAACTTAGCTATTGGTACCAATCAGGTTCCTGGTTATTTCCTCCTGCAGAAGTGGAAGTATGGTTTCCTGATACGAATGGAGAATGGAAGCTGGCTTTCAACAGCAAACCCGATATGCCCGCCAAAGATCAGCCTTCAGGATTGAAGATGCTGCCGCTCTTCTTTAAAGCAAATTCGGTCCAAAAGATGCGTTTGGTAGCCAAACCCACCATCCTACCCAAGTGGCATGGCGCTGCTGGGCAGCAAGGCTGGTTGATGGTAGATGAATTGGTGATTAATTAGTAAGATTTGGACAATCTGCGGTTCGCTTCCATCATACTCCTACTAGGCGCAATTGCATGTGGACAAAATGCTAAAGAAAAGCATGTAGCGGTACCTGTACAGAACGATTATATCAGAGCCATTCCCGGTGAAAATGATAGCATTCCTGAAGCGCTTTCGCAAAAAGGTGAGGTATTAATTGCCTATTCCGACTGCTATACCTGCCACAAAACCAACACGAGGGCAAAAGGTCCCGCTTTTGGGGATATAGCGGCCCGATATCCAATACAGCAAGCCTATGTTGACATGCTGGCGAACCGGATCATCGCTGGTGGTAGTGGAGCTTGGGGCAGCCCAGTCATGCTTCCCCACCCCGACCTACCTTTTAAAGATGCGCAATACATGGTTTATTACATCCTATCCCTTAAGGAATTAGAAGATAACTACTAGGATGTGCTAGGGAGCACCTGTTTACTTTATATGCGAGCTGCGCACCAACAAATTATACTGCTAACAAAATTTAACCAAACCATTGCTAGAATGCGATATTATAGTTAAAATTATTCTACTATTTCATCAGAAAACCTTACATTCACTATGAGTTAATTCTCAGCGTAAAACAATCTGTTAAAATTAATCATTATCAGTTAACCCAAAACACATGAAATGTAAACCTTTACCATGGCCAAACTTAGCTAAGCTTGTATTGCTAAGTTTGGGACTGCAATGTATGTTTATAAGCATTGCATGGTCTTCAGAAACTCCCTTTATCAACGTCTCCGGAACTGTCACGTCCCAAGCCAGTGGGGAAACCTTACCGGGCGTTACAGTAGTTGTGAAAGGAACCAACACCGGTGCTGTTACCGACCTTGACGGCAGATACAACATCGAGGTTCCCAACTCAAATGATATTCTCGTCTTCTCATCCATTGGCTATCTGACACAGGAAGTTCCTGTAAATGGCCGCAGTGTAATCAATGTGGTCATGGAGGAAGATATAGCTAGCCTAGATGAAGTGGTAGTCGTGGGATACGGTACCCAAAGAAAATCAGACCTCACCGGAGCTGTTGCAAGTATTAAATCAGAAAAATTATTGGACAGGCAGTCGTTCAGCGTGAGCCAAGCCCTTCAAGGCCGCTTGCCAGGTGTCGATGTGTATGCCAACACGGCGGCTCCCGGCGAGCCTGCGCGGATTAGGGTGCGAGGGATTAACTCCATCAACTCCGGCGTTGACCCACTTTTTGTAGTGGACGGTATTATCGGTATCAATGCGAATTTCTTAGACCCCAACAACATAGAATCTGTGGAGGTGTTAAAAGACGCCTCCTCCACGGCAATCTATGGGGCTCGAGGAGCCAACGGGGTCATTATTATCACCACCAAAAGGGGCCTAGAAGGTAAGACCGTAGTTTCTTATGATGGCTTCACTTCCTATTCAGTCCCTTCACGAAGTATTCCTGCACTAAACGCCAGGGAGTTTATGGAAGTGTATAACTTGGCATTCGCCAATGCGGAGAAATTTGATCCCGCAGGTTTTGCTGACGGCCGTTATCAACCCAATAATCCGGCTAATTTTCCCGACCTCTTCGATGCCAATGGCAATCCTCTTTATGATACCAATTGGGAAAAGCTGACTTATCGGCCAGCTTGGGGCCAAAACCATCATATCAACATCCAAGGTGGCGCGGAAAAAACAGTATACAGCGTTTCCTTCGGTTACTCTGATCAAAACGGCATCATGCGCAATTCCTATAACAAGCGGGGCAATATCCGCTTTACATTGGACAACAGGGTGAAGGATTGGTTGAGGGTAGGTGGAACCATTACCGGCATTCTTAACCAGCAAAGGGTTGTAGATGATAACTCCGGCGCGCTGAACGTGCCCAGGATGGTGATGGAGGCTATTCCCATCATTCCGGTGAAATATCCTGACGGCAGCTGGGGTAGTAACTCAGATTGGCCTGGAATGGAAGGGGGAGAAAACCCCGTTCGTCTAACAGAAGAAAGACAAAGAATCCACAACAGAAACCAAATCCTCGGGGACCTTTATGTTCAAATGGATCTGACCTCTAACCTGAACTTCAAATCCAGTTTAGGCTACGATATCAATTCCACCAAAAGCAACCATTACTCCGGCAGAGGACTAAATGGTTTTTCGGCTAACCAAAAAGGCTATGCGGATATCAATGCTGGCAATTCCCTATATTGGCAAAGTGAAAACTATTTTACTTATAAAAAAGACTTGTTTAACAATCATCGAATTGATGCGTTGTTAGGGATGTCTTGGCAAGAAAGCTATGGCGAAAGTGTATTTGCATCTGCCGAAAATTTCATCGATGATTTTTATGGCTGGCACAACCTCTCAGTAGGTAACGTACGCAGTGGTTTGAGTTCCGGCGACAACCGATGGGCTCTAAACTCCTACTTCGGCCGTATCAACTATAACATTGCTGACAAATATATCTTTACGGCAACCGGTAGGTTCGATGGCTCTTCCAAATTTGGTAAAAACAATCGTTTTGCGTTCTTCCCCTCTTTCGGCGCGGCGTGGAGAATATCTGAAGAAGGATTTTTTGAAGTACCTTCTATCAGCAATTTGAAACTTAGGGCCAGTGCAGGTTCCACCGGCAATCAGGAGATTGGCTCCTTCAATTCTTTACAGTTCTTAGGTACGGAAACAGTGTTGCTAGGTGGAGAAAGGCAAACCAGTATTTCCAGAACCAGCTTTGGCAACCCAGATCTAAAATGGGAAGTAACCAACCAGTTTGACTTAGGCCTTGAAGTAGGCCTTTGGGAAGACCGGGTGACGCTTGAAGCCGATGTATATTACAAAAAAACCAACGACCTCTTGCTAAGCGCCCCCATCCCCTGGTCCACCGGCCTAAGCACTGTTACACAAAACATCGGTTCAGTGGAAAACAAGGGATTGGAGCTCTTGGTCAACTCTGTCAACATCAACAGGAGCAATTTTACGTGGTCTACTACCGTTAACTGGGCAGCTAACCGCAACAAGGTATTAAAATTAGGAATTAACGATGATGACATCTTTCCCGGCCCATGGTTTTTGGGGGAAACAAATATCCTACGTGTAGGTGAGCCCATCGGTTCTCTTTGGGGATATAAGCGTCTCGGAACGTGGGGAAGCAATGAAGCAGACGAAGCAGCCCGCTTTGATCGCCTTCCAGGAGATTTGAAATGGGCTGACCTTAACAATGACGGGGTGCTGGATGCGCGTGACGAAACCATCATCGGAAATGCGTACCCGCAATGGACCATGAACATCTCGAATACCTTGACCTTCAAAAACTTTGATTTCACCTTTGATATTCGATTTGTACAAGGAGTCAATATTGTCAACGCCACTAAACACTCCGTGGAAGACCGTCAAGCTATTGCCAACTCTATGGCTACCGTGCTTAATGCTTGGACGCCTGATAATCAAGATACTTATATTGCGCAAATCAGGCACTACAATGCCGGATATGATACACATATGGATGATTGGTGGGTTGAAGACGGATCCTTTATTCGAGGTCAAAACTTTGTATTAGGGTATTCATTGCCCGCTAGCCAACTGTCTAAATTGGGACTTCAAAGGGCCAGAATTTATGGCAGTGTGCAAAACCTTTTCTTGGTTAGTGACTACACGGGCTACGATCCTGAAGCGACAACTTTTGGAGGAAGCTTGACGCAAAACATCGAGTTTTTCCAATATCCAAAACCTAGAACCTTCAACTTAGGAGTCAATGTATCTTTCTAAATAATTCAATGATGAAAAACATATTTAAATATAAAGCTTATCTTCTGGTTTCGACATTGCTACTCGCTACCGCCTGTGCCGATTTCCTTGAAGAAAATCCCACTGGATCCCTCACGACCGAATCTGATGTATCCAGTGAAGATGTGGCAAGAGCGTTTGTTAATTCTGCCTACGCCAGGATCACCGTGTTAAACAATGGTGGTGGCGGTTGGGGAGGCAATAATGCATCCTTGATGGAGTTTATGACTGGCAAAGCAGAAGGCAACTCCCAAACTGAGGCTTTTAAGTTCAACGAGCTCACCTATGATGCAAGGGCCTTCTATATCGATAATTGGTGGAGCGGAATGTACCAAGGCATTTCCCGATGCAACCTCGCTTTGTTGAAGGTGGATGAGATCACCACACTCTCCGAGACCAATAGAATCAATTATTTAGCAGAAATCAGGACCATGCGTGCCCTCTATTATTTCTATCTGGTTAGAATGTTTGGGGACGTGCCGAAGATCATTCAGAACCCTGAAAGCTTAGAAGAAGTGCAGGCACCCAAGTCGCCGGTAAAAGAAATCTATGATGAAATAATTATTCCTGACTTGCTCGAAGCGGAAAAGTCAACCCTTCCATGGCAGGATGCAACCGGAAAAGTTTCTATGGGCGCCATTAAGGCGATACTGGCCGATGTCTACCTCACTTACGCCGGCTACCCTGTCCGCGGTGGCGACCAGTACTATGCCGAATCAGCAAAAAGATCCAAAGAGCTGATCGAACAGGGGGGCTATTCGCTTTTTCCTGAATATCGTGACATGATCAATCCGGTCAACAGGAATCAAAGAGAATTTATTCTTCAGGTACAACATGCTAAGACGATCAGAGAAAATGGTCTGACTCCTGTCACTCTTCCTGCCTTTAGAGGAATTGCAGCTTATACAGACGAATATGGCGGATTAGTGCCAAGAAGAGAGTTTGTTGAAAGCTATGAAGCCGGTGACAAACGCGTAGAGGAGAAACAATACTACTACACTTTTTACAAGGGTCATCCCAATGACTATCCAGAAGGTGATCCACGAAGAGATAGCTTACATTTGGGCGGATACTATATTTACAAGTACTTTGACAAGCAAGCTATCGACAATGATTCCCGATCTGAACTCAACTTTACCGTGTATCGCTATGCTGACGTTCTTTTGATGTACGCGGAGGCTTCCAACCGAGCCGAAGGCGGCCCAAACACCTTAGCAAGTAACAGCTTGAATGCTATCCGGGACCGTGCTAACTTACCGCCTGTCACTACCTCTGACATGGAAGAATTCGAAAAGGCGGTTTGGGCAGAAAGGTATTTTGAACTAGCTTTTGAAAATAAAATGTGGTTTGATATGGTGCGGACCAGAATGGTGCGCAATGATCTCACCAGGCAGTGGGAGAATTTTGTAGGCCATACCAACTTATTTGGAAAGACCTTCGCTGAAAAACACCTGCTGTTGCCAATTCCACAGAGAGAGATTGATAACAACCGCAACCTGGTTCAAAATACAGGATTTTAACGAGAGCAAAATTGAATAATGAAAAAGCCTGGGGATTAATTCTCCAGGCTTTTTTGTACATGCTTGTCAACTAAGACGTTTTACTTTTGCCCTGCTGTGGCGGATTTGAAAGAAGCTATCATTTCTTTTAGTTTTTCGGGCTGCTGTTCTACCACATTATGCCGTTGTCCTAAATCCTCCTTGAGATGATACAGCTGATAGGCTTCTGAATTTCCAAGTTCTATATTAACATTTTGATTGATTGCAGGACCTTTATGGGGCGGTATCAGCAGCCAGTCCCCTTTTCGATAGGCAGTTTTGCCCATAGCTTCAATCACCAATTCCTCCCTTCCCTTTTGACTTTCTCCCAAGAAAACTTCCATGAGATCCTCACTATCGGCCGACTCAACCTCAATATCGACCAAATCTGCCAATGAAGCCAGAAAATCGATTTGGCAAACCACTGCGTCTGTTGTACCCGGACTGATACGCCCTTTCCAATAAACAATAAACGGTACCCTCACCCCCCCTTCAAACAAACTGTATTTGCCGCCACGCAAGGGACCAGCAGGCGTATGATCCCCTAATTTTTCAACGGCCTCATCGTGATACCCATCATTAACGACCGGTCCATTGTCACTGGTGAAAATAATCATTGTATTTTGTAGCAGCTGCTCATCCTCCAAGGTTTTTATGAATTCTCCTATTGCCCAATCTGCTTCAACTATTACATCCCCTCTCGGCCCCATGCCCGAAGCACCTACAAACCTTGGATGAGGCGTTCTCGGCACATGGGGCTGTTGAAATGCATAATAGAGGAAAAATGGTCCTTTGCTATGGTTCCTGACAAAACGCTTTGCCCTGTCAAGAAAAGTGTCAGCCATTTCCTCATCAACCCATGTAGCGCTTGTCCCACCTTTCATATAGCCGATTCGAGAAATGCCGTTTACGATGCTGTTGTCGTGGCCATGATGCCAACGCATCTTTAACAATTCGGGATTGTCACGACCTGTTGGTTCTCCTTCAAAATTCGATTGGTAATCTACTTGAATAGGATCATCAGGATCCAAACCTACCACAAAGGCGTCTTCGATATAAACGGTAGGTACCCGATCCTGCGTCGCTGCCAAAATAAAAGAATAATCAAAACCTACTTCTCTAGGACCGGGAACAATTTCTTGGTTCCAATCGACCTGTCCGTCTCCTAGACCCAAATGCCATTTGCCCACTACTCCAGTAGTGTACCCAGCTCGCTTTAGCATCTTTGGCAATGTCACCAGGGCAGTGTCAATTAGTAAAGGTGCTGTGCCGGGCAAAATTTTCGCGTCTTTGTTTCTCCATGGATAAATCCCTGTAAGCAAGGCATAGCGGCTGGGTGTACAGGTAGATGAGGTGGCATAGCCATTGGTAAAGCGTAACCCTTCATTTGCCAACTTGTCAATGTTTGGTGTGGATAGTGCCGTTGCACCATAGGCTCCGACATCCCCGTATCCAAGATCATCCATATTGATAATGATTATGTTGGGAGGAGAGAAGCTGCCACCCTCCCCGGCAGCAGATGAATTTCCGCAACCCAGGATGGACGCATTAAAAACGACGAGCATCAACAGCGGGAATGCAAATAGACGATTGATCATGGTTGTATCTTTAAGTGAATGAATTTTGGCTGACTGCCAGTCTCGCTTGTAAAAGTCTCCAGCTTAGGTAAAAATACTGGTTTTCGTGGATGTTTTGCCGACTTTCCCTCAACTAACTTTGTCCTATTACCACTAATAAAACCAACGCTTCATGAAAAAATTAGCTATTCTAGCCACTATAGGCCTCTTCGGCATCTTATCCTGCTCAGACAAAGACGATGAAGAACCTCATGCTTCCGATCCATTGATTGGAACTTGGCATTTAGTGGCACTGGACCAAGGTGATCAGACAATAGATGTCAAGGAGGAAGCCTGTCTTAGAGACAGCCAAATGAATGTCATCCCCGGCACTATGACACTGACGCTGTCCGCGCCATTGAAACAAGGAAGTAGTGAATGCCAAACAGAATCTTCCTCTATCGGTTGGGCTAACGAAGAGGGTACTTATTATACGGTGGAAGATGGACAGAAAAAAACAGCCATTTTCATGCTCGATCCGGACAACAGACTGGAAGTGGATATAACCTTAGGAGATAGTCCCATCACGCTAATCTTCGAAAAATAGTCTTTTTTAATCAACCAATATTTTCACAACATGAATAACATGATGAATTCTGAATCAACTTTAAAGATCCTCTTCTTCGTTGCGGTTCTGTTTGCAGGCACGCAAATGTCACAGGCCCAATCTGTGTACAAGACGGGAGTCGGGCTGCTGGTAGACGTAGGGGATGGAGGCACTTGGGTAGGCCCACATGTGAAGCATTTTTTTGACAACAACCAAGCGGGAGAAGCTTCTCTGCAATTTGGAACAGGCTTAACCGTCATTCAACTCATGTATCAATATCACCAACCTGTAAAAGAAGCGGAAGGTCTGCAATGGTATATTGGTTTGGGAGGAGCATTAGGATTTCCAAAATATGGTGATGACGTCTTATTTGCCATTGTGCCCGCTGCCGGCCTGGATTATAAGCTGACCAATGTCCCTATTGATCTATTTTTAGACTGGAGACCCAAATTTATGATCTATGACAGTGAAAATGAGTTTGTAGCAGCTAGATTTGGCTTGGGGCTGCGTTTCACTTTAAGCAATTAAAGACAGTCCGCAGATCATCATCACATGTTGATCTGCGGATCTTCATATTCTTTGCTGCTTTGTCACGGCTGTGTTGGAAGGATTTATATTTTTATAAAATGATTAAAAATGCAATAATCTTATGTTTATCCATCTGCTTGTGCTTTCCTTCTTTTAGCCAAACTGCCGAACAACTATATGCCGACAGCCTTCTCCATCTGGCACAAAACGCAGGAACTGATTCATTAAAGATCCAACGCTATCTTGAACTCAGCTATTTTTGGTCGGATAGAGATAGCTCGGAAGCCTTTTATTATCTCCGGGAAGCGGAGCAGATGATGCCCTCAAAAAGTAACTATTATCGTGGCCTGTATCATTTTTATCTGGCGGGAATTTATTTTGACCGTGAGATTGAAAAGGCAAAAGATGATTATCTCAAAGCCGACAGCCTGCTTAAGCCCTTAGACAATAAATATGTATTCCAATTAAGGGCTAGGCTCTGGAACAATTACGGCGCACTCCTTCAAAGGCAAGATCAAGAGGAAAAGTATATTCAGATTCTGTTAGATCAAGCCATTCCTTTAGCGGGAAAGGGTGAAGACAGTGTGCTGGTAGCCCATGACTACCAAAATGTAGCCATGATCCTGATGAATATCGGGGATTATGAAAAAGCCGAGGAATATTATGAAAAGGCCATTCATTACCTCTCCAACAGCGAGGGGGCCTATGAAGAAAAACTGACGGTATTCGTTAATGCAGCTAAAAATGCCATCTTCAGCCGACAATTTCCAGAAGCAAAGGTTTATTTAGACAGCGCAGCACTCCATCTCAAAGCGATTCCCCATTCATTATACGCGTCAGTGTTTTATCAAGCCTCAGGCACATATTATCGTCATCAAAAAATGTGGCAGGTATCGCTTCAACAATTTGACAAAGCGCTTCAGCTGGCGAGAGCGTATGATGATCAGCGGTTGGTTTCTGCAATTCTATTCGAGAAGTACCAGTTATATAAAGAAACCGGTGACTTGGCTGCCGCACGAGCCGCACTCCTATCCTCAAGACAACAAGGGAGCACTACCTCAAACAGCCATGACCGTATGCTACACCTTCGTGAGCTAGCAAAACTGGATGCGCAGCTGAAAGATTATGCTTCTGCTTACAATTGGCTGACAGCTTACACTACCTTAGCAGATAGTGTTTTTGAGGCTGAGTCTCACCTAAGCATACTAGAACTAGAAAACAAATACCGCTCAGTAGAAAAAGAAAATGAAATTCTCCTCCTTAAAAACGAAAACCAGCAACAACAATTTAGCTTGGAAAGAAGCAAACTCACGCTGGTGATTCTTTTGGGCGTTCTATTGATCATTCTCCTGTTGGTATTATTCGGATGGAGGCTGTATACAAGTAAGAAACGAACTATGGAGCAGAATGAAATCCTCCACCAACAGGAACTGAAATCTATCAAGCAACGGGAACAGCTCACGGTGTACAATGCCATGCTCCAAGGCCAAGAACAGGAACGCAACCGCATTGCAAGGGATCTGCACGATGGATTAGGGGGTATGTTGGCGGGGGTCAAACTCAAGCTTTCTTCCATAGTATCCAAAGAAAAACAGAAGAGTAATCTAATCTCACCTGATATGGAAATTTACAAAGTCATCCATCAATTGGATCAGTCGGTGGATGAGCTCCGAAGAATAGCGCGAAATATGATGCCTGAGTCGCTAATCTATATGGGTTTGGAACCGGCACTTTCCGACCTTTGCAAATCCTTGAATACCGAAAAAACCTCGGTCGTATTTGAAGCTTTCGATCTAAGAGACTCCTATGGTCAGGAATTACAGATTACCGTGTACCGAATTATACAAGAACTGCTGACCAATGCCATCAAGCATGCAGATGCTCATACGATAATGGTGCAATGCAGTGAAAATGAACAGCGTTTATACATCACTGTTGAAGATGATGGAAAAGGTTTTGATCCTGAAGCAGTCGTACAAAGGGAGGGTATTGGCTTATCAAATATTAAAAACAGGGTAAACCTTCTACAGGGACTAATCGAGATTAGCTCGCGAAGCGGTGAAGGAACTACCTTTTCAATCGAAATTCCATTGCATGAAAAATAGAATCTCCGTAATTATAGTTGACGACCATCCCATCGTGTTGCAGGGCTTTTCGAACATCCTGCAAAATGAGGAAAACATTGACTTGTTACGAGCCTTTACTTCCGTAACGGAAGGCATGACTTATCTGGAACAGCATGAGGTTGATGTTATATTGCTGGACATCAATATGCCAGACATCAACGGCATCGAAGCCTGTGGGATGATCAACAAACGATATCCTCGCGTCAAGGTAATCGCCATCAGCAATAACAATGAACATAGCATTATCCAACGGATGCTGCAGAGCGGTGCTTCCGGCTATATTTTAAAAAATGCATCGGCGGATGAGCTGATACAGTGCATCTGGGATGCTGAAGCAGGAGCAACTGCGCTCAGTAAAGACATCCAACAGATTATACACAATGCGCAAACTAAGAGCCTTCCTAAGATCACCCGTAGGGAATCTGAAATCCTACGCCTCTTGGCACAAGGGCGTACAACTCCGGAAATAGCTGACATAATGTTTGTCAGTCCATTAACCATCGAAACCCATAGGCGCAATCTGATACAGAAATTTGAAGTTAACAATGTAGCGGCTTTAATCCATAAGGCCACTGAGTTGAAATACATATAAAGCAGCGTTCTTCTCCCCATAAGACAAACCGTACCAATGCTAAGCATTATAGCATCTAAAAATTAACTTTTGGCGGTTTGTTTATGTAAATTAGGAGCATCGCTGTTTCCTATGATGACAAGGTCTTTTTCTACCGTTCAGTGGCTGGCTTATTTTCTCCTAGCCATGGTGCTGCTGGTTTATGTACTAACCGCAGCTGCATTTATCTTAGTCCCCTTAGTGTGGAGTATCTTTATCGCCTTTTCCATTTATCCTTTGTCCAATTGGCTGGAAGGCAAACGGATACCTAGGGCCATAGCCATTGTGATCAGCCTCCTTTTTGTCGGTATTTTCTTATTTGGTCTTCTTTATCTTCTGACCAGCCAGATGGTCGCGCTTGCGGGAGACTTTCCTGAGATAGGCAAGAGCTTTAATGAGCGAATTCAAAAATATCTTGTGGAAATTCAATCGTTCATAGGCAACGATTATTTACTACAAGAAATGAATTGGAGCCTTTATCGATTTCTCTCCCCTGAAAGCTTAAATGCGACGTTATTTTCTACCGGCAAAACCCTAACATTGGCTGGAATTATTCCTTTATACATTTTCTTCCTCCTTTATTACAAGGATTTTTTTGTAGAATTTATCCGGAGGGTGTCGGCTAAATCGAATGCACATATCCTCGAATGGGCAGAGGATGCAGGTGAGGTAATTCAAAATTACATCACGGGCATGTTAAAAGTCACGTTAATTGTGGCTTTGTTGTCAGCCATCTTCCTCTTTAGCATTGATGTGGAATATTATCTGCTTTTTGCTATCTGGATAGCCGTTATGAATCTCATCCCCTATATTGGCGTGTTTATCAGCTCTGCTGTTGTCATTATATATGTGCTGCTTACTACAGAAACTATTTTCTATCCGGTACTGACCCTGTTGGTATTGTGGGGTATTCAACTATTAGAGAATAACATCATTACGCCTTTGGTGGTAGGCGCCAAAGTCAATGTCAATGCCCTGGCAGTGATTTTGGCCATATTAGCTGGAGGCGCCATTTGGGGTGTGTCGGGAATGATTTTATTTATACCACTAACGGGGATTCTAAAAATTACTTTTGATCGAATTCCGATGTTGCAGCCTTTTGGCTATCTTTTAGGAGATAATTTTCCAGTACATGAAAAAAGAGAAAATTTCTGGAAGATCTTTCTTCGCAAGATCAAGAAGTAGCTGTCTAACTTAAAATTCAATCCACAACTGCCGTCCATACATGGGGGTACCCTTGTCCAAGTTTGATATACCCAGTCCCATTAGCCGAATAGGCATCTTTAGCGCTTCTTGATCCAACAGTTCCTGGGCCATTTCCTCAATGTCTTCCCTAGTAAGGTATCGCTCTAGACTCTTGCTCCGTGTTTGAAGCGTAAAATCGCGGTATTTTAGTTTTAGCGTGAGTGTTCTGCCCCTGATATTGCCCTTGTTCAGCCTTCGGAAAAGCTCCTCTAGTACCTTATCCATCGCTGTCAGGAGTTCTTCCCTGTCAAACAGGTCCCGCTCAAAGGTCGTCTCCACGCTAAGTGACTTTCTATCCCTGTGTGGATGTACCTCGCTCAGGTGAATGCCTCGAACGATGTTGTAATAATGGGCTCCTGACTTTCCGAATCGCTGCATTAAAAAATTTAGGGAGTATTGCTTTAGATCCCAGCCATTGTGGATGCCGTATTTCTTCATCTTTTCGGCAGTTACTTTACCAATGCCGTAAAACCTCTCGATAGGTAGCTTTTCCAAAAATGCCTCCGCCTGCTCAGGTGGAATAACCGCTTGTCCGTTCGGTTTGTTAATATCCGAAGCAACCTTAGCCAAAAACTTATTGTACGATATGCCTGCAGAAGCGTTTAAGCCAGTTTCTGCTTTAATTTTTGCTCTTATTTCTGTAGCTATTCTTGTTGCTGAAGGGTTATTCACCTTGTTCACGGTGACATCTAGAAAGGCCTCATCCAGCGAAAGGGGTTCAACTAAATCGGTGTAGGAGTGAAAAATCTCCCTGATCTTTAACGACAGTTCACGATAACGCTCAAAGCGGGGTTTCACAAAAATCAGTTGGGGACATTTTAATGCCGCCAATTTGGAAGGCATGGCTGACTTCACTCCGTATTTTCGCGCTTCATAACTAGCTGCAGCCACTACTCCCCTTTCGCGATTGCCCCCTACCGCCACAGGCTTCCCTCTCAGTGCTGGATTGTCCAACTGCTCCACTGATGCATAAAAAGCATCCATATCCACATGTATAATTTTTCGCTGTTCGGACATGAAATACATCGGGATTAGACCGGCTGCAACCTATTACAGATTCAGGCCATTGAAAAACCTTCTATTTATTAATTTTGTTTCAATAGCGCACCTGTTTGTCATCAGTTTGAAAAAATATTCAGAACCTAAAATTAGAGTGCCTAAGTTTTGCGAAGAAAACGGCTTTTACACCACGAAAGCTCGGTCTTCAAACATGTCCAAAATCAAAGGAAGCAATACTAAGCCAGAAAAGCTATTGAAAAAAGCTCTATGGCACGCCGGATTAAGACATAAACGCAATCATCGCAAACTTCCCGGAAAGCCCGACATTGCCTTCCTGAAATACAAACTGGTAATATTTATCGATGGAAGCTTTTGGCATGGGCACGAGTGGGAACGGCGTAAACAACAGATCCATTCAAATCGGGGATTCTGGATTCCGAAGATAGAGCGTAACATGCAACGTGACCGGGAAGTCAACCATTACTATCGGATAAAAAAATGGACGGTCCTTAGGTTTTGGGATTTTGAAATAAAAAATGAACTTGGTGTATGTGTGAAAAGGGTGCTAGAACATTTGAAAAGTCTAGCCCCTCCTCATCATTAATGGCGTTGGTCCTGAACGTTATTTAATAAACTGATCTACATTATCTTTGGTGACCAATTGAAAAGGAATAAAAACATGCTTTTCTGTAATGGCTGCACGGTTTTCGATATATCCCAAGGCCATTTCTACCGCCTGTCGGCCCTGCTCCTTCGCATTCTGGTAAACAGTTGCATTTAGTCGTCCAGCTTTGACTGCTTGTAAAGCATCCGCTATTGCATCAATGCTGACGACGACTACCTTATCTTTAAGCCCTGCCTGCTCCAAAGCTTGTAGTGCCCCCATACCCATTTCGTCATTTTGAGCAAACACGGCATTGATCCTATCTCCAAATGATTGTATCCAGTTTTCCATCAAACTCATTGCCTTCGCCCGATCCCAATCTGCTGTTTGCTCAGCCAATATGGTGATTTCAGGATATTTGGTTAGTACGGTCTTAGTAGCAGCCGCCCGCTTCAATTGAGCTGCCTGTCCCATATAACCGTGCATAACGACAATATTCCCCTTTCCCCCTAAAAGATCAGCAATATGTTCCAATGCAATTTCAGCAGATTCTTCATCCCTTGATCCTACAAAGCCATCTGGATCGACAGCAGTCTCGGAGTTGACATTGATGATAGGAATGCCTGCCTCCTGGGCTTTGCGCACTGCGGGAGAACTGGCTTCCATTTCACAAGGGTTGAGAATAATTGCATCTACCCCTTGAGCGATAAAGCTTTCGATTTGCTGCACTTGCCGTACAGCCTCCCTTTGGGCATCATTGACAATAAGCCGGACATCATGTTCCTTTGCTGCCTCTTCCATTGCATCTTTAACATTGACCACAAATTCAGACTGCAAGCTCAACATAGATACACCTATCACCTTTCTTCCATCTTGGCTACCGTCGCCGCAACTCCAAAGCCCTAAGCTAGCTATAGCCAAGCCAAGCATATATTTTTTGTTGATCATATGATTACTTTTTACGGTCTATTAGTACTGCTGCAATAATAATAACCCCTTTGATAATTTGTTGATAATAAGAAGATATGTTCAATAAATCGAGCCCATTGTTGATTACACCAATCAGCAAGACGCCTAAGACGGTTCCGCCAATACTACCAATGCCGCCTGCCAAACTGGTTCCGCCAATGACTACTGCAGCAATGGCATCCAATTCGTAAGCTACTCCCGCATTGGGTTGTCCGGTATTAATTCTAGAAGCTAGGACAATTCCTGCTAGCGCCGCAAGACCACTACAAATAACATATGCCGCCATTTTAACAGCATTCACTCTTACACCAGAAGCATACGCAGCCTTTTCATTACCCCCAACAGCATACATATAACGACCTATACGCGTGTGATTCAGCAGTATTGTCGCTAAGATGATCACCAATACAAACACAACTATTGGGATAGGTATTCCCGCTAGATTACCTCCCCCAATTGCGTTAAAAGCCTCAGACAGATTGGTGACAGGTCTACCCTCACTGAAAACCAACGCAAGCCCTCGGGCAATCGTCATCATGCCAAGCGTAACAATAAAAGACGCCACACGACCTCTGGTAATAACTAGTCCGTTAAGCCCACCTATACCTGCTCCCACTAAAAGTGCTAAGCCAATGGGGACGATCAAAGGGTATTCACCGGGATGGGCAAATAGAGCAGCAACCACACCCGCCAAAGCCACGACTGATCCCAAAGAAAGATCGATGCCGCCAGTGATGATGACGAAAGTCACACCTATAGCTAAAATGCCATTAATGGACACCTGCCTCAATACAATGGTCATGTTCTGCAAGGAAAAGAAGTTGGGCGTTGCCAGAGACAAGATAAGGCAGATCAACAAAAAGGCAGCGAACATCCCAAATTTGCGGATGTAATCGTAGCTGCTGCTTCCCAATTTATGGGGTTTACTGAATATATTCAATTGCATACGGGGTTAATCAATCATTGCATAATGCATTATTACTTCTTGGCTAGCTTCCTCTCTGTTTATTTCCGCTTTTATCTTGCCTTCCCTTACCACTAAGATTCGGTCGCTGAGCGCAAGTATTTCGGGAAGTTCTGAAGATATAAGGATCACTGCTTTGCCAGCCTCTACTAGAGAGGCTATAAATTCATAAATTTCATGCTTGGCACCAACGTCTACACCTCTAGTAGGCTCATCCAAAATAATGACATCTGGATCGTTAAGGTACATGCCGGCCAGTACTACCTTTTGCTGATTGCCTCCACTTAGGCGTCCTACAGCGAGTTGACGGGAAGCTGTTTTAATACGAAACCGCTTGATTTCTCCATCGCTCACTTCATTCTCTTTTTTTGAATCCAGAAAGAGCCCTCTGCTATGCCTTTTTAAAGAAGCCAAAGTGATGTTGTTTCTTACTGAGGTTTCTAAGCTAAGTCCATATTGCTTGCGGTCTTCCGTCACCAAACCTATTCCCCGCTGAATCGCCGATCTGGGGGTATCAATCCGTACGGATTTGCCACGAAGAAGAATCTCCCCCGAAGTCGGCCTCTCCAAACCTGCCAACACATGGGCTATATTGGTCCTTCCTGCGCCCATCAGCCCGGCAATACCTACAATCTCCCCCTTTCTCAGTTGGAAGGAGATGTCCGTTAAAGCGGGAGAACAAATATTGCGCATCTCCAAAATCACCTCAGCCGGACGGGCAGGCTGTTTGTTGAAGAATGCTTTCAGCTCTCTTCCCACAATCAAATTGATCAATTCCTCCATGTGCAGATCTTTAGCGGATCTGGTGGCGATATATTTACCGTCTCTGAGCACCGTAATTTGATCCGCCAAGCGAAAGATCTCCTCCATCTTGTGGGAAATATAAATGATCGCCTTCCCCTGTTCCTTTAATGTAGCCATGGTTTTGAAGAGCATCTCCGCCTCCCTTTGTGAAATGGCAGATGTCGGTTCATCCATTATTAAAATAGAAGCGTTATTTGAAAGTGCCTTAGCAATCTCTACCATCTGCATCTCTCCGACGCTTAGTGTATGCATTTTAGCAGTCACGGGAATATCCATTCCCAGCTGATGAATCAGCTCCTGTGCTCGCAGGTTCATGGCGCTGCGATCGACCCAGCCCCAGCCCCTCACAGGCTCTCTGCCCATAAAGATGTTCTCCGCCACCGTCAGGTCCGGAAACACCAATAGCTCCTGATGGATCATGGCAATCCCGTGGAGAAGGGCTTCTCTTGCACTGGTAAATTTTACGGGCTGCCCTTTAATAAAAATTTCACCCTGATCGGGGGGGAACATGCCCATCAGGATATTCATAAAAGTAGATTTACCAGCCCCATTTTCACCCATTAATGCATGAATGCTGCTTTCTTCAAGCCGAAGAGAAACATTATCCAATACGGTGACGCCCGCAAAAGACTTTGAAATATGGGTAGCTTGGAGTATTGGGGTCATTGTCATTGCCGGTAAAAACAGCTTCCAAATATATAGCAATTGGCCTCGCCACCAAAACTTCCACTGCATCAATTGAAAAAAATGCAGCACTCCTGCGAGGCAGGGGTCTCATATCAGCTCGGGCAGTTGGAATGGGCATCTAAGTGATAAAAGGAAAGTCTGTCGCATATCACCCCTCCTTTGTCGTTTTTACCCATTAGCTTTTCGTTAAAGCAGAGATAAATTTGTAATAAAGAAAATCAGTTAACTTATAACACAAATAGCTATGGAAACAACGAATAAAACATCCATTACTGTTCAAAGCACCATAAATGCTCCCTTGGAAAAAGTATGGGATGCTTGGACTCAACCTCAGCATATTCTTCAGTGGAATGCAGCATCTGAAGACTGGCATACCCGCAAAGCGGAAAACGATGTGCGCACAGGTGGGAAATTTTCTTCACGCATGGAAGCTAAAGATGGAAGCTTTGGATTTGATTTTGGTGGTGTATATGATGAAGTAATTCCCCACAAGCTGATCACTTACACAATGGAAGATGGACGCACAGTGCGCATTGAATTTCAGCAGGAAGGGGACGCTACTACCGTCATCGAAACATTTGACGCGGAAAATACCCACCCTATAGAGATGCAGAGAGATGGCTGGCAATCTATCATGAATAATTTTAAATCCTATGTAGAGCAGCGAAAGAACCTGATCACCCTTCATTTTGAAAAACGCATTGAGGCTCAGCCAGAAGAAGTTCACCGCATTATGTTGGATGATGAAACGTATAGAGACTGGGCATCTTTGTTTCATCCCGATTCCTATTATAAAGGAACTTGGGAAAAAGGATCGGAAATCCGTTTCTTAGGTCCATCTGAAGACGGTCAAGATGCAGGCATGATAGGGAGAATAAGGGAAAACCTAATGGGCAAGGCGATATCCATTGAGCATTTCGGCGTGATCGATAAAGGACAGGTAGTAACCAATGGCTCCGGAGTAGATGATTGGGTTGGCGCTCAGGAAAACTACTATTTGCGAGAAGAAAATAATGAAACCATTTTAACGGTGGTGACCGACACCAACGCCAAGTACGAAGAATACATGCGTGAGGTATGGCCCAAAGCCTTGGATCGGTTGAAAGAAATCTGTGAAGCCTAACACACACAACTTATCTTATTTATAATTAATCATTTAAACAACTGAAAAATGGCCCAAGTATCCACTTATCTTAATTTTGAGCGAAGCACAGAAGAAGCTTTTAACTTTTACAAATCCATCTTTGGCGGAGAATTTACCGGCCAAATCATGCGCTTGGGGGATGTTCCGCCGTCGGACGGAATGCCCCCCCTACCGGAAGAGGACCAAAACCTTGTGATGCACGTTGAGTTGAAAATACTCGACGGCCTTCATACCCTCCGGGGGACAGATTCACCGGAATGCTTGGGAATGCCTGTAGTCATGGGCAACAATATCCACATCAACCTTGAACTGGATTCCCGCGAAGAAACTGAACGGTATTTCCACGCTTTATCAAAGGGCGGTAAAGTCACCATGGAGTTGCAGGATATGTTTTGGGGCGACTATTTTGGTAGCTGTGTAGATCCTTTCGGCATTCAATGGATGTTCAATTGTGCGACTACTGCCAAAGGAAGTGCAGACGCATAGTTTTAGGTGCAAATAGCTATGAATGCACCATTAGGACGAGACGGTGTAGCAAGGGTGCATGTCACGGCATCATACAATTTGATTCAGCATAACAACCTCAACACAATCAACATGGAAAATACTATTTATCCCTGCATATGGTTTGACAACAATGCTGCAGAGGCAGCCCGATTTTATTGTTCTGTATTTAAGGACTCCGAAATCATCGATGAAAACCATTTCGTAGTCACCTTCAAATCCTCGGGTAACAAATTTATTTGTCTCAATGGTGGACCTCAGTTCTCTCCCAACCCCTCTATTTCGTTTTATGTGGTATGCGAAACCAAAGATGAGGTGGATGATTATTGGAAAAAGCTTACCGAAAACGGGACGGAAATGATGCCTTTGGACAGCTACCCCTGGAGCGAAAGGTATGCGTGGGTACAAGATCAGTATGGCGTAACCTGGCAATTGTCATATGGAAGACTTGAAGATGTGGGTCAAAAGTTCACTCCTACGCTGATGTTTACAGAATCAAGAGCAGGGAAAGCAGAAGAAGCGATCGACTTCTACACCTCCGTCTTTGCTCCCTCTTCAGTAGTTGGCATTGCCCGATATGAAGAAGGTGAAGGAGACAAAGTCGGTTTGGTCAAACATGCCCAATTCAAGTTAGGCAACAGCGTCATAATGGCGATGGATAGCTCCATTACACATGGCTTCGCATTTAGTGAAGGCATATCTTTAGTAGTGGAGTGCGACACACAAGATCAGATCGACCATTTCTGGACCAAATTGAGTGAAGGAGGGTGGGAAGACCGTTGCGGCTGGCTCAAAGACAGGTATGGTGTGTCGTGGCAAGTTATTCCAACCGTATTATCTCAATTGGTAAACGATCCGGAACGATCCCAAAGGGTAGTGGAGGCATTTATGAAAATGAAAAAGTTTGAAATAGACAAACTCTTAGAAGCTTAAAGCTACCACGTCAGGTTTTAGATCGAACGTGGTCTCTGCATGCCTTCTACTGCCTGTTGGACAGTGGTATGTGTCAATGGTTTAGAAATAAAGCCGGCTACCAATGGATCAGAGTCGGCTTTTTCTTTATCCCTCTCGTCAACGGAAGAAGTCAAGATATAGATCACGAACTGCTCGTGTACCTTCGCTTCAAATAGTCTAAAATGGTCCAAGAATTCCCATCCAGTCATCGTCGGCATATTAATGTCTAAAAAAAGAACTGTAGGGCCATCTACAGGGGCTTCGACATATTCCTGCTGGATACTTTGAAGCGCCCGCTCCGGCTCGGTAAAAAGGTGGACAGCCACTCCTTTATTCCACTTCCGAATTGCATACTCACAGATGATATTATTGGTGCGGTTATCATCAACTACGATAAATCGTTTCGGCAAAATCATATTTAGGTTCGGCTAGTGGTAGGAAACTCTAGTTCAAACACAGTACCCTGCGTAGGCTGGCTTTTTACATTGATTGATCCCCCAAGGGCCTCTACTTGAGTTTTTACCAGAAAAAGACCCATACCTTTCCCTTCTATATGTCGGTGGAAGCGTTTGTAAAGCTTAAATATTTGATCTTTCTTTTTATCCAGGTCTATGCCACTCCCGTTGTCTTGAAATGAGAGTACGACCTTATTTCGGATTTTCCGACTGGATATCTTGATCATAGGAGACCGTTCTGGATGCTTATACTTAATGCTGTTAACAATCAAATTGTAAAAAATACTATAGAAATAACTTTTGATAGTAAAATACTCACCAATTTCAGAAAAATCTGTAATAATTTCAACTTTTTCGGACTGGATCAAATTGGATATGCTGTTTCTTATTGATTTTACGAGATTAGAAAAGGCTACCATTTCCTTACTTCGATTAATCTGTTGCTTTTCTTTTAAAATCAAGTTAAGATCCATAATCACTTCATCCAAGGCTGTTGCAGAAGCAACCAACTCCTCATTAATTAATTCTTTTTGATCAGCCGGCAAGGATTCATCGCTTACCATACTTGATAATCCGATGATATTAGCTACCGGAGTGCGCAGATTATGTGAAATAATGTAGGAAAACTGTTCTAAGTTAGCATTGGATACAACTAGTTCATGGGTGTATTTTTTTAAATTCCTGTTAAGTTCACGCATTTTTGCTTCAGCAATTTTAGCTTCGGTGACGTCTTTGAAGTAAACCGAAATACCGTTGGTAGTGGGATACACACTGATATCAAACCACATTTGAAGAGGATCATAATACATAACAAATTGTTGTACCTTGCTCTCTCCCATTGCTATTCGATAATACTCATAAAATGGTGAACCTATCAAGTGCGGATACTCCTCCCAAAGGTTTTTGTTAATGATCTCACTTCTTTGTCTTTTAAGCAGACTTTCCGCCTCCTTGTTCCAATAGGTCACGATCCAATTCTTATCTAGTGCATAAAATGCATCTGCAATACTTTCTAGAATATCATTTTTTTCTTCATACACCTTCAGAATTTCTAGCTGGGATTTTTTGCGTTCATCTATATCCTGGCAGCTACCATACACCCTTAAGCAGCTGCCGTTTTTAAATTCTGCTTCACCAATTATTCTTACCCATTTTACATTTCCCTTATAGGTTAGAACCTGAAGTTCCTCATCGCAGGGTTTGCCCAATTTGACCAGGTTAACAACATTTTCATTGGCTACGACTTTATCGCCCCAATTGGTATAAAAATTCCTGATATCTTCTAACGAAGGAATAAAATCCGGCTCCACCTCCATTATTTCCCGTGTAATCTCCGACCAATAAACCGTCTGATTCACCAAGTCTATTTCGTAATTACCTATGCCAGATATCCTGTTGGTTCTGTCCAAAAGATCTTCAAGCTGTGCCTTTTCCGTCATATCGACAATCATGGCCAAGGCCCCCGTAAAATGGCCTTCTTTATCAAAAAACTGCGTAGAGCTTAAAAGGGTAATTACCCGACGACCATCTTTCGTCAAAAAGACAACATTTTCATGTTTAGCGGGAGCATTAGGCTGCCCTATAGTGTTTATGGCTATCCGCTTTGTTTCTTCTTCCATAAAGCCATAGATGACTTTTCCTTCCATTTCTTCAGGCGCATAGCCTAACATGTCACACATCATCTTGTTGATGAATTGCGTAGTATGGTTTTGGTCAATAAGCCATATCCCTTCCTGGGCAGTTTCCACCATGGTCCGAAACTGGAATTCAGAATTCTTCAGCGCCTCTTCTGCCTGCTTTCGCTCTGTTGTATCATTGATCAACAGCAAAAGGTGTGGTTCCTCGCTATTGAAGAATCTAACAAACCGGTAGTTTACCCAACTTTCGATCCCAAAGGACGATCTAAAAAAAACCTCTTTTTGGGTAATTTCTCCAGTAGCTATGGTATGCGCGGCATCCTGTAGCAATCCGTATTCATGCCAAGATGGAATTTCGCGGAAATCCAGTCCAACTAATTCTTCTCTGGGAGCCCCAATGATGTCGGCAAAGGCTGGGTTAACAGACAAACATCGCCCCGATTGGACATGGAAAGAGGCTATCCCTACAGGCGCACTTTCCAAAAGCGATTGGTTAAAGCCAGCCAAATTCTCCAACTCCTTCTTTGACTGGTGTGCCATGACTTCGGCTATTCTGACGTCGGTTTGGTCGTGGATGACCCCATAGATCCCTTTGACCTCACCAAAGTCATCCAATACCACCTTAGACTGTAGAAATAGATGCCTTACCCCTCCGTCTTTTCGGATGATCCGAAAATCGGATGCCTGATCCCTCAGCTCCTCCAAAGAATCCTGCATCATAGCCATTACTTTTTCAAAATCTTCCGGATGGACGAAACTGCTCCAGTACTCAAAGGTATACTCCGGCTTGTCGACAGGCACTCCATAAATCCGGCAGGCTTCCTCAGAGCAAAGAAATGTTTCAGTAGCCAAATCAAGCTCCCAGCTCCCGACATGGGCAATGGCCTGTGCCTGTCTGTATCTGGCATCTTTATGAAGAAGCTCCTTCTCCATCGCGAGCCGCTTTTTATCTTTTTCAAAGACATCCAAAGCAAAGCATATATCCTCTGTAGCTTCTTCTAAAAGCTCAATTTCCTTTTGGCTAAAAAAATTAACCTTAGAGGAGTATAGGCTAATGCAACCATATATTTGCTTGTCTTTTATGAGAGGAAAAGCTAAAAGTGAATTTATTTTCCTTTCCTCAGCTACTTGCCTCCAAATTTCAACCTCCGTTTTTTGAAGATCATTACATACAAAAAATCCCCTTTCCTTTGAAAGCGCATCCTTAATTCCCGGATCAGTCTGCATCATCTGCTCCACCAAAGCAATCTCCTCCACGGACAGGCCACGAGAGGCAAGAAGATCAACTTTTTCCAAGCCTGGATCAGTCTTTCCAATCCATGCGATATCCAAACCTCCATACGCTACTGCAATGCGACAGACTTCATCAAAAAGAGCCTGCTCAGTCGCAGCGTGTACAATAGCTTTATTAATTTGGCTGAGAAATGCGTAAAGCCGATTGGCCTGCAACAATTTTTCTGTGGCGGCACGCTTTTCCGTCACGTCTACAAAATTGGCTAGCACCCCCTTAATATCTGGATCAGAAAGAAGGTTTTTGACTTTGGCCTCCAGCCACCGCCATTCCCCCTGATAGTTTCGTAGACGTCCGGTATATTGATGCACAGCCGTTTGCTGGTCCAGAAGTACTTTTTGAAACACCCTATTTAGTTCTGGCAAATCATCTGGATGCGAAAGGCTAAAAATATTGGCCTGTAGGGCTTCATCCTCATTGTAGCCGAGTATGCGCTTGATGGATGGTGAGATATAAGTGGACTTGCCGTCTTTTGACAACAGCAGAATTCCCTCTGAGCTGTTTTCAATCAGACTCCTAAATCTTTTCTCTTGAAAAAAGACTTTAGCATCAGCTTCTTTAAGCCTCGTGGGGCTTTTTTGAAAAATGTTTTTTAACCAATTCATGCTCATTGGCGGCCGCTACTTCACGGAGCGAATTACGTAAAAAAAAGGATACGAAGGATCAAAATTCTTCCTTACATTAAGAAGACCTTTTCGAAATTTTCGAAACCTGCAATGGCTTTTTACAGTTCGGAACACCTCTCCTGTGACAAAAAACCTTTTCATGCTTTCTTACCACATTTAAGGATATTTTTAAGTATGTTTAACTCCTCCGCACAATAAACATACCCAATGAACATCTGGATATTCTTTTTGTTAATTGCAGGCATTATGAGTAAGGAAGATTCTTCCTACATGGCAAACGACAGTTTAAAAACCATGGTTCTTTTTGAGCAGAATACCGATGGATACCACACCTACCGAATCCCTTCTCTTATTGTTACTCCAAAAGGCACGGTATTGGCCTTTGCGGAGGGACGCAAAAACAGCGGTTCTGACACCGGAGATATTGATCTGCTGCTTAGGCGCTCCTTCGATGGTGGCAAAACCTGGGATAAACAGCAGGTAATTTGGGATGACGGGCCGCATGTCTGTGGCAATCCTACGCCTGTGGTGGATGAGCAAACAGGCACCATCTGGTTGTTGCTAACTTGGAACCGCGGGGATGATCAGGAGCGGGATATCATAGCAAAACGTAGCCAAGACACCCGCAGGGTATATGTGATGTCCAGCGATGACGAAGGGGCCACTTGGACCAGAGCTAAAGATATTACTGCCACTACCAAAGACCCATCTTGGGGCTGGTATGCTACAGGTCCGGGCGTGGGCATACAAATTCAACATGGCGCTCCTAAGGGGAGATTGGTGATCCCCTGCGACCATAGCTATGATGATCCGTCGGGTATAGTGGGAGGAGGAGGTTATGATTACGGCGCACACAGCATCTATAGTGATGACCATGGAAAGACTTGGCAGCTAGGAGGCACGATCAGGCCTAAAGCCAATGAGTGCCAGGTCGTTGAATTAGCGGATGGAGAGGGGACCTTGTTAATGAATATACGCTCTTATTTTGGAAGAAATCTTCGTACGCATGCCTGGAGCAAAGACGGTGGGATCAATTGGTCAGATCCCCAAGATGCTGTCGGCCTAGTGGAACCTGTATGTCAAGCAAGCCTCATCCGTCATTCATGGCCTACCAAGAGCAACAAGAGCATTTTGCTTTTTGCTAATCCCGCGAGCACCAAGCGGGAAAATTTATCCGTAAAGCTAAGTCAAGATGAAGGTAAGAGTTGGCCCTACAGCCGAACCCTTTATCCTGGACCAGCCGCCTATTCATCATTGGCAACACTTCCGGATGGGTTTGTGCTGTGCCTATATGAAAATGGAACTAATGGCCCGTACGAAAAGATAACTCTGGCTAGATTCGATATAGATTGGTTATACAACAACAAATAGGCATAAGCATTAGTGGATACTTCCCTTTGATAGGAAGACTTGCTCCACACACGCAGGTTGGGGAATATCAAGTTCCCAACCGGAGGATTGAAGTAATCCGGTGGAGGCATCCCGCTCGAAGACAACAATATTGTCACTGTGCATGTTAGCTACGTAGATGAGTTCATTTTGCGCATCTATTTTAAAATTTCGGGGGTGTTTGCCACCTGTTGGGTGATGTCCCAACAAAGATAGTTGGCCTTTAAGAGGATCAATTTTATAGATAACCAGATTATCCTGTCCCCTATTACTGGCGTATAGATAGGTTCCCTCGCTAGAAAGATGGATGTCTGCTGCGCTGTTATCCTCTGACTCAACTGCATCTGAGAGCATAGTAATTCTTCCCTTTGCAGTCAAAGCGCCCGTTTCCTCATTGATGTGATAAATCGCAACCATGTTAGACAGCTCTTCGACAGAATAGGCGTAAGGGATGCGGGGATGTACCACCAAATGCCTTGGACCTGCACCTTGCTCGCTGCTCACGAAGGGCGATGGAGCAGGCTTAAGTATTCCTTGTTCAGCATCAACGCTGTATACCATTATTCTATCGATTCCTAGGTCAGAAGCATAAACATACCGTCCATCCTGCGACGGAATCATGGAATGCATATACGGTTTGTCTTGCCGTTGCGGATGCACACTGCTGCCTTGGTGCTGCACTACCGCTGGGTGAGATGCCAAACTTCCGTCATCATTAATCTTGTAAGCGGCAAGATTGCCTCCTCGGTAGTTGGACACATAAAGCATACTTCCGGTAGGATCTACGCTTACATGGCAGGGGCTCTCGCCCATGGATGATTGGAAGTTTAATTTGCTAAGTTCCCCTGTTGCTGGGTCAATGCTATAGGCGAATATCGTTCCGTTCTTGTCATCTTGGTCTTCCCCTTCCCTGTAAGCGACATATAGAAATTGTTGGCTAGGATGTACTGCAAGAAAGGTGGGATTTTGCTTGTCATGGACAGTTTGCACTACCTTGTGGCTCCTTGCCGCTCTATCCATTTCAACTACATAAACTCCTTTGCTGCCACCCTGGGAATAGGTCCCAACATATAAAATTTCTTTGGTCATGTCTTGTGCATTAAGGGGTAGGACAAACATCATCCACAAACTAAGGAAAGCAAATATTTTCATCAATAATGTTTTAGCAATCAATTTGACGACAATAATTTATATTTCAAAAATAAAACGTATGTGTTAATGATCTAAAATAGCTGAGAGTTCCATAGCATTGATAGCGGCGTAACCTTTCTCATCATTGTCGAAATAGATGAAAACATCTCTGCCCTGCTGGAGCCACTGCCGACATTGCTGCGCCCAGTTTTCCAACTGCCCAGGTGAATAACGGCCTTGGTATTTGTCACCCGGTCCATGAAGCCTCACATATATGAAATCAGCAGTGACCATGCGGGGAGATTGATGTCCCGCCAAGTCATAGATGCAAAAGGCTGCATTAAACTGGTGGAGTAAATCGAAAAGCTCCTGCCGACACCAAGTCGGATTTCTAAATTCCACCGTGTAGCGGTGATGCTTGGGAAGTTTTGACAAGAATTCCTCTAAGCGTTGGAGGTTTATTTTCCAGTTTGGCGGAAGCTGGAAGAGAATCGGCCCTGCCTTTCCTCCTAAGCGTTCTACCTTCTCCAAAAAATGATTGATTTCCTCTTTATCAACTTTCAGCTTTTTGAGGTGCGTGAAATAGCGATTAGCCTTAACAGCAAACACAAAATTGTTCGGAACTGCCTTACCCCAACCGTCGAAGGTTGTTGCTGGAGGCACCCTGTAAAAAGAATTGTTAATTTCAACAGTTGGAAATTGCTTAATATAAAAAGCAAGTTGCTCATCGGCCTTAGTTCCTTCTGGATAAAAATTGCCTCGCCAATGCTTGTAATGCCAGCCGGACGTCCCGATAAAAACGTTCCCCTTCATGATCAACCTTTTTCAGTTCCAAATTGCCAATGCTGTGCCAACTGCCCCTACTTCGAATAAAGGATTTTTGACTCAAAAAGATTATCCGATGTTTTTGCTTTGATCAAACAATAAAATAATATATATTGGCTATTGATTTATTGCCATACATTTTTACCAACCTTTTTTGGCATTAACAGAAGAAACCACCAAAGCAAAATCATAATTTTCATATCCCTAAAACAATGGGAGAGTTTGAGACTTTCGACTTTGAGACCAAAGATGGATTCACTTGCAACTTGAAACATCCAAGGGGACAAAAAGCATACAAGTGCCCTATATTGCTGGTTCATGGTGCGGGGGTTAGAGGTAATATATTCAACCCACCAACTGCTAAAAATCTTATTCAGTGTTTGATGGATGAAGGGTATGACGTATGGATTGAAAACTGGCGAGGGAGCATCGAGTTTCCACCAAATGAATGGGACTTGGATCAAGTTGCCTTCTATGATCATCCCGCGGCTGTTAAAAGGGTTGTAGAACTCACCGGCGCCAATGAGATCATGGCCATCATCCATTGCCAAGGTAGCACCAGCTTTATGATATCCGTGATGCTGGGACTAGTGCCCGAGGTAAAAACTGTCATTAGTAATGCTGTGTCGCTTCACCCGATAGTTCCCAATTATTCATTGTTCAAGCTGTGGGGGTATATCCCTTTCGTAAAAAGCAGCTTTACCTACCTTAACCCGCAGTGGGGTCTACATGCCCCTGACTTTAAGAGCAAGGCACTCCGAATGTTGGTCCGTGCAACACACTGGGAAAAAGATACGCTCGTCGGCAAATTCGTCAGCTTCGTGTATGGTGCAGGATTCCCAGCGTTGTGGCGCCTTGAAAATCTGAATCAACAAACGCTTGAATGGATACAGGAGGAATTTGCTGAGGTTCCCCTTTCCTTTTTCCTTCATATAAGAAAGTGCATCGCCCAAGGCAAGCTTGTACCTTTAAACGCTGATTTACAAAAGGAATATGTGCCTTCTAAACCGGCCGGTTTACCCAAAATCATTCTTTTTGCAGGTGCCAAAAACAAATGTTTTTTGCCTGAAAGTCAAAAAAAGACCTATGAATACTTAGAAGCCTCCGATCCCGGCAGGCATGAGCTATACATTTTGGACAATTACAGTCACTTGGATATCTTTTTTGGGAAAAATGCCCATGAAGATGTCTTTCCATTGATGATCAATGTACTAAACAATTCGATCCTCCAGAGCAATGCCGCCTCGAAGAATTAAATCCTATAAGGGACGATATGCCTTAGTTGACCACATCCCTTACCAGATGCCCGTTTTCGCGAAAAACTCTCCTGCATTGATGGCGGGATTTTCCTGCGATTGGGAAAAAGCCAATGCGCTGCTGCCGGGCAACGAGGTCCATGCACTTCGCCTGCCCAATGGCCGAGCTGCCTTGTTGATCACGGTGATCAATTACTTAGAAACCAGTATAGGCAAGTATATTGAATATAGCATAGCCATTGCCTGTACCCGCGGTCGCAAACCTGCACCCCAGCTGTTGAACCTCTTGCTCATGAAAAACTATGGGACGGGCCAATTCATTCTCGACCTTCCCGTCAGTACAGAAGTTTCTGTGAAAGGCGGCAAAGGGATATGGGGAATGCCTAAACACCAAGCCAACCTTGATTTTTTAGTGAGCGAAAATACCGTCAGCAGCCAGTATGAAAAGGATGGGCAATTCGCTTTTAGAATAGAAATGCAAATTCCCAAAAGTTTAAACTTAAATCTCAAGGTAGGTACGACCAATTATTGCCGTTTCCGCAACATGCTAATGGCTTCTTATATCTACTTTGACACCCGTGCCTCTATTGGTCTCATGGGAGGCGCACAGGCCAATTTATATATAGGCGAACATCCCAACGTAGCACCGCTAAGAGACATAGACATCCATCCAAATCCCTTTTTTACGATGTACATGCCACAGGCCGATGGAATACTTGACGATCATTTCGAATGTTGGTTTATAACCTATGAGAATCCTCCAGCCACCATGCCCGAGGGGCTGGAGAGTGTTTACGGTTTAAGAAATGGGGAGGAATGGCTCTCCCCTCCGTCTGTTCAAGATTATGATAAATACCGCATATGATTCATTAAAAATGCTTTAGCGATGAATCCCCTAAAAAAAACCTTAATAGATATCAACAACGCCTATATATTTTTCTGTGCATCGATTTACTTAGGCTTGTTTTGGTCGCTTCATTTCTTCTGGTTTCCCAATTATCCTGCGACATTGAACGTAGGCAACTACTATGATGCTATCATTCCCCAAACGACCACAGCAACGCGATTCTTTTTTATCACCATTCCGATTATGGCAGTAGCCATTGCGGTAATGCTGATTACAGAATGGAAAAGCAGGCTGAGATGGGTACCTCTTGCCTGGATTCCGGGTTTGCTCATACCTGTTATTGTTCAACAGGCATTTATTGAAGACGTGAATGACCAGTTGATTGCGGGAGTAACAGATGAAGCATTGCTTCAAGAGCTTTTAGATCACTGGATGTTTTTAAACGATATTCGCTGGTTGATTCTAAGCCTTATGTGGGGCATCACGATGTATTTCTTTATTGCCAAGGCCAAACCCAATTACCGGCTCACCACTTGATACCTAAATTTATGCGCTGGATCAACAAATACCTCAACCTACTTGTCTTATCCATATCGGTAATCACTGTCGTATCAGGCCTTTCCCAAGCGATCGCGCCGGAAAAAGTGCTCAGCATGATTGGAGTAGAGGGAAGTCCATCAGCTTCGTATTTTTTTGGTGTAGTAGGCATGTTTATGACTTTATTTGGTGGATTGATGGTGCATGTAATTTATAGCCCTCAGCCTCAAAAAGCCGCTGTATTTTGGTGTGCTTTGCAGAAATTGGCTGCTTTTGTTGCAGTTACTCTTGGCGTAGTCAAAGGTATATTTTCCCTCTTGGCACTGGCTGTTGCTTTTTTTGATCTTTTCTCGGGCTTGGTATTTCTAATTTACCTCAAACAGGATCGAAAATGATAAGCTTCTTGAATTATCTTTTCTTTTACTCCTACATCGGGTTGGTGCTTTTGGCGGGTGCATGGGGTGCATTTGCCCAACCCGCACTCGAATTCCGGCACCTGCTCGATATGGATCTTACGCTCTTGGATGATCAAGCCCGTGTCAATTTGCTCAGCCAGTACCGCTTTTTGCGTGCCCTCGAAATGGGCTTTGGCTTATTCGGGATTTGGTTTTCGAAGGAAATTTTCACCATAAGAAAGTTTAATCTTTTATTTCTCCTCATAATGGGTTCAGGGATTTTAGCTAGAATTACCTCTTGGTGCATGGATGGTCAAGCCAATAATTGGGCCTTGTTCTTCCTATTTTATGAAGCAGTGGGATGGATTGTGATCACGGTTTTTAGTGTACAAAAAGGCATCTACAATGTGGGCTGAAGATACCAATATTGGTCCCAAACGTTCCTTAATACTCGCTGGCGGTGGAATGCGTGTAGCCTATCAAGCCGGCGTTATTATGGCTTTAGAAGAAGCAGGAATTCGCTTCAGCCATGTAGATGGCACTTCCGGTGGTATTTTTAATGCGGCCATGCTCGCCAGTGGATTAACCCCAAAAGATATCGCCAGCAGGTGGAGAAGCCTAAACATACGCAACTTTGTCTCAGGCAGGCGATTCCGAGACTACCTCAAACCTTTCGCAATGAGCGGCTATGCCGACGCTGATAATATTCGTCTGAAGGTTTTTCCCCATCTAGGCATCAACCTCAACAAAATCAGGAGTAACAACGATGCAACATTCAGCTTCAACCTCTGCAACTTTTCAAACAAAACCATCGAAGCCATTTCCCATGACAAGGTTGCAGAGGATCACCTCATAGCTGGGGTTTCTCTTCCCATGATGATGCCTGCATTGAAGATCGGCAATGATTGGTATACCGATGCAGTTTGGATTAAAGATGCCCATCTTATGGAAGCTGTTCGCCAGGGTGCTGAAGAATTATGGATGGTATGGATCATCGGTAACAGCCCCAGCTATCTGGCAGGTGCTTTTAATCAATATGTCCACATGATAGAAATGAGTGCTAACGGTGCGCTTTGGGAAGAATTCGAACAAATCCGCTTAATCAACCAAGCGGTAGCCAACCAGGCCAACAGCTTTATCCGCTTAAAAGTGCTAAAACCACCCCGCCCGCTTCCCTTAGATCCCGATTTGTTTTTTAATAAAATCAACGCCCGAGAATTGATCAATATGGGCTATGCTGCAGCAAAAAGGGATTTACAAGAGCAACCTGACGGATGGACATCCATGAACCCACAATCTACCAAAACGGCTGATGTAGGGCAGGTGCTCAGCTTTAGGGCAAAGTTTCAGGGAAAGCTCCTTTATGGAGAGCGTTTGGTGGAGGTGAAGTATTATGTCTATGTACGTTTTATTTCATCAAACCTCCAAAGCGACGTCGAACTCTATGCCTGCCTCTATCTCGGACAAGTGGGCGAAGAAATAGCAACATATAATAACACAATTAAAACGCTAAATTCCTCCACGTGGCTTTTCACATCCAAGCTCATGCTGCAGGGGCAAGAACAGCAAGTAACAGCTGAAATCCCCCGTAGTCCACCCATCGATTTTGTATTGGGATTCGCAATGAAGCGCTGTAGGATTGACGTGGCTAATGAGGAGGGAGTGTGGCTAAAAGGGGTGTTGTATCAAACAGCTTTCGACAGGATAAAGGCCAGTTATTTCACGAGTTTACGCGATGAAGGCAAACAGGGAAGTTTGAGAAAAAGATTTTTAATGCTATCAAAGTTTATAAGACATGAAGTTTGAAAGAAAGCAAATGGTGGATTGGTATAATCCAAAGCAACTCGCTTTTACAGCTACGAAGACCGTCGTCTCGGGAATTTTTGGAAACTTTGCTGACAGAAGAGAAATGCAGGCAGCCCTTGATCCAGGGTTGAAGCCACACGATGTGACGGAAAAAGATGAAATCTGGATCGATTTCATTGCCGATTTGGGAGATGGTTTTAATGCAACCTATTCTATGGCACATCTCTTGGCACAGGAGCATTTGATTGTAAGTGACGAAAAGATTCAAAGAGGGGATATTTTGATCATGGGAGGAGACCAGGTATATCCCACACCTGAGTTAGAGGAATATGATAACCGCTTGAGAGGTCCCTATCATGCCGCTTTTCCATTAAATAAAAAGGAGAAGTCTAGACCTCTCCTCTTTGCCCTTCCCGGCAACCACGATTGGTACGACGGTTTGACTAATTTTCTCCGGCTTTTTACGCAAGAACGGACGCTAGGGAACTGGCAGTCTAAACAGCGACGAAGCTATTTTGCGATAAAACTTCCCCACAATACATGGCTATTGGGCATCGATGTCCAATTGCATGCGGACATCGATCACCCTCAGCTTTGCTATTTTAAAGAAGTCGCCCAAACCTTTGCGGATAATGATAAAATCATTCTTTGCACGGCAGAACCTTCATGGGTTTTTCAATCCATGAACCGCAATGACAAATCTAATGAACGCCTTAACTTTTTTATCAACCGGATCTTATTTGGTGCAGCAAATGAGGAAGAAGAAAGAGCTGGTATATTGCCCGAAAAGCAGAAAAGGAAGATTGAATTGATCGCCATATTGACCGGTGACATGCACCACTATAGTCGGTACGAAGCCGAAGGCGATTTATGGAAACGTCAACTGATCACGGCTGGAGGCGGGGGCGCATTTATGCATTGTACCCATACATTACCAACGAAGCTCGCCGACGGCACAACGCTGAAGAGTGCCTTTCCACCTTTAGATACCTCTAAGGCTTTGGTGTGGAGAAATCTCCTTCTCCCCTTTTATAGTCTTTGGTTCACGATCTTTTTTGGAGGATTTCATCTTTTAACCGCCTGGTTTCTTCAATTAGGGAATAAAGAGACGGTATTTTTACAAAATGTCGGGATGGTACCTGGGGATTTTTTACTGCAACTCACTCAAAACCTTCCCTACAACCCTCCGGTTTTGATCTTAAATCTTATTTTGTGGATCGGCATCTGGCGCTTTACAGATACACAGTCCGGCAAATCGCCTTGGACATATATAGCTGGATTCGTTCATGCGACGCTTCAGGTAGTGTTGTTCTATTGGCTCTATTTGCTCAATGCGAGGTGGTCTGTAGAAGCGGGTAGCTTGAACATCGTAAGGTTTATTGTCGGATTGTTTGTATCGGGCGGGCTTGCCAGTAGTCTTCTTTTTGGTCTGTATCTTTTCGTTAGTATCAATTGGGTTGGAAATCATATTACCGAAGCTTCTTCATCCTTCCGTTGGGAAGGCTATAAAAACTTCCTCCGACTAAAGCTTACTGCCGATGGATTGACTATTTACCCGGTGGGTGTGGAAAAAATAGCGACAAACTGGAAAACTACAGGAACTGAGGAAAATCCATCATTTGAAGGAGGGCCTGTTAACTACGAACTGATCGAACCCCCCATTTATATATCATTTGCGCAAGTGACCGCGGCTCAGCCACAACTAAAGTCTGAACGCAATGAACAACACCATTGAAACCCAAGAGACCATGAAAAAGCTTTCGAAACCCATTGCCGCTATGAAGCCTCGCTATGAAGTGATCATCGTAGGATCGGGCTATGGAGGCAGTATTGCGGCCAGCCGTATGTCCCGCTGTGGACTGGATGTTTGTCTCCTGGAAAAGGGAAAAGAATTTTTGCCAGGGGATTTTCCACGCACACTAAAAGAAGCAGCCCTTGAGATGCAATTTAACAAAGGCAGGACACAAACCGGAGCAGAAAACGGTTTGTACGAATTTACTGTAGGAAGTGAAATTAGTGTCTTTAAGGGATGTGGATTAGGAGGTACTTCTCTGGTTAATGCCAATGTCTCTATCAAACCGGATCCGAGGGTTATGGAAGATCCCCGTTGGCCGGAGGCAATTAGAAATGATATTGCTTCATTTGAAGAAGGTATGGACCTTGCCTGGAACATGTTGCAACCTAACCCCTATCCTGAAAACCAAAATGGTTATCCAATATTGGAAAAGACCGAGGCAATGCGGAAATCCGCTGAATTTATGTCAGAGCAATTCCGGTTATTAGACATCAATGTCACTTTTGAAGATAAATTGCCCAATCAAGTCGGCGTACATCAACCCAAATGTATCAATTGTGGAGACTGCGTGACTGGCTGTAATGTAGGGGCCAAAAATACAACCGCGATGAATTACCTTCCTGATGCGGTGAACCATGGAGCCGAAATTTTTACCAACATAAAGGTAATTTATATCAGTCGAAGCAGAGGATTATGGCAGGTGTATTTTGAGGTAATGAATGCTGGCAGGGACAAGTTTGAGTCCCCTCCCATGTTTATTGAAGCTGAAAATGTAATTCTCTCTGCCGGTTCATTGGGAAGTACAGAGATTCTGCTTCGCTCGGCGCAAAAAGGCTTGGCCCTTTCAGACAAATTGGGACAGCGGTTTACGGGTAATGGTGATGTACTGGGTTTTGGCTACAACAATGACGTCCCCATTCACGGTATCGGTTTGGGCAACAAAATTGACGGAAAAATAGCGGAAGTAGGCCCCTGTATCACCAGTGTCATTGATATGCGAGGGCGCGCTAAGCTCGAAGACGGCTTGACCCTTGAAGAAGGTACGGTGCCAGGCCCTATTCGTTCTATTTTAGCTAGTTCTTTGGTAACCTTTTCAAGGCTAATTGGCAAAGACTCCGACCGCGGCATTAAAGATTATTTTCAGGAAAAATGGCGCGAGGTAAAAAGCTTGTTGAGAGGTCCCTTCCATGGAGCCGTAGATCATACACAAATTTACCTCGTCATGTGCCATGATGATGGAAATGGCGAAATGGAACTAAAAGATGACCGACTCAATATACACTGGCAGGATGTAGGAAAACAAAACATCTTCAAAAAGGTTAGTGGAGAGTTAGCCGCAGCTACTACTGCCCTGGGTGGAAACATCATCCCCAACCCCACCTGGACAAAAATGCTGAACTATGATCTGGTGACAGTGCATCCGTTGGGCGGCTGCCCCATGGCTGATGATGCCACCCAAGGGGTGGTGGATCATAAAGGACAAGTCTTCAGCGGTAGAGAAGGATCAGACCTTCATCCTGGCTTATTTGTCATGGATGGTGCTGTTATCCCTAGACCAATAGGCACCAACCCCTTACTGACCATCAGCGCTCTCGCTGAAAGAAGCTGTAAAATTATCGCTGCTGGATTGGGTCGAAAAATAGATTACTCCTTTCAGGCATTTGAGAAGGTATCCGGACATCAGGGTGCAAAAACGGTCGGCATTCAATTTACAGAGACGATGAAGGGATATTTCTCTACTTTCGAAAAGACGGATTATCAGCGGGCTTATATCAAAGGTAAGGAGGATAATTCACCATTCGAGTTTACCTTAACGATTCAAACGGAGGATGTGGATTCCCTTATACAAATTCAAGAGCATGAAGCAGGTCTTATAGGAACCATGAAAGCCCCTGCGCTTTCGCCTTTTCCACTAACAGCTTTAAAGGGTGTATTTAATCTGTTTACAGCAGATGCCAGCAATCCAGAAAGCAAAAAAATGTTGTACAGTGCCAATCTGATCAGCCAAGAGGGGGAAGTCTTCTTTTTTGAAGGTTTTAAAGAAGTGCAGAACGACAAAGGTGTAGATGTATGGAAAGATACCACCACCTTATTTATCAGGGTATATGAAGGCAATTCAAATTCAGGTAAGCTTGTTGGAATAGGAAGGTTACATATAGAAATACCTGATTTTATGAAGCAATTGAAAACAATTCAAGCACTTCACGCTTCCTCTAAAAAGCAAGGCTTGGCAGCTATTTCAAAGTTTGCAAGGTTTTTTGCGGGGAATGTTTATCAAACGTACTTTAGAAAATTAAGATAATATGGTAATGCAGAGATAGTTATAGCCATCTCTGCTTAAGTCATTCTTCAATTAATTAGTGAGGTAATCCCATTTACTAATGATACTTCCTCATGCCTATCCTTTGGCACAAACCATACGCTGAGCAGCAGTTGAAGGACCTTCTGATGCAGCTGTTCCTATTTGAATCCGGTTAGAGAAAATTAGGATGAAGGAAATAAACCGCATTTACTTAGGCCCCTTCTATCTCCTGTACCAACTCGGCGTACCATTCCTCCCCATATTTGCGCGTCAGAGGCTCCTTTAAAAATTTATAAATGGGAACACCTAATTTATTTCCCAACACGCAGGCCGCAGCACAAATATCCCAACGATCGTAGTTCAGTGCATCAAAGTCGTCATACTTGGTAATCCTGATGGGATATAAATGACAGCTAATGGGTTTTTTGTAATTAATCTTGCCGTCCAAGTATGCCTGCTCTATACCGCATTTGAGCATGCCTTTTTCATCTGTAAGCGCGTAGGCACAGGCACCATTATCCCCTATGGTAGGCGTCACCTTATCCCCATCCCGATCATACACCCAAGTTCCTTGACGCTCAATAGTAGCAACGCCCTCTTCTGACAAATAATCTTTGATTTGGGGATATATTTCATGCAGTATATCCGTTTCCTCATCATCCAACGGTGCTCCCGCATCTCCTTCTACACAACACGCCCCTTTGCATTTCTCGAGATCACATACAAAGAAGTTCTCCTTAACATCATCACTGATCACCGCCTTGCCCACTAGTATCATAATTCCTGCTATTAAACCACAAAGGTAAGGATTTTAAGAAGAATTCTTAGAACCTACTCACATCCTGGAGCAAACAAATGGCTGAAAACGAAACACAAAGCACGAAAATCATGTCTTTAGAATTAAAAAGGTTTATTTTTGCAGGTGCAAGCCGGCCTGTCGCTGTTCCGTATATCGGAAAAGAGGAAAGTCCGGGCAACATAGAGCGCCATACTTCCTAACAGGAAGGGGCTGTGCTGGCGACGGCACAGTCACAGCTAGTGCCACAGAAAATATACCGCCTCGCTTGCGAGGTAAGGGTGAAAAGGTGGGGTAAGAGCCCACCGGGTGCCGGGCGACCGGCATTGCATGGTAAACCTTATGGGTTGAAAGATCAAATAGGCCCTGATCAAGAGCTGCTCGTTCAATTCTTTCGACTATGTTGAAAAGAAAATCAGGGTGGGTAGATCGATGGATTCCTGCCGTGAGGCAGGAACTAGATAAATGACAGGCACTTCCACAGCGGGCAACTGCCGACGAAGTACAGAACCCGGCTTACAGGCTTGCACTTTTTTTCTTTTTAACAAACCACTTTATGGCGAAAATACTGATCATCGATGATGAAAAAATCATCAGAGCTACTTTAAAGGAAATACTGGAGTACGAACACCATGAGATTTTTGAGGCCCAAGATGGGGAGGAAGGGATAAGAATGATTGAAGAGGAGGATTTTGATCTGGTGCTTTGTGATGTCAAAATGCCTAAAATGGATGGTCTTGAGGTGTTGGACAGGGCGAATGCCATGGATAAAGCCACCCAGTTTATCATGATCTCCGCCCATGGTTCGATTGAGACTGCAGTGGAAGCAACAAAAAAAGGGGCTTTTGATTTTATCCCTAAGCCTCCGGATCTTAACCGTTTGTTGTTGACCGTACGCAATGCTCTGGAAAAAAACAGTCTGATGTCTGAAACAGCAGTGCTCAAGAAAAAACTGTCCCGAAAACTTGACATGGTAGGTACTTCGCCAGCACTGCAAAGGGTAAAAGACACCATTGAAAAAGTAGCTCCTACCGATGCGCGTGTACTGATCACCGGGCCAAATGGATCAGGAAAAGAACTTGTAGCCCATTGGATTCATCAAAAAAGCAATCGGTCCAAAGCTCCTTTTGTAGCAGTCAATTGCGCTTCTATACCCTCCGAACTAATTGAAAGCGAGCTGTTTGGTCATGAAAAAGGTTCATTTACCTCTGCCATAAAACAACGCATCGGCAAATTTGAGCAAGCCAGTGGGGGCACCCTCTTTTTAGATGAGATAGGTGACATGAGCTTATCTGCTCAAGCCAAAGTGCTACGTGCCTTGCAAGAACATCACATCACCAGGGTCGGCGGAGACAAGGACATCAAGGTGGATGTAAGGGTGGTGGCTGCCACAAATAAAGATCTTAAAAAGGAAATCGAGGCAGGAAACTTCCGTGAAGACTTGTACCATAGGTTAAGTGTCATCGTCATCAACGTGCCACCCCTCAAGGATAGGAAGGAAGACATCCCCTTGCTGGTAGAAAGGTTTTTGCAAGACTTAGCCAAAGAATACGGTACTGCCAAAAAGAAAATAGATAAAGACGCCATGGCTAGGCTTCAGGAAATCCCTTGGACCGGCAACATCAGAGAACTACGGAATGTGGTGGAGCGGCTTATGATTCTTGGCGACAAAAGAATTACCTTGGAAGACATAAAAAAATACGCCGATTACTAGTCGGCGTATTTTTTATCCTCTGGCCTCTGATGCCTCCATTGCCTTTGCATAGGCTGGGCAGGGCTTACTGGATGCACATGCCCCAAGGGCCAACAATCCAACGCTAACTAGTATTACGGCTAATCTTCTCATTCGCTTGTTATTACTTAAATTCAAATATGATTAATTCTTAAGGGATTTACAAAATAGGCAGATGCAAATTGTCTTATTAACATTGACAACTCTCTCTAACTGCCAGTCCGAATTTGCGCCTCCAATTCTTCTTAGACAAATACCATTCCACGGTTAATGTAAACAGGGTCAATTGACCATCAAGTTGCAACCTCTGATCTCACTGTTATCAAAACGACCGAGTACTTCCAAATTTCCCGCTGCATCGTAACGTCCTAGATCTTGGGTTTCAATAAATGCGCAGGAATGAAAATTAGCTAGATCGATGATATTAATTCCGCCTTGGGTCCTGCTGCTCCAGGACAGGGGATCATGTGTATCACGAAGAAAAACCCTCATGTAAATGGGTAGGGAATATTTTCCCATACCATCCGAATAAGCCTGGGACATCAATTCTGTCATCCCATATTCCGAATGAATACGATCAACGCCAAAGCTTGTGCAAAGGATAGCATGAACCTCTTCCCTGATCATCTCTTTTCTTTTACCCTTCATTCCACCAGTTTCCATGACGATAAGGTTGGGCAATTTGGGCAACTCCTTTTCAGCAAGATCCAATAAAGCGAAGGTGACTCCCAGCAATATCACCGGCTTGGGATTTTTAGTTAGCAGATGCAATTTTTCTATTAATGCTTCATGGTTGTAGAGGTAAAATCCCGAATGGTCGGAGCCACTTTGCCTGATAAAATAATCAGCCATCGCCACCAAAGAACTGCCCTTTCTTTCCAGATAAGCTGGCAGCAAGGCCAGGATATGGTATTTGCTTAGTGGACCGTATTGGGCTTCAAAAATTCGTTGGGTATGTTGTAGATAAAACGTTTCGGACCAGATATAATGTCTGCTGGTGATAGCACCCGTAGTTCCACTGCTCGAATAATAGTTTATAAAATCCTGCTGTTGACCACTTACAACCTGATGTGATTTAAAGAACTGTATAGGCAGGAACGGTATCTGATCGACACGTTCAATACCGTTTATGTTTGTACCTCTAGCTTCAAGATAATGACGGTATACCGCATTGGACTGTGCTTGGAAACGAAACAGCTCCAATGCCATTGCCTCAAAGTCAAAACCTGCTGGATTATGTAACCGGCTTGAAAAACTTTTGAAATAATCCATCGTTTTAACTTTTGTGAGCAATTTTTAGCACTTTTATAAGTAGATTACAAATTGTAAATTTACGCTTTCCCCATGAAGGTCAAAAGTTATACATATACATTATTGTTTGCCGCTTTATTGGCCACGAGTTGCGTGTCACCTCCGGATGATTTTCCTTCTGTCCCCCAGATTAATTTTAAGGACATGGAATATATAGAAACCAACTCGTCGGATTCGCTTATCATTGCCATCAACTTTAAAGATGCGGAAGGCGACTTGGGCTTGGATCCTAAGGAAGTGAACCCACCGTTTCATCCCTTGGATTACCAAAGGCATCCGAACGGTGACCTTGTGACTTATGGCACTCGTCCCCCGGAAGCACCCTCGTTCAACAACAGAGATTGGGTCATAGGGCCTTTAGTAGGAACCGAAATTGTCAACGACACCATCTGGGTCAAAGTCAACCCGGACCAGTATAATATCTTTGTAAAGTTCTTTATCAAGAGAGGCGGGAATTACACAGAGTACGATTTTTCAGGTCCACCATTTTACTCCTCCTTTAACGGACGCTTTCCGAGAATTCTTACGGAAGATAAAGACAGGGCTATAGAAGGCACCATCAAGTATGCCATGCTGTCTTTAGGCTGGAACTCGATCTTCCGGAATGACACCCTTCGGATCGATGTGCAGATCCAGGACAGAAACCTCAATAAGAGCAATATCGTGTCTTCGCCGGACTTTACCTTACCGCAGATACGAAGGTGAGATTGGTTAATGGTTGATTGAGTTTTTGGATCTGGGGTTGTTGGGTTGAGAAGTTGAAGAGTTGAAAGTTTTCGCTGGCTGCCTTCCCGGTCGGCCTATTGGTCTCCATGACAGAAAATCTATAAAGATAATCCTAGGGAAATCTTGAGGATATCAATAAGCACATGTAAACACAAAAGCCGCCCAAACTCATCAGTAGCTAACTTCATCGTCTGTGTGTCGAACATCCTTTAGGGTAACTACACATGCATGCTCTCAAAGCTCCGGATATTTCTCCGGATTCACTTCAGACATCATCGCATAAGCTTTTTCCACCACGTCATCTACACTCGGTTTGGAAAAGTAGTCCCCATCCGAAGAGTATGCGGGTCTATGGGCTTTCGCAGACAATGTCGCCGGAGCTGAATCCAAATAGACATAGGCACCTTGTTCCTCTAATACCTGCTGCATCATATAGGCAGAGCCTCCCCCCGGCACATCTTCATCGGCAAAAATTACCCGATTGGTCTTTTTTACAGAGTGCTTGATCATGTGGTCAATATCAAAAGGCAACAAGGTTTGCACGTCAATAACCTCAACTGAAATATCCAATCCTTCCAGTTGGTCGGCCGCTTCCATCACGATCTTGCACATGGCACCGTAGGTTACGATGGTGATGTCAAATCCTACCCTCAATATTTCAGGCTTCCCCACCGGTACGGTGAAGTCACCGATATTGGCCGGCATTTTTTCTTTCAGCCTATATCCGTTTAGACATTCGATCATTAAGGCGGGTTCATCTGACTGAAGTAGGGTATTGTACATGCCTGCTGCTTGCGTCATATCCCTTGGTACACATACCAACATTCCTCGCAGGCTTCCCAAGATCATGCTCATCGGAGAGCCTGAATGCCAGACACCCTCTAGACGATGACCTCTGGTCCTCACGATCAAAGGCGCCTTTTGTCCACCTTTTGTTCTGTACAGCAGGTTGGCCAAGTCGTCCGAAAGGGTCTGGAGCGCATACAGCAAATAATCTAAATATTGTATTTCAGCAATCGGACGCAGACCACGTAAGGCGGCTCCAATACCCTGACCTACTATCGTACATTCCCGAATCCCTGTGTCTGTGACGCGAAGCTCTCCATACTTGGCTTGCAATCCCGCAAAGCCCTGATTTACGTCTCCTATTTTACCCACATCCTCCCCAATAGCAAAGACGCGCGCGTCCCGGCCGAGCATCTGGTCGAAACAGGCCTGCAAAATTTCTCTCCCATCTACCCGCGGCGCGTCCTCGGCATATTCTGCCGGTACTTCAGGGATTAAAGTAGCACGATAGGCTGATTCGCTGTAGAGGTGGCTGCTGTATTTATCTTCATAAACCTTTTGTTTATCGGCATACCAAGCCTTCAGGTGTATTTGATTTTCCGGTTGATCATACCTCAATGCCAAAAGCGCCTTCCTAACGGAGCTGACAACATCCCTGCGTATGGGATTAATGGCTTTGGCAAGTTCTCCTGCCAGCTGCAATAAATACGCGCCCGCTGCGCTGTTCAACGCGGCCTCGTTGATCAACGCCACCGCTTCATTTAAATCGGCCTTAATATCATCTGAGAACGCCTTCCAGGCACGATCTTTTGCCTCTTTGACTTCTTGCTTGATCCCCAGTTCTATTTCGTCAAGATCCGACTCAGCTATGACATCTGTTTTTACTAGATAATCTCTAAATCTAGACAAGCAATCATGGTCTGCCTCCCAAGCTAACCTTTCCTTGGATTTGTACCTCTCGTGGGAGCCTGAGGTAGAGTGCCCTTGAGGCTGCGTCATTTCCTCTACATGGATGATTACAGGAACATGCTCTTCTCTAGCAATAACAGAAGCCCTATAATAAGTTTCCATTAGGGCTTCATAATCCCAGCCCTTTACTACAAATATTTCACAGCCTTCTTTACCCTCTTCCCGTTGGAAGCCAGTAAGGATTTCGGAAATGCTGCCTTTGGTGGTATGATATTTATTGGGCACAGAGATACCATATTCATCATCCCAAACCGAAACAATCATGGGCACTTGTAAGACACCACCTGCATTGATGGTTTCGAAAAACATTCCCTCTGCGGTAGCCGCATTACCAATGGTACCCCAAGCCACTTCATTCCCCCGCTGGGTAAATCCTTCCAGATCATGAAGAGCCGGGTTCTGCTTGAACAATTTTGAAGCATAGGCGAGGCCCAACAATTTCGGCATTTGTGCAGCAGTAGGCGATATATCGGAAGTAGAGTTCTTGATTTTAGTTAAATCATTCCAGTTGCCGTCATCGTCTAGCGACCGCGTTCCGAAATGGGCATTCATCAACCTGCCGCCAGAAGCGGGATCGGCCTTGACATCTGTATGTGCATATAATTGGGCAAAAAATTCCTGAACAGACAGCGCCCCAATCGCAAACATAAACGTCTGATCCCGATAATAGCCTGATCTAAAATCTCCCGCTTGAAAAAAGCGGGCCATGGCGATTTGTGCTAACTCTTTTCCATCACCAAAGACCCCAAATTTGGCCTTGCCCATAAATACCTCTTTCCTCCCCACTAAAGAGACCTGCCTGCTCAAATAAACAAGTTTATAGTCGGTTAAAATCTGGTTTTTATCGATACCCTGCCTTTTGGTCTTGCCGGTCAATGTCGCCCTTTGTTCCATTATATTATATTAAAACGAATAGTTAGCTGTTAAGCCCGATTCGATTACATCACAAAATTACTCAAAAATGTCCTTTTTAACAAACACCCACACCTGAAGCATTCACTAAAAAACCTCGGCATTTTACTGTTTATCATCACAACAAGGATTTAAATCGAAATAATATCTTAAAATAAATGTTTTATTGAAATTTTAGTTGTTTCTTTAAGCGCCCGTTTATCTGGATTAAGACTTTGCCGAAAGGGTGAACCTTGCCGCCTCTAAGTCCAAACGAACTGCCGAAAAGATAAGGAAAAAAAATTATCTTTAAAAAACACTTTATTGCGTTTCAAACTGAGTAGATGAGCCTTATTCCGAGAGGCTAGTTAAACTAAACAAAGCCATCATGATTATTGGAGTTCCAAAAGAAATAAAAAACAATGAGAACCGCGTTGCCCTTACCCCTTCCGGAGCCAATGAGCTGGTCAAAAGAGGACATACGGTCTATATCCAAGCTTCCGCCGGAGAGGGAAGCGATTTTTCCGATGCATTGTACGAAAGCTCCGGTGCCCAAATTCTGTCTACAATTGAAGAGGTCTATGCCGAAGCGGACATTATCCTTAAGGTAAAAGAGCCCATTGCCCGCGAGTACATCTTAATCCGTAAAGATCAAGTGATATTTACCTACTTCCATTGCG